>PMSQ01000092.1 GCA_003168355.1 Acidobacteriaceae bacterium | reverse complement strand
GCAGAAGGCCATGGCAGCGTCGAGCTCACTCCATGTATCGCGGAGGAAGTTGAGATTGTCCGAGACATATTGAGCGGGCGTGTTGAGTTCATGGGCAACGCCGGCAGCGAGTTGTCCGATTGCTGATAGCTTCTCAGTCTGCATCGCCATCCGGCGCTCGCTGATATCGTGAGCGGAGATGACGAGCGCTTCGATCTCGCCTCGAGAATCACGGATGAAGCTGCCGTGAGATTCCAGAGTGACATAGGTTCCATCCTTTCGTTGCATACGGTATTCAATGATCTGGCCAACGCCAGTCTCAAGAGCTTTCTGCGCAGCCCGGGTGACCAGGGGCCGGTCGTCGGGATGGATTTGTTGGAAGGAAACGGTGCTCTTCAGTTCCTCTGCGGTGTAGCCGAGCAGGCGCCCGTATGTGGGGTTGTTATAAATACGGTGGCCACTCTGGTCGACGACTGCAATCAAATCGGCGCTGTTCTCGGCGATAGAACGGAACAATTGGTCGGACCGGCTTCTCGCTTCGTCGGCTTCTTGATGCTCAGCAACCGCGGCGATGAGGTTTCGGTTAGATTGGTCGACGGAGGCAGTCCGTTGGAGCAGTTTTTGTTCGAGGTCTTCGTTCATCCGGCGTATGCCGCTCTCCGTTTTTTGGCACCGAAGAATTTCGGCCATGAGCTGGTGGACGACTACGACGCCAATACCCAATGCCAGCAGGACCGAAGCAACGATGAGATAGACAGTCCTGGTTCGGACTGCAACATATTTGATCGCGCTCCTCTTCAGTTGCTCGTCCCTATCATCAGCTTGAAACCGGACAAAATCGCTCCACGCCGGGCGATACTTCAACAACAGCGCGAACGTCAGTTGAATCGGCCGCTGCCATGCCTCTTCCATATTTTTCTGGTCTAACAAAATATCGCTCACTTGCTCGTGGCTTATGACGTTGTCGCTCCTAGCCTCAACGATCGCGTTGAGATGCTCGCGCTCCTTTTCAGAGCCGACCCGAGATTGCAGCCGCTGGAGAGGATCAGAAATTCTGACACTATATTTCGCTCGATCGACGAGAAGCGAATCGGTTTCCCGTTGGTCGCTGATCGCAACAATTTGCATTTTGGTCCGGCTATTTTGATTGGAATAGGTGAACTCCTCACTATCCAGCTGCACACCTATCCAGTGTGTTTCGGAAATTGTTCGCGCGTCCGCATAGAGACTATCGATTGCGTTCAGACCCCGGTACCCCACCCCCACTAGGCGAGAAATAAGGACCAGTAATGCAAACGTGAGCGCCGCAGCTAGGAATCGACTACTCATTTTTACTTTTGCTGGGGACTCAGGGGCGATACCTGGCTTTTCCAGAGAGGTCTCATTACGTTCAGTCCGATACATAAGTCTTATCGGCAGGGACACCGATTCCCTTAGTTTGGGGAAAGCGATGAAACCCTCGGCTTCCGTTAGCTTCCCCACGGGTCGATCTTTCACCAACTGCGCCGCAGGCTGGGTGCGCATGTAGCTGGCTTAGCCGGGGCGACCTGGCTGATCTTTTCCGCGTAAGACCTCAGGGCTGTCGACCAAACGCCGAACCTGCCCAGCCGGCTCGGCGTTTTCTTGCCGTGAATCTTATAAGACCGATGAATTCACAATCTCATCTATCGGCCATTTGAAATGTTTCTTTAGTCGCCGCTGAGAAGAGTTTGTGTACCTAAATAAGGAAGGTCTTAACTCAGGTCCCGTGCTCAGGCCAACGCACGAAACAGAGCATACGGTAATGCACGGGACGTTCCCTCCTTTCCCGCTCGGCATCGCGGCACGCATGAGATGACAAGAAATTAGGGCCACTAGAATACCGATGTTCAATAACAGGTCACATCCTGTGGATCTTCCGAAGCTACAGTTGTAGGACTGCTTGTGATTGTTCTCAGGAGTAGGAAAGCTGCGGGCGGAGAATCCAAGTGCGCGGAGACGCCGCCCCGGAAAAGCTGAACCTTGCAGTGGGACTATTCTTTTGGTAGAAGACCTTGCCTCGTTGCGTAAGGTGCTTTGTCATAACCTGGAAAGAAGCGGCTACAGGGTGATCTCCGCGGGAAGCGGCGAGGAAGCTCTGCACGTAGCCGCATCCCACAGGGGAGTAATTCATCTCCTGCTGACCGATGTCATCACGCCAAGAATGGACGGACCAGAGCTCGCCAAGCGCCTAGCACGGCTGCCGCCAGGGATCAGCGTCCTTGTGCATATCAGGCTACGCCGATGACGCACTGAACAAACATGCGTTGTGTAAGCTGGCAGAAGCCATTCGAGCGGTCTGCTTTCACCGAAAAGATCCGGAGAAATGAACTCGATTTTCTGCTGATTCTATTGGCGCGGAGGGAGCCGCGAGATTTCCGATTCACGGAATGGACCTGTTTTTACAAGTGCACGGAGATGTTAAGTGATTCCACGGATCCCAGTCTGTAATTCGAAACCACAAAAGCGAGACCTACGACTACCTGATTGCCGATCTCTCCCTCGTTCAACACCGCCAGCGTGTTGAGGAGCGAAGGAGCAGTTCACGCACACCCGGATGCTCTGGGGATTGCCCAGCCAGGAGGCTCCAGTTGATCCACATTCAGCCCGAACGACCGATGCATTACGGCCACGTGGAAAGTTTCAATGGGCGGTTGAGAGATGAGTATTTGAACGCCAGCTGATTTCGGAACCTGGCCGATGCCAGGGAGAAGATCTCGCGGCGGCGGGAGGAATATAACAGCGAGCAATCCCATAGCAGTCTGGGCTATCGCACGCCCAACGAGTTCGCCGAAACGTTGAGATCCTCACTTCTACATAGACGAGAAGATCGAGGCAGGTCACCCAGCCCTGAGGTTGTCCCGCTGTTCATGGGTTCTGGGTCTAAGCAAAAGTTGGTCAAAGCGTGGCCCTTCTCTTGCCGGTTCCATGATACATCCTGTGGCACAAGCCGTATCTGCCTCCCGCGACGGAAGTTTTTACACCTTCGTTGAGTGCTCTTTCGTTCCGTCCTTTTCCATGGGTCGCCAAGTTCTCCACATCGGGCGAAAGTTCATTCGTCACAGACTCCATCCGATGGACCGTGAGATAACAATCCGGAACGCTAAACTATCAAGGGAGGCCATGCCTTTAAATCGGGAAACCACATGGCCTCTTTTGTTCCTGTCACCGCCACGTTCAAAATAAAACGGTCTCACTGTCTCGTACTCGCCGCCGGGTGCTTCCTTTGGGCGCTTCTACTCTTAGGCATCTAGTATTTAGTTGTTTCTACCTAGGCCATTCCGGCGTATACTTCTCACTGTTTTTTTGGTCCCTTCCTTTGGTATAAGGTCCCCCGGATAATCTGACAAAAAGAGATCGCCAATGTCTTTCGTGCACCGATTCGTTTTTCAGTCCTTGCCCTCGCGGCAGTACTGCTTCCTGTATAGTCCGCGCAAACTCCTCAAAGACCTTCGGCGAACCCACCCCGCAACAGCAGCAATCCAACCCAAAATGCACGGACAGCGGGACGTATGTAAACAGCAAAGGGGAAACCGTGAAGCGCCCTGAGATCTGTTCATCAGCACTGCGAGGTGCAGCCGCGGCGAGTTTCAGAAAAAGATCGCACATCAATTGGATCAAGCTTATTCGATTCGCTACAATGCAACGGAGTTCCGCCTTCAGAGAAGGTCCTCTATCTACCTTCGTGTACCCCTCTGTCTGGGCCGGTCGCGCACGACGTTCAACTTTGGAATAGCGGACGATTCGTCGCCTTTGCTGACCTGGGGGTACGATACGAGATCAGGACAACGAATGCGATTTCGAAACTTGCACGATACTTGCGACGACGCCAAAACTCGCTGGTCGCCGATGCACATGACCGGATGCCTGTGATGCTGAGACAAGAGGACTACGATTTGTGGCTAGATCCCGGCATTACAGACGCCAAACGCGTCGTGGATTGACCTGAAGCATTTCGATGCCACCCTAATGAAGAAACATCCCGTGAGTACGCACGTGAACCGCCCCGGGAATGACGATCAAGAGTGCGCGGGAGAAATTCCGAATCGCGCGCCCTCCCCCGACTGTCCTGAACTCAAGATGCCGTTAAGCGAAAGTGCAAACTTCAATCAATCTTTTCTTCCCATCAACGTCTTACTCAGAACCACCTGAATTGCGGCCAATGCTCGCCAGCAGAACCCTCCAGCGTATACGACCGCTCGAACACGTTCGGGCTCACAATCTTCATTTTCCAACGGCCATTGGCCAGGGAGCCGAGAATCGAAACTCGCGAGTTTCCGGGCCGATCGGCAAGCACATGTTCGATGACCGCTCGAACTTCTGCTTGTAGACCAGATTCTCCCGTGTGCTGCATCGTCAAAGGTAAGGTCTAATGAGGCGTGAGTTCTCTATTCGGACGGGTCTCCGACCCATTTTGGGATTTTCCACAGATTATCTCGTCGCTCTGTGACGGAAGACCTGTCATTCCCCCCAAGTCACCTATAACGTCAGTCGACAGCATGGGCGAAAGGATCCTCAGCTATGAGATTTTGGTTGGCTATACCGTTTCTCCTGTTTATCGCCACAGTTGATTTGCCCGGACAAACGTCGACCGAATCGCCAACGGAGAGCGGTTCCTTAAATGACGGAACCTCGGTACCGCTTTTCATCAGGTTTAGCGGTACGTTGTCGGAACTAAATGGAACACCTTCGCTTGGTGCTCAAAATGTGACGTTCGCCCTATACAAGCAGGAATCAGGTGGAACGTCGCTTTGGTCCGAAACAGAGAGTGTCGTAACTGATGGCTCTGGATCGTTTAATGTTTTGTTAGGAGCGGCAAGTTCTCTTGGGATTCCTGCCTATCTATTTGCTTCTGGAGATCCACGATGGATTGGAATAACGCCCAGTGATGGTATCGAGCGCGCTCGAAGCATCTTCGTCAGCGTCCCCTACGCGCTAAAGGCAGTCGATGCGGATACATTGGGAGGAAAGAGACAGGATCAATTCATCTCTGTTCAGCAATTCAACGCGGTCCTGAATACCCTTAGGTTTCCTGGTCCTGTGGGGCCTATCCCGTCGCCTATTGTTGGCTTACCCGGAGCTCGATTGCCTGTGTTTGAGGCTACTTCTGTTATAGGGCCGTCGTTCGTTTCGGATGCGATCGATGGGCCGCCATTCCAAGTCGCATCGGAAACGCTTGTTCCTCACTTAAACGTAGATCTTCTGCACGGTCTCACAGACGCGGCATTTGCCAAGCTTGGTCGAAATAACCTCTTTTCCCAAATGCAAACCTTCGGAGGTGGCCTACAAATGCCGGCCGGCAACCCGGAGACGAATAATACGAATCTCGTGGATTCCGCACCACTGGATTTTGAATCGACCTTTACCAACTCGCAAAACCAGACGTCCATGCAGCACTTTCGTTGGGTTGCCCAACCTACGGCAGGATCGACGGCGGGCCCGGTCGGCAAATTGTCCCTGTCCTTTGGTGCAAATGGCGCAACCCCGACAGCCACGGGATTGTCCATCAATTCCGATGGCACAATCAATTTCGCACCAAACCAACAGTTTCCGGTAGGCATCATTGGATCATCGGGAGGCGGTTCTGCTAGTGGAATCGGTGGAAGCCCCTCAAATCCTGTTGTGAACACCAGCGTTTACACTTGGACTCAATCTCCTCCCGCAGGAATTCAAGCTGGAGCCAACAGCGTCGTCCTAGGACCCTGTCCGAAAGGAGTAAACGGTACAGATCAATGGCACTATCTCTATATTTCAGGCACTGGCACTCCTGAAATCGTCCTCATTACGGGGGGGAGCTGTATTTCGCGCGCGTCTGGCGGAACAATTGAGTTCACAGCCGATAATGCTCACCCGTCTGGCTATTCCATCGGCACCGCGACAGACGGATTTCAGGAAGCAGCCGTGGATGCGGCTGTAACGCGCACGAACGGACAAATTTCTCGTCAAGTCACGATTGATCCCGGTACTCACCTTCTTCGGGCAAGGGTGTCGATTCGAACGTCCTCGATTACGATCAACTCATCTGGTGCTACCCTCCTGTGCGCAATGGAAGACACTTGTATTATGGCTGGCGATCCATCGAACGGCGATCAATTTCAGGCCATCGTTTTGCAGGGACTGAGGGTAGCTCCCGGTGTAAAGAGTGGGACGTGGCCCGCGGTAGAAGATAATGCTCAAGGCTCACAGATAAACAATCTTGGCCCTGCGAATAGTCCGGTCTCAGGAGCAAGTTTTGGCTCGCTTGTACAGGTGGATAACGACCAAGCGGCCGTCATCAACGGCTTATCCACGACTTTGAGTTACCTATGGGGAAGATGCGATGCGACGTTCTGCTCAACCGCCATTCTTGGTCCTGGACCCTTCTCAACAAATGCAGGAGTCCTTCAAGTCGAAAACTCCAATATAAGTTTGCAGTGCACTGGAAACGGAATCGATGATCAGGATGGAAATACGCTGAAGGTCACCGATACCATCGTCCAGGGCTACGCTCAGTTCGGAATACGCGCGGCGACGGTTTATCAGCCCGACACGGTATTGTTAAACGGGGTTTACGGGGAAGAAGACGGAAATTGCAATCCCTTAGGGACGGGAGCAGCCGGGCTGATCGTGGAAGGAGGTCAAGCAAACATAGTCGCATCGACGCCCGCAGGTTTCCTCCCTCAGTACACGAATACGGGATCGTTCCAAAATTTCTACTACGTCGTCGTTCACAGTAGTACCTGGGGTACCTCGCCAGCCTACCTCGCAGGCTCGGCAAATACGAACGGTGTCAACGGATCGATCAAGGTATTGTGGAATCGGATCGGAAACGAAGGAATAATCACTTACGACCTACTGCGAATCAGCGGCGACGGGGGTGCGGATATGGTCGCCCCAAATGGTACTGGGATGTACGCGGTTGCCACTGGAATACCGGCTACGCTTTGCTCAACCCAAGTGTGTTCTTATATCGATAACGCCGAATCGCTTTTATCCTCGTACACAGTTGCAGCGGCCACTGCCGTTTATTGGCCTTCGTTAAAGCTGTGGCCCGGAAACGTCATTCTGACAAGCACAGTCGATGTGTTCAATTCTGGCGGCGGAAACCCAACGATGTTATTCGCCGATTCCTTGACTTCGGGGGCAATCGTAAATTCTGCAGGTAATATGTATCCGTCAGTATTTGCGCAGGAGTGTAATCCGCTCGGCACGTGGACTTCTATCTGGATGCAATGCACCGGCGGCAACTCTGTTGGGAATGACTACCCGCCAATCGTTGCCACATTACTTCAGATCGGAACGACAGGTGGAGCGCCGGGGGGACTCAAAGGGCGTTTGATTTTTGAACTGCCTCCTGGAAACGATATGGGTGCTACCCATTTGATTGCGCTCGCAGATTCTAACTCTGCGAAAACGCTAGCAACTCCAGACAATAGCCCGAGCTGGGATGTAGGGGACAGCTATATTGGTTACGACGGACTGGCCCTCCCCGGTCAAGCGCCCGTAGCAATCGGCTCTCCGGTCTCGATTTCTAACTATATAGCGAACACGGGTGACGGAATTAATTTCGGTGAACGTCTCACAGCCGCCGAAAAGCAATTCAAAGTCCCGGTCCAATTCGCTTCCGCATTTTATTCGGTGTTAGCTGGCCTAAGTTTGCCAGACGGTACACTAATCTACTGTTCCGACTGCATGAATATCGCCGACGACGGCGCGACCTTTGATAGTAACGCGGCCCCGGGGGGGCATGGAACGACCGTATTGCATGAAAACGGGCAATGGCGGGTTCACTAGCTAAGTTGTGTGAAAACGTGTTTCCCGCTTTTTGCGAAGCGCGGCTGCGTTGCGCTCTCGCGGCTGATAGAAGCTTGCTCTTTCGGTTTGCCCTGTTCGACTTAGCTATCGCCATCAGGAGATCTGTGAAGCTAATAACGGCTTGGAGGAACAAGAAAATGTTCTTCTGCCTAGCCGCTATCGCCTTGATGGCGATGTGTTACTGACCCTACCCAATGCGTGGGCGACTCGACGAAAATCCCGCAGGTTCCTCAGTCGTTTTCCGTTCCCTAGAACCCCTGCCTGGAGCTGGTTTCAGATGCAAGTTATTCAAAAGTTTGCTGCCATTTCTGGAAACTTTTCAGAACTGGCCGGGTTCCAAGCTCATAACCACTCGTCGCTTTACACATAAGGACAAGACGCAATGCCGGGCATCACCTAACTCTTGGGCGGGGGTTGAAGCCGTGTTTCCCAACGTTGAAGTACGCCACCTGCACGCAGTCATTGCCTTGGGCGAAGAGTTGAACTTCACGAAGGCCGCTCTCAGATTGCACCTCACCCAATCCGCGCTCAGCAGACAAATCACCGAGATCGAAAAACAAAACAGATTTCGCCTGTTCACTCGCGACAATCGACGTACTGTCCGTGTGGAGCTCACCGAGGCAGGGCGAGTCTTCGTCGAAGAGGCTCGGTCCTCGCTCGTACATATGGAGCGGGCTGTGCATCTCGCCCGTACCGCCCATGACGGAGCAGACAACGTTTTGACGATCGGACACTCGCACGAAGCCGATCAGTCCTGGGTTTCGGACCTTCTCGCTATTCGTCTCCCCCTTTACCCTAACCTCGACGTTCGACTGATCAGTCAGTTCTCTGTCGAATTAGTCCGCAGTGTTCTAGCCGGGGAACTGAATCTCGCCCTAGTCACGGCGCCGCCGGCGGACCCTCAGATCACCGCTGTACCATTCGCTCCGGCACCGCTCTATGTGGCTTTCCCGGAGAATCATGCGGCTGCTCAAAAGGAGCAAATCGTGCTCGAAGATTTCGCCAAAGATCGATGGATCTTGTTCGCGCGACGAGTTTATCCCCTGGTTCATGACGCGATCATGGACGCTGCACGACGCGAGGGAATCACTCCGAAACATGCGCATGACACAATGACGCCGCAAGAAGCGGTTCACTTGGTATCTGAGCACGTTGGCATAGCCATCTTCACCAAACCGAAGGCCCTTGGTTTCCGCGTTGAGGGCGTGACGTTAAAGCCACTTTCTGATGCCTCATTGTGTTTCCAAACGTGTGTGATTATGCGATCCGACGACGATTCACGATTGGCGAACGAGTTCGTCCGGTCCTTTCTGCGCCGATCTGAAGATCAGCGGCGTCCGCCCAAGCCAATTGAATTGCCCCTGTCCGCCCGAGTTGTCAGTATCAAAAAGGCTAACCCGATGCCGCGCCGTTGACCGGATGGCCTCGCCGGTACGGAGTACATCCCGTTGTCTATATCCGCGTATCTGTGCCCTGTCGTCCGCATCTCTACGTGCCGTCTTCGTCATGATCTGCCTCTTCGATGATCCACCGGGACGGGTTCGGAGTCAACCTAACAGCCGCAGGCTAACGTCAAGGCACTTTCGCGGCATAAACGATGATTCCCTACGGGCTACCCCTCATTTATTCCACGGTTGCCTGTGACGCTGCGCCTTCCGTGCGGCTGTTCCTGTTGCTCTCTCGCCCCGCCTAGGGGATCACATGAAGAAAAGAGGCAACATTATGACGAAGAAGACTCTCAGCAAGAGCGACCTCGCGCAGTTTACGGGGAGCGAGAACTGGTATCGGCACGGGATCAACCGCAACGTTCTCTACACCGACGGCGTGCAGTACGTCGCCGAGCACGGTGGCGCACATTGGCTCCTGGACGAAATTGCGATCATTAAGCCCTACCACAAGGCCGTCGCCGCCGAGGAATTTCAGGTCTGGAAGCTGGCCGTACGTCCCGACCGAAGCGCTACGCTCACCTGCGATGATGGCAACGGCAACATCGTGTGTACCAAGGAGATCGAGCACACGGATTTCCCCTTGGACGAAATTGCGCTGTACTTCGCGAACAACGTGATCCATCTGCCGAACGAATACTAATCAAAGTTAAGCCCGCGCTGGCGTCGTCGCTGGCGCGGGTTTTCCGGTTTGACTTGCGTCAGCCGATCAAGAAAAAGCCCGTCTGCGCCGCACATTCATTCACTTCTAACCGAGCTATTCCCATTGGGAATAGGTGTCGCCCGAGAATTCATTGGACAATCGCCGCGCATGGAATCAAGTTGGTTAACATGTAGCGGTGGTTGGAGTCAGGCCATGTCTGAATTCGCTCGAACACCAATGGAACCAGCTCGGGCCTTCCCTCCGGCTTCCACCGGGTCACCCATAGGCTCTACTGACTTCGCGAATGAGAAGCACTACTCGATTAACGAGATTGCCAAACTCTGGGCTCTCAGTGAGAAGACAGTTCGACGGATCTTCCAACGGGAGCCAGGCGTCATTCACTGGAGCAGGGAAGAGACGCTGCACAAGCGCGGCTATCGAACGTTACGCGTGCCAGAGACTGTTCTTCATCGCGTGCATCGGAAGCTCCGCAAAGCAAGCTGACAGCGGGGTTGCTAAGCGTGCTTTTCCACTAGGCGTAGCCCCTGGATCTGCCAGCTCTTCTCTACCGACGATACCAATTGCTCCTGTCGGGCCTTGACAAACGGAGCATAGTGCCGCTCTGTAGTCTTCACGCTAGCGTGCCCCAGCAGAATAGATACTTGGTCGATGGGAACGCCGGCCAACAGGAGTTCGACCGCAAACGTGTCCCGTAGCATGTGCGGATGGGCCCTCTTATCGAGCTTAGCCCATTTGAAGAGCCGCTGCAGACTGGCGTGCCAGCAGTTGCTGGCCCGATAGTGCAGACCATTACCAGTCCAGAAGAAGTAGCGAGAATTACTGTTTTCCACTGTGCTCAAGAGTTCGACCACGTGAGGCGGCAATGGCACGTATACCGGCAGCCCCGTTTTCTGTTGGTAAAGAAATAGGCGATTTCCCGTCAGCCGCACCCGCTCAAGTGTGACCGAATCATTTAAGCGGAGCCCGCTATAGCGCATCAGAAGCAAGAGTGCCCGTACCCGGACCCTGTGTCCGGGGTTTGTGCTCCAATGAGACAGATCGTAAGTTACGTTCACTAACTTCTGAAACTCTTCCTGCGAAAAATAATCAGTGGGCACGGGTCTGACCTTGATCGCGCCCAATTCTTCGACCGGGTTCTGTTTTAGCCAGCGTTTACGCACGCAGTAGGAGAAGAAGGAGTGCCAGCGTTCCTGCCGTTTCTGGGCGGTGATGGGTGCGACCTTCCAAGATCGAGTGAGCAGACCGAGTTCGTCGTCGTTGAATTCGTCAATGTAGGTCAGACCTCGACCCTGCGCAAAGCTAACGAGCTCACGCTGCATCAGCGAGAACTTGTAGAGCCAGCTGTGCGAGAGCCGTTGTCCCTGCTTCCTTGCAATGAACGCGTTGAGCGCGTCCTCTACTGTGACACGGGCCGGCGACGGGTCGGCCGCCTCCGCGTCCATTAGCCGCGCCTTCTTTTCCGCCTTCTCCCAGGCGCGAGTGCGGGCGCTGACGCGCACGAAGGCGCCTGTCGTTTCAACAATGCCCATGATCCATTTCGGGCAGCGGCAACGTCTGTAATAGGGATCTGACTGCGCGCAAGGAGGGTAGTGACGAGTGTAGACGCTCAACATAAATGCCTCCGGGAGAAGGTGAGCCCACCGGAAGCATTGTACGATAATTGTACGAAACTAGGTAGCTGCCTGTAACCTATTCAATCTACAGTATTAAAATTGGTGCGGAAGGGGGGATTTGAACCCCCACGCCTTTCGGCGCCACCCCCTCAAGATGGTGTGTCTGCCAGTTCCACCACTTCCGCACGGATGTGAAACGACACTTCGGAACGCTGCGATTATAGCAGAAGGATTCAGCTCCCGCATCAGGCTGCGCTCCTAGTCTCCAGAGGGAAGGAGCATTTCCTCGGGACCTAGTTCGGCACTGTGACGGCAGTCGCCCCGGATCGGGTGAGAAGCCGCATCCGGGCCTTGCTTTTGCCGGACCAGCAGTTTCTTTTCGGTAAACTGTTCGGCTTCCGTGGAGCCGGCAAGCGCCATGGTCGACGACAGCCCGCCGCTGATCACCTGCTGCACTTGATCAAAATATCCCGTTCCCACGAAGCGCTGGTGCTTCACCGCTTCATACCCGTACTGGGTTTCGCGGCTGAACTCTTTTTCCTGCAAACGAGAATAGGCGGTCATGCCCGCGCTCTTGTATCCGCGTGCCAGTTCAAACATGCTCAGGTTCAGCGCGTGGAAGCCGGCGAGAGTGACAAACTGGAACTTGTATCCCATGCCGGCCAATTCCTGCTGGAAGCGGGCGATGGTGGCCTCGTCCAGATTCTTGCGCCAGTTGAAGCTGGGTGAACAGTTGTAGGCGAGCATTTTCCCGGGATGATTCGCGTGAATGGCTTCGGCGAAAAGACGCGCCTCTTCCAGATCGGGCCGCGAAGTCTCGCACCAGATCAAGTCGGCATAGGGCGCGTAGGCTAGGCCGCGGGCGATGGCTGAGTTCAAGCCTCCGCGAATGCGATAGAAGCCTTCCGATGTGCGTTCGCCGGTGCAGAAGGCACGGTCGCGCGCATCAATGTCGCTGGTGAGCAGATGGGCGCTGTCGGCATCGGTGCGCGCCATGATCAGAGTGGGCACGCCCATTACGTCGGCCGCAAGACGCGCGGCAACCAGTTTCTGCACGGCCTCGGTGGTCGAAACCAAAACCTTGCCGCCCAGGTGTCCGCACTTTTTTGCTGACGAAAGCTGATCCTCGAAGTGCACGCACGCCGCGCCCGCCTCGATCATCCCCTTCATCAACTCAAATGCATTCAGCGTGCCGCCGAACCCGGCTTCCGCGTCGGCTACGAGCGGTGCAAACCAGGTTCGCGTGGGAGCGACTTTTCCTTCGGCATGGTGCACCTGATCGGCTCGCTGCAGCGCGCTGTTGATGCGGCGGCACAGATTTGGAACGCTGTCCGCCGGATAAAGGCTCTGGTCGGGATACATCTGCCCCGCATTGTTCGCATCCGCGGCCACCTGCCATCCGCTTACATAGATCGCCTTCAACCCCGCCTGCACTTGCTGCACCGCCTGGTTACCAGTAACCGCTCCCAGCGCGTTCACGTAAGACTCGGTCTGCAGCAGTTCCCACAGCCTCTCCGCCCCCAGACGAGCCAGCGTATGCTCAATGTGAATTGAGCCGCGCAGGCGCAGCACATCTTCGGCTGTGTACGGGCGCTCCACGTCCTGCCAGCGTGAATTGTTCGCCCACTCGTAGTTCATGCAGTCCTGCGCCAGCGCGTACTGTGCGGTTCTTTCCTCATCGCGCAGCACGGGTATGCCGGAGGGTGCGATTGAGGATTTCTGTGGAGGGTTCTTCGTTCCATTATTCTTGGCGGACATTTTTTAGTTCTCCTGTTAGTTGATTTGGCCGGGGGGGCGATTCAGACTGGATCGAATTCTCCGTTCACGATCATGGCTTCACTCAGTTCGCGGGCGAGGCGGTAACGTTCTTTTTCTTCCGTGCCTGCATTTGCTGGAAGTTCGCGCAGCAGTCGATCGAGTTCCTCATCGAACAGCCGCGTTACAAATTCCGGCGTGTGTTGCACATTCCGGCCCTGCTCGTCCGCAATGAACGTCAGGTCGCGATGCCGCACCCGCTGCGCAATCATCAGCCGGTAGATACGGTCGGTAGCCAGGTCCTCCATGTATCCATCCAGCAGGCTGGCGCCGTTTCCGCGAAGCACGCCGTCACGGTACCGGATTACCGTCCGCACCGCCGCGCGCGTTCCCTTAACCGTGCGTTCTCCTATGCCTTTGGGAGCGGGCCGCAGGCTGGGGTAGCGGCTCGCATTCTTTGGCCGCGCCTGAAGCTGATTCGGGTAAGGAAACTCGGCCACCGCAATCGCGTTCTGATCCGGGTGGCCGGTCCAGGCCCCATCCATCAGGCAATCGGCTTCGTTTTTCTTGTCTTTCTCCAGAGCTGTCAGGGCGCGCGCATTCAACTCCGCGTCTTCCCGGCTGGGAAACAGCGCCGTCATCCCGCCAATGGCAAGCATGCCGCGGTGGTGGCAGATCTCCGGCATCAGTTCGCGCAGGTTTTGGAAGAACGGAACATCGTGCGGAATTGTGTTGCGATCCGGCAGCACCCAGTCCGGATCATCCAGATTGAAGTGGATCAGGCTTGCCATGTAATCCCAGCGGCCCAGGTCCAATCCGATGAGGTGTGCGCGTAGGTTGTAAGCGAACTCCTCCATCTGGAACGCCAGGGGATGGGATTCCACCAGCGCCATGCACTTAATCGAGTCGTGTGGAAGACCGCGCCACTTGGCCAGCGCCTGAAACAGATCGCGCCACCACAGCGCCTCCTCGGCCGACTCCGACTTCGGAATGTAGAAGCACAGCGGATGATTCAGCTCTGTGGGATCAACCCCAAAGAAAACGCGCGCCACATCGAACAATGACGCGGAAACCATTTCGTCCGCAATCAGACCAGCCTGGTTCATGTGCAACCCGCGTGGGCGCGTGAAGATCACCGTATTGCTCGGGTTAATCGAGACCGTCCGCTGCCGCTTCTTATCGTAGTAGGTGAGTTCGCCGCGCAGGCACGCCAGAATGTTGGCCACTCCCGTTTCGTGATGCGACCACTCGTTCACACACGAATCTTCAAGATCGAGCATCACACCGGGCGCTCCCGAGTTCAGCATCTTGACGCAAAGCTCCGCGTAGTCGGCCGGACCCGTCATCTGGTTGCGCTGGTCCTGGCACCAGGCGGGCAGCTTGATCCGCCAGCCATTGCGCATCGTGTCGGAAGGGAAGCGATGCGCGGGTTTGTCACCGTCCAGCGCAGCTCGCAGCACCTCGACGCGGCGGGACGCCAGTTCCTGTTGCCGCGGGGTAAAAACCTTGTGCAGTGGCAGGAAGAATTTCCAGAACCCCGCGGGCAGATCCACCGCCGCATCAAAAGCCGCGGGCGCGCTATTGCTCGCATTCAGTAAACCGGTCACCTCGGGTAAATCAGCGGTTGTACCTGGCATCTTCGAGTTCCCCTGACTGAAATGGCGTCACAATTAGTGTTCAATATACTGAACATCAATTCACGATACTGGCGAAGCGTATGTCAAGCTCCATGCCAGGTCAAGACGAATGTTCAATATAGTGAACGTACATTCACTTTATTGGCCGCCTACAGGTTTGCTACCATACCTTCAGGTATGCCTCTTTCTTCTTCCGATTCTCCGTCCGCCGCTGTCGAACGCGCTCTCGCCATGCTGGAAGCCGTGGCGCAGGAATCCGATGGCTTAAGCAACGCTGAAATCAGCCGTAAACTCAACATTCCAAAGAGTTCCGCCAGTTATCTCCTGCGTACGCTTGAGACTCAGGGCTATTTGACCCGCGATGAGGAGTCCGGAAAGTACCGGGTGGGATTGAAGATCCTGAGCCTGAGCCGCGGAGCGCTGAGCGGATTGGATGTGCGCGGCGTGGCTTTGCCCATCATGCGCCACCTCACCCAGCAGACCGGTCTCACCTGCCACCTGGCCATTTTGGATGGATCTGACGCCGTCTACATCGAGAAGGTTGAACCGGAGGGATTTATCAGGATGGATACCTGGGTGGGACGCCGAATGCGCGTCCACGCTACCAGCGTGGGCAAAGCGCTGGTCGCACACATTCCCCAGGAGCGTCTGGAGCAGATTCTGCGCAAGAGCGGCATGGAAAAGCGTACGCCCAAGACCATCATTACCCTGCCGCGTCTGGTGAAAGAACTGGAAAAGGTGCGTGCGCAGGGGTACGCCGTGGACGACGAGGAGAACAACCTCGGCGCGCGATGCGTCGGTGCTCCGGTTTTCAATGACCGCGGCACCATCGAAGCGGGCCTGGGCTTAAGTGGCACTGCTCAGCAGGTCAGCCCACAGACCATGCCGCGCATCCTCGAAGCGCTCAAAGACGCGGCCCGACACATCTCGATTGGCATGGGATACCGTGCCCCGCACCGCCGCGCCGGCGCCTAGATGCAGAACGGGCACTGAGTTCTACGATGGCCGAGAACACCGACCACGAATTCATTCGTCATTACACTCAGGCCGACGAAGCTTCCCGTCTTCGCACCGGATGGTTTCAACTCGAGCACGCGCGTACTCAGGAACTGATTCTCCGCCATATTCAGCCAGCGCCTGCCACAGTGCTCGATGTCGGCGGCGGTGCCGGTGCCTATGCCTGCTGGCTGGCCTCGCAGGGCTACGAAGTTCATCTGATCGATCCGGTGCCCAGTCATGTTGACCAGGCGCGTGCCGCATCGGCGAAACAGTCCCAGCATCCTCTTGCTTCCGCTGCCGTTGGAGATGCGCGCAACCTGCAGCACGGCGACCACACCGCCGAAGCAGTCTTATTGCTCGGTCCTCTTTACCACCTCACTCGGCGCAACGACCGCCTGGCTGCTTTGCGTGAAGCCCATCGCGTGCTTCGACCCGGAGGCCTGGTGTGGGCTGCCGCTATCAGCCGTTTTGCTTCGCTGCTCGATTCTCTATCCAGCGGATTCTTCGACCGGCCGGAATTTGCGTCGATCCTGGATCGCGATCTGGCCGAAGGCCAGCACCGAAATCCTACTGACAACCTGACCTACTTTACCGATGCTTTTTTTCACCTCCCCGACGAACTAGGCGCCGAACTATCGGAAGCGGGCTTTGATCTGGTTGAGCTCGTGGCCGTCGAGGGACCAGGCTGGCTGGCACGGGACTTCGACCGAATATGGAACCTCCCGCAGCAGCGAGAGCGCCTGCTCGCCGTGCTGCGCAAGGTGGAGCGTGAACCCGCCCTGCTTGGGGCAAGCTCCCACCTTCTCGCCATTGGGCGGAAATAATGAAACGCTGGCCCGACGCCGAATCCAGCTCTCCTACCCGTTTCTTACCGGAACACGCGTACGAATCCACGCCACAACCATGAATCCACCAATGTCCTATGCTATTTCGCCGTACCCCGCCTCGAGGTCTGGCCTCGCACTGGCGGGTGGCCGCGGCAATGGCACCAACGCGATGCCTTGGCGCCAGTCGTGAGCCAACGTCCAAACCTTCGCGCACTCGTCACATAGCCAGTATCGCTCCACCCGCCGGGGTGGTTGCCGCACACTGGGTGAGTACGGTGGCGCCAGCTCGCCCGATTCCGCCACGCGATCCGTCTCCACCAGAAACAGCTTCCCTTGGCGCAGTCGAAGAAACGGTCTTGAGCATTGCGAATTTGCACAATGGCTGAGCATCGAAGCCTCCGCCCGACTGCTCTTTCATCTCATCCTTGCACCCCTCAGTTCGCCCCCTGAGAATCGCAACGGCAGCCAGATTGCGCAACGCTTGCATTTAGGACGCCAGACATTGCCGAACCCTCCTCAGTTCAATTCCTTGGCATTTGATGCCACTGTCTGAAGCCGGCTTCCTCCCGCGTGCCGACCCTTCGGCATTGATGAGGATTTTCGTCTTCCGTTCCTTGCCTCCAAGCGTGCTCCTCGCTACCATTCCAGCAACATGCAAAAGCAAGTCCTCTTGTGTCCGCCCGCATATTTCGACGTCGTCGACCAGAAAAATCCTTATATGTCCGGGAAGTCTCCGGTCGATCGCGTCAGGGCTCAACAGCAATGGCAGGCTCTTTGTTCCGCTTTGGAACATGCTGGATGCCAAGTCGAGACCATCGCTCCCGCCCCGGGCCTCGAAGACATGGTCTTTGCCGCCAATCAGGTTTTTGTCGGCTTTCATGAAGAACTGGGCAAATTTATCGTGCCCAGCTGCATGGTGCATTCTTCCCGGCAGCGCGAGGTACCTTTCTACGTGGACTGGTACCTCCAGCGTGGTTTCAAGCTCATCGAAGTCGACCTCGGCGCCGACCACCTCGAAGGTCATGGCGACCTCCTTTGGCATCCGGACTGGTCCCGCATTTATGCCGGCTATGGTTTTCGCTCGACCCAGGGCGGCGTCGAAAAGTTTCGCGAGGCCATGTCCAAACTGGAGATCGCGATCGTCCCTCTCCATTTGGTCGACCCCTACTGCTACCACCTCGATACCTGCTTCTGCCCGCTGAATAACGAAGCGGTGCTCGTTTATCCTGGCGCCTACGCCCCCGAATCTCTCGCCACTCTGGGCGGGTTCTGGAAGCGGGTTCACCACCTCACCGCCGACGAAGCCCACAAATTCATGGGCAACGGCATCGTGGCCAACGGAAACTACCTCACGCCCTATATCACCCAGCACCTTGAGTCCATCCTGCGCCGGGAAGGCCTCACGCCAGTCATCGTTGACACTTCCGAGTTCGAAAAGTCCGGCGGCAGTCTGTTCTGCATGAAAGCGTTTTTGCCCTAACAGCTTGCGTGCAAGTCAGATTCGGCGCTGCTTCAGAGCAAGATCATTTCAGCACTTCGCGAGCAGGCGAGTGGCGTACAATAGTGCGGTTCTTGAAGCCAAGAATGAGTGTCCGGCTGGGGAGTTCACAATGACGGTTTCTGTCTTTATCGGCACCAGCCTCGACGGCTTCATCGCGCGACCGAACGGCGCCTTCGACTTTCTGCCGGAGGGCGGCGGCGAACCCCACGGCTACAACGAGTTCATAGCCACCATCGATGCCCTTGTGATAGGCCGCAACACCTTCGAGACGGTTTTGGCCTTCCCGGTCTGGCCCTATGGTGACAAGCGTGTCGTGGTTCTTAGCAGCCGGGCCGTCGACTTATCCGCGGTGCGCGGAGGGGTTGTGGAACAGATGGCCGGGTCTCCGGCTGAGATCGTGTCGAAACTCGCCTCTAGTGGTGCCCACCACCTCTATGTCGACGGAGGGATCACGATTCAAAGGTTCCTGCGCGCCGGCTTGGTTCAGCGTCTCATTATCACCCGAGTTCCGGTGCTCATTGGAGACGGAATTCCTCTCTTCGGCACCCTGCCGCGTGATGTGCGTCTGCATCACGTATCGACTCAGCACTATCCCAGCGGTTTGGTGAAGAGCGAGTACCATGTGGCCGCCTGACCATCGTTTCTCAGTGCAACGCGTTCCTCAGTGCAACACAGCCCCCAGAACCGCCGCCACCACTCCCACCACGCCCAGCACGATGCCCAAATGCCAGAAGATTCGCCGCCCGGAAAGCAATGTGATTGAGGTAATTACCAGACCAATCTCCAGGAACACTTCGGCCAGGTCGTACCTGTCGGCGCGACTTCTTTCCATGGCAACTTCCCTTTCCAACTTGCGGGCCTCATCCTGGATCTCTCCCTTCTCGTGTTTATACCGCTCCCCCTCCTGCGCCGACTTCTCGCGGAACTTGGCCATCGCCCCAGCGTCGCTGCTGCCTACGACTGCAGCGAAATCGGCGAACAATTCGTCCTCATGCTCGCGAATATTCTTGGCCTGGTAATACGCCCACTGATCGGAAGACTTCGCCTGCAGCACCACCTCCTCTGTGTGCGCACGGTGGCCCAGCAATGACACCACCGCCACGACTACTGCCAGCACTGCCATGGTCAATGACACCGGCGCTAGGCTGGGGTCGTTGTGGGCATG
This sequence comes from Acidobacteriaceae bacterium, assembly GCA_003168355.1. Lineage (GTDB taxonomy): Bacteria > Acidobacteriota > Terriglobia > Terriglobales > Acidobacteriaceae > Sulfotelmatobacter. The sequence continues at coordinate 10,466 of PMSQ01000092.1, read as the reverse complement.
TTCGGCATGCTCTTGCAGTTCTTGAAGTTCGTCACTCATCGATCCTCCAGGGCGAACGTCGCGGGAAGCGAGTCGCACTCAGATGTTACGGATTACCTGTTTTCCGAGCAAGCCGCAAGTTGAAATCCAATGACCGCCGACACCCAGAACTGGCAACCGGCAACTGCCCTCACTCCCCCATCACCTTCACAATCACTCGCTTGTCGCGCTGCCCATCGAATTCCGCGTAGAAGATTCGCTGCCAAGTCCCCAAATCCAGTTTGCCGGCGGTGATCGGCACGATCACTTCGTGGTGAATCAGCAGCGCCTTCAGGTGCGAATCGCCATTGTCCTCGCCGGTTTCGTGATGCTTGTAGTTCTTGCGGAACGGAGCCAGGTGTTCCAGCCACTGATCGATGTCCTCGATCAGACCGCTCTCATTGTCGTTCACATAAACCCCCGCTGTGATGTGCATCGCAGAAACCAGCACCATCCCCTCTTGCACTGCGCTCTTACGCACGATCTCCTCTACCTGCGGCGTCATATGCACATAGGCCCGATGCGTTTTGGTATGAAACTTTAGATATTCGGTAAGAACTTTCATCGCACTTCTCCTGAACGGGAGATTCTACGCGAGTCTGTCTGAACTTTCGTATAACCACCTCCGTTCTTCATTTACACAGGCATCAACGGACAATGCGGCGGTCTTGCTGCATACTCGTATTGTCGAGGAGTTACTGTGTTGTTCCGGCTTGACTACCTGTCCTGCATACTCACGATCGTGTCGACTATCCTGGTAGGAAGGCGTTGCTGGGAAGGCTGGATTCTGGCGGCCATCAACAGCGTAGTGGTCTGCCTCATCGGGCTACGGACCTCGCAATTCGGATTCATTCCTGCAAACCTGTTCTGCATTGCCCTCTACGTTGTGAACCTGCGCGCCTGGCGCAAAGCCGCGGATCGCTAAGCACTCTGGTACCAATAGCTTTCAAAGGCATGCCCTTCGGCTGCCTGCTAGGTCATTGCCGATATTCCCTGCAACAATTGGACATCTCGAAGCATCCACTATTTATCCAGCAAGGAGAAAGCGAATGCGACATTTCGGACGAAACCCGAAACTCATCACGGCCGTTCTAGCCGTGGCGCTCCTGGCCGCGTGGCCGGCTGCCGCGCTCGCCCAGGCGCAAGACCAAGCTCCGCCTCCGCCAGCGGATCAAGCGCCAGCTCCGCCGGCGGACCAAGCCCAGGATCAGGCGCCAGCTCAAGCCCCGCCTTCCTATTCCCCGGAGCAACTGGATAAGCTGGTCTCTCGCATCGCGCTGTACCCCGATCCACTCCTGGCGCAGGTTCTCGCCGGCGCAACTTTTTCTGACCAGATTCCCGACGCCGCCAAGTGGGCCGATGAACACCACTATTTAACGGGAGACGCACTTGCCAACGCCATCACCGAAGACCATCTGCCCTGGGATCCCAGCGTGCAAGCGTTGCTGCCTTTCCCCTCGGTTCTCGACACCATGGCATCGGATATGGATTGGACGAGGAGTCTGGGCGAGGCTTTTCTCGCCCAGTGTCAGGACGTGATGGACGCCGTCCAGCGCATGCGTCAAAAAGCGAAGGACTACGGTTATCTGCGCAGCAATGATCGAATCATCGTCAACGCCTCGGGTCCTTACATCGATATCGATCCGGTCGATCCAGGCTTCATCGTCGTGCCAGCCTATGACCCGGCAATAGTTTTCTGGCCGCCGCGCCCGGGATTCTTCGTAGGCGGTGCCATCGGCTTTGGTTTTGGGATCGGCATTGGCGTGGCCTTTCGTCCCTGGGGCTGGGGCTACACGCGCTTCGACTGGGGCGCCCACGCCGTGTTCATCAACAACGCGCCTTGGGGACGCACCTGGGCTAACCGCGGCTCTTACGCTCATCCCTATGCTGGAGTGCACCGCTGGGGTCCTGGACCCCGCGTCGAAGGGCACCGTTTGATCCGCCGCAGCGAGGAAGAACGCCGTGCGCCGCGTGAAGGCCGTGCGCGTCCGGAAGAGCGCCACCACCGGTAAGCAGTTATCGACGGATTAAAGTCGGATAAACAAGACGGCGAGAGGCCGCGTTAAGCGCTCTCGCCGTTTCTATTTCGTAGAAGCTTTCACCGCGATGACTTCAATTTCCACCAACGCCCAAGGTGCTGCCAGAGCGGCGACTTGCATCGCGCTTCGGGCGGGCTTGTTGGGTTGATCCTTGGTTCCAAAGAACCGCAGGTAAGCCGCCATCATTCCGGGGAAATCGAGCTTGCCGCCCTTAGCGGGATCGCCCGCCAGATAGACGTGCATCATCACCACATCGCCCATGCTCAGACCTTCGGTCTTCAGCAAACTTTGTATCTTTGTCAGCGCGCTCGCGCTTTGTGTCTCGGTGTCGCCATAGACGGCGGCTGTTCCCTTTGCCGGATCGGCGGGAGTTACCGGCGACGCCAACTGGCCGCTCAGGTAAAGAGTGTCTCCCACCCAGACTCCGGTCGCAATCGGGCGATCGTCCTCCTGAATGTGGCGAACATTAGTCTGTCCACCTGTAGTCTGCGCAGCCATGGTTTGTGTAGCTGCGAGGGTCGAGGCCAACGCGAGAGCGACGCAAACTGAAAGTTTTGGCATTTATTTCTCCACTCTGTTTTTATTTAGGATTGGTTCACACGGCTGACGATCATCGTGATCGCCCTCTGGGCTGCTAGAGCGGCGCCTTCCTGCCAGCCGATAATGTGGCTGCAGTGGTCCCCCGCAAAGTAGATTCGATCGTCAGGAACAATAAATTCCCGGTAGGGCCCGTTGAAGTAGTCCGCGTCATTTCTGGGAGGATAGTTGGGCCCGCGGCTGACCCACGATCCAAGGTTATAGGGCACTTTGCCCCAGGACATATAAATCGGTTTCTCCAATTCCGTGCTCTTGCCGGGATGCAGTTTCTCGACTGCGGCTCTGGAGGCTGCAATCTTCGCTTCATACGAGGGCAGCTTGCCGAAATCATCCCAGTTTTCCATGGAATAGCCGGAGACGAGCACGCCGCGCTTGGACATCAGTTTCGCGCTCGGATACCAGACCATGGAAATTGGACCGGTCGTGAGCGCTGAGATGCCGCCGTAGATCTCGTCGCCGTCCTGCTCCCAGAAGCGCCGTGACTCCCACGCAACTTTGTAGGCGGAGTCATAAGTGACCTGCTCGATCGCCGACTTCACGCGGGGAGCCAAATCATTCGGTATTGTCCTCAGGATGCTGAGCGGAAGGGTGCAAATGCAGTAGGGTGCCTCCATGGAACGAATCGCGCCGGATTCGCCATCGCGGTACAGCACCCTGACGCCTTCGGGCGTTTTTCTAATTTCAGAAATGGGGGAGTTATAGCGGACCACCTTGCCCAAAGCGCGCGCGAATGCGTATGGAATCCGGTCCATGCCTCCGACGGGCTGAAACATGGTGGGCTGCATATCGAGCATTTCCTCGAAAAGCATGGGGCGGCAGAATTGCGACTTGAGCAAGTCGGAGAAAGAAAGCGGCTCGCGAGGAATTTCGATCTGATCGCCCGCGCCGGGCAACTGGCGGTCGCCGGAGCGAGAGGATCCGGTGTATTGATAATTCTTTCCCAGGGCGCCGTAAGACTTGAGAAACTCCAGCAGCATGGCGTGATCATCCTGGGTGAAGGCCTGATCGAGCGCGCCCTGCTGCACACACTTGGCCAGCAGTTCGGCAATATGGCCGCGAGTGTCGTTAAGAGCTTGTCCCTGCCGGATGGGTTTGCCGTCGAAGACGTTGTCGTTCTGCAGCAGCGTTCTGCGCGAGGCATTCACCTCCACCTCGAGCTCGACTCCAAGTTCGCCGCAATATCCCAGCATGTTCTTGTGGATGGAAGGAAGGCGCGCGGGGCCGCAGTTGAAATAGTTCCCTTCGTCGAAGGTACATTCCTGCGACGTACCATCATTGAAGACCAGTTTCGATCCTCCGCGCAGGGTCCAGTTACGCCCGCCGGGGCGCTCACGCGCTTCCAGCACCGTGCACTTGAAGCCCGCCCGGCCCATCTCATATGCGGAGACCAGCCCGGCAATTCCCGCGCCGAGAATGATCACTCGCGTCCCCCGGCCCGCCGAGGAACGCAGTGGAAAATCCTTCTGCTGCTCGGTCTCAACCATGCCCAGAAGGCCGAGCGAATGCATCGTCATGAAGGCGGCGCCGTATCCGCCTCCCCGCGATATTCTGGCGATGAACTCGCGTCTGCTCAATATCATCTTTCGCTTGTCCTCGCCGCCTCTCCTGGTTTTTTGTGAAAGGATTCCAAATATAACCCGGTGTACGGTATTTCGTAATTGGTGTAAGGTACCACGCCTCGCGACATGCCCTGGAGTCTATTATTTCATTCGGTCCGATTCACAATTTTCTGCCTTCGTTCCTATGGACTGGGAGCCCATCTAGTAGGCATTGGAGGCGTGTGAATAGCAATCAGACGAACACGGGAATGCACTATTTTGCGGATGTTCTTTGCGATTTTTAGGATCGAAAGGTCTTAGCGCTCGATCTTGCCCTAGCGCGTGGTTTCTTCAATCTCCGAGATCCAGTCCGGACGCTTCAACACTTCCCGCGGCTTGGGACCATCCGCCGCGCCTACAATTCCGTCTTGCTCCATCAGGTCGATCAGATGCGCCGCGCGCCCGTAGCCAATGCGCAGCCGCCGTTGCAGCAGGGAAGTGGAGGCTTTTCCAAACTCCACCACCAGCTTTACCGCATCCTGATAAAGAGGATCGTCCTCTTCGCCGCTCGCCGATCCCTCAACGCTGCTTCCAGCGCCACTCCCGGCGTCGCGCTCGTCTTTCGGTGCTTCCAGGAACTGCTGCTGATACTCGGCCGAGCCCTGCTGCTTCCAGAATTCAACCACCGCCGCGATCTCTTTTTCTGTGACCAGCGGCGCATGCAGCCGATGCACTCGCGCCGATCCTGAAGGCAAATACAGCATGTCGCCCTTGCCCAGCAGCGCCTCCGCTCCGTTGGCGTCGAGGATGGTTCGCGAATCCACTTTGGTCGCAACCCGAAAAGAAATTCGCGCCGGGAAGTTCGCCTTGATCAAACCTGTAATCACGTCCACTGACGGACGCTGCGTCGCCAGTACCAGGTGAATACCCACGGCGCGCGCCATTTGCGCGAGGCGGGTGATCGATTCTTCCACGTTGCTCGAATCGAGCATCATCAGGTCAGCCAATTCGTCGATGATGATCACGATGTAGGGAATCGGCTTGTCGTCGGTATCTTCTTCAAACAGGCTCGGAGTGCCGTTATCAAACAACCGGTTGTACTGGTCGATATTCCGTACGCCCTTCGCGGCCAACAGCTTCAGCCGCCGTTCCATCTCGCGCACCGCGTTGCGCAGCGCGTTCGCTGCCAGCTTCGGTTCGGTGATGATCGGCGTATAAAGATGGGGAACGCCTTCATAGTTGCCCAGTTCCAGCCGCTTCGGATCCACCAGGATTAGGCGCACCTGATCCGGCGTTGCCTTGTACAGAATCGACATGATGAAGGCATTGATGGCCACACTCTTGCCCGAACCTGTGGACCCGGCAATCAGCAGGTGCGGCATGCCGTTGAGATCGGCCGTTACGATGCGGCCGTTGATGTCCTTGCCCATCGCCATCGTCAGCTTCGACTTCGACCCCATGAATTCCTGCGACTCGATATTTTCCCGCAGCCAGATGATCTCGCGCTCGCGGTTCGGCACCTGAATGCCTACGGTCGATTTCCCGGCCATGCGCTCGATCAAAATGCTCTCAGCCTTCAACGCCAGGCAAAGGTCATCGGTGAGGTTGGTGATGCGGCTGTACTTGATTCCAGCATCCGGCTTGAACTCGAAGGTGGTGACCACGGGACCGGGATTGATCTGCGTGATCTGTCCGTGCACTTCAAACTCGGCATACTTTTCGGTAAGCACCTGCGCCAGCAGTTTCAGTTCGTCGGCATCCACGGTCTGCTGCTCGTCAGGACGTTGCAGCAAACTGCTCGAGGGCAACTTGTAGCCGCCTGCGATTCGCGGCATCGTGGTCTTTGCCTTGTGGTCGCTGTCGGCTCGCTGCGTCACTTCCGGGTCAACCGCCGTTTCAACTGCGGCCAACGACTCGGGCAGAATTCCGCCGGTCGCCGCCGGCGAATCCTCCGGGACTTCGGGCTCCAGCATGCGTTCGATTCCGGTACGGCGCGCTTCAGGCGCAACTCTGGCTTGCACGGTTGGCTCGGCAGCTGCCTGGCGTGACGGAATCAACTGGGTCTTTACCATCGGCTTCGCAATCCGCCGATTGTCCAGCTCCTTCTGCTGCCTCCGCTTGGCGCGCTCTTCCTGCCAGTCGAGGTAGCGGTTCCATAGCGCCGTAACAAAGGCAAACCGTGTCGGCGCCCAGAGCTGGATGGAGGAGAACGAGAACGCGGTTGAGAGATAGAGCGCTACCGCCAGCACGCTGGCGCACACAATGTACGCGCCAGCGACGTTGAAGTAGTGGATCAGCACATCGCCCACGACTCTTCCCAGCAAACCTTCAATCGGAATCACATTCATCCAGCGCCAATGGCCTGGTAGAAGCGCCAACAGCGCGGGCAGGAACATGACAAGCCAGATTCCGCCCAGACTCTTCGCTATGGGAGATTGAATTTTCCGCGAAGCAAACCAGCGGATCCCGAGCATGAAAGGAAAGACCGGCAGCAGAAATGCGCCGACGCCGAAGAACTGCAGCGCCAGGTCCGAGATGAGAGCTCCGACCACGCCGATCCAGTTGCGGGCAGCGTGGGTTCCGGTCAGCACCGAGGCGCTATTCAGCGAAGGATCGAGCGGAGAATAGGAAGCCAGCGCGAGGAAGAGGAGGAGCGCAGAGACGCACAATAGGAAACCAATCAGCTCATTCAGCCGCCGGTTGCCCGTGGGGACAAAAATGCCTGCCAGAAAACGCATGTGGGCCGTTTTTCACACCGCACGCAAAACAGTCCGGTGCCGCAAACCGGCCAGAGCCTCATCATTATGCCAAGAAGCGGCCGCGGCGGCAATGCCGGATTTCGGCGGGAGTGTACAGTTGGCTTCCCGTTGGTTCGCCGTGCCAGATAGGTAATCATGCTAACGGCATCATGCCGGGTAGGCGAGCATCTGAGTGCCTACTGGAGATGCCACATATACGCCAGCGCGATCACGATAACGCCAAACACAATGCGGTAGACGATGAACATACGCAGGCTATTGGACTGCAAGTAGCGGATGAGCCATGCGATCGTGGCGTACCCGACAATCGCGGAAACCACAATGCCGACCAGGAACGGCGCGTGCATCCCTACGGGCAGGCCCTCTTTGTGCAGTTCGTGCGCCTTCAACAGAGCAGCACCCGCGATGATCGGAGTGGAAAGCAGGAAGCTGAAGCGAACTGCGGCTTCTCGGGTCATGTTGCGAAACAAGCCTGCCGTAATGGTTGAGCCGGATCGCGAAACCCCCGGCATCAGGGCAAATGCCTGCGCTATACCAATGATCAGCGCATCCACGAAAGAAGTGCGCGTCAGCGGTTTCTCTAGCTTGCCAAACTTTTCTCCCAGCCACATGAGAATCGCCACTCCGATCAACGCGGCCGCAATCAGCACGATGTGTTCGCGGAAATAGTCCTCGGCGGAATGCTCGAGCAGTTTGCCCGCAATGGCTCCCGGAATCGTCGCCAGAGCCAGAAACCACAGAAGCATTCGCTCGTCCTTGCGCTCCTGGAGGGTCAGGTTCACGTCCGAGCCGCCGGCCTCGGAGAATCGCACGATTTTCCCTCCCAGTGCTGCTCGAATAATCTGAAACCACGTGCGGCGGAAGTAGAACAGCACCGAGAGCAAGGTGCCGAAATGAAGCGCGACGTCGAATGTGAGCTCATGGGCCGGGGAAAGCTCGTTCCAGCCCAGCAGCCTCCGCACAATAATGAGGTGTCCCGAGCTCGATACCGGGATGAACTCCGCCAGCCCCTGAATGATGGCAAGAACTACCGCTTGATAGATGGGCAAAAGTCAGTCCGCCGTGTTTCCGTAGGTTGGAATGCCCTGCTGAATGTAGAAGATCAGTCGCTGCGTGCGCAAGGCCCAATCGCTTTGACCGTACTGGCTGATCACTTTCTGGGCCAGCGCCAGAGCACGCTCTTTCGATTCGGCGGCTTTTTTCTGATTGGGTTCGGTTTTGTAGATCTCGATGAGCGCCGCACGGCGCGAGGCCGCGTCATATAGAGCCTCCGGAGCGGCGGGAGACTGCGGATGCTCCTTGGCATAGTTCTCGTAGAGCTCGGCCTCCTTGTCCGGACACTTCGCTATGCCTTCCCACTCGCCGCAGAGCTTGTTCTCGAGCAGGCGGAAGGCTGCCAGGTCCGCCCACTTCGTGCCGGGATACTTCTTAATCACCAGCTTCATCCACTCTTCCTTCATCTGGCCGCGCATATAGGCTTCGCGTTGGCGCGCCGAGGGCCGCGTCATCACGTCGGACCTCTCGATTTGCCAGCGGATATCGGCAGCGCGGTAAAGCGCTTCGGCGGCGAGGGGCGAGGCGGGCATCAGATCGTACACGCGGTAATAAAGTCGCATCGCATCCCGCGCGGCATCGCGACGGCCGCGGCGGCTGCTGGCTTGATCCTCCGAGTCCGCGGCTTCGCCGAAGAGGATGCGGTCGCCGTCTTGCGTCGTACTGCTTACGAAACCTTTGCTGGGAACCCAGCCGGTAATGGTCTTGCCTTCGGCTTCTTCGTCGGTTGCGCCTTCTTCGCGGCTGGGCGCGATTAGAATGGCTTCCACGTGAACCCAATCGCGGGTGGTATCGAGGACGATCAACTCGTGCCCGCGCTCAGCCTCGCCTAACCTGGCCGCATCCGGGCTTGGACTGATGCGGATGGTTTCTTCGTGCACTAGGGTTCCGCGCTGCGCGTCAGCGAAGGCGAAACGACAGACGCCGAATGTGGCAAGAAAGACAACGCCGGCAGCGAGGGTGGAGATCCGCTGTTTCATAAGTTCTTGGATGCTGGCTATGGGCAGCTGAGGCTTCTATGGGAGATGGTCAGGGAGAATCGGGGTGGTTGTCAATGTTGGGCGCAAAACAAAACGCCCCAGACTCGGTTTGAGTCACGGGACGTATGTTGATCAGCCCTCCCCCAAGTGCTGCTCAATTAGGAGCATAGGGCAATGCCTAGATTTGGTAAATGGCACTCAAGTGCCATCCGCTACCACGAAAGTGACATCTGGAATCCGAAGGGTGATTGCAGCGCGGAGCGTTGACTCCGCACAGCAGGATCCGCAGGGCAAGACGGGCGCGGTTTCAGGCAGTGGCAAGGCCACGCTTTTGTCCAGTGCCCTCAAAATGCGCTTCGATCTCTTCCAATGTTTTCCCTTTTGTCTCCGGAAGGAAAAATGCAGCGGTTATGAAGTAGATAACAGTGCACGCCGCAAAGCCAAAAAACATGGTCGAGTAACCATATTTGCCGACCGTCGGCAGAAACGTGGCAGCGATGCCGGTGGATACCGCCTGGTTGAGCAGCAGGGCAATGCTCATGCCGTTGGAGCGAATGCGGGTGGGCATCAACTCGGAGAGCGCCAACCATACGCATACGCCGGGACCCACAGCATAGAAGGCCATGAATACGAAAAGAGTGATGGCGACTTTCCATCCGCTGCGCTGGCTGGGCAAAGGAGTGATCAGGGCATTATCAATTCTCAGCGGAGCCTGGCGCGCGGCGTCGAGATCGCCGAAGGGATTGGAGAAGAACGCCACCACTTTGTTGGGGGGTACGCAGCTTTCGCGCGTGATTTGGATTGGAATCGCGGCGGTGTCGTCGGATCGAGCGGCCTTGGTGGCGGCGCGGAAATCTCCATAGGAATAGATGACGACCAAGGAAGTGGGGCGGCTGCTGATGCGCTGTGCAGTGTCTCCGGCTGAGTTCAGCAGCTTTCCGGCCAGTTCCTGGTCGTAGGTGAGTGTAACTTTCTGGTCGGACGTGACCATGGACTGAACCGGAGCTCTGGAATCCACGCGCAAGCGTTCCGATTGGCGGAAGAGCAGGGCTGTGCAAACGAGCGACAGAATAATTCCGGCGGTTCCCAGCGACAGCAGGAACTTTCGTCCCTTGCGATCGACCAGCATGACGCCGCCGATTGTCGTCAGGAAGTTCACGATGGTGAAGATAACGTAGCCCCAATGGGCCTGAACATCGGAAAGGCCGCTCTGCAGAAGGATGTTGGTGTTATAGCCAATGATGGAGTTGATGCCGGTGGCTTGGTTGCACGCGAGAATTACGCAGGCGAGGACGAACGGGATCACGTATTTTCGGTGCAAAAGCGATTCTCTTATTTTGGTTCCGGTTGAGCTAATTGCCTTCTCGGCGGCATCGGCTTGTTCCATTTCCGCGAGTTCGAGATCCGCTTGCTGGTTGCTGCGAGAACGAAGGAGCGCGGCATGGGCGGCGTCGCGTTTGCCGCGGCGAAACAGCCAGCGCG
>PMSQ01000210.1 GCA_003168355.1 Acidobacteriaceae bacterium | reverse complement strand
CTCGCGGCAGCATCCGCTGCCGACCTCAAGGTCAAAGTCATCGACCCTCAATCCGCCGCCGTTTCCGGCGCTCAGGTCACATTGTTCGTAACCGAAACCGATGCATCGACAACAAAAATTGCTACAACATCTGCAGAGGGAATCGTTACGTTCGGCGTTTCCTCGTCGTCTGTTTATCAGGTGCAAGTCTTAGCCCCCGGATTCGCTTCCTACAAAGAGATCGACCCCGGGCACGCCGAATTCATCACGATTCAACTGCATCTCGCCACGGCATCGGAAACCGTCGTCGTCACCGCAACCAGAACTCCCGTGCCCGCCGGAGAAACAGGCTCCAGCATCTCCACTCTGGAAAACAGCGAACTCGAGACCATGCAGCCCGTGGCCGCCGACGATGCTGTCCGCTTCCTCCCTGGCGCGGTCGTCAACACCGCCGGCCAGCGCGGAGGTCTATCGTCGTTGTTCGTGCGCGGCGGTGATTCCACCTATAACAAAGTCATTGTCGATGGCGTCACCATCAACGAACCCGGGGGCACCTTCGACTTCGGCACGCTGCCGCTCACCGAAGCCAACCGCATGGAATTTCTCCGCGGCGCGCAGAGCACGCTCTACGGCTCCGACGCCATGACCAGCGTGATTCAAGTCTTTACCCGCACCGGCAGCAAACCCACACCCGAATTTCGCTTCGGCGCCGACGGTGGAAACTTCTCCACCGCCAACGGCTACGCGTCCCTCGCCGGAGCCCGCGGCCGCTTCGATTACAACCTCTTCGGCGATCAGTTCAACACCAACGGTTTCGGAATCAACAACGCCAATTCCGATTCTCTGGAGGGCGCGAACGTAGGCGTTGCGCTGAGCGATGACGTTTCCTTGCGCATGCACCTGCGCCACTCCAACAGCCACACCGGACTCCCGGGCGAATGGAGCTTCAATGGCGACCCTCTTCTGCCGCCCGATCCCGGCGAATGGTCACAGCTCAACAGCCTGCTCGGTAGCGTGGAACTCACCGTGGCCAAGCCCTCGGGCTGGCAGCACCGCTTCACCGGCTTCGATTATCTCTATCGCTACAACGATGTGAATCTTAATGGCGATCCCGCCCGCGTCAGTCCCATCTTCGGTCCAATCGACTTCCCGGATCACGAAGTTGACGACATTAACCGGGATGGATTCGAATACCAAGGCGACTATTCCGAACGCACCTGGGCTCACACCACTTTCGGATATCGCATCGAGAACGAAAACGGATTCGTCGGAGATGTAGACTTCCCTCCCCAAACCCATGGCCAACGTTTGAATCAGGACGCCTACTTGCAACAGCAGCTCACCTGGGGCAGGCTCTCGGCAATTGCGGGCGGGCGCTTTGTTCACAGCAGCGTCTTCGGTATCACCGGTGTGCCAAGGATTGCTCTGACCCTGCTGGCGCTACGGGGCGGCGAAATTCTTTCCGGAACGCATTTGCGTTTTTCTTATGCCACCGGCTTCAAGGAGCCTCGCCTGGAGGAGACCTTCGCGGGGCCGCCCTATTCCGTTCCGAACACCGGCCTCGAACCGGAGCGGGTCCGCGCCTTCGAAGCGGGCCTTCGGCAGGATTTCTACCGCGGAAAATATGTCTTCAATGCCATCTATTTCAACAACCTGTTTCACGACCAGATCAATTACGAGACCGTTAATCCAACAACTTTCGTCGGTGAATATTTCAATGTGAATCAAGCGTTCGCCCAGGGTGCCGAAACCGAATTGCAGGCAAAACTCCGGACCAGATTGCTGCTCACCACCACATACACTTACACTTCCACCGAAATTCTCAGCGATCCCGCCCCCATCGATTCGCTCTACAATCCGGGCCAGCCGCTGCTGCGCCGTCCCAAACACTCAGCTACTACGCTGTTGTCCTATCTCGGCAGCCGCTGGGGTTCGAACCTGAGTGGTAGCTTCGTCGGCCGCCGCCCGGACGATGATTTCGACGGTTTCGGTATCAACCACGCCGCCGGGTACGTCCGCGCCGACATCGGCGGATGGTATGCCATCAACTCCCGCGTCACTTCCTATGTGAATGTCGAAAACGCTCTCGATCGCCACTACAACGAAGTCGTCGGCTACCCCGCCCTGCCCATCAACTTCCGCACCGGCTTCCGCTTCCGCATCGGAGGAGAATAATGAGGAAGAAGGATCTGAAATCAGGAGGGGAAAACATGTGGGGACAGCCGCCTTCGGCTGTCCCGCCAAGCGCAGCGAGGCGCGCATCTGCAAACTGCCGCAAAACTAGTTTTGCTGTGGAGTAAAAGAGTAGCGGTGCGCGCCGCGAGAGGAACCCTGTTCAGCTCACCTTTTCCGGAGGCCTCACCATCGCCATCGGCATCGACGCTGCCATCTTTCCCCCGAAATACTTCGTCCGCGCCAACAACAGTTTCTCGATATCGATCCCGGTCAGCGGCTGCTGCCGCCCCAGCAGGTGCGTCACCAGCGCAATCTGCGCAAAGTGTTCCACCGTTTCCATTTTCATGTAGGCGTGCTCGACGGTATCTCCGTAGGTCACCACACCGTGATTCGACATCAGGATGGCATCGTAGTGCGGCACGTACGGTTCCAGCGTCTTCGCCAGCTCCGAAGTCCCCGGTGTCCCATAGCGCGCCAGCGGAATGCCTCCCAGCCCCATCACCACTTCACAAACCAGTGGTTCGGTCAGCGCCATGCCCGCCGCGGCGAATCCCGTCGCGGTCGGCGGATGCGCATGCACAATCGCCTGAATGTCGGGCCGCGTGCGGTAAATCAGCAGATGCATCCCAAGTTCGCTGGTCACATTCCGCCGCCCCGCTACCTGCGTGCCCTCCAGATCCACGATCACCATGTCCCCGGCTCGCATCGCCCCCTTGCTCACACAAGTGGGCGTCACCAGAATCCGTCCCCGGTCCAGCCGGACCGACAGATTCCCGTCCATCGCCGCCACGAACCCGCGCTCGTGGAGCATGCGCCCGTAGCGGACAATTTCTTCCTTGTGTTTGCGTTCACCGGACATGGAGATACTCTCTCGGGGGAGTGACGAAAAAGCGGCTGAAGCTACAGCCCCCGCATAGTACCGCACTCGGCCCAAACAGACAAACAAATTTACCAAAAAATATGATTTTGAGACCGAAATCAAGTGGGGAAACCGAGTGGAATCATGTGGAGACAGCCGCCTCGGCTGTCCGCCAAGCGCAGCGAGGCGGCATCTACCCGTCAGCACGATTTTGATTTCCTGAATTCCCCTACCCTGAATCCCTTCCTTACTTCCTCCTATAATCTGAACTCGTGCTGATTTCCGACTTCCACTTCCATCTTCCCGACGAACTCATCGCCCAGGATCCCCTTGCCGCGCGCGACGGATCGCGCATGTTGCATCTGCAACGGACCAGCGGCCACTATTCCGATCGCCTGTTCCGCGACCTCCCCGCCCTCTTGCGGCCCGGCGATTTGGTGGTCTTCAACAACACCCGCGTCTTTCACGCCCGGCTCTATGGCCGCCGCCAGGGAGTCCACGCTCAGCCCGTCAGCCCGCACAATCCTGCGGCCGGTGAGTTCCTCCACGGCCGCATCGAGGTCCTACTCACGCGCCAGCTTTCCACCCAGCCCAACGATTGGGAATGCCTGGTTCGCCCCGGCCGCAAGATCGGTGTTGGCGAACGACTCTTCTTTGGCGAGCACGATGAACTGCAGGCCGAAGTCCTCGCCCGCGCCGAATTCGGCGAGCGTCGCATCCGCTTCCACCCTGTCTTTCAGAGCGAAGACGATTTCTTCGCCGCTCTCGATCGCATCGGCCACGTTCCGCTCCCGCCTTACATCTCGCGCCCGGATTCTTCCCACGATCGCGAACGCTATCAAACCGTCTACGCCCGGCAGCGCGGATCGGTCGCAGCCCCCACCGCCGGCCTTCACTTCACTCCAGAAACCCTCGACCGCATCCGCCAGCGTGGCGTCGAAACCACCGACATCACCCTGCACGTCGGCCTCGGAACCTTTCAGCCAGTCCACGTCGAGTGCGTCGAAGATCACAAACTTCATTCCGAACCCTATTCCATCTCCGCCGCAGCTGCCTCCGCCATCAACCAGGCTCTCCGCGCCTCGCGCCGCGTTATCGCCGTCGGCACCACCACTGTCCGCACCCTCGAACACGCGATTCGCCTCGGCGCAGGAACCATCCCCGCCGGCGCCTCCGCTGCCGACCTCTTCATTTATCCCGGCTTCGAATTCAAAGCGGTCAACGCCATGCTCACCAATTTCCATCTACCGCAATCCACTCTGCTCATGCTGGTCAGCGCCTTCGGTGGCCGCGAGAATGTCCTGCACGCCTACAATCATGCCGTCTCCGAACACTACCGCTTCTATTCCTACGGAGACTGCATGTTCATCGAATAATGCATAAATCAATCTTCACCCTGTGACCCTCGGAGCCTGCCCTGAGCGCCGAAGGGCCTCCCGTGTTTAAGCCTTTGACCTTGTAACTCCCAAAAAGAAAGCGGCCCGCAAAGGCCGCCCCCCTCAACGATCAGAAACTAGAAACGACAACCAGAAACCCAAAACAAGAACTAGAAACTAGAAACTAGAAACTAGAAACTAGAAACCAGAAACCAGAAACCAGAAACTGCTACTACCGTCCCGCCGCCGCCCCCGCCATCAACCCCGCAATCTTCATTCCTTCAATCCGCGCCAGCACGTTCTCCATGCTCGCTCCCGTATCCGTGCAAGCATCCACATACGGATGCCGGCCTCCATCGGCGTGCATCACCAGCACTACTGCCTTCACCTGTGCCTTCTTCACCATATACGGCAGATGATGCCGGTCATTCCTCGTCAGGCTCGGCCCCAATACCACCAGATCGAATGCATTTTTCTTCAGCGCTTCCATCACCGCCTTGCGCCCCACCGCTTTCTCCACCGTGTGTCCAGCCCTTTCAAACGATGCCGCTGGAGCCGCCTGTGCCTCCTCATCCCCTTCACCATAAAGAATCTTCAGCTTCGCTGCCTGCGCCATGAGTCCCGTCCTTGCTCAGCACAACCTGCTCAGTGCTGGCAATGCCACGGTAGCAACCGCCCCGCCCCCTGAGAACGTCACCGAAGACCAGCAACGAAAGGGGCTATCTAGGAGGCTCATGTGGGGACAGCCGCNNGCCCTCGGCTGTCCGTCGAGCGCAGCTCGACCCTCTTGTCTGTCTTAACTTGTCTGCTTACTTGGCGAAGAAGTAGTCGAAGGATTTTACCGCCGTGAATTCGTCGTCCTTGATGTCGAACACGGTGTACAGCTTGGTCACCTGCAGGATGTCGTGAACTTTCTTCGAGAGGCTGAGCAGTTTCAGCTCCCCGCCCGAGTTCCGCACCGTGGTGAAGCTGCTGACCAGTTCGCCCACCCCCGAAGAATCGATGTAATCGACATGCTCCAGGTTGAGGACAATTTTTTTCTTGCCCTCGGCGATGAGCTTCCGGACCGTGTCCCGCAGTTGCCCGGTTTCATCTCCGAGAGTGATGCGTCCGTTGATGTCGACGATGGTTACGTGGCTGACTTCGCGCGTGCTTATGGTCATGTGTGAGTCAGGGGTTGGTCTTAGCTATTCGGTGTTCGCCCTTGGCGGGAATGTTAGAGTGCGAGGCTCAGCAAGTCAATGCCTGCCCGCTAAATGGTAGTGTCCCAGTTCGCGGAGGTGCTCATGTGGGGACAGCCGCNNGTCCGTCGAGCGAAGCTCGACACCTTTTCCGCTAATAGCTGAGCGAGTCGATCGTACATGGCGCCCGCATCGGCTGCGAATCACGGATCTCCTGAATCGGAGACGTCACAATCGGCGTGGCATATTCCGGATGGTGAAATTCCAGATGCATGCCCCGCCCCACAAACTGCAGCTTGAGCATCGACCCTCCCCAGGTCGACCCGGCGATCGCCACCTGCACCGGCCGCGGACAAAACTCGGGGTGTCCCGAGATCAGCGCGTCGCTGCCCCCAAGCAGCACCGCGGTGTAGCAGTGATGCAGCGTCTGGATCTGCAGCACCGTCGCCGGCGGCAAATCGTGCAGAAACACCCCGCCCTCGATCTCCGACTGGATGATGGCGTGGTTTACATCGTCAGCTAGGTTTGGGTGGGGCGTGAACATATTGGTAAAGCGTTCTCTGGAGTTTACCCCAAATCGGTGCTCCCGGAGCGATGGAATTGCGCGGATAAAGGAACTTTAGAGCATGTTCCCCCGGAGGGGTTTGGATGGCGGAGGGGTTTGGGTGGCGCAGCGCTTTAGCGCTGCGAAAAGAGTCTCTACACGGATGAAGGCTTTAGCCCCAGGTGTTTCTCTACTAAGCACAAGCTTTTCAGCAAACTGCTACGGAATGATGGCGATCGACCCCTTGGGCCCCGCACAAAGCGCCCCTCCGCCAGGATAAGGGCTGACCGCATTAAACTGCACCCCGGATTTCTTTGGCGGACTAATCCTGGTGGGGTTTTGCGGCGGCCGGAAGTCATAAATGAATTTCGGCCCGGCGATGAACAGGCGGACTTGGTCCTCTTTGCTTCTGCGATCGTAGGCTATCGCTGAGTAATACGACTGAGGATATATCTGCGATAGCGCCCACGTTTTGCCACCGTCGTTGGTGAAGGCCAGGTTCGGCCCGTCCTGTTCTGGATGCTTGTAGTCCCCGCCAGCGATTACGCCGTGCATCGAGTCGCGGAACGCGAGGGAAAAAACGCCCTGAGAATCGGCACCGTGCACAATGGGAGTGTCAAAAACTTCCCACGTGTGGCCGCGGTCAGGCGAGTGAAAGACGCGCGCAGCGCGCCCTCCCGTGGCAAACCACACGTTGAGGTCGGCCCCGGGCAGGATGGCAAGGCAGGAATTGCTGGCCGCGAACGCTCCTTCGCCTTCCACCGCAGCCGGCATTTCAGCCGCCGGAACGCGAGTCCAACTGTGCCCATCATTCGTCATGAGCAGCTCAAATTTCAACTTCCCGCTTTCGTCCAGGATGGGATCGCCCAGCACGATCCCGTGGCTTGCGTCCCAGAACGCCATGCAATCGAAAAACCCTTTAGGATTGGTCTCGGTAAACTGCAAAGCCCAGTGCCGACCGCCGTCGCCCGTATGGTAGATGCGCGACTGCTCGCCGGAACCCGCGGACATCAGGAATGCTTCGTCCGCGGAAAAAGCAACCACGCCGCGGAAGTCGAGCGCTTCCGCCCCCGGCACCTGGGCCGCAATCCATGTGCGCCCCGCATCGGTGGTGCGAAGGTAGGTCCCGTGCGTCCCAGACGCCCACGCTATTTGTTGCGAGACGGCGCTAGCCCCGCGGAGGTCCTCGTTGCTGTGCGTCGGATGAGTTTGCGGCGCGCTTTGCGCCACCGCAGCGGCCGCGAGGACGAGACTCAGCAAGTGGCGCATAACGATTTCCGGGACAACGCCGGCGTCACTTGGCCGTGAAGTCCGCGAAACAGGCGGTCTTGCCAAAGTAGATGCGCAGCGTGCACCTTGAACCCACATGCGCGAAGGCCACTTCCAGGGCGTCCGAAGGCTGGTTTACCGAGTCGGTCTCCATCGGCGCGCGGGCGATGTCCTGCTTTTCGTCGTAAGCCGCCCCAGCCGTCACGTTCTTGTTGACCACGACGGTCCACTTGTCTCGGGCCGGGATGGGATAAACGGTATAAGCGCCGATCGGGATCGCCGACCCTCCCAGGGTGAGTGGGGCTTCCGTAAACAGAGTCATGGGAGCGCCGCCGGGAGTCCACGGCTTGCCGTTGGAAATTTTTTCACCCTTCGGTGTAACCGGGTTATAGCGGATATAGACCTGGCGGCCATCCTCGAGATTGCAACTCGCGGTGGACGAGGGCTCTGCCTGCGCCGAGCAAACCGCCGTGAGCAGAAGCGCATTAAGCAAGACAAGAAAAGCGACGCCGAAGTACCAGCGCAACATGGGAGACCCCCTATGCGCCAGAAGTGTAGCGCCGAAACGCCCCCAGGGGAAGCGGATTTGACTTCCAATTTTTGATTCCGTGCCATCGCGCCGCTGGCGCTGGTAAGCCCGATTATCAAGTTGCACGCGCGCAAAGATGCTCATGTGGGGACAGCCGCCCTCGGCTGTCCGGCGGAGCGAAGCTCCGCTAGGCTTTACTACCACCGGAGCTTCCTGCGAAAACCACACTCCGCCACGCGAACCAACTTAGTTAACATCCCCAGCCCATCCTACTCAGACCCCACAACCCATCCCTTTCGGCGCGGGAAAACCCAGTTGGTAGCCCCTATAATCTTCTCCCGTCCCACTCTTACCATCTTGATTCCTGCCCCGGTACCCAAAAGACGAGGGCAGCCACCAGCCCGCCCTCCAACTGCCTTGCGTTTCCCTACAAAAAAGGCAGGAGAGACGTTAAACCGCCTACCAAGGCGTCGAAATATGGCCGATAGTCAAGACTCGCAGCGGTGCCACAACAAAGGGTGCCCCATGTCTCGCGTCTTTTGCGAGACGTGGGATTCCACGGCTCCATCCCTCTAAGGATTCAAGCGACCAATACGCCCCGCATCCAACTATCGAATTACACGCACCCTCAATCCGCGTTAAAATCACGCCGCAGTAAAAACCGTGCAAAAGAACCAACTCTATTACGGCGACAACCTCGGCGTCCTCCGCGAGCACATCAAGGACGAGTCCGTCGACCTCATCTACCTCGACCCGCCCTTCAACAGCCGCCAGGACTACAACGTCCTCTTTGCCGAGAAAGACGGCACTCGCTCCAGCTCCCAGATCATAGCCTTCGAAGACACCTGGGAGTGGAACATGGACGCCGAGCGCGCCTACGAGGAAATCGTCGAGCGCGGCGGCCGTGTCTCCGACGCCATGCGCGCCTTCCGCACCTTCCTCGGCCACAGCGACATGATGGCCTATCTCGCCATGATGGCCCCGCGCCTGATCGAACTTCATCGCGTGTTAAAGGTGACAGGCTCGATCTATCTGCACTGCGATCCGACGGCGAGCCACTATTTGAAAATCTTGATGGATGGTGTCTTCGGAACGGTCAATTTCCGCAACGAAATTATTTGGAAGCGGACTAGCGCCCGAAGCGACTCACATCGCTGGAACCACATCCACGACACCTTGTTGTTCTACACAAAATCCGACGAGTACATCGCCGACTTCTACGGGACAAAAGACGAGCATGACGTTGCTTTTATGTCGGATAACCTAACAGCCGCTGGAACCCGAAAAGGCGAATCCGAATGCCGTGGCGAGGGATAGACCCTACGGACAAAGGTCGTCACTGGGCGCTCCCCAAGAAGCTCCTAGACTCGATGGGAATAATCGACGGCACAGTCCAAGATCGCCTTGACTCCCTCGATAAGTTAGGACGCATTATTTGGCCAGAAAAAGAGGGAGGAGTGCCGAGATTCAAGCGATATTTGCAGGAAATGCCGGGTCTGGCGATCCAGTCAATCGTGACGGATATCCCACCTCTCTCGGCCAAATCGGCAGAGCGCCTTGGCTATCCCACGCAAAAACCAGAAGCCCTTTTGGAACGCATCATCAACGCCAGTTCCAACGAAGGCGTTGTCGTCCTTGACCCGTTCTGCGGATGCGGAACCGCAATCTCTGTCGCGCAAAAGCTCAATCGCCGCTGGATCGGCATCGACATCACCCACCTCGCCATCGGCCTCATCAAGAAGCGGCTCACCGACGCATTCGGAGATTCTGTTCGCAACACATACGAGGTGATCGGCGAACCGGCCGACCTGTCCGGCGCACAGGATCTCGCCACCAATGATCCCTATCAATTTCAATGGTGGACGCTCGGTCTGGCGGGCGCGCGGCCCACAGAGCAGAAGAAAGGCGCAGACCGCGGTATCGATGGCCGCCTTTACTTCCACGACGAAGCCCGTGGCGGCAAGACCAAGCAGATCATTTTTTCCGTCAAAGCCGGACACGTTCAGTCAGCCTACGTCCGCGATCTGCGCGGCACCATCGACCGTGAAGACGCGCAGATCGGCATACTGATCAGCATGGAAGCGCCCACCAAGCCCATGCTAAAAGAAGCGGCCGAAGCCGGCTTCTACAAACCGCCCGGCCTGCAAGACAAATACCCGCGCATCCAAATTCTCACCATCGAAGACCTGCTTGCGGGCAAACAGGTCGCCCATCCACGCCTCCTGGACGCCACTTTCAAGAAAGCCCCCAAATCCCGCCCCGCCGCCGAAAAGAAGCTCCCACTGCCGTTCGAAACAAGCGAGGAAACGAGCGGCGACCCTGAAGAGCCCTTCTGACCCGAAACTCGCTACTTTTTCCCTCGCAGCGCGTCGACCACCCGGTCATAATCTTCCACGGTGTGATAATCAATCACAATCTTTCCCTTGCCCTTGCGATCACGAATCCGCACGCGAACGCCCAGCAGCCGCTCTAGCTCTAACTGCGCCGCCCGCACATTCGGATCAACCCACCGCGCCCCTCGTCCCTTCTTCTGCTCTCCCGGCATCGTCTGCCCCAGCAGCATCGGAAAAGACCCGTTGATCCGCATCACCCGGTCTTCAATCTGGTCCCACTTCAGGCGGTGCGTTACCACTTCTTCCGCCACCTGCTCGATGTACTCGTCATTCTCCAGCCGCAAAATCTCCCGGGCATCGCTGTAGCTCAGCCGGTCCGCCAGCATGTAGTCCATCACCTTCCGGGGAAGCCGCAGCAGCCGCATGTAATTCGACACGGTCTCCCGCGACACTCCAATGCGCTCCGCAATCTGCACCTGCGTGAGCTTAAACTCCTTGCTCAGCACTCGGAACGCCTCCGCCTGCTCCAGCGGATTCAAGTCCTCCCGCACCACGTTCTCGAGTACGGTCATCTCCGCCGCCTGCTGCGGCGAAAGCCTCCGCACCAGCGCCGGAATCGTCTCCTTCCCCGCCATCTTCGACGCCCGCAGCCGCCGCTCGCCCAGCACCAGGATGTAGCGCCCTTCTTCCGCCGCCGGGCGCACCACCACCGGCTGCACCACCCCGTGTTGCTTGATCGATTCCCTCAACTCGATCAGCATCTCTTCATCAAAAACATAACGCGTCTGGTAAGGATTCTTATCGATCAACTCGATCGCCAGATTCGTCACCAGGTTGTGAGCAGCACGAGTCTCCGCCACCGCCTGAATCGAGATGACCTCGTATTGCGCATCCTCTACAGTGGGTGCCCCATCCTTCGCGTCCTTTGCGAAGGGTGGGGATGACGGCTCGTGTGGGGCGGACACTCCTGTCCGCCTCGCCTCCATCTCCCCAGAAGCCGTTGGTCCCACTACAGAATCAACCGAAACCGGGAGGGGCACGGCTTCAGCCGTGCCAATTCCAGCCGAAGATGACTCGGGCTTTAGCCCCTGAGGAGCGGGCGCCCCATCCTTCGCGTCCTTTGCGAAGGGTGGGGACGGCAACTGCTCGTGTGGGGCGGACACTCCTGTCCGCCTTGCCTCCATCTCCTCCGAAGCGCTGTCACTAGAAGCTTTGTCACGAGAGATTTTGTCATTCCGAACGAAGTGAGGAATCTGCTGTTCGCCGCCATCGCCGCCGCCCTGAACGGAAGCACCAGCGCTGCCAGGCACAACCACCCGCGGCCCCGGCAATAACGACTCCAATCCCCGCCCCAAAGCCCGCCGCTTCTCCACCTTCTCGTCCTTCTTTTCGCCCGCCCCGCGCCCCGCCAAATTCTCCGCCGCCGCCGTCGTAGTCATTCAGTGTTCCTTCCCTTACCCAAACTCTGTCATCCTGAGGCCCGCGCCCTTTGCGGGCCGAAGGACCTATGCAACTCGTTTGCACCCCCACTCCCGCCCGCCAAACTCACATCGACACGACGCTCACATACATCGACTGATGTAAATCTATATATAGATGTGTATCAATATTTGCAAAGCGACGAATCAAGCCGTCTTGTCCATCTCTCCCGGCACAATCTCTCCAGCTGACACCTGAAGCCCGGAGCCCAAAGCCCGTCCCAGAATCTCCTTAGCCAGCCGTATATAACTCTCAGCCCCCTTCGATCGCGGATCGTACACCAGCGCCGGCTGCCCATGACTCGGCGCCTCCGCCAGCCGTATGTTCCGCGGTATGGTTGCCGCGCACACCTTCGCTCCAAAAAACTTTCTCAGCTCAGCCGTCACCTGCTGCGCCAGGTTGGTCCGCTCGTCGAGCATGGTCAGCACCACGCCCTCGATTTCCAGCCCCGGATTCAACGCCACGCGTATGCGTTCCACTGTGTCCATGAGTTCGCTGATGCCTTCGAGTGCAAAGTATTCCGCCTGCATAGGAATCAGGACTGAATCAGCCGCGACCAGCGCGTTCAGCGTCAGCAGGTCCAGTGCCGGCGGACAATCCAACACGATGTAGTGGAAGCGGTCGCGCAGGGGCGCGATCGCATCGCGCAAGCGATACTCGCGACGATCTGCCTCCACCAGTTCCAGGTTTGCCCCAATCAGATTCTTGTGCGAGGGAATCAGCCAGAGCTGTTCCAGCTCAGTCGTGGCCAGCGCCTCCTCGCCCGAGGCAGCGCCCATCAGCAAGTGATAGGTGGAGATGCGTTCCGGATCTTTGACCAGGCCGAGGCCACTGGTGGCATTCGATTGCGGATCGCAATCAATGAGTAGTGTGTTAACTTCAGCCGCTGCAAAGGACGCGGCTAGGTTGATGGCAGTCGTAGTCTTGCCCACGCCGCCCTTCTGATTGGCAACAGCGATGACGCGTCCCATAAGTTGTCGAGGAGCCAGAGCTGTTGGGAGAATAGTGCGATTCGCGTTTCGAATGCAAGACCAGATTTGTGCGTTTTGAGAATACTTGTGCAAAACCCGTCCTAACGTTCCCGTCGGAACATTGCTAGTGGTGCGGAGGGGTTGTCGGCGAATGTTCCAGTCGAAACATTGGGATGGTTTGTGCTCACTTCAAAGGGGGAGCCTTACGCTTTGTAAAGCACCCAATGTTCCTACCGGAACATTAGACCGAATTTGCTCTAGTGTGCCCTTGACCGGGAACATATTCTCTAGTGTTCCGGTTGGAACATTGGGCTAGGGGAACAGAACTCCCTAGCTCATTTGTATGTCTCATTTTGAGACTTTACCACTTTTACGCACAAATTCGTTTCGCGCGGTGCTATATGGTTTCGATCAGTAGGTTTGTCCCACTTATTTACTATGCTGGTTCTAATGTGCCCACCAGGAGCAGACGTGATTGGGACTGGGGGACGGGAAGTTGGTCCTGCCAAGCAATGTGGGGGACGGTTGATTGGGCTTGGGCGAGTTGCGAGGAGGCGATAAGGAGGGCCAGGCGTCCGGAGGGGGCCAGGAGGGCGGCGGCTACGGGGAGAACCTTGGGGAAGCGCTCCACGGCGCGGAGGGTCACTACGTCGAAGGTGGCGGGGGGGAGGGTTTCGACGCGGGCGTTTTGTATATAGATATCCGTCAATGTAAGGGCGCGAGCGACTTCGCGAAGGAAAGCGGCTTTCTTGTGGTTGGATTCGATGAGAGTGATGGAGGTGCGCGGGGCCCAGAGTTTGATGGGGAGTCCGGGGAAGCCGGCACCGGAGCCCAAGTCGGCTAGGCGGACTGCGGCTGTCGGGTGTCGGGCGTCGGCTAAACCCTCAGGGGCTAAAGCCCGGTTCTCTCCGAACACGATATCGGCACGACTAAAGTCGTGCCCTTCCCGGTTGTGCTCATGCTGAGAGTTCTCTAGGGGGAAGAGGTGGCGGGCGGCGAAGAGGGATTCGCCGAAGTGGCGGGTGACGATTTCTTCCGGATCGCGGATGGCGGTGAGGTTGATGCGGGCGTTCCAGCGGAGGAGTAGATCGATGTACGTCGATATATTCTGCAGCAGAGTGGGGGGCAGAACAGCAGGTTCCCTTCGGCTTCGCTCAGGGCAAGCCTTACCGGGCCTTCGGTCCGATTCGGAATGACAAGAATTTGGGAGCGGGGATAGAAAGGGCTGAAGCAGTTCGGCAATGCGGGCGGGGTGCATGGGCAGTCAGATTGTAGACAACACCGGCTAACCGTTGCCAGTGCTACCCAGCCCAGAAATGTCGTTACGCACTTTCGCGGGTGAACGCTGGCAGTCTTGGCGGGGGTAGGGATGCTTCGACTGCGTAGGATCGTCGTTGGACGATCCCACTTCGCTCAGCATGACACGGCGTCGAAGCTGGCGGCGAGTTGCATGGGTCCTTCGTCGGGAGTCCTCGGCGAAGCCGAGGACCTCGCTCCTCAGGACGACAAATCCGTGTGGTTCGAATCAGATTGGGGCTAGGGCTGCCTCGGCGTTTTGGCGGAGCGGGGCTAGGCGCGTTGTTTCCAGGTTGTCGCGGTAGAAGAGATTGTAGGTGTCGAAGGGGATCAGGCGGCCGTCGGGGTGGACGATGTGGACGCAGGTTTTTTTGACGCTACGGACGTCGAAGGAGTGGGCGTCGATGAATTGCATGATGATGATGCGGAAGATGTTTTCGTAGCTTAGGGCAGAGGCGCTGGCGGCAGTGGCGGTCGAGCTGCGCTCGACTGGGCAGCCGGGGGCGGCTGTCCCCACATAAGGTCCTTCGATCCCCAGGTGAGTTTCTTCGGCTACCGGCGTTTGTCGGAAAGGAGTGTCCGACCCACACAAATCGTCTGGGATCCAGACTTTGGGGAGGCAGCACAGGAGTTCGCGGAGGGTGCCGGCGCCGCTCTTGGGGGAGTGGTTAGTGGCGAAGAGTTTGAAGAGGTTGTCGCGGACGGCGGGGTCTTGCTCGTAGAGGATGGTGTTGGCGGCTCCGTTGATGAGGACTTCGGGCGGGATCATGCTGGTAAGGGGGACGACTTTGCCAGCGAGTTTTAGGGCGTATGCCATGGCGAGGGAGTCGGGATGGCAGGGGACGGGGATTACGTCTTCGGGGCGGAAGACGTTGGTTTGTTCGAGGATTTTGCGGCGGACTTCGGTGAGGGTGAGGCGGTCGGTGGCGGGGTTGAAGTTTTCCAGGCGTCCGGCGTCTTGGATGGGTTGGAAGGTTACGCCGCGGACGCAGGGCTGTTGCAGGGCGAAGTCGATGGTCTTGCCGATTTCGTGGTCGTTCAGACCTTTCTTTAGCATCACCACTAGATTTGTCGAGATGTTGT
This sequence comes from Acidobacteriaceae bacterium, assembly GCA_003168355.1. Taxonomy (GTDB): domain Bacteria; phylum Acidobacteriota; class Terriglobia; order Terriglobales; family Acidobacteriaceae; genus Sulfotelmatobacter. The sequence goes on along the minus strand of PMSQ01000210.1, from coordinate 29,856 downwards.
AGCGGTTGAGTTTTTCGAGAGCGTCGAGGCGGACGCGGCGGAGGTCAGCGCCGCGGAGTTGCATTAACGGCTCGCGCTCGAAGGAATCGAACTGGAGATAGACTTCGAAATCGTCGCGGACTTCGGCGAGGCGCTTCACGAAATCTTCTTCCTGCGCTATGCGGACGCCGTTGGTGTTGACCATCAGGTGCTTAATCGGGCGGGACTTAGCCATTTCTACGATGGTGAAGAAATCTGGGTGGAGGGTGGGCTCGCCGCCGGAGAGCTGGACTACGTCGGGATGGCCCTCGTTGCGGACTACAGCGTCGAGCATCTTTTCAATTTGGGGGAGGGTGCGGAATTGCTGGCGTTCGGGGCCGCTGGCGGCGTAGCAGACGGGGCAGCGGAGGTTGCAATAGTCGCAGATCTCGACAAGGGTGAGGCAGGAGTGCTGCTCGTGGTCGGTGCAGAGGCCGCAGTCGTAGGGGCATCCCCACTTGACGGGAGTGTTGTAGACCTGGGGCATCTCGGGGGGCTTCAGGAAGACTTCGCGGCAGCGGCGGTAGTAGTCGATATCGTCGGCGATAAGGACGCGCTCGGGGCCGTGCTGGGGGCAGCGTTTGAGCAGGTAGACATTGTCGTTCTGGAAAACGGTTTTGGCTTCGACTTTGCGATAGCAGGTGGAGCAGATGGAGATGGCTACGTCGTAGAAGAGATAGGGACGGGTTTTGGGCATGGGATACTCGCTGCTATTGTGCGCGGTTTATCTTGGCGATGAGCATGACTCCGGCGATAGCGACTGCCAAGGAGCGAGCGCAAAAATTGCGGGCAGACCGCCCCTTGTGCCAGCCGAAACGGCACAGATCGAACATAGCAAACAGAAGAGAGATGCGACACCCACTATCAAGCCGAGAACGATGGTGGCGATTGTTTTCACTGGATCATCTCTACTTCTTCCGCACCCTGAGCCAGTGGGCGATGTCGGGAGAATAATACAGCAGGGCGGGAGGCAGGCCCACTGGATTCCTCCGAGCACCCGGCCCATCCCATTCCGCAAGAATACGAGATTCGAACTTGTATCAGCGATAGAGGTAGTTCAGAACTAATACCAGGACCGGGAGCAGGGAGGTATAGAGGAAAATCACGGCGGCGGCTACGATGAGGCGGACGGGATCGGGCTGAATTCCGGTGCGGCGGATAGCTTTCCAGGCGAGACAGAGAATGGCGATGTCGAGAATCCAGGGGATGATAGAAAGCAACGGCGCGGCAAATTGGCCGGCGCGGAGGACGAAGGCAAGAAAAGCCGAGTGACCGAAGATACCCAAGAGAAGATGGATCGAAGGAATTACCAGAGCGTAGGCAAAGACGGTGCGTCCGGGCCTGCGGGCGAGATGGTACAGAAGGACAAGGTGAGGAGCGATGGCGGCTAAGCCCCAGGCCATGAAACCGATCTGGTACAGGGGAAATGGAGCGCGCGGTAGGCCAAGAGCCCCGTACCATCCGACAAGACCGAGCAGAACTTCGGCGGCGATTTTGGCCACGATGGCCACGGAAAGTTGCTGAATGGTGGCTCGGCTGGTGGGAGAAGGATGAGTGGAAGCGTCGGCCAGGCCGCGGGGCCGGGGAGCGGGCGGCAGGACGACGCCTGGCTGGGGAGCGCTGAGCGGGGTTGCGGGTGAAATTTGAGGATAGGGCGGCGAGAGGGTCTGGTCTTTTTTCTGATTCTGATTCTGATCCTGAACCTGAACCTTGGAATCGCGAAAGATGAGGCGCGCCAAGATGCCAATTACGAATAATCCACCAATGAGGACGACGATGCCAGCCACAATGCCCGCGTAAAGATAAGCGTCTGACTGCGGAGTAGGACGACCTTGGTTATCGGCCGAGGCCAGGAATGAGAAGCAGAGGCCGAGGAGAGCCAACCCCACAGAAGCCGCAATAACGCAGATGGCGGCGAGGATGAGGGCGAGGGTGCGAAGCGTGTTGGCAGCGAAACGATCCACAGGAGCTATGTCTTTCGGTTCAGCCTGCCGATCGCCGACATTGCGGCGACGACCACAGCCAGGGCAATCAGGGCGCAGATAAAGTAAGAACCCCGGGGACTCGTGTAGGCACAGATAGACGAGAGGACAAGAACCAGCGAAGCTACGATCGCGACCAGCGAAAGAACGATGGTCCCGAGTGTTTTCATATTTGTGCTGTCGCGAGGGTTGAGCCGGGGCGCAACCAGCGCGCGATGTCGCGAGAATAGTACAGGAGGACAAGAAGACAGGCCCACTGAATTCCGCCGAGGCCGAGGAAGATTCGGGGGTAGGGTTTGATGAAGTCGCAGAGAAGGCGGAAGGATAGGTAGGCGACCATGAAGAATTTGAAGGCGTCACCGGGGAGGAAGGGATTAAGGGAACTCCTTGCTGAGGCGGTGGTGCTGTGGGAGTGCAAGGGGTCCTTCGACTCCGCAGAGGTTTCGCTTCGCGAACCCTCTGCTCCGCTCAGGATGACAATTTTATAAAGGATTGGGATCAAGGCAAGCAGGAAAATGATTTCGTAGAGTTGGGTGGGATGGCGCGGGATGCCGTCGCCGAAATTGATGGCCCAGGGGAGCGTGGTGGGAGTGCCGTAGGTGTTGTCGGCGAGGCCGGTGAGGAAACAGCCGATGCGTCCGATGGCGATGCCGAGAGCGAGGGGGATGGCATAGAGGTCACCGGTGGATTGGCGAAGTCCGATGTAGCGCTTGATGAGTTCGACGGAGATCAGGCCGAAGACGAGGGCGCCGACGATGGTTTTTCCTCCCATGAGATAGGCGGGATTGTGGAGGTTGTGCCAGGTGAGTTGTGGGTCCTCGAGCCAGAAAAGGAGTTTGGAGCCGAAGGCGGCTCCGGCTATGGCGGCGGCAATGACGGCCCAGCGGATGGGAGTGGAGATGGGATCGCCGAAGTGGCGGCGGAGTGAGAGGTAGACCCGGAAGGCGAGGAAGTAGGCGAGAGTCTCAAAGAAAATGTGGGGGTGGATTAGGTAGCGGCCAAGGTGGAGATAGATGGGGAATTGTGTGGCGGCGAGATGGAGTGAGAATGAGATGGGGAATTATAGGCGGTGCGAGCGCTCTGGGTGGGGAAGTCGCGAGGGAAAAGAAAAGTCAAAGGCAGGTAGTGGTGCAACTTGACTCTTGGGACCTTATCTTTCAGAAGGCGTCATCCCGAGCCCGGCGCGATTCAGCGGGGTAAGAGATCTCGCGTGGGAGCTTCCCGGAGGCGCCGCCGGTCTGCGCGCGATCCTTCGCTCCGCCTGAAAAACAGCTGCGCTCAGGATGACGCCATTAAGAATTACGAACCGTAGAAACTCAAACTGGACCACTACCCAAAGGCAGCGGACAAAGCCTGCCCTGAGCTTGTCGAAGGGGAGTGTCCGCTCCGCACGAGCGCTACGGGGGGGCTGGCTATGTTGGGGAGCGTGTGTCAAGCTGGGGGAATGAAGAAACAATTGTCTGACCAACAGTTTCACGATCGACGGTATTAGGAGCGGAAGCGGGCCGAAGAGGCGAAGAGGCCTGTTAAGAAGAAGGCGGTGGGTGGGGAGTCGGGGCAGGGCGGGAAACAGCAGGGCGAGTCCCAAGCGCCGAGTAGCGAGTAGGGAGCGCTGAGGCTAAAGCCCGCGTTGATTGGTCGGCTTCACACGGCGCTGAAGCGCCGCTCTTCCACGGATACAGCTGAAGGTGTCGAGCTGCGCTCGACGGACAGCCGAGGGCAGCTGTCGCCACATGAACCCTCCCGACAGAAACCCATCCCCGGACAAGCCCTCGGCTACGGGAATTCCAGGGTTACGAATTTGGCGGGTTTGGTGCCGGTGTTCGTTAGGGTGTGGGAGTAGTTGCCGGGGAACCATTTGGAGTCGCCGGATTTGAAGTGGCCGGGCATGGGGCCCTGGCCTTCGACGTCGCTGCGGATGTCACTTTCTCGAAGATCGAGATCGCTGACGGCTACGAACAGATGAGGGCCGGTGTAATGGTGCAGGGGAACGACTGCGCCGGGCTGGAGTTCGAATTCGGAGACGCGGATGCCGTCTTTGACGAAGAGAATCTGTTTCGTGCTGTTGGTGAGGATGTCGAGGCCGCGGTCTTCATCCCAGTGAGGGGAGGAATGGCGGAGGGATTCGTCTTCGAGGATTTCGATGGTGACGTTGCGGAAGGGCTGATCGGCAACGTTGCGGGCAATGTGAGCGAAGGCAGCGGGAGAGAAGCGGGTTTCGCCGTCCTTGAGTTTGACGGTGACGGGAGGCTTGTCTTTGACTTCGTTGACGATCTCGGTGTCGCCGAAAGTGACGTAGATGTAGTCGTGGCGGTGCCAGTGCATGAGGGTTTCGCTGTGGGGACCGACGTCGACGTTGAAGACGCGGACGGATTTGTTCTCCAGGGTGAGGTGGTGGTGGGGCTCGGAGGTGATTTCGACCTCGGGGGCGACGGCTTGCACGGCCAGCAGAGTTGAGAAGAGGCAGAGAAGCGCGAGGCGTTTCATGCGGGGGATTGTAGCACTGGACGAACAAAGTACCTCAGGGGCTAAAGCCCGCGCATTCATAGCGGGGCACTATCGCAGCGCTGAAGCGCTGCGCCACCCAAAAGCTGCGAGCTGTTTTTGCGAGCTATTTAAAGAAAGCGGGTTCTTCACTGCGCTCACTTCGCTTCGGTCGGAATGACAGAGTTTTTGAGTTGGCGGATAGCCTAGCGGCGGAAGCGGCTGATCAGGTACAGCACGAGCGAAAGCACGACGCTGAGCACGAGCGACGTAGCCAGGGGAAAGTACACCGTCGTATGCTTGCCGCGATAGAGGAAGTCGCCGGGCAGGCGGCCGAGGGGAAGATTCGTGCGCCCCAGCAGCATCAGAGCAATGCCGGCCGCGACCAGGATCGCACCAAACAGGACCAACAGCTTACCGAATTCGGCCATTGACGAAGTTGTCCCTCCGGACGCAGTTGGCATGTACTAGCGAGCTCTTCCCATCCGCTCGAACTCTGAAATAATCGTGTGCAAGTCGATAGGAAAGGCTCAGTAAAATTTTACATCTCTTCGCCGCTCCGTCTATCCCTGCACCTGCAACTAATCAATAACATCGGCTGAATCACTTCAACCCAACTCTGGGCTGAAGGAGTTCAAGAATCCCCCCAGGAGGTTTCGTCGTGACATCCCCCAAGGTTTCGATCCTTCGCTTCATCGTGGTTGTCTCCTTTGTGCTGTGCTTTCTTGGCGGCGGTTTTCCCCGCGCCTGGTCGCAAGACGTTCTCACCTATCACAACAACAACGCGCGCACGGGGCTGAACTCCTCGGAGACGACGCTTACCCTCAGCAATGTGAATTCGACATCGTTCGGGAAGCTGTTCACGTTGACGGTGGACGGATTGGTGGATGCTGAGCCGTTGTACCTGTCCGGAGTGCCGATCACGGGCAGCGGGACGCATAATCTTCTTATTGTGGCCACCGAGCATGATTCGGTCTATGCGTTCGATGCCGACACGGGTGCGGCGATTTGGCAGATCAGCACTCTAGGATCGGGTGAGACCACGTCGGATGACCGCAACTGCGGCCAGGTCACGCCAGAAATTGGGATCACATCCACACCGGTGATCAGGCGGCCCACGGGATCGAACGGGGTGATCTATGTTGTGGCCATGTCAAAGGATTCCTCGGGCAACTATCACCAGCGCCTGCACGCTCTCGATGCTACGACCGGCAACGAACTGTACAACGGCCCGGTCGATATTGCGGCGAAATATCCCGGCACTGGCGATAACAGCTCTGGCGGCTTTGTGGTGTTCGATCCGTCGCAATACAAGGAGCGCTCCGGGTTGCTTTTGCTGAATGGTGCGGTTTATCTGACGTGGGCCTCCCATTGCGACATCCGTCCGTACACGGGGTGGGTGATGGGCTACAACGCCACTACACTAACGCAGAAGACGGTGATCAACGTCACTCCAAACGGCAATGAAGGGGCGATCTGGGGCGCGGGCGCGGGTCTCACGGCGGACACTTTGGGCAACATCTTTTTTCTCGACGCCAACGGAACCTTCGATACGACGTTAAATTCCGGTGGATTTCCCGGCAGCGGCGACTACGGCAATGCCTTTATCAGGCTCACCACCAAGGGCGGGCTGGCAGTGGCCGACTATTTCGAGATGGACAACGGGGTAGAGGAAAGCGATGGCGACGTGGACCTCGGGTCGGGGGGAGCGATCTTACTGCCAGCGATGACGGACGCCTCCGGGACCAGTTGGAGCCTGGCGGCGGGAGCGGGTAAAGATACCAATCTCTACGTGGTAAATCGCAGCTCCATGGGAAAGTTCAACCCCAACAGCAACGGGATGTATCAGGAACTTGCGGGAGCGCTGCCAGGCGGAATATGGTCGATGCCCGCCTCGGTTGGCAACCGGCTTTACTTTGGACCGGTGGGTGAGCCGATTCTGGAGTTTGAATTCAAGGAGGCTATGCTGTTGGGCGCGCCGGTTGCGAGTACCAACAACAGCTTCGGCTATCCTGGAGCCACACCCAGCATCTCGTCCAATAAGGGTAAGAACACGATCGTGTGGGCCGCCGAGAATACCAACCCCGCGGTTTTGCACGCCTACAACGCACTTACCCTGGCGGAGCTGTACAACACCAGTCAGGCAGCTAATGGGCGCGATCAATTCGGCGCGGGGAATAAGTACATCACTCCGATGATCATTAATGGCAAGGTGTATGTGGGGACGACCACGGGAGTGGGTGCGTTTGGACTGTTGCCGGGCGGGGCGGAGCGCAGCCGCGCGATCCCGTAACGGATAGGGAAGGGCGAGGCTGTAACAGCCTGCGAAGGGAGCCGCACTGGACAGAGAGTGCGACGGCGGGGGCTAAAGCCCGCATTGATTCTGGAGGGCCCACGCGGCGCTGAAGCGCCGCTCTTCCACGTTACCGCACACTTTTCCGAGTTGCTGCCCACATTTCCGAGTTTTTCCGCAGCCTGCGACGCGTGCCTGGATGCAAATCGGTTGCGCCGGGGCTGCTAGACTCCTTGTATTCCGATGGTGCTCAGGGATCAACTCGGATTGAAGTTTCTGCCGCCGGAGCGGCGGGTGTGGACGGTGCGGGCGCTGGTGGCGGCGGTGCGCGCGCACGTGGAGCGGGAGTATTCCGACGCGTGGGTGGAAGGCGAGATCTCGAACTTCAGAGCGCCGGATTCCGGGCATTGGTATTTCACGCTGAAGGATGGGAATGCGCAGATTCGGGTGGTGATGTTCAGCTCGAAGGCGCGGCTGCTGCGGTTTCGTCCGGCGAACGGAATGCAGGTGGTGGTGAGGGGGCGGGTAACGATTTATGAAGATCGCGGCGAGTTGCAGATTGCGGCGGAGTATATCGAGCCGAAAGGCGCCGGAGGGTTGCAGGTTGCGTTCGAGCAACTGAAGGCGAAGCTAGAGGCGGAAGGATTGTTTGCGGCGGAACGGAAGAAAGCGATTCCACCGTTGCCGGCGCGAATTGGGATTGTGACGTCGCCACAGGCGGCGGCGCTGCGCGACATATTGAACATTCTGCAGCGCAGGCATCGCACGGCGAACGCGGTGATTTATCCGGCGCAGGTGCAGGGGGATTCGGCAGCGGCGGAAGTGGCGAGCGGAGTACGGTATTTCAACCAGAGCCGCAGCGTGGAAGTGATCATTGTGGGGCGCGGCGGAGGGTCGGCGGAAGATCTGGCGGCGTTCAACGACGAAGGGCTGGCGCGAACCGTGGCGGCGTCGGAGATTCCGGTGATTTCGGCGGTGGGACACGAGACGGACTTCACGATTGTGGACTTTGTGGCGGACCTGCGCGCTCCCACGCCTTCGGCGGCGGCGGAGTTGGTGATACGGTCGCGCGTTGAGGTTGAGAATCAGGCGGAGGCGGTGCGGGAGCGGCTGGTGCGAGCGATGGAGCGTCGGCTGCTGGAGGCGCGACACGCGCTGACGGAACGGGCGCAGCATGGGGCGTTCGCACACATGATGGATTTGATCCGGCAGCGGCAGCAGAAGCTGGACGACCTGACTTACCGGCTGGAGCGCGGGGAGCGGCAAACGCTCGAACGGATGCGGCGCAGGTGGGAAACGGTGGCCGCGGCGGTGCGCCATTACGATGTACGGCGAGTGCTGGCGGGAATGCGCGTGGAATTGGAAGCGGTGACTGCGGAGCTGGCGGCGGGCATGCGGAATCTTTTGTTGCAGTACAAGGTTCGCGGCGAACGCATGGGCAGGGCGCTGGAGATGCTTTCGCCGCTGGCGATTCTGGAGCGGGGATATGCTTTGGTGTTTGATGCGGAGGGGAAGTTGGTGAAGGATGCGGCGCAGGTAAAGGCGGGAGATGAGATTCGGGCGCGGGTGGCGCGGGGGGAGATTCGGGCTACGGTGAAGCGAGCGATAAGGGATGGGGACGCGGGTGGACGCAAACGGGGACGGTGATGGAAACGCCTTGCGGAACCAGCAGCAGTACCGATGGACAAGAAATCCTTCGCTTCGCTCAGGATGACAATTCCTAACTTATTCCCCACTAGCATTAGAATGTAAGGTTCTTCGTTTGAAATTCCGCGCGGATGGAGAGATCCGAGTGACGCAACTGATTGCGCCATGGTCGAGAGTGTCGTTTACGGTGCTCGACATTCTGCTGGTGGCGTTGATCATCTACGAAGTGCTGGTGATGATCCGGGGGACGCGCGCGGCGCCGATGCTGGCAGGACTTGCAGCGGTGGCGGTGGCGTTCTACCTGGCGCGGATCGGCGAGCTGGTTACGTTGAACTGGCTGGTGAGCCGGTTATTGCCGTACGTTGTGTTCGCGTTGATTGTGGTCTTCCAAGCGGAAATCCGGCACGTGCTGTCGGATGTGGGGCGGCGGGTGAGCTTNNGTGATTGAGCGCGAGATTGGATTGCGGACTTATATCGAAAGCGGCGTGGCGATGGACGCGCGGCTCTCCTACGATTTGCTGGCCACGATCTTCCGGCCGAGCGCACCGCTGCACGATGGAGCGGTGATCATCCAAAAGGACCGGCTGGCGGCCGCGGCGTGCTTTTTGCCGCTGTCAATGAATCCGGTGCTCTCGACGCAAATGGGAACGCGGCACCGGGCGGGCATCGGGATTACGGAAGAGACGGACGCGATCGCGGTGATTGTGTCGGAAGAGACGGGAGCGATCAGCGTGGCGGTGGGAGGAAAGATCGATCGTGATCTGACGGTGGAACAATTGCGCGAGCGGTTGGGCAGTGAGTTGCGGCGGTACATGTCTCCGGTGGCATTGCCCACGGTGGTAGCACAAAGCGATGAATCGGATGCGGGGACGGAATCGGCGCTGCGCGCAGGTACGCAGATGAACGAGGACGTGGAAACAGAAACGGAGCGGCCGCTATGATGAAGTTCTTGCGCCGCTGGGTGTTGCATAACTTCTGGCTGAAGGTGTTGTCGCTGCTGATCGCGACGGGGCTGTGGCTGGCGATATCGCCGGATCAGGAACCGGCGGAAGTGGCAGTGCGGGTGCCGATTGAGTTTCAGCACGTTCCCCGAGAATTGGAGATCAGCTCGGTCACCGTTCCCGAGGCGCAGATCCGGATACGAGGACCGGAGCGGTTGATTCGAGAATTGCGCTCGACGGACATCCATGTGGAACTTGAACTTGGAGATGCCAGGCCGGGCGAACGGACGTTCGACTTGACCGCCCAGCAGGTGCGCCACCAGCGGGACTTGGCGGTGGTGCAAGTGGTACCTGGGCAGGTGCACTTAACCTTTGATACACGGCTGACGCGCAACGTGGAGATTCATCCGCAGCTGACTGGAAACTTCGTAGCAGGGGAGCAGATCGCCAAGCTGCTGGTGGATCCCGAGAGCATCACGATCACGGGGCCGCGGCAGCATGTGGAGAAGGTGGATGCGGCCACGACCGATCCGGTGGACGCTTCAGGAATCAGGACGCAGGCAACATTCATGACCAATGTTTATGTTCCAGATCCGCTGGTGCAAGTGGTGCAGCCGACACCGGTACGAGTGACGGTGATCATGGAAAAGAGCACGCCTACGGCGAGCGGGCATTGAATCCGGCGTCCGTCCTATCTTATGAACCCACATAATCTATGAGCAATCAAAGCAGACAATTGTTTGGCACGGACGGGATTCGCGGCGTGGCCGGCGAATTTCCGCTGACGAAGGAAAGCACGTATTTGATCGGACGCGCGCTGGGACACGATCTGATGCGCGGCGCGCCGAAGGCGCAGGCGGTGATGGGACAGGACACGCGCGAATCCAGCGGGTGGATTGCGGACTGCGTGGCGGCGGGACTGGCGGCGGTGGGAGTGGACGTACACAGCGCGGGTGTGATTACCACGCCGGGGGTTGCGTACCTGGCGCGGTCGCGCGGGTTTGCCGCGGGAGTGGTGATCTCGGCCTCGCACAATCCGTGGACAGATAACGGGATCAAAGTTTTTTCCGGGGATGGGTTCAAGTTGACGGATGAGCGGGAGCTGGCGATTGAGAAGGATATCTTCGCGCTACTGGAGAGGCCGGGTGCGATGGATGATACCGCACTGAGGGTGGCCGCGCCATCTCTGCCGGGAGAGATCACTTTACGTAAGGCTTATATCCAGTCGTTGGCGGGGAGTGTGTCGTCCGATCTGGGCGGGCTGCGCGTGCTGGTGGACTGCGCGAACGGAGCGGCGACGGCGGAGGCACCGGAATTGTTTCGCAGCTTACGAATCCAGGCGACATTTACTCATGTGACGCCGGATGGGAAAAATATTAATGAAGGGTGCGGGGCGTTGCATCCCGAAACTCTGGGTAAGACCGTGGCGGCGTCTGAAGGAAAGTTTGATCTGGGCGTGACGTTTGACGGCGATGCCGACCGGGCTCTGTTTTGCGACGGGGCGGGCCGGGTAGTGAATGGAGATGGCGTGTTGCTGCTGACGGCGCGCGATCTGCAGGCACGAGGGAAATTGACTGGATCGACTGTGGTGGCGACGACGATGTCGAACATGGGAGTCGAGATTGCGCTGAAGAAGGCTGGTATTCGCATGCTGCGGGCGAATGTGGGCGACAAGTATGTTCTGGAAGAGATGCTGAAGACGGGCGCGACTTTGGGGGGGGAACAGTCGGGGCACATTATTTTTCGAGATGGCGATGCGACGACCGGCGACGGTTTGCTGACTGCGTTGCGGGTGATGGATGTGATAGTGCGCAGCGGTCGGTCGCTGGCGGAGTTGGTGAGCGACCTGAAAGTGCTTCCGCAGAAGATTCAGAATGTGCGGGTGCGGGAAAAGATTCCGTTTGCGCAGGTGCCGGAGGTGCAGCGGGCGATTGATGCTGCAGAGCGCGAGCTGGATGGAAATGGGCGCGTGGTGGTGCGGTACTCGGGGACTGAGGCGCTGGCGCGGGTGATGGTGGAGGCGGAATCGGAAGAGAAGATGCGGGCGCTAACGGCGGGGATTGCGGGGGAGATTCAGAAGAGGCTGGGGGTTTAGTTGACAGGAGAAACTAAAGTGGAAACATGGCGGCAAAGGCCATCGAAGTTTAGCTGATCGGTCCAGGCCGAGTTCCGCTTGGTGACCGACAAGACTTTCGGTATCATAATCCGCCGGTTGCTTGCTACAAGAGCACCCTATCTATGACCGCCAGGAAGTCAGCCGAAGGTGTCAAGCCTGAGCTTATCAAGAATATAGCCGCCTATGTGGCAACCGGAATTCTGGGCGCAGCAGTTACATATGGAATAACCGCATTCAATCGACTACCCTCTAGAGCCCTTACGATTTTGCCAGCCGGCATCCACATACTCGAGGGACCAACGATAAGTTGTGATGATACGCAGTTCATCGTCGCCCGGGTGAATTCATATGTTGACCAGGATGTAAAAGTTCCACCGTGCGATGTTCTACTTTCGAAAACTCAAGCCGACGATCTTGTGGACGGCCTGCAGGCAGCGAGAGAGTACTACAAGTCGGAGCGAATTCAATTTTTCCAGCAGGCTAAATCTAGATTGGCTGCAATCGCAAAGAATCCGCCGCAGCCCGATCAGAAGCTCAAAGAAGCTACTTTAGCTGCTATTGGCGACCTTCAGTTTATCAGCGCACACGCACCGACCGACCTTAACGGGGCCTCTTTGCTTCAGTGGTCTCAGGCAAGAGTAGAACTGGTACTGACCGATGTCAGCGCAGAATTCGACCGCATAAAATCGATACTGGCTGGACTGAAGGGCGAAAGTGCTCAACCGGCGAAGCACACGGAATTTTACTTTGTCGCTACGAATGCCAGCGATGTCGAATTCTACATTTCAACAGGTTGCGCTATGCGCCGCGACGACACCTCTGTCCCAATCGTTCTCGAAAAGGTTGATCGCGACGATATTCTCTCTGGCGCGCTTGTATACATACCTGTCCTCCCCGGCCGAGGCAAGCTGATGAAGTACACTCCTCGCGACGAGAACCAGACCGTAGCTTTGTTGTCACCAAAGAGTCGAATTTACCTGGTCTGTACCCTTGCAAATGGCGGGACCATAAGAACAAAGGAGTTCGATCCCACTGCTTTCATCGCTAAGGAAAGAACCTATGCAACTAATTAGCAGAGAGATTGGTTCCGGCGGAAATGTTCGCGCGATACAAAGCTAGTTCGGCGGTTTCCGTTTTAAGTATGCGGCGTACCAGTCGGTTTTGATTTCGGTCTGCGCGTCCGCTAACGTGATCTTTCCGGCGCAGACTTCTTTGTTGAGTTCCGTTTCCAGCCAGTCCTTTTCGTGCGCGCCGGGGTGCTGGGTGTAGGGCTGGGGCCAGAGGTTCTCGAGCGTATCGGCGCCGCCGAGGTCGCGGCTGATCAGGTGGTCAACCTCGCAGCCTTCGGTCACACGCTGCCCGTTCTTGCCGGTATGCGTCCTCAAGGTGCAGACGCCCTTCCCGGGCGCAGTGCCGTACTGGGCGTAGGCATCGTCTTTCATTTTCTGCGTGACGTGGCGCTCGTCTTTGCCCCACTTAATCGCGCAGATCTTGGCCTTACTGGTTAATCGCAAGGCGCCTTTAGTGACTGCCGGGTCGGGCATCAGCGCTGGCCCGTTCTTCTTATACTGCGCCTGCTGGGCCGGCAAGGCTCCGGAACATAGTAAGACAGCAGCGAGTTCGAGGAAGAGTCTGCGTGTCATGACTGCTCCTGGCATTCAGACCAAGCGCTGCGGAATTTGCACGGCAGGGAGAATGGTACAACAGAGTCGCTCAGATTTCAGCCAGTGGGCCGGGGCTCTCGCCTAGGATCGTAAGCGATTCATCAGAAGAGCCTCGCTGCGCTCGGCGGACAGCCGAGGGCGGCTTCCCCACATGTGCACACAGGCTAATCTAAGTCTCGCCAGTTGGGGCCTACGCCCATTTCCACTAACAGCGGGACTGCCAGCGCGTGTACTTTTTCCATGTGCTCTCGGACCAGGGATTGCATCGTGTCCACTTCTTTTTCTGGGACTTCGAAGACTAGTTCATCGTGAACTTGAAGGGTCATTCTTGATTTCAGATTGCGTTGCTGCAAGGTGGCGTCGATGCGGATCATGGCAACTTTGATCAGGTCGGCAGCGGTGCCTTGCAGCGGGGTGTTGACTGCGGTGCGTTCGGCGAAGCCGCGCTGGTTGGCGTTCTTGCTGTTAATGTCGGGGATGGGGCGGACGCGTCCGTGGAGGGTTCTTACTTTCAGGTCGCGACGGGCTTCTTCCAGCGTTTTGTCGATGAAGGCGCGCACGCCTTTGTATTGCTCGAAATAATTTGCAATAAATTGTTTGGCTTCGGCGGGCTCGATGCCGAGATTTTGCGAGAGGCCGAAGGGCGAGAGGCCGTAGACGATGCCGAAGTTCACGACTTTGGCTTGGCGGCGATGGTCGGGCGTGACCATTAACGGCGGGACTCCGAAGACTTGCGAGGCGGTGAGGGTGTGGATGTCGTCGCCACGGCGGTAGGCTTCGACCAGGAGGGGATCGCGCGAGAAGTGAGCGAGCAGGCGGAGTTCGATCTGCGAATAATCGGCGGTGAGCAGAACGTGGCCGGGCTCGGCGATGAAGGCGGCGCGAATGCCGCGTCCGAGTTCGGTGCGGATGGGAATATTTTGCAGGTTCGGATTGGCGGACGAAAGACGACCGGTGGCGGTTCCGGTTTGGCCGAAGGTAGTGTGCAGGCGGCCGGTTGCAGGGTTAATGAGCGCGGGCAGGGTGTCGACGTAAGTGGACTTTAGCTTAGTGAGCTGGCGGTAATCGAGAACTTTTCTGGCGATGGGATGCTCTTCGGCTAAAGTTTCGAGAACGTCGACCGCGGTTGAGATGGTGCGTCCCTTGCCGTATTTCACGGGCTTGGGAAGATTCATGCGATTGAAGAGCACGTCGCCGAGCTGCTTGGGAGAGCCGATGTTGAATTCGGTTCCAGCAAGCTCGTGGATTTCTTTCGCTTTGACGCCGATCTCGCGCTCAAGTTCGGTCGACATCTTCGCGAGCACCGCGATGTCGATTTTTACGCCGGCTTGCTCCATGCGGGCGAGAACGGGGACGAGCGGGAGGTCCATTTCTTGGTAGAGGTTCGTGAGTCCCGCTTGCTTGACATCTTCACGCAGCGCGGTTATGAGCCTGCCTGTGATATCAGCGGCCTCGGCGAGATCGCCGCTTAGTTTGAGATTGAAGCGGCGAAGGGCAACATCGGCGAGGCGATGCGAGGAGTATGTGGGGTCGAGCAGGTAGGAGTAGAGCATGGGATCGTGCTGCACACCTTGCAGATGGATACCGAGGGAATCAAGTGCGTGAATTGCGGCTTTGTAGTCGTGGATGGATTTGGGCGTCGATGCGGCGGTGAGGATGGAACGAAGCTTGTCGGCGGCCGCCGTGGAATCAAGCTTGACGATGGCGGCTGAACCTGTGGCTCCGGAGATGGCGACGCGGCGGGCGGCGGGCTCGGGGGACGGTGCGGGGGATGAGTCGTCGGTCAGGGCAAGCATTCCTGACTGCGGTCCTTCGTCGACGACTTCTTCGTCGGTTTCTGAAGCTGATTCTGTTTGCTCCAGTTCCACGGCAACGGCGAGCGCGCTTTGCATTGGGAGAGAGTTAAGGACGCTCTCTACATCCGCAATCGACGCAGCGTCACTGTAACGAGCCTCATTGACCTGAACTTCCGGCAGCAATTCTTTCAGCAGTGAAGTGAATTCGAGTTCGGTGAAGAGCTGGCGGAGGAGATCGAGATCGGGCTCGCCGGCGTGCATGGCTTCGACGTTAAGATCGACGGGAACGTGGGTGTCGATGGTGGCCATGCTCTTGCTGAAGAGGATGGTGTCGCGATTGTTCTGCAGGGATTCGCGATAGGTTTTCTTTTCGACTTCGTTGGCGCGGTCGAGCGCCTGCTCGACGGTGCCGAAGCGCTTGATGATTTCGACGGAGCCTTTGTCGCCGATGCCGGGCGCTCCGGGAATGTTGTCGATGGCGTCGCCGCGAAGAGCCATGATGTCGATGACGCGCTCGGGAGGGACGCCGAGAATTTCTTCGACCTTGGCAGCGTCGCAGATCAGGTTGTCTTTGGGAGGATTGAGGATGTGAACATCGTTATTGACGAGCTGCATCATGTCTTTGTCGCTGGAGACGACATAAACGGGATGCGCGGCAGCGGCGGCTTTGCGGGCGAGAGTGCCGATAACGTCATCGGCTTCGAAGCCGGCGAGTTCGAGGATGGGGATGCGGTAGGCTTCGAGGGCGCGGCGAATGTAGGGGATCTGCTGGGCAAGATCCTCGGGCATGGCTTTCCGGTTGGCTTTGTAGCCTTTGTATTCGACTTCGGTGAAGGTTTGAGTCTTGATGTCGAACTTGCGGACGGTGGTGACGGCTTCGGCCTGAGTGGCGCGAAATGTTTTGGCGGCGACGTCGAAGACGGCAGCGAGATAGTAAGGGGAGAAATCGTCGCGCAGTTTGCGCAGCATGTTCACGAAGACGTAGACGGCGGCGGTGGGAAGTCCGGACTTGGTGGACATGGAGCGCTGGCGGGCCATGGCGTGATAGGCGCGGAAGATGAACGACATGGTGTCGATGAGGAAGATGCGGTTGGAGGCGGAGGGTGACGCGGGTGCGCTGCTGGAATCAGGTTCAGGAGATTTGGTTCGTGGGAGCAAGGTTTTAGTTTAGCAGTCAGAGCGGGGGGCGGAAATCCGGGCCGCTGAGGCTAAAGCCGGGGCTACGAGTGGTCATCAATCGCAGCGCTGGAAGCGCCGCGCCACCCAAAATCAGTGCGGTGCGTGAGCACTCTGGGCTAGAAATCGACGCGGAAGTTTGCTTGTATGACTTTCTTGCCGGAGCGGCTGGAACTGTTGCGGAAAACCAGATAGTACTGCGCTGACTGGTTCATGGTCGAGGGCAAGCCGAAGCTCACGTCCTGATCATGGGAAGAGTCGATCGAGTAAATCACGTCGGGGGTACCGCCGTGGAGGAAGTCAGCATATTGCTGGTCGTTCATCAGGAGAAGGTCAACGTCCGCGCTTTCATCGCTCAATTGAACTCCGGATTGCTGCGCGAACGAACGGTAGGATCCGTGCAGTTGAGGGCTGGCTGCATGAGGCGGAACTTCGAAGGGAAACTTTGCGGCAGAGATTACAGCAAACGTCTTGTGCACGATGGCGGTGCTGGTGCCTACAGGAGATGGAGCAATGTGGTCGCTGGGGCTTGGCTTTCGCAGCGGCGCCGGCTCTGGTGTTTTATGGAACGGGTTGGACTTCTCCATAAACGTCTCGAGCGGGCTCACGATCGCGGGCGGCTGGATGGGGCCTTGAGCGTCAGGCTGAGCTTCGGGTTCCTGTGATTGCGTGGATTCCTCAGCGGCCTGCACCTTCGGTTGGGAAGACCGATTTCGGTAATAAGTGTAGCCGCCCCAGGAAACGGCAACCAGCAATAACCATGGGAACACTTTTCTCATGCGGTTCCTCCCAGCTCAACTCCTTAACTTAGCTCTGGGGCGGCCTTGAGACCAACGGTCTTTTGGCTGGGGAAGTTACGTTGGTTTTCCGTACTCGGTGGTGTAGTGCAGTTGGATCTCGCCGCAGGTTCCCTGTTCGGCGGAGTACACGACGCAGGTGTCGAAGGGACGGGAGTAGACGTGCAGGCTGACGGCGCGTTGGCTGAATTCGCGGGGGTTGAGCACGCGGTGGACGGGTTCGAGCGGATCGACGGCGCAGGGATGTGCGGCATTCATCTCGACGGTTTCGGCGATTTCGATGGTGCACGTGCCGAGAGCGATGTCCTGCCGCACAACGTGAAAGTTCTCTACCAGGAGGCGGCCGATGGGGACAGCCATCCAGCAGTTCTGGTCGCGGTGGTTGTGGACGGAGCTGGCCTGGCCGACTTCCCAGCAGATCGCGAGTAGCTCGTAGAGAGGAGTCTTGTCGATCAGGTTGCGAGTGTAGTGCTGGCGGTCCCAGGTGAGGTAAGGGGCAAGCGAGTCGGGGTTGAGCGGGGCATCCTTCAAGAATCCGCGGATCTGCTCGGTGTGCTGAAAGGTGGCCTCGGGGAAGTTCCGGAGTTGGGCGACGAAATTCTGGATCGAGACCTGCTTTGCCGCCGTTTGCATAGACTTCTCTTCTCCCGGGAAAGTATAACGCAGGGGGTGCGCCACTGTGGTTGAGTTTCCTTGTCCCGAGGTGAGATCTAGTTGGCAACCCCAAGTTAGTTACGAATCTAGGGAGTTAACGGGTGGGAGAGAATCCGGGTGGTCGGCCACTCGACCGTGCCTGGGGAGGGGCGGATGCGATGAAAGTGGAATTTCGCGAGTTGGAATGAAGGGTGAACCAGGTTGGTAATAGTGGAATGTTCGGGACTTTTACAGCTTTGCCCGGTCGGCTGAATGCGAAGACGCTGGCTAGTGGCATGATTAAGTGGGCTTAGGGGCAGCCATAAGCGGCCGCCCCTTTTTGCTGAGGGAACAAATGGCTAGGCGGCTCGCCCCAGGACCGGCTGGGTGCAATGCGAGCAGCGGCGAGCCTCGATGGGGATCTCGCTGAGACACTCGGGACACTTCTTGGTGGTGGGATCGGGAGGCGTTTCGCCGCGATGCATGCGGGCCACCAGGGCGTTAACCGGAGTGACCACGAAGAAGTAAATAGCCGCAGCAACCAGGAAGAACCCAACGCAGGCATTGACGAAGTCGCCGACCGGAAAGGCCGTCCCACGAATTGCGAATCCGAGATTAGAAAAATCCGGCTTGCCGACCAGTGCGGCGATGAGGGGAGTGAGCAGGTCTTTGGTAAGGGCGGTGACCACGCCGCCGAAGGCCGCGCCGATGACGACGCCGACCGCCATATCCACTACGTTGCCGCGCAGGATGAACTTTTTGAAGCCGTTGAGCATAGGAAAACTCCTTCAAAATCGATTTGCGCCAATTTATGACAGTAGGCGTGGAAGGTCAAGGGGGACTAAGGTGTTTGAGCACTTGATCGTATCGAGGCGCAGAACGAGACAATGCAGGCAACCACCGGGCTGAAGCCGTCTCTTCTTCGGGGCTCTTTCGCGGCGCTGAAGCGCTGCTCTTCCACGTCACTGCCGGCAGCCGGTCAGATTCTCATCGGCATCACGATATAGCGGTACTTATAGTCGTCGCCTTCGGCGGGGCGGAGCTGGCCGGCGGATTGCGAATCTTTCAGTTCGAGGCGGACTTCGCTGGTGCCGGCGGCTTTGAGAAAGTCGACCAGGTACTGGGCGTTGAAGCCGATGGTGAGGGTTTCGCCGTCGTAGGGGGCTTCAATGGAATCCTCGGATTCGCCGGCTTCGGTGGAGGACGCGGAAAGTTTCACCTCGCCTTTTTCCAGCTTGAGGCGGACGGCGCGCGAGCGCTCGTCGGCAAACTGGGCCACGCGGAGGATTGCCGAGTTCAGATCGGCGCTGTTCAATGCGATGCTCTTGTTGTTGTCCTTGGGCAGGACGGCTTCGAAGTTGGGGAACTGTCCGGTGAGTTGACGCGAGGTGAGCAGGCGAGATCCGATGCGGAAAAAGAGTGTAGATTCGTCTTTGGCGAACTCGACGGTTTCGGCGTCGGTGGAATCGAGCAGGGACTTGAGCTCGTCCATTGCCTTCTTCGGAACCAGGGTTTTCATCTCGCCGGAAACGCCTTCAAATTTCTCTCCGCTGCGCTCGCAATGCGCTAACCGGTGGCCATCGGTGGCCACCATGGTGATGGACTCGGGTTTCAGCAGCATCAGCGCGCCGTTCAGGGTGTAGCGCGACTCTTCGCTGGAGATGGCAAAGCCGGTGCGGGCAATCAATCCGCGCAATACCTGGCCGGGAATCTTCACTACTCCCGCGGTTGGAAACACGGGCAGGCTGGGAAAATTCGATTTCGCCATGCCCACCATTTTGGTGTTCGAACGGCCGCAGCGAATGCTGACCCAATGATTGTCCAACAGCTTGATGGTGATATCGGCGTCGGGCAACAGCTTTACGTAGTCATACAATTTACGGGCGGGAATGGTGCATGAGCCTTCCTTTTTTACTTTGGCATTACATGAGGTTCGAAGACTGAGATCGAGGTCGGTGGCGGTGAGGGAGAGCTTGTCATCGGCAGCCTCGAATAAATAGTTGGAAAGAATTGGGATCGTAGTCTTGCGCTCGACCACGCCTTGTGTGGCGGTCAATTCCCGCAGCAACTCGACTTTGCTGACCGTGATCTCCATGGTTCCCACTGCGACGGCCGCTTCCACCGGCATAAAATCATCCCCCGTGTGGCTTGCTACTTTTATTACTTCCCTTATATCAAATACAAAACCTATAAAACCAGCAGTAATAGTAGGTACGGCGGAGAAGTGGAAAACTTTGCCAACCGGTCTATTGTCACCACTTTGGGGCCTAGCCCCTAGTGTGAGAAATCGGTCCCGATCCTGGCGGAGACCCTACAAGAAGATTCCCACTTTTCTGGTTTTGCCTGAGCGTTGCACAGTTTCCACATCTCATTCACAGACCGGGAAAAGGAAGACTGCGCCACCTGGTGCAAAACGCGTAAACTTTGCGATTTATCCGCCTAATTGCTCTGTCAGCTTATTGAGCAACCTGTTTAAATCTTTGTCGTTCTTGCGCACCGTTTCAATCTTCTCTACGGAGTGCAGAACGGTGGTGTGATGCTTTCCACCGAACTGGCGACCAATTTCCGGAAGAGATGCTTCGGTCATCTGCTTGGCCAGATACATCGCGATCTGGCGCGGATAAACGATGGCGCGGGAATTATCCTTGGCCTTGATCTCGACCAGGCGCAGGCCGAACTGCTCGGCGACCATCTTCTGGATGGACTCGATGGTGACCTTGCGGGCCTGCGAATCGATGAAATTTTTCAGCACCTGCTGCGCATAGGGCAGCGTGATTTCAGCGCCGATCAGAGATGAATGCGCCACCAGGCGGATGAGTGCGCCTTCGAGTTCGCGAACGTTGGAGCGAATATTCTGGGCGACGTAGAGGGCCACGTCGGTGGGGAGGGTGACTTTTTCCTGCTCGGCTTTCTTTTGCAGAATGGCAACTTTGGTCTCGAGGTCGGGGGGTTGAATATCGGCAATCAATCCCCACTCGAAGCGGCTGCGCAGGCGGTCTTCGATCTCGGCCAGCTCTTTCGGAGAACGGTCGCTGGCGATCACGATCTGCCGCATGGTGTCGTGCAGAGCGTTGAAGGTGTGGAAGAATTCTTCCTGCGTGCGCTCCTTGCCGGCGAGGAACTGGATATCGTCGACGAGGAGCACATCGACGCCGCGAAACTTGTCGCGGAAAGAAGTCATCTTGTCGTAACGCAGCGAGTTGATCATGTCATTGGTGAACTTCTCGCTGGAGACATAGCAGATGGCGGACTGGGGCTGGCGGCGCTTGATCTCGTGTCCGATGGCCTGCATCAGGTGAGTCTTGCCCATGCCCACGCCGCCGTAGAGGAACAGCGGGTTGTAGGCTTTGGAGGGACGCTCGGCAACGGCCTGGCAGGCCGCGTGAGCGAACTGGTTGCCGGAGCCGATGACGAAAGCATCGAAGGTGTAGCGCGGATTCAGTTGAGCGGCGCCATCCCAATCGAAGCGGGCCTGCGACGGAGCCGCGGCGGCCGGGGCTGCGGAGAGACCGCCGTTGTGACGGACCGCGGTGGCGGCGGGATCGTCCTCGGGGGTGACGAACTTGACGTCGTTGAACTCAAGGCCGAGGTTGTCGATGGCTTCCTGGATGAGGTCGGCGTACTTGTCGCCGGCGTGGCGGAACTCGACGGTGGGAACGCGCACGAATAATATTCCGCCACTAGAGTGGCTATAGCGCGTGGGCTTTAGCCACGTGTCATAGGAATGCCGGTTGATCTTTTTTTCCAGCGCATCGAGAATGCGCGTCCACGGATTGGGAGAAAGCGTTGTGCTCGAACCTGACATAGTATGAAATACCCGCCGCGGCGTCCCGGCGGCTGGCTGAGGGCGCCTGTTAAAAAATTGCCGTTTACCTACGTGCTGGTGGAACCCTTAGTGTACTGCGGAAAGCGCCCCTTGTATCGTGCGCGGTTGCCATGGTGAATGAGAATTTCTGAAAGCCAACAGTGCGGCATAGTAGCACAAATATTTTTCGCCGTGCGGAAATCTTCGCACGCAATTTGTTTTGCGAACACTATTCGGAACCCGAAGCGGCGCGCCTGTCAAGTGTCGAGGATGTAACTGCAACGAGCGCGGTGCAAAGTTGCGGAAAAGATTTTGTGCTCACGGAAACAGGGAGCGCCCTGTAACCGTCACCACCAAATACGCGGATTCCGGTTTGTCAGGCCTTAGCGAGAGGCGGTCGAGCTTCGCTCGGACCGGACAGCCCCTTCGACTTCGCTCAGGGCAAGCCGGGGCGGCTGTCCCTACATGAGCCTAGGCGCAAACCGAGACACGATCCGCAGGGTAGCCTTTGCCCTTACGGCACTTGGTCATTTATACTCATCGTTTGCCCTAACACTGTTTACGGAACCAGGAGTAGTTACTTTTCATGCCCAAGCGAACATTCCAACCCAACCGGCGCAGGCGAAGCAAGAAGCATGGCTTTCGCACGCGCATGAAGACCCAGGGCGGCCAGAAGGTGATTTCCCGGCGCCGCGCCAAGGGACGGAAGCGGGTTTCCGTGAAACCCGGATTCCGCGAGTAGCTCTTTCCGGTGCCGCTAACTTCCACAATCGAGACGCAGAGTTGCCGGTCGCAGCATGAGGGAGTTCTGGCTGGTGCCGCGCTGGGAACACGACCGGACTCCGCGATGCCGCCAAAGAGAGCACGATTCCCGCGTACGGCACGGCTTTTGCGCCATGCGGATTTCGAACGCGTCTACAAGCAGGGACGGCGACACTTTTCCGCGTCGATGACGGTTTTCTACTGGCCGAGGGCGGAAGCGACTGTAGAGACGCGCGAGGGAACGCGGACAAGAGTGTCCGCGCCACATGGGCTGCGTATCGGATTTACGGTGGGCCGTGCGCTCGGAGGAGCGGTCGAGCGCAACCGAATGAAGCGGCGTTTGCGCGAGGCGGTGCGCATGTCGCGTCCGGTGGCGGGCGTTGCCGCGGATGTGGTGATCAATCCGAAGAAGTCGCTGCTGGCCGCTGATTTCGCCGACGTGCTGAACGAAGTGAGCCGCGCGTTCGGGGTAATCGAGCAAAGGTTGTCGCAACCGGCGTCAGAGAAGTCGGCGCCACAAGCATCATCGAACAGAAAAGCCGGAAGCCGAAGGCCGGAAGCTGAAAGCCGCTCTTGAGCCAATTCGCCAAATTCGTCACGCTGCAATTGTTGCGGGCATACAAGTGGGCGATCTCGCCTCTGTTTCCCCCATCCTGCCGCTACGTGCCGACCTGTTCCGAATATGGCATGGAGGCGGTGGAGCGCTATGGCGCTCTGCGCGGAGGATGGATGGCATTGGCGCGCGTGCTGCGCTGTCATCCCTTTGTGCGTGGCGGCTACGATCCGGTCACGCGATCAGCGATGGAAACGCAATCGGTAGAGAAGTGTGCCACGGTGGGCGCGCCAAGAATTTGATACGGTAATCAAACTTTGCCCGAATTCAAAAATCCTCAACAAGAACCCGGCACCGAGAAACGACTTCTACTCGTCTTTCTTCTGACGTTCATTGTCCTCATTGTATTTCAGCCGCTACTGAAGAAATATATGCCGCAGCCGCCGGCCCAGCCGCAGAAACCGGTGGTGGCGGAGCAAACTGCCCCCACCCCCTCGCCCGCGCCTGCTGCCGTCGCGATTCCTGTTAAGAGCGTTCCGGCCGTCACGGCAAGCAAGCAGGCCTCTGCGGAAACTGAAACTGTTATCGAGAACGATCTCTACCGCATTACTTTCACCAATCGTGGCGCCCAGGTGAAATCCTGGATTCTGAAAAAGTTCGATAACGACGCGCAGAACGGGCGGCTGGATCTAGTCAACTCAGCGGCGGCGCAGAAATACGGTTATCCGCTCTCGCTGTGGACTTACGACGAGAGTTTGCGTAACAAGTTGAGTTCGGTGCTTTATGTGGCTTCGAAGGAAGGCCAGATGACCGCTCCGGCGGAGGTCACCTTCGAGTACGCCGACCGGGATCTCGTGGTCCGCAAGTCTTTCCGTTTCGACCACACTTATGTTTTGAATGTCGAAACCTCCGTTGTCTACAAGGGAGCCGAGACCTTTGCTGCGCCCACATGGCCCGCGGGATTCGGCGATGAGGTGACGCCTGCTGCCTACGCGGCCGCTCGCGTCGACTACCACAATGACGCCTCCACCGACCGCACCGCATTGGTCTTCCCGAACTTCGTCTTGCGTCTGCCCATCAAGAGCATCAGCAGCGGCAACACTCTGAAAGGACCATTCGAGTGGGCGGGCACGGGAGATCAATATTTCACCGCCATTTTTATCCCCGACGATCCGAGCTCTGCGGCGATGGTCACCTTGCGCAACCCCATGGAGATTCCGCAGAAGCCCGGCTTCAATCCTATGGGCTCCAATGCGAAAGACGCTAATGTCGATGTCCTTGGCGCCGCCGTCGGCAACCTTCGCGGTCCGACCGCGGAGCGCATGTACATTGGCCCGAAAGAAATCGCCGTGCTCGATACTGTCCCCGTTGCCACGATTAAGGGCGACAACCCCGATCTGCGGGGTATCGTGGACTTCGGGTGGTGGGGCATCCTGGCGCGGCCGCTTTTCCTGTGGCTGAAATGGACTTACAACCACATCGTTCCCAACTGGGGATGGGCGATCGTCATTCAGACATTCGTCATCACCATCGCGCTGCTGCCGCTGCGGATTACGCAAATGAAGTCGATGCTGAAGATGCAGCGAGTGGCACCCCAGATCAAGTCCATCCAGGAGAAATACAAAAAATACACGCTCCGCGATCCGCGCAAGGCGGCGATGAACGAGGAGATTAGTGCGCTGTATAAGAAAGAAGGGGTGAATCCCGCGGGCGGCTGTTTGCCAATGCTCATCCAGTTCCCCTTTCTGATCGCGTACTACCGCATGCTGGGGGTGGCGCTCGAGTTGCGCCATGCGCACTGGTTGTGGATTACCGATTTGTCGTCCGCCGACTGGGTGCTGCCCATTTTTATGGTGGTCAGCATGGTTGTGGTGCAGCGCATGACGCCGCAAGCCGGTGTGGATCCGGCGCAGCAGAAAATGCTGACCGTGATGATGCCCCTGATGATGGGATTCATCTTTTTCCGGCTGGCTGCGGGCTTGAATTTGTATTACACCGAGAGCAACCTGATTTCGATCGCGCAGCAGGCCATCATGAACCGTACCAAGCTGGGGCGCGAGATGCGCGAGATGATGGAAAAACGGGCCAGGAAAAAGGAGAAGTGATACGGCTTTTGGCTCTTAGCCTTTAGCTCTTAGCTTGAATCCTTAGGCTGGCGCGCGGAAGGCACGATAAGATTGATGGTTTTGACGGAAACAGCGGCGACTGTCGACGGCATGGCAGCGCGCTGGGTGTAAAGGGTTTTAGGTTCAAGCCAAAAGCCAAGAGCTTCCTATGGACAAACTCGCTGCCGCCAACAAGATCAACGAATTTTTGCAGGCCGTGGTTACGCACGGTAGTCTTCACCTCAAGTACCGCATCGTCGTCGATCCTCCGGCGCTGAACGAGTGGGAAACACCGGAAATCTTTGTGGATTTCACCGGCCCGGATTCCGCGCTGCTGCTGGATCGAGGGGGCGAGCTTCTGCGCGCGCTGGAATTGCTGGCGTTCGAAATTTTGCGGCTGCCTTCAGGCGAGCACGAGAAAATTTCCTTTGACTGCAAGAACCAACGCTCTTTGCGCGTGCAGGAACTGCGCATGGCCGCGAGTGTTGCCGCCGAGAAAGTTCGGCAGACGGGCACGCCCTTTCACTTTGCCCCGATGTCATCGCGCGAAAGGCGGATGGTACACCTGGCTTTGCGCGACGAAGCCGACCTGCGCACGGAAAGCGATGGCGAAGGCCGCGACCGGTGTGTGGTGCTCTATCCCGCGGACTATAAGACCGCAGGGGGAAGATCCGCGCGGCGCACGCTGCCGTAGGCTCGCGAGACCGCATCGTCCGGCGGCCGCGGTGCTCCTGTAACATTAGTCAGGATGAATTCCCGTTTCCATTTTCTTCTTCTCATTCCTGTAGCTGCGCTGTGGTTGGTCGCGGCGAGCCAGGCTCAGCAGGTTTCGCAAGTGCAATCGAGTTCTTCCCCGACGTCATCTTCCACCCAGCATGGCGGGAAACCTGCTTCCGGGGCGGAGTCCCGACTGGATGCGGGATCGGTGAGCAATGGCGCTTACCGAAATCAGGGGTTCGGGTTCACAGTCAAGATTCCGGAGGCGTGGGTGTTGCGGACGGAGGAGATAAACGCGCGGGAGGATGACGAGGTGGCATCGACGAAAGAAGGTCGCGCTGCGCTCGACCGGACAGCCCCTTCGGCTCCGCTCAGGGCAGGCGAGGGCGGCTGTCCCCATACGAGGGGGTGTGGGCGTGTGCTGCTGTCCGCGTTTTCGCGGCCTCCGGAGGCTAGGGCGGAGGATGTGAATTCGTCGATTTTGATTGCGGCGGAGAGTGCGGCGTCGTATCCGGGATTGAAGGAGGCGGCGCAGTATTTCGGCCCGGTAACGGAGATTGCCGAGGCGCAGGGATTCAAAATCGTCAACGAGCCGTATGAATTTGTGATGGGAACCAGAACCGTGGCGCGGGGAGATTTTCAGAAGAACGTGGGGACGCGGGTGATGCGGCAATCGACGCTGGCGGTGCTGGCACGCGGGTATGTCCTGTCGTTTACATTTATCGGCGGAACGGAAGATGAAGTGGAAGAGTTGGTGGAGGGTGTGAGTTTTGCGACAGCAGCGAAACCACGTTCCCACTAGCAACGGCAGCCATTCGATGAAGGAATTTATCCCGCTGCATGAAACTTAAATTGCCCGAGGGATCGTTTAAAGCTTATTTGTTCGACTGCGACGGCACGATCGCCGATTCGATGCCGCTACATTACCGCGCGTGGAAGCAAGCGCTTGGCGAATGGAATTGTGAATTTGACGAAGAGCTCTTCTATGCGTGGGGTGGCATGCCTGTAGCCAAGATTATTTCGATGTTGAACGAACGGCACGGACTGAATATGCCGGTAAAGACTGTCGGCGTCCGGAAAGAAAGTCTTTACTTCGAGTTGCTACCGGAGCTTAAGGCGGTTCCCGATGTTTTGGAGCATATCGAAGCGCGGCCCGGCGGGATACCGTTTGCCGTTGTGTCGGGAAGCACAAGGGAATCGGTAACGGCATCCCTGGTTGCGCTTAACCTGCTCGACCAATTCGACACGATGGTTTGTGCCGGAGAATATACGAAGGGCAAGCCTGACCCGGAAGCGCTTCTGCTGGCAGCTGCGCGGCTGGGTGCGGTGCCGGAGGACTGTCTGGTCTTCGAAGATGCGGAGATGGGAATTCAGGCGGCAAAGGCGGCGGGGATGGCTTCCGTGAAAGTGCCTCCGCCGTGGGAGAGAGAATGAATCAGTCTTCTTCCAACGGTTCGGGCTCGAGGACGATGTTGGTTTCGCCGGCGGCTTTTTTCTGGGCGTATTTTTTCATCCAGGCTTCCCAGCTTTTGCCGGCGGCGGTGTCGCGTCCAGTGAAGGCCAGAGCGGCGATGTCGGCGTAGGAGATGGAGACTTTTTGGTTGGCGTTTTTTGGGAAGAGACGGACGACAGAATCATTCAGCGTGGCGGCGGTGCGACGGTCGAATAGATAGCCTTCGATCTTCGATCCGTCTTTGCGGGTGATGGTTACATCGCCGCGGTAATCGAAGGCTTTTTCGAGCGCTGCGCGGATCTCGTCTTCGGTGGCGAGTTGGGGAATCCAGCCTTCGAGCTTTTCGTGCGCGGTGCCGGGGGCGACTTCAAGGGTATCGGGATTGGCGTGGGGCACGGCTTGCGCGGCTTCGTGATCGACGTGGCCGGATTCTTTGCCTGTCATAGTTGCTCTTCTTCGGGGGAAAGCTTACCTGGCTTTGCCCGGCGGACAGCCGAGAGCGGCTGTCCCTACATGATTTTGTTACGCGCGGGTTCCCTGCAGAGATTCGTTGGTAGGGGCGATCTGTACCAGCGGGTGAACCGGGGCTTGCGGCTCGTCCAGCAAACGAAACGCTTCTTCATCGCGATAGCCGTCGAACAGCGTGGCTTTTACCGTGGCCAGGAATCCGCCTAGAGAGCTGTAAATCGCGTCGACCGCCGAGGCTTCGTATCCGCTGTGGACCATGCAGTTGGCGCAGGCGGGATTGCCGGACTCGGTGCCGTAGTTGCTCCAATTCGTAGTTGCGAGAAGCTCCGCGAAAGTCTCCGCGTAACCATCCTGGAGCAGGTAGCAGGGCTTCTGCCATCCGAAAATATTGTAAGTGGGCATACCCCACGGGGTGCAGGGGTAGGTTCGTTTGCCCATAAGAAATTCCAGAAAGAGTGGCGAGAGATTGAAGCGCCAATTTTTCTTGCGGTTCGAAAGAATCGCGCGGAACATGCGACGGGTGCGGGCGCGACCGAGGAAGTGCCTTTGGTCGGGCGCCTTGTCGTAGGAGTAGCCGGGCGAGAGCATCATGCCTTCGATGCCGAGCTCCATCATGTCGTCGAAGAAGGCGCGGACAGATTTTGGATCGGCACCGTCGAACAGCGTGGTGTTGGTGGTGACGCGGAAGCCGCGGCTGAGAGCTTCCTTGATCGCATCCACCGCAATGTCGTATCCGCCTTCGCGGCAGACGGCGAGGTCATGCTCTTCGCGCTGGCCGTCAAGGTGCACGCTGAAGGTCAGGTACTTGCTCGGCTTGAAAAGATGAATCTTCTCTTTTAGCAGCAGCGCGTTGGTGCACAGGTAGATATATTTCTTGCGCGCAACCAGGCCGTCGACGATCGCCCCGATCTGGGTGTGCATAAGCGGCTCGCCGCCGGGGATGGAGACCATGGGGGCGCCGCACTCGTCGACGGCGCGGAAACATTCTTCGGGAGTGAGATCCGTCTTGAGAATGTGGGCCGGGTACTGGATTTTGCCGCATCCGGCGCAGGCGAGGTTGCAGCGGAACAGCGGCTCGAGCATCAGCACGAGCGGGTACTGCTTGCGTCTCGCGAGCTTCTGGCGCAGGACGTATGACGTCACAGTCCACATCTGTGAAACGGGAACTGGCATTATCGGTTGGTAACTCCTGTGCTTCTAGTTTATCAGGGTCAGGTGGTTAGATGGCGGAGAAGCGACTTGAGGTGCCGGAAATGAAACCAGCGGCGCGGGCTTCTGGGGCCTTCAAATCGTCCTCCCAAAGAGCCTTCAGGTCGCCTTCAGAAACGACTCAAAATGGGACGTTTACTGGGGCGGTTCAGGTCGCGCTGGGGTCGAAAAACGGGCGCTTCCGTGGTATACTTTCAATAGTCGCCGAGCGAACCTAAGTATAAGACATTTCAATAACTTGAAGTCAGTTTGCAGGCGCGATCCAAGCTGGGTTGGAGCGGTTTTTTCACGGTCACTTTTCGGGGTGTTCATCGGCCCAGTTTCTTGAAGAAAGTCGGGGCATTCTCCCGCGGAGCGGAATGGCCACCAAAGAGATCAATACTCCCATCGTCGAAACCAAAACAAAAAACGGAATTGTGACTCCGATCACTGCCGGAAATGGCGGAGGCAACAGCGACTATAACGCCGACTCGATCAAAGTGCTCGGCGGTATGGAAGCGGTGCGCAAACGTCCCGCCATGTACATCGGCTCGACCGGCGATCTTGGGCTGCACCATCTCGTTTATGAAGTCGTGGACAATTCAGTGGACGAAGCGCTGGCCGGCTTCGCGACCAAGATTGAAGTCACGATTCATATCGACAACTCGATCACCGTCATCGATGACGGGCGCGGCATTCCCGTGGACGATATGGACATTGACGGGGAGAAAATTTCCGCGGCGCAGGTGGTGATGACCACGCTGCACGCCGGAGGAAAATTTGATTCCTCCACATACAAGGTGTCGGGCGGATTGCACGGCGTGGGCGTTTCTTGCGTGAACGCGCTGAGCGAGGAGCTGCAACTGGAAATCTGGCGCGATGGCGCGACCTGGGAGCAGACCTACTCCAAAGGTGAACCTACCAGCAAGATGAAAAAGGTGGGCGCGGCCAAGCGGCGCGGGACGAAGGTCCACTTCCTGCCGGACCGAAGCATTTTCACCGCGACGGAATACAACTACGACACGCTGGCGCAGCGGTTGCGCGAATTGGCGTTCCTGAACAAGGGACTGCTGATCACGCTGACCGACGAGCGCGCGACCGACGCAAAGAGCGGCGAGGCCAAGCACGCGGACTTTAAGTACAACGGCGGTATTGCAGAGTTCATCAAGCATCTGAATCGCGGCAAGCAGGTGCTGCACGATAAACCGATCTACATGGAGGCGGAGCGCAGCGGCGTGGCCATGGAGATTGGGCTGCA
>PMSQ01000104.1 GCA_003168355.1 Acidobacteriaceae bacterium | reverse complement strand
GGCCTGGTCGATTTCGATGTGGTGGATTACACGAATTTGCAGCGGCAGATCATTCACTCCACCGCCGATGTGGGACGGAAGAAGCTGGATTCCGCGGCGGATAAGCTTTCAGCCCTCAATCCCTTTGTGAACCTGCGAACCTTCGACACGCGGCTGAGCAGTGAGAACGCGCTCGAACTCTTCAGAGATTTCGATGTGATCGCCGACGGCACGGATAACTTTCCCACGCGCTACCTGGTGAACGATGCATGCGTGCTTACCGGAAAGCCGAACGTTTACGGATCGATTTTCCGCTTTGAAGGGCAGGCCAGCGTGTTTGCGACGAAAGATGGGCCGTGCTATCGCTGCCTTTATCCCGAGCCGCCGCCGCCGGGGCTGGTTCCTTCGTGCGCGGAAGGCGGTGTGCTTGGCATTCTGCCGGGACTGGTGGGCGTGATGCAGGCCACCGAGGTGATCAAGCTGATCCTCGGAGTGGGCGAGCCGCTTATCGGACGGCTGCTGCTAATTGACGCGCTGGGCATGAAGTTCCGCGAACTCAAGCTGCGCAAGAATCCGGATTGCCCGGTTTGCGGGACGCATCCCACGGTAACGAAGCTGATAGACTACAACGAGTTTTGCGGCGTCCGTGGGGAGGAAAAACCGGTGGAAGCAGGAGTTCCGGAGATTCAAGTGGAAGAATTGAAGCGGCGTCTGGATGCGAAAGAGGATTTGTTCGTGCTCGATGTGCGGGAGCCGCATGAATATCAGATATGCAACCTCGGCGGACATCTAATTCCGCTGAACGATTTGCCCAGGCGCGTGAATGAATTGGATTCCAGCCGCGAGATCGTTGTGCATTGCAAGATGGGCGGCCGTAGCGCGAAGGCAGTCGCGTTCCTGCAGCAATCCGGATTCCACAAAGTGCACAACCTGGCGGGCGGCATTAATGCGTGGGCGGAGCGCGTCGACCCAAAAGTGCCCAAGTACTGAGGGGCAGTCGCCGGGTTTTTATTGGAGGCTTCGTTCCAGCAGAACTCAAGGAGACAGGGAGCACGGTGTGTGCTCCCTGTTGATCGTTTCGCGTTGGGCTGTAGTTACTTGCTCGAACCATCTGCGTGCATGCTGTTGCTGCCTTCCCCCAACTCCAGGGAGATTTTCTTTCCGTGGAAGCGGAGACCGGCAAGTGTGTTAGGTCCGCTGTCGTTCTGGCGCGTGACGGCAGCATCGCTGCTGGCCGGGGCTTGAAGTTCAACCACGTGCGCCGGCACTTTTGCCACTACGTTCTTGCCGTGCAGGATGCTGAGCTCCACGTTGGGGCCTGTACCCTCCCACTGAACTTTGTAGTCCCCTGGCTTCAAGGTCGTTCCATTGATCAGCACAGGATTGCTAAGCTGCAAACTGCCTTTCGTTTCCGCCAGTGCGCTCGAGGCCAACAGCAAAGCCAATCCCAGTACCAAGCTCTTCGAAACTGTCGCGAACTTCATGACTGCTCCTTTTTCTTTCCCGAATCACGTCAGGAAACGGTTGGGGCGGCCTGGTTCACGACTTACGCGAGAAAACCTTGGTGTTTCGCCGCGAATCGCCTACAATGCAGCCGCTGGGGTTCAGCCAGACAAGCCGCAAGGCTAGTCGCGCTGTGTACGGGGGGTTTTCTCACCAGGGCCGCCAAACCGAACGTGAGAGAATCCCCTAAACCCCGCTAGAATCTTGAGCGATGCACGACCAGCTCGGGATCTCATTCCCGGGCCGTTCGCTTTCTTCAGTACACTACGTACCCGCCAAAGGAAAAGTTCCACGTTACCGCAACTGCCGCTACGGTTATTTTGACGAAAAGGCAATGCCTCGGTTAGCAGGAATACGACTGTATTCTCTGGTACAGCGCGGCACTGTCTTGTCTGGACCGAACCAACATACCGTTTCGGCTGGCAAGATGCACATTAGGAATCGCTGATGATTGGGATGTAATCTCAGATCCGGGAATATAGGCAGAGACTTGAGGAGTAACTTCGAGAATGCGTCAGTCTTGTTCGATCAAACTTGGTCCGTCAAACCTGGTCCGCCAAACTTGCTCTGTCAGTCTGCGTCGCCGTGCTGACGACTCACCGACCAGATGCTGGCTGATCTTTTTCGAACGGGTAGACGTGCACCATCCAGTTGAAGATTACAGGATGAAAGGTTCCGCCCGCGGCATCGCAGGCTTCTTGTGTGACGATCGATCCTCTTAAACCGAACTGTGGATGCGGGATCAGATATTCGTTCTTCCGTCCGGCGGGCGCGGTGCAGAAATTCACGTGCTCGTGCCATTGCGCGACGCTTAGGGGAACGCGCTGGTCCAGTTCATCCTCGCCGAGACGCTTGGGTGCCGTGTACATTACGCCAATCAGTTTGTAGTCGTCACCGTGCTTTTCGTAGAGCAGCGACGTGGGGTGCTCGGGATTGAAACGAAAGGCTGCTTCCATTGCGTATCCGTAGTTGGTGAAGTGATACATCTTCTGCGGAATCTCAGGATGGAAGATCTTGTAACCGTCGGTCAGCGCCGTATGATAGTCGAGATATTTTTCTGAAGCTTGGCGCGCGGATTCAACCACGTCTTTGGCGCGCGCGGCGTCGCCCGGTTTCGCCGGGCGCAGCGCCGTCATCTTCATGTGCGGGCCCATGTCCATGTGGCCTTCCATCGAATGCATGGCGTGGGCGCTGGCATCGCTTTCTTTGTCGGCATCTTTATCCGTGTCTTTTCCCGGACCCATGGGCATGTCTTTCATGTTCGACATGTCGTGACCTGACATGTCCATGCCGGGCATGCTTTGGCCGCTGGGTGGGGCGTTGCTCCCGGCCGGTTGCTGCTGGCCCCACGCTACGCTGGCAAACAGGAAAAGCGAAATTAGAAAAACGATTCGGTCACGCATGGCAAATCTCCTACGTTTCAGTTCAGTTCATACTAACCCTGCCGCAACGAAGTTGTTTCGGCAAGAGGACTGAGGTTACCAGGGATTACAGAGGTAACTGGCAGCCCGGCCCGAAGGATTTTCTCAGGGGTCGGGCTGTGGATTCAAGCGCCAGATTCCGGCATTCAAGTACGCTGCATAAGTGACCCACGAGAGGTAGGGGACGAGGAGCGCGCCTGAAAAGGTCGAGATGCGCCAGAACAGGATCACGCTGGCAAGGATTGCCGCCCAGAGCAGGATAATCTCGACCAAGGCCAAACCCGGCGAACGCATGCCAAAGAAGATCGCCGACCATGCTGCATTCAGCGCGAGCTGAATCAGAAAAATCGTAATCGCCGGCGAGGCTCCGGCCCAGCCGTCCCCAACCCGCCACACATTCCAGGCAGCGACTGCCATCAGAAAATAAAGAGCAGTCCACACCGGACCGAAGTACGAAGCGGGCGGGTTCCCAGCCGGCTTGCGAAGTGTTAGATACCAAGTGCGAACCGAACGTGCCGTAAACGTCGAGCCAATCCCGGCGGCGGAGAACGTGAGCGCGACAAATGCCGCCAGAGCGACGAGCAAGTTTCTGGACAAGCGACCATCCTTGCTGTGCGTACGATTCGAATGTCTTCTATGCGAAGAGCGCGATACGAAGAGCGTGTTCGCCAAGACGGCGTCGCTTTTCGAGGAAGTAGCTCCTACTGTAAGGGCTCCGAAGTGTGATCGTGAACGATCATCCACTTACCGTCCTGATTTTCTAAGACCACGGTCCAGCGAAAATTGCCCATCTCAACCTTGCCGGCTTTCGTCGTCATTTCTTCTTTTACGGTTGCGGTCGCCCAGACCAAATCGCCGTGGGAATGAATGACGGTGTCATCGTTCAGGGTGAACTTCGCGCTCTTGTAACCGGAGAGTTCGCCCTTGACTCCGTTCTCGTATTCATTCCAGCTGCCGTATTTCAAAGGGGCAATATCGAAAAACGTGTGCGGGCCGCTGGCGTAGAACGCGGCCACATTGGCAGGATCCAGGGTCGACCAGCCATCCCAGATTTTCTGCAGGTAGGCCTTGTCGGGAGCGGGCGGGGCTGCGGACTTCTTGGCGGGTGGTTTCGCGAAACCGGAGAGCGTGAGAGCGAGCATGCAAAGCAGAACGGCGAAAAGGCGCTTCATGACTGGATTCCTCCCTGAGTTCATTCGAGGTTCCTACTTCGAGGTCCTACGAGGTCCGGCGGAATTCTCGCACACGGACCGGCGATCTGCAAAGCGTGCATTGACCGATTTCCACAGCGCACGCTAGAATAGTTGAGTTTGGCTGTACTCGCCGACCCGTTCCGGGGACGCCTGCCTTGGCTGCTGAAGCGCCGTGGCGGAAACACAGCAAGCACAGGAAGTTCAGCAGGAAGTTCATCCGGACCCCAAGGTTGCGCTGGTGTGCGCGTGGCTTGCGTTTGGTGAGCTGACGTTCACGATATTTTGACGGAGGCAGACGTATGTACGCGGTTATCCGCGCCGGTGGAAAGCAGTACCGGGTGGCGCCCGGGGATGTGATTCGAGTGGAGAAGCAGGCCACGGGCACCGACGGCAAGGTGGAATTCCCCGAGATATTGGCTGTGTCGGGTGGAGATGGGCAGATCGGCAAGCCGAAGTCGGAAGCGCGCGTAGTCGGCCAACTGGTCGAGGAAGGTCGCGGCGCTAAGATCCTGGTCTTCCACTACAAGCGGAAAAAGCAATATAAGAAGCTGCGCGGGCACCGGCAGTCCTACACCGCGGTGCGCATTACCGAGATTGCTTTTGACGGGCAAAGCTTCAAGGCTCCCGAGTTGCCGAAGAAGGAACCCAAGCCGAAGAAAGTCGCGGCGCACGATCACGAGCCTGAACACGAAGTAAAGACCGCCAAAGGACAAGCCAAGAAGAAGGCTGCTCCTAAAAAGACTGCAGCAAAGAAAGCTCCACCAAAGAAGAAGAAATAACTCGCAAGGGGCAAGATGCCCCTCGCGATAGCCGGCAGGACCCTTCGACTTCGTTCAGGGCAGTCTGCCGGCGCTACTTTCAGAGGAATAGAGAGTGATTCATGGCACATAAAAAAGGACAAGGAACTTCACGAAACGGCCGCGACTCCAACGCGCAGCGGCTGGGATTCAAGGCATTCGGCGGGCAGATCGTGCCCGGCGGCACCATCATCGTGCGCCAGCGCGGCACCCGTGTGAAACCGGGACTGAACGTGGGCCGGGGCAAGGACGACACTCTGTTTGCCAAGATCACGGGACGCATCAAGTTCCTGAACAAGGGTTCGATGGGCAAGTTCGTGATGGTGGAGCCGATGGAAGTCGCGGAGTAGTCGCGTCCGTCTGAGCAATGGCATTGCGCTTTAGCGGACGCGGCGAGCTGTCCGACGCGGCTTCAGCCTCGCCTTCGGGACGGGGCTTTTTGTTTTGCTGGCCAGTCACTAGCGACCATGTTCATCGACGAGGCAAGAATACGGGTCAAAGCGGGGGACGGTGGCAATGGCTGCATGGCCTTCCGGCGCGAAAAATATGTTCCGCGCGGCGGCCCTTCAGGCGGTGATGGGGGCAAGGGTGGAGACGTGATCATGGAATCCAGCGAGCGGCATAACACGCTGGTCCACTTCCGTTTCAATCCCGAATATAAAGCGGAGCGCGGACGCCACGGCGAAGGCTCGAATAAGAGTGGCCGGGAAGGTGAAGACATACTCCTGAAAGTTCCGGTGGGAACGATCGTCTACGACGAAGAGACGGGCGAGAAGGTATTCGATTTTTCCGGCCCGGATCAGCGCATGGTGATTGCCCGCGGCGGACGGGGCGGACGGGGCAATGCGCGCTTCGCAACCTCGGTGCATCAGGCCCCACGGGAACATGAGCCCGGACGCCCGGGCGAAGAGCACAACTACCGGCTCGAACTAAAGCTACTGGCCGATGTAGGCCTGGTCGGCTTTCCAAATGTAGGTAAATCCACGCTGATCTCCCGCATCTCGGCGGCTCGGCCAAAAATCGCCGACTATCCTTTCACCACACTGGAGCCCAATCTCGGCGTGGTTGCAGTTGGCGATCCTAACCACGAAGTCAGC
The DNA here is from genome assembly GCA_003168355.1 of Acidobacteriaceae bacterium. Taxonomy (GTDB): domain Bacteria; phylum Acidobacteriota; class Terriglobia; order Terriglobales; family Acidobacteriaceae; genus Sulfotelmatobacter. The sequence continues at coordinate 20,569 of PMSQ01000104.1, read as the reverse complement.
TTCGTGGTTGCCGACATTCCAGGTTTGATTGAAGGCGCGCACTTGGGTTCGGGCTTGGGCACGCAGTTCTTGCGGCACATTGAGCGTACGCGTCTGCTGGTTCACCTGGCCGATGTATCGGACGCGAGCGGCCGCGCCGATGTGGTGAAAGACGTGGAAGTGATTCTGGGAGAACTGGCCAGCTTTGGGGCTCACCTGGAAGATAAACCGATGATCATGGTGGCGTCGAAGATTGATGTGGCCAACAAAGACAGAGTTGCGGCGCTCAAGCGTTATTGCAAGAAACACAAGCTGAAGCTCTACGAGATTTCAGCCGTGACCGGCAAAGGAATCGAAGAACTGAAGTACGCCCTGGCCAAGGAAGTGGACGCTTTGCGCGAGCGGGCGCTGCAGTTGGCCGAGGCTGGTGAGAACCGGAGCGCCTGATCGAGTGTTGCTTCCTACGCCTGCGCCCGTGGCAACTGCGACCCGTGCTGGAAATGATACTGAAGGATCTTTGCGGCTAGTGCGGGAGGCATTTCTGCCCCGAGGGGCTGCACCGTCCGTACGATTTCTCCACGGCAAACTACTTCGGTGGGCGAAAGGCCTGCAATCTCCGCCGGCAGCACCAGATTAATCTCCAGCACCACATTCGGCTGCAAGAGATCCTCGGCCTGAAACAACAAACCGGAGCGGCTGATATTTCTGGTTTGCCCGTCGTGCCACTTTTCTTCATCGAGACGGCGATATTTCAAGGGCAGGTGAAGTTGAAAGCGTTGCGCGCGCGTCGACGGCAATTGTTGCAAGCCTTGCGCTGCCGCGTGAGCGGTTCGAGTTGGCATGGAATCCTCCCGGGGGATTGGGGTGGAATCGAGCACTTCGCGAACCTTACTTTTCAGGTCACGAAGAGTGAAGGGTTTCTGGAGCAGACGTACACCGGCATCCAGCGTGCCGTTGTGCCCGATCACATTTTCCGTGTAGCCGGACATGTAAAGCACTTTCGTGTTGGGGCGAATCTCTGACATCCGCTGTGCCAGTTCGCGGCCGTTCATGCCCGGCATAATTACATCGGTCAGCAGCAGATGAATCACTCCCTCATGCGCGACGGCGATCTGCATGGCCACCGCGCCATCCGCGGCCTCGATCACTCGATAGCCCTGCTTCTCGAGAAATTGGCGGGCGAGATAGCGCAGGTTGGTCTCATCCTCCACCAGTAGGACGGTCTCCGTTCCCGGCTCGGTGGCGACGGATTCCGCCGGAGCGGCGACTTGTGCGGGACTTTCAGCTCGTTCCGGAACGCGAGGCAAATAAACCTTGAAGGTGGTGCCCTTGTCCGGTTCGCTGTACACCCAGATGTAGCCACCACTCTGCTTGACGATGCCGTATACCGTAGACAGCCCCAACCCGGTCCCTTTCAGTCCTTTGGTCGTGAAGAAGGGCTCGAAGATGTGAGACTGAGTCTCTGAATCCATGCCCAGACCGGTGTCGCTGATGGCCAGCATCACATACTCGCCCGGCCGGAGGGGAGCGTGAAAGCGGGCATAGTCGTCGTCGAGCGAAACGTTCGAGGTCTCGATGGTGAGCTTGCCGCCAGAGGGCATGGCATCCCGTGCGTTCACCGCAAGATTCATGATGACCTGCTCAATCTGCCCGGCATCGGCGCGAACCGCGCCCAGTCCGGCTGCCGGAACCATGACGAGATCGATATCCTCGCCGATCACGCGCGTGAGCATCTTCAGGTTTTCTGTGACGATGCCATTCAGGTCAAGAATCTTTGGGGCCAACATTTGTTTCCGGCTGAAAGCGAGAAGTTGGCGGGTAAGCGAAGTCGCCCGTCCGGCTGCGCTGGCAATCTCCTGCGCCGGAGCGCGCAGCGCGGGGTCTGGCCCCAGGCGGTCGAGCAGAAATTCCGAGTAACCTGAAATCACCATCAGAAGGTTGTTGAAATCGTGGGCGATGCCCCCGGCAAGTCTTCCCACAGCTTCCATTTTTTGAGACTGGCGCAGTTGCTGCTCGAGCGCGCGCCGCTCGGTGACATCTTCGGCAAAGAGCTCGAAAGCTGTTCCCCTGTCACCATCGGAAACTGCGCGCCCGGAAACACGAACCACCGTGCCCGACCCATCCCGTCGCTTCCACTCGACGATGAGACCGTTGAGGGGTGCGGCCGAGCGCAAATGGTCGGCCAGTTCGAACCACTGGTGCGTATCGGTATAGAGTGCTCCGAGATGCTTGCCCACGAGTTCCTGGGGTGAGGAATAGCCCAGCACCGCCAGCAACGCGGGATTTACATCCAGCAGTTGGCCCGCGGAACTGCAGCGGCAAATGCCGTAGGGAGCGTTGGTCACCAGCGAACGGAAATTCATTTCGGAGCGCCGCAAGCCCTCTTGAGCGGCTCGCAGTGCCGCGTTGAACCAGCAGATCAGAGCCGCCAGCATGACAAACAGGGCCAGCCGCAGCATCGTAGAACGGAATTCCGCAGGAGTATGTTCTCCGGAGAACGAGAAGTACGCGCTCACTGTGAGTGCGAACGAGGTCGCTACCAGTCCCGGTTTCCAGCCGCCATACCAGGCGCTCACCATCACGGCTACAGCGAACACGGCCAGGCGGCTTTCCGTGATGTTGGGAAGCAGAAGCGCCGGGATGAGCGCGAGCGTAGTGCTGAGTATGGCGACGCCGTAGCGCAGAATGGGCGCGCGGGCAGGTTGAATGCTGAGTAGGGGGAGGGATACCCGCATGTAACCCATGCTAGTGGCAAGTTTTGAAACGCGCGAGATTACAGGAGTTCATTCCAGATTCTCAGTGCGCCTGTTTTCTCAGCGATTAACACCGGGCCAAATGGACAATGCAGCAACTGACCACCGGCCAATGCCCGTGCCCCGCTTTCATTCCAGACAAACATAACAATCGGGCAGCCCGGACGTTGAACTTGCCAACAGGGCCTGCAAACGAGGACACTAGCGGCGCATGAACATTGGCCTTTTCGGCGGCACATTCGACCCTATCCATCGTGGGCACCTCGCGCTTGCCCGCGCCGCGCGGGAGCGCTGCAACCTTTCCCGGATCCTTTTCGTACCCGCGAACGTTCCGCCGCACAAACAGCGCCAGCCGCTATCGGCATTTTCCAATCGCTATGCCATGATTGCTTTGGCCACGGCGCAAGAGAAAGACTTTGCACCTTCGTTACTGGAAGCGCCGGAAGAGTTTGACGCTGGCGGCATGCGCGCAGAAAAGATGCGGGTGGCGAAGCCGAACCCCGCCCAACCGAACTACACCATCGACACCGTGATGCGCCTGAAGCAGCCGTTCAAGAAAGCAGACCGGCTCTTCCTGCTCATCGGCATCGATGCCTTCGCGGACATTGCCAAATGGCATCAGGCGGAGGCGCTGTTTCGCGAGTGTGAGTTTGTGGTGGCCAGCAGGCCGGGCTACTCTCTGGCCGATGTCGCCAACGCGTTGCCTGCGAGCCTGCGCCCGCGGCAGGAAGTGACGCGTCCGTTTCAAAAGCAAGCGGCCACCGGAGATCTGGTGCTGAAGGGCGTGACCATCCATCTGCTGGACGAGGTCTATCAGCCGATTTCTTCCACAACGATTCGGCAGGCCGCTGCCGCTGGCAAGCCGCTTGGCCGATTCGTAGACCCAGCCGTTGCGGACTACATCAAGAAGACTGGACTGTATAAGGGTCGTTAGTCAGTGGTCGTTGGTCGTCGCCAAAGCCGCTTGGCCGGCGGGAGCATCCGCCCACAGTGGAAAACGCGGCAGAGCTCCGTCGTTTACAATGAAGGCTCAACCCTTGCTGGGCAGACGACCGACCACCAACGACTAAGGACCAACGACCGACTCTCTCTCTGCATGAAAAAAAGCGATCTGAAGCTACAGGTAACGGCAGCCATTCAGGCCTGCCTCGACAAGAAGGCGGAAGAACTTAGCATCCTGGAAATGGAGAAGGGGTCGGGAGCATTCACCGACTACTTCGTGCTGTGCAGCGGCACGAATCCAAGGCAAGTCCAGGCCATTGCAGATGAAGTGGAATTGCGATTGAAGACGGTAGGTGTGCGGCCGGCGCACGTCGAGGGTTACAAGCAGGGCGAGTGGATCCTGGTCGACTACGTGGACTTCGTGGTGCATGTGTTTTCCGAGAAGGCGCGGAAGTTCTACGATCTGGAGCGCTTGTGGAAAACGGCGAAACGGCTGGAGCCCTCGGAATTGAAGCCGAAGCCGAAGCCGAAGACCGCCCCGAAGCTGAAGGCGGAGTCGAAGATAAAGCCGCGGCTGCGCAAGCGTGCCCCCGCGGCGCCTCCTCGCCGCAAGAAAGCGTAGCTCGGTTGTAGTGCGCCTCGTTCCTTCTGCGTCTCCGGATCATCTTTTGTGAAGATCAAGATCGCATGGATGGGAAAGACGAAAGAGCCGGCGATTCAGTCGCTGACGGATGAGTATGTGAAGCGGATTACGCGTTATGCGCAGGTAGAGGGGCTAGCGCTGCGGGATGAAGCCGCGCTTCTGGAAATCTGCGGACGGGCAACGCCGACGAAGGCGAAAAGAAACGCAAGCGCCGGGAAATCGACCCTGGTGCTGATGGATTCGGGCGGGAAGCAGTTGTCCTCAGAGGAGTTGGCGCGCTTTCTGGGAGACTATTTTGATCGCAATCCGTTGCCACTGGTCTTCGCGGTGGGGCCAGCGGATGGATTCAGCGAAGCGGCCCGCGTCGGGGCCCAGCATACGATCTCGCTGGGCAGGATGACGCTGCCCCATGAACTGGCTCGCGTAGTTTTGCTCGAGCAGGTGTACCGGGCATTCACGATTCTGAAGGGTCACCCTTATCATTCTGGGCACTGAAAAGCCATGCGGACGGCGGCGTGTACCTTCGTGTGTTGCTCTTGAGCCGTACGGCTCCTTACAGTTGTCGAAGACAAGAGGTCGGAATGCACATCGATTCCACTCGTGGAATCATCCGGTGCAATCACTTGGGAGAGAGTCATGAGAGATGTGATGGAACTGCTGCGGGCGAAAGAGCAGGAGTTGTTGAAGGTGAAGAGGCAAATCGAAGCCTTGCGGATCGCGTTACCATTGCTGGGCACACTGGATGAAGATCCGCTCGTGCCCAGGGCGATGCGCGGGGCCATTAAAGCGGAGTAAGGTGGGATGATTCTCTATCCTCCGGTTTCACCGTTTGTCGGGGTTCACTGCGTCACTGTAGCCTGATAGCTCACCGTTTGCCACTGGCCGTTACGGCGAACCCAGACGCGAGTGTAGCGATAGGGTCCGCTGAAATCTTCGCCGAGCTGGTGGCCTCTCACATCGGCTCGGGCGGTAACGACGGCCGTGTCGCCGTACACGCGTACCACCATATCCGTAATATTCATGGCCTCGTAGCGGAGTTGTCCGCTGCGACGGGCGGAAATGGTCTCCTCTTTAGTAGTGATCTGGCCCAGCGGGGTAATCGCGACGTAATCGGCGGCGAGGATACGCAGGGAAAAATCGGAGTCACGGCGGAGGCTGGCCTCTTTGGACTGGCGCTCCATCTCGACGATCTGGCGAATAATTTCCTGGTCGCCGGAGTCGAAACCGGGTCGGGGGTGAACGGCGACGTGTTGAGCGGAAAAAGCAGGTAAGGCCGCGAGCACACAAAACAATAACACCATACAATTGTTGATCACACCGAGACCTCCGCAGTCTGCCAGGGACAGAGATCTGCTTCCACCCGATACGCAAGGTTGGATGCACGAGTTCCGACGAAAACTCTTTACTTCTGCGGATTCATCGTAATTCGAAGTAAGGAGAGAGACCTGCCACCGGGGTTACGAGTGAGTGCCGCACGATAGGAAAGATCGTCATGCGGGCGTTTTCGTTCGCGTTTTTCTGATTTCGAGGATCCCCGGGGTCATTGTTGGGGCCTTCAGGGTAGCGTCTGAAATGTGCGTTGACGGAAAACAACGACCGCTTGCTCTCCGGCGTTATAATTGAACTATGCTGTCTGACTACAGAGGAAGGATGTTTGGGAAGGCTGGATCGGTGGGGAAATCAGGGCGAATTACTTCGCCGACAGGGGGCAGTCAGTTTCAAACCGAGCAAAAAGTGCTCACGTTGATGACCCTGCTATTCTCCTCGGGAGCGGCGGTGACGTTCATTGCCGATTGGCTTCCGCAATGGGTTAAGCCCGTCCTAATGCTGCTTACTGCAGCGATCAGTTTATACTTGCTCCTTCAGCAGAACCAAAAGCGCGTCACGGAATGCGCGGATTTGCATTTTCGGTGGAGCAGGCTAGCCAATGAGTACAAGGCCCTCTGGGATGATATGTACCCTCCCGATGCCTTGGGCAGGCTCCGCGCCCTAGAAGAAGAGGAAGCAGAACTCTCCAAGAGCAGCATGGGAATTCCGAACAATGAACGAGCGATGCTCAAGTGGCAGGACTACGTTACTAGCCAACACAGGTTGACTTTCATTGCATGAGCAAACTGCACGAAGCAAACAAGAGCTGGCCGCCACTTCGAAAGCCGCTTCCGCCCCCCCCACCCCCGCCGCCCCCGCCACCAAAGAAGTAAGGACTTTCCTGGCAGCCAGCCGTTCCGCGTTAAAGCAGATTTCAGACACTACGGGCTTTTAGGGTCCGCTCCCTTGGGGAGGGCGTTCTAGTAGAATCAAATGTCATTCAACTTATGGCTGACGTACGTCGCGGTCTCATCATCGTGAACACTGGACCGGGCAAAGGGAAGACGACCGCGGCGATGGGGACGGCTTTGCGAGCGGTGGGGCAGGGGATGCGAGTCCTGATGCTGCAGTTTCTGAAGGGCTCCTGGCACTACGGGGAACTGGATGCGGTAAAGGCCTTTGGGGACAAGTTTGTAATGAAGCAGATGGGGCGGGGGTTTGTGAAGGTGGGCGCGGAGAAGCCGGACCCGGAAGATGTGAAGATGGTGGAAGAAGCGTGGGCTGAGGGGGAGACGGCGATCCAGTCGGGCGATTGGGATCTGGTGGTGCTGGATGAGATTAATTATGCGATTAGCTATGGCATGTTGGACCCGGCGAAAGTGGTGGAGAGCCTGAAGAAGAAACCTGAGATGGTACATGTCATCTTGACGGGGAGGAATGCACATCCCACAATTGTTGAGGCGGCAGACACGGTAACGGAGATGCGGCAGGTGAAGCACGCTTACGAAAAGGGCGTGATGGCGCAGAGAGGGATCGAATACTGATCGGGCGATCTGTGATCGGGTGATCGGGCGATTGGCTCTACTGTAAGGTTTTCCAATCGCAAAATCACCCGATCACCCGATCACCCGATCACAAAATTCTTATGGCTTGGTTCAAGCGGGAATCCGGGGAACTGAACACGTCGGGCGAGAAGACGGTGCGCACCGAAGGGTTATGGGTGAAGTGTGAGAACTGCCGGCAGATTATCTGGAAGAAAGATCTGGAAGAGAATCTGAACGTGTGCCCGAAGTGCGAAAAGCACTTCCGCATCGATGCGCGGAAAAGACTGGCGCTGCTGCTGGATGAGAATCAGTACGAAATGCTCGACGGAAATCTGTCGTCAACCGATCCGCTGAAGTTTGTGGATCTGAAGCCGTACTCGTCGCGGTTAAAGCAGGCACAGCACGATACCGGGCTGAAAGATGCGGTGATCAACGCACAGGGCAAGCTCCTGGGACGGCCTGTCGTCGCCAGTGCGATGGAGTACGCGTTCATTGGCGGCAGCATGGGGGCGGTGGTGGGCGAGATGATTACGCGGGCGGTCGAGCGCGCTGTGGATTCGCGCACGCCGCTGATTATTGTGTCGGCTTCGGGCGGAGCGCGAATGATGGAGGGTGTGATCAGCCTGATGCAGCTGGCTAAGATTTCGGCGGCGCTGGCGCGGCTGGATAAAGCAAAAGTTCCCTATATCTCCGTGCTGACCGACCCGACCACGGGCGGCGTGACGGCATCGTTTGCCATGCTGGGTGATTTGAATATTGCCGAGCCCGGGGCGCTGATTGGGTTTGCGGGGCCGCGAGTGATCGAGCAGACCATCCGGCAGAAGCTGCCACCGGGGTTCCAGCGCAGCGAATTTCTGCTGGAGCATGGGATGCTGGACGCAGTGGTGCCGCGCAAGGAACTCAAGCCTTACATCGCGCGGGCGCTGGAATTTATGGTGGCGTGACGACGGCTGCCAGCCATCAGCTACCAGCCCAGCCCACGCACGCAACCATCAGGGCCGAGTTGGTCTCTCCAAGATCAAAGCGTTTTCGTTGAGGCCATCCTTTTTCAGTCATCGGTGTGGCTGGTAATCTTAGGGTTCAAGCTGATCACTGACAGCTGAGAACTGAAAGCCACTGAAGTCTTGTCCACTTCCTACCAAGCCGCAGTAGCGCGCATGTTTGCGCTGGGGCACGAGCTGGCGCAGACGCCTTCTCACAAATTTGATCTGGAGCACATGCGGGTGCTGTTGCAGGCGATGGACCATCCGGAACGACGTTTCCCGAGCGTGCTGATCGCCGGTACCAATGGCAAGGGCTCGACGGCGGCGACGCTGGCTTCGATCCTGCGGGCATCGGGATTGAAAGCGGCTTTGTATACCTCGCCGCATCTGGTGCGAATTAACGAGCGGATCCGGGTGAACGGGGAGGAGGTCAGCGACGAGGATTTTGCATCTCTGCAGGGTGAGATAGATCGGATTGCGGAGAGGTTGGTGGAGCGAACGGAGTTGCCGTGGCATCCCAGTTTTTTCGAGATGATGACTGCGATTGCGTTTGAGCATTTTGCGCGGGAAAGAGTTGACCTGGCGGTGCTCGAAGTGGGCATGGGCGGACGGCTCGATGCGACAAATGTAGTGGAACCGCGGGTAAGCGTGATTGCCGACATATCGCTTGATCATCAGAAGTTTCTTGGGAACACGGTGGCAGAGATTGCGCGAGAGAAGGTGGGGATTATTCGTCCGGGCGGCGTGGTGGTGACGCTGCCGCAACAGCCCGAGGCGAACGACGTGATCGGGAACACGATTCTGGAACTGGGAGCGCGGGCGGTGAACGCGGTTGCGTATGTGCCGCCGGTTTCGCCTGGGAGTGGCGAGTACCTGGTACGGAGCAGCGAGCAAGGCAATCCCAAATACGTTTATCGTTACCCACTTCAGGTCATGGGAGAAGAGATTCTAGTCGAGACACCGCTGGTGGGGCGGCACCAGTTGCGCAATGTTGCCCTGGCGATTGCGGCGGCGGTGGAGTTGAGGCAGCAGGGATTCAGCGGCATCACAGCGAAGAGCATCGAGGCCGGCATAACTGAGACACGATGGCCGGGACGGTTCCAGGTGATCGCGGCACGGCCGGGGTGGCCCGAGATGGTGATCGATGTGGCCCACAATCCGGCGGGCGCGTGGGCGCTGCGATCATGCCTTTCAGAGCGGTATGAAGACCGTCCGCTGATTTTTATTTTTGGGGCGATGCGGGACAAGGCAATCTCGGAGATGACGGAAATTTTGTTTCCGCTGGCGGAGCGCGTGATCGCGACCCGGCCGGATAATCCGCGGGCGGCGTCAGCGGAAGAGATTCAGCAAGCGGCGGCTCGAACCGGAGTTGAGGTCGAATCGGTGGAAGACACACAGAGCGCCGTGGAGCGGGCCAGAGTACTGGCCAGCGCGGGGACGGTGATTGTGATCACTGGTTCGATTTATCTGGTGGGTGAAGTCATGCACAGCGTTGGGGCGGAAGTCTGAAGCAGCGGCCGCGAGCGGTTTCCCCTAGAATGGAAGTGTGCAGGAAGTGAACTCATCGGTGGAAGTGGAAGGCGGCGCAGAGGCGGCGCCGGTAGTCGTGCCGCGAGGCAGTCCGCACGCGATTCCCGGGAAGAAGCACGGCTGGTTGAGCCGGTCGCGGTCGTATTTGATTCTCGACCCGCTGATTTGGCTGTACACGCTGGTTCTGGGAATACTAGCTCTCCCCGGCGGACTGTTCGACCGGAGCGGACGCCGGCTGCACTGGTTTTCGCGGGCATGGTCGTGGCTGATCATGAAAACGGTCCTGTCTCCGGTGAAGGTCAGCGGGCTGGACCGGATTGATACGTCGAAGCCTCACGTCTACGCGGTGAATCACGCTTCGGCCATCGACATTCCAGTGCTCTATGTTTACCTGCCGTTTCAATTCCGCATTGTTTTCAAGAAAGAATTGTTGTCATACCCGGTGGTGGGCTGGCAGTTGAAACGTTCGGGGCAGGTCTGCATCGACCAGCAGAAGCCGACCAATTCGATTGCGGCGATCCGATCGGCGGTGAAGAGTCTGAAAGCCGGTATGCCGCTGGTCATTTATCCGGAAGGAGGGAGAACGCCGGACGGAGAGATCAAGCCGTTTTTGCCGGGGGCATTTTTTCTCGCGATCAAAGCGCAGGTGGATATTGTGCCGGTGGCGCTGGTCGGCACTTATGAGCTGCTGCCGATGGATACTTATCACATCAAATGCCGCCCGCTGGAGATGCGCGTGGGCGAGCCGATTTCGACCGCGGGTTTGAAGATGCGGGACATGGAAGCGGTGTCGGCGAGGGTGCATAAGGCGATGGAGGACCTGTACTACGCGCCAGCTACGCTCTCGACCTAAATTTGGGTAGTGGTGCAGTTTGGCTCACGCGTTGGGCCAGTTCAGCCGGAGATCCTTCACTACGCCTGAAAAACGGCTCCGCTCAGGATGACAATCGTCATCGTTCGGGCCGGAATCCAGATTAAAAAATTTCCATATCAACCTGCTAAATCTTTGGATTCAGGGAAGTTACGAAGCCCTGATCCGGTTGAAATCCAGCTAAAATCTTGAATCGAAGGATTTTACCCGCAAAATATTGTGGACAAAGGATTTAGATTGCCCAATTGAATTTCAAAGAACAGGTGCTTATTTGGGTCAATGATGACGCAGATTGCAGGTGAGGCGCAAGGTTGGCTGTCACATAGGGCTTGTGGATTTGTGGTGCGCAAGGGCTGGGTTGCATGGCTCGCCCGCCACTTCTCGCAAAGTACGCGAGAAATGGGGCCCGAGGGACCTACGCGAATTCACCACTACCGAATTTACCACTACCGAATTTACCACCCAATCCGTTTCAATCCTGTCACCTCATCGAGGTGGCGATCACGACTCAACAGAGGAAGCGAGTGCTGGCGGCAGAGGGCTGCGATCCAGAGGTCGTTCGTCGGAATTGGCTTGCCCTTGCGCCTTAGCTCGAGAGTGATCTCGGCATAGTGCTGAGTCGTTGGCTCGTTAATGTCGAGCACGGCGCAGTCGCGAAGAAGTCCGGTCAGCCAGTTTTCGTAGGTGGCGCAGTGCCGCGATTGGGCGATTCCGTAGCGATACTCGCCGAGGACGATCACGGGAATCGCCATCTGGCCGGCGCGGGTGAGAATAGCGACGACGGCCGGGTCGTCATCGGCCGCGGCGGACAAGGCGTTGGTATCGACAATCATGGCTTTGTCAGGGCGTCATCCCGAAACGCGGCGCACTTCAGCCGCGTGAGGGATCTCCCATAGATACGGCCAGCGGGAGATCCCTTCGGCTGCGCTCAGGGCAGGCTCTTCGTTCCGCCTGAAGAACGGCTGCACTCAGGATGACGCCGAAGTATGGGCCAGGAAATCCAATTGAGCCACCACCCAGTCTTCGGTCCTCGTGAGCGAGCGTAGTCAGGCTGGATCAGCGCCACAGTTCGCGGTCGATCTGCTCGAAGGCCTCTTCCACCCGCTCCTCGATCCGCGTGCGCTCTTTGCGGAGGTGCTTGAGTTTGCCTAGATGTTTCGTCCAGGGTTTTTCCTGAGGCGCGATTCTCAGCTTCTCCTGGACAGCCTCTGTCACGAACTGGCGCAGAGGAATGCCGCGCTCGGCAGCCACCGACTTGGCCCGGCGGAAGAGAAAATCCGGAATTTCGAGGGTCGTCTTCACTGGCCCATATTACCATATTTATGGGGGATGTTATACGGGACTCCAGAAGTCGAAGTCGAACAGGGGCGTTTAATCCCTCCCTCTCCGCCAGTCCCATTTCCCCGAAATTCACCGTAACTTTTTCCTCTGGGCTTCCGTTATCCCTGTGTAAGACTACTCCGCGCGGAGAACTCGTTGAAGGCTCTGAGGAAAGAAGCGGACGAGCGGCTTCTGATCGAAGCGGCACAGAAGGACCCTGCTCGCTTTGCGGAGCTTTACGAGAATAATTTCGAGCGGGTGTATGCCTACGTGGTGCGGCGGGTAGGAGATCGCGCGGAAACCGAGGATCTGACCTCCGAGGTATTTCACCATGCGCTGGCCAACTTGCGGCGATTTGAGTGGCGCGGGATTCCGTTTGCAGCGTGGCTATTTCGAATTGCCGCGAATCTGATCTCGGACCGCTGGCAACGCACGAGCCGGGAGCAAGTGGTCGACGAGCCGGAGCGGATCGACGCGGCGCAGGCCAGGAACAGTAACGCGGAATTCGAGGAAGCGGAGCGCAGGGCAACACTGTTTCGGTTGGTCGACACGTTGCCGGCGGAGCAGCAGCGGGTGGTGGTGCTGCGGTTTGTGGAGCAGAAAAGTATTAAGGAAGTGGCGCGGGAGATACGCAAGACTGAAGGCGCGGTAAAGCAACTGCAGTTCCGCGCTATCACGAGTCTGCGGGCGCGCATGGAGGGTGCAGATGCCTAAGCGCTCTCTGAATCCGGGCAATAACGAGGCCAGAAAAATCGAGCAGCTGAACCAGGCCATCGATTCAATGCTGGCTCGAAAGGATGGCAAAGCTCCGAAAATAGCGGCTGGAATCGAGCCACTGGTGCGCATCGCGGCGGAATTGCGCAATCTGCCGAATGCGAGTTTTAAGGCACGATTGAAATCCGAATTTGAAGGGGAAAAGAAAATGGCTGCTCTAACTGTACCCACTGCTGCTGAGCCTGCTGCCGCCGTTCGACCGGTTGCGGTTCCACGTGTGACATTCAAGGATGTTGCCAAGGCTATCGAGTTCTACAAGAAAGCTCTTGGCGCGAAAGAAACATTCCGCTTTGAGACTCCAAGCGGTATTCCTGCAGCTGAAATTACGATCGGCGGGTCCGCCATCATGCTGTCCGATGAATGGCCCGAGGGCGGCCGCTTCAGCGCTGAAACCCTCGGCCAGTCGCCAGTATGGCTCACGCTTCGGGTCGACGATGTAGATTCGTTCGTCGAGCACGCGACCGAGGCTGGGATGAAAATTGTGAGACCGGTGGCGGATCAGTTCTACGGCCATCGCGACGCCAATCTCACCGATCCCTTTGGCTACACCTGGGGAATTTATACGGTGAAGGAAGAGATGCCGGTGGAAGAGATGCACCGGCGCATGAAGAACCTCACGACTGGACCGGGGGGCGGACGCATGTCGCAAGCGAAGCCTGCGACCGGCGTAAGCCCGGTTCCGCGCGGCTTCCGCATGGTAACGCCTTATCTGGTGGCCGAGGATGGATTCGCCTTGTTGGAGTTCGTCAAGCAGGCTTTTGGAGGGGAAGAGATGATGAAGGCTGAGACGCCGACGGGAGTGCATGGCGAAGTGCGCATCGGCGATTCGATGTTGATGGTGGGCGGGGGCAAGGCGGGCCAGAAGTTTCCTTCGACGCTGCATCCCAATGCTCTGCATGTATATGTGGAAGACGCCGATGCGGTTTGCAAAAATGCGCTGGCGGTCGGAGCGACGTTGATCGATGAGCCTCGCGATCAGGAATATGGCGAGCGCTCCGCTACGGTGAAAGATGCGGCTGGCAACTTCTGGTATATCGCTACGCACAAGGGCGAGAGCTATATGCCGAAGGGATTGCACAATGTGAATCCGTATCTGCATCCGCTGCGCGCCGAGCCACTTATCGGCTTTCTAAAGCGTGCGTTTGATGCGCAGGAAATTGCCAAGTATGCGTCTCCGGACGGAGTTGTCCATCATGCGGAGATTCGCATCGGCGATTCGGTGGTGGAGATGGGCGAGGCGCATGGCAAGTATGAGCCGATGCCGGCGATGTTCTACCTCTATGTGCCGGATTGCGATGCGCTTTATCGGCGAGCGCTGGCAGCCGGTGCGAAGTCACTGCACGAACCTAAGGACCAGCCTTATGGCGATCGCAGCGCCGCGGTGACGGATGCGTTTGGGAATATCTGGTATGTGGCGACGCATGTTAAGGACGTGGCGATGTAGGAGTCGAATCATTCAAAGCTGAGGGCGGGTGAGAGCACCCGCCTTCGGCGGCAAAAGAGAATGAAGCTGCACTATCCGGGCGGGCTTACAATGCTCCAGAGGCATGTGAACATTGAGCACCTTCACCCACGTGATATTCGGAGTCCTTGTCGCACTGGGATATCTTGTCCCTCCAACAGCGCTGATCTGGGGTTGGACACGATGGGTTAAATCACCAAAACTCCGCACGATCCTCTCTGTACTATCTTTGCTTGGGTTCATTTTTGCCACAGCGTCGGCTCTGCTTGCGATTTCCTCCGTTGCGTACGCTCAGATTCATCATTTTCCGTATTATGATCCTTTACTGCTCAGGATATTTAGATGGGGAGCGCTACTTTCCTTCTGCGGAATTGTTTTTGGAATCGGCGGCGTGTGGAGACCGAGTTCTCTACGCTGGCACGCCCCGGTTTCTGGGTTGGGGATGCTTGCATTCTGGACAATGGCAGCTTCCGGTGAATGAGGTCTTAATTCGACCGAAGCTTAGCTGTCCCCGACCAGTTTGACCCTCCCGAATCCCTCCAATAAACTGAAGGATTACGTACTCCTGTAGGTCCAACTCTTATGGCAGACAGCATTCATGTGAAGCTTCCGGATGGGAGCGTGAAGGATGTTCCCAAGGGCACGACCGCGCTGGAAATTGCAAAGTCTATCAGTCCGCGTCTGGCGGATGCGGCGTTGGCGGCGAAAACCAACGGCGACCTCATCGACCTCACCCGCCCGCTCGAAAAAGATACGGACCTTCGCCTTTTGACCGAGAAAGATCCAGAGGCGCTGGAAGTTTACCGGCATTCTTCGGCGCACTTGTTGGCGGCGGCCGTGCTGGAGCTTTTTCCTGAGACCAAGCTGGGCCACGGTCCGGCGACCGAGAGCGGATTCTTTTACGACTTCTATCGGCCTACGCCTTTCACTCCCGAAGATCTGGAAACCATCGAGAAGAAGATGCAGGAGCTGGTGCAGCAGAACCTCCCCTACGCGCGCGAGTTTCTGCCTCGTGACCAAGGGCTGGCGGAGTTCAAGAAAGAAGGCGACTTCATGAAGTGCCATTTCATCGAGCAATTCACCAAGCCCGATGAAAAGATTTCGATCTACCGCACCGGTAAGTTCACGGACTTCTGCCGCGGGCCGCACATCCCTTCGACTGGCAAGATCAAAGCGTTCAAGCTGTTCAATGTTGCGGGCGCGTACTGGCTGGGCGATGAGAAGAATCCGCAACTACAGAGGATTTACGGGACCTCGTTTTTTTCGAAGAAAGATCTCGATGCTCACCTGCAGCAGGTGGAAGAGGCCAAGAAGCGCGACCATCGCGTGCTGGGCAAGCAACTCGATCTGTTTTCGATTCAGGAACTGGCTGGGCCGGGGCTGATTTTCTGGCATCCCAAGGGCGGGATCATCCGCAAACAGATGGAAGACTGGATGCGCGAGGAGTATTTGAAGCGCGGCTACTCACTGGTTTACACGCCGCATGTGGCGCGGCGGCAGTTGTTTTTTACCTCGGGACACGAAGGCTATTACGCGCAGAACATGTTCGACGCCATGGAACTCGACGACGCCGAATATCGCCTCAAGCCGATGAATTGTCCCGGCCACATTCTGATTTACAAAGACTCGCTGAAGTCGTACCGCGATCTGCCGGTGCGGCTGGGCGAGCTGGGAACGGTTTATCGCTATGAGCGTTCGGGCGTGATGCACGGGCTGTTGCGGGTGCGTGGCTTTACGCAGGATGATTCGCACATCTTCTGTACTCCGGAGCAAGTCGAAGGCGAGATTACCGGCTGTCTCGACTTTGCCCTGGATGTGCTGAAGGATTTTGGCTTCGACAAGTTCCAGATTGAACTTTCAACCTGGGATCCGGACGACCGCAAGAATTTTGTGGGCAGTGAAGAGCAATGGATCCACGCCACCGAATCGCTCAAGAAGGTGCTAGAACGCCGGGATATCGAGTACAAGACGATGCCGGGTGAGGCGGCGTTTTACGGGCCAAAGATTGACATCAAGCTGGTGGACGCGATCGGGCGGCTGTGGCAACTTTCGACGGTGCAGGTCGACTTCAACCTGCCGCAGCGTTTCGGCCTGGAGTATGTGGCGGAAGATGGTTCACGCAAACAGCCGGTGATGGTGCATCGCGCGCTGTTCGGATCGATCGAGCGATTCTTCGGCGTGCTGATCGAGCATTACGCCGGAGCGTTCCCGGTGTGGCTGTCGCCGGTGCAGGTGGCGATGATTCCGATCAGCGAGCGTCACGCGGAGTATGCGAACAAGATTGCGGATCAGCTCAAGGCCGTCGGCGTGCGTGTGGAGGTGGATGCGCGTAACGAGAAGATGAACGCTAAGATTCGCGAACATGCCATGCAGAAGGTGCCGTTCCTGCTGGTGGTGGGAGATAAAGAGGCCGAGGCGGGCAGAGTGAATGTGCGCACGCGGGGGAAAGAGAAGACTGAGGACATGGGAGCCGCGGAGTTTGTGGAGAAGATTAAGAAGCTGATAGCGGGGAAGAGTTCGGGACTGTAAATGGCTGCTTGCAACAGCCACCCGTTAAGATCGGACTTGCCCGATCTTCAATGTTTACGAGTCCGCCGGGTATTCCATTCTTCGGCGGTGATCTCCCAGATTTCGGCAGGCAAGCGCCCGGAGACGTAGTCGTGCTCTTCGGTGGCAACCATACGCATGCCACTCTTTTCGGAGATGCGACGGGATGCGGTGTTCGCAATTGCTTTGGGAGCCCGCAGGAGCGGGAACTTCAGCGTATTGAACCAGTAGTCAGTGACGGCATCGCAGGCCTCCGTCATGTAACCTTGTCCGTGCCAGGGCAATCCAAGCCAAAATCCGCGATTGATGTTTCCCCTTTTGATAAGGGCTATGCCGCCGATCATCCGATCTGGTTCAGTCTTCAGCCTTAGGGTCCAATGCCATTCATCACCGCGCTCCATCGCGGGAAGAGCTGCCTTGCGATAGTAGGTGTAGGCGCCGTCCGGCGGATAGGGCCAGGGAACGGTTTTCGAGAGATAGCGAACGATCTCCCAATGCGGAAACAGAAGCTGCGCCTGCTGAGCGTCTGCAAGCTCCAATGGACGCAACAGGAGGCGCGAAGTTTGGAGAGGAGGAACCACGTTTTCAGAATGATAACGCAAACGCAGTGGAGCTGATCTTACACAATCCGATCCGCCGGATTGCTGCCGATGTACCATGTTTCCGTGCATGAACTGGTGGAGCGCGTATTGGGGCATATCCGGCGGGAGGAACTGCTGCGGGCTGGAGACCGGGTTGGGGTTGCGGTTTCGGGGGGGATTGATTCGGTCGCGCTTCTTCGTCTGCTGATCGAATTGCGTCAGGAACTCGGCATTGTCTCCTCCGTTGTTCATTTCAACCACAAGCTGCGTGGGGCGGAGTCGGAGGCGGATCAGGAGTTTGTTGCTGGGCTGGCGCGTGAGCATGGGTTGGAGTTTCATGCTGCTAGTGGCGATGCGGCACGGTTGGCTGCCGAGGAACATTCGGGAGTGGAAGCGGCTGCGCGTCAGTTGCGGTATGGATTTTTTCGAGGGCTGTTGGGATCGGGTGAGAGTGTTGGAGGCTTAAGCACCTCAGGGGCTGAAGCCCAAGATATCCAAGCGTCTTATCGCAGCGCTGAAAGCGCTGCGCCACCCAAAAGCACTCCTCAGGGGCTAAAGCCCGCATCCTTGCCAGGACTTAGCGGCGCGGCTGAAGCCGCGCCCTTTCAAAGACAAAATCAGCAAGGAGTTCTGCACAAGATTGCCACCGGACATACGCTCGATGATCAGGCTGAGACTGTGCTCATGCGGGTCATTCGCGGTACCGGGCCGCGCGGGCTTGGAGGAATTTATCCGCGCATCGTGGTGGAGGACGAGGATGGGGAGGGTCACGGGGAGATCGTCCGGCCGTTGTTGGGAATCCGGCGACGCGAACTGGAGCAGTATCTGACGGAACTGAAACAACCCTGGCGCGAAGATTCAAGCAACGCTGACGACAAGTTCACCCGCAATCGCGTCCGGAAGCTTGTGCTTCCTTTGCTGGAGCGGGAGTTCAATCCCGCCGTGCTTGAAAGTCTCTCCGAGTTGGCGGGGATTGCGCGCGACGAAGAAGATTATTGGGAGAACGAAATCTCAGGTTGGTTGGGGACGGTGGTGCAGTGGTCGCAACCGGAATGGACCCGTGGGCTGCCGGGATTCGATGGTTCGCAGTCTCTGGTGCAAATTCAACAGTCTGATCCTGAATTGTTGAGTCGGCTTGAGCAGCCCGGCCCAGCGGTGATGAATGCTTCGGTGAGCCGGCCGTGGCTGCTGACCGAACCCAAGGCTGTGCAGAGAAGAGTACTGAAGGCGATCGGCGAGCAGGCGGGGATTCCGCTGGAGTTCAAGCACATCGAAGAAATCCTGCGCTTCGCGGGGGAGGACGGAGCACCGGGCAAGGAGTTGTCGCTACCGTTGGGTTGGAAAATTGTCCGCGAGCCGGAGGCGATGGTGTTCGTTACGCCGAACTTGCGGCGTCAGGAGCGGGTTCCGGACTACGAATACTCGCTGGCGGTGCCGGGGCGTGCCATGGTGCCGGAGGCGGGGGTAGTAATTGAAGCGTTGCGGGTCACTCCGGAGTCGCAGTTTGCGGAGTATAATCCGCAGCAACTTCTTCGCGCGGAGCTTTTGCCCGGGGTGTTGGTTGTGCGGAACTGGCGTCCGGGAGATCGCTTTTGGCCAGCCCACACAAAGGCGCCCAAGAAGATCAAAGAACTGTTGCAGGAACGCCATGTGGCGCAGCCGGAGCGCCGGCTTTGGCCGGTTGCGGTGAGCGGAGACGAGATTGTTTGGATGCGCGGCTTTCCGGTTCCGGCAAGATTACAGGCCAAAACGGAGAAGGAAGCGGTGTTCATCCGGGAGACGCCGTTGGCGGTTGAAGAGTCTGTAATTTAGAAGTTGTTATCGGTCTCGGTCTCAAGGCACTTTTAATAATTCGGTCAGATCGAGCAGTCTCAGCCAGAGAATTCGGGAGGCGCGCCATTTCATGAACGCAACGAGGGTCGAGCCACTTCGCCAGGTAATTGCGGCCGAGCAGATCCAGAAGCGTGTGAAGGAACTCGGGCGACACATCTCCGATGACTACCAGGGACAGACGATCCAGGCGCTGGCCGTTCTGGAGAATGCGTTCATGTTCATGGCCGACCTGGTGCGGGCCTTGGAAGTTCCCGTGGTGTGCCAGTTCATCAAGCCCAAATACAGTAAGCAGACCAGCAAGCAGCAAGGCGACCAGACGGGGACGGGAGAGATTACGGAGATATTCTTCAGCCATGAACCGGATATTCGCGGCCAGCATATTTTGCTGGTCGAGGGTCTGGTGCATTCGGGCGTGACTAGCGAGTTCCTGATGAGCGATTTGCGCGCCAGGGGAGCGGCATCGGTGAAACTGGTAACCTTGCTGGACCGTCAGTCGGCCCGCCGCGTGGCCTTGCAGCCCGACTATTTTGGCTTTCTGGTGGACGAGGCGTTCCTCATTGGCTACGGCTTGGGCGCAGTGGAGCAAACCAACCGAAATATCGCCTATTTGGCCGCTGCTCCAGTTCCGCCGATGACTTAGGTTATGAGAAGGTCGGCGCGCCTTTTTTCCCAAGAAAAGGTAGAATAGAGATCTTAGGGAATTTCGCTAATCCAAATTGGCGGAACAGCATCTAAATTAGTTGCAGGAGCCTCGGGGCTCGCGCTCGTGATCGGACCCCGGCCTTTAGGAGTTTCTTGGTGAATTCGACAGTCAAAACCGTAGCTTTCTGGCTGGTGATTGGGTTGTCCGCGCTTTTGTTGTGGCAGGTGATTCAGGCCGGCCGGAGCGGGCAGAAAGACAAGGAAGTCAATTTTTCCCAGTTCATGAGTGATGTGGATCAGGGAAAGGTGCATGACGTTCTGGTCGACGGCATGCAACTGCGCGGAAAATACAGCGACAGCTCCGCCTTCCATACCACCGTGCCGGCAAACTATCCCGAGATGATCAAGGCACTGCACGACAAAGGTGTCTCGATGACGTTCCGAGATGCCAACAGCGGAAGCTGGCCACTGCAGTTGCTGGGGACTTGGGCTCCACTGATTCTGCTGGGTGCACTGTGGTTCTTCATGATCCGCCAGATGCAGACGGGCGGCAACAAGGCACTGTCGTTCGGTAAGAGCCGGGCGCGGCTGCTTTCGATGCAGCAGAAGAAAGTCACGTTCAAGGACGTGGCCGGTGTGGAAGAGGCCAAGGAAGAACTGCGCGAGATCATCGAATTCCTGCGCGAGGCACAAAAGTTTCAGAAACTTGGCGGCAGGATTCCCAAGGGAGTGCTGCTGGTTGGACCTCCGGGGACCGGCAAGACGCTCCTGGCTCGAGCGGTCGCCGGCGAAGCTAACGTTCCATTCTTTTCGATCTCGGGCTCCGATTTCGTTGAGATGTTTGTGGGCGTCGGCGC
>PMSQ01000196.1 GCA_003168355.1 Acidobacteriaceae bacterium | reverse complement strand
CGCGCCAGACCATCGACACGCTCGCACTGCTGGCGGAAAAAACCAAGGGCAACCTGACTCCGATGGAAGAAGGCTTTCTGCAGAACAGCCTCTACGAAGTGCGCATGGCTTACGTGGAAGTAACCAACGCGTTGTCGCGTCCGCCGCAGCCCGGGGCCGCCACGGGAACCAGCGGACGATGACGGTTGCGCACGAACGTCAAGCGATGAAGGCCCGCGCATGAAGGCCACGCTCACGGTGCTGGGCAGCGGCACGTCGATGGGCGTGCCCACACTGGGCTGCAGCTGTACGGTTTGCAGTTCCAAAGATCCGCGCGACCGCCGTACCCGTCCCTCGGTGATGGTGGAGTATGGGGGCAAGGTCGTGCTCATCGACACGGCGCCCGATTTCTACGCACAGGCTATCCGCGAACGAATTACTCGTGTGGATGCCGTTCTCTACACGCACGCGCACGCCGACCACATTCTGGGCATCGACGATTTGCGCCCGCTCAGTTATCGTCACAAGCCGGCGAAGTTGCCGCTGTATGCGCGTCCGGATGCGGCAGCCTTCCTGCGCCGGATGTTCAGCTACATCTTTGACGCCGATTACAAGTATGGCAGCTTGCCGCAGCTGGAATTGCGGCCAATTGACGGCCCGGTGGAACTTTTCGGTGCGCGCTTCGAGCCGGTGCGGTTGATTCATGGCGAGACGGAGATCTACGGCTATCGCTTTGGAACTGCGGCCTATCTCACGGACCATAGTGAAATTCCGGAGGCGTCGTTTCATCAGTTGGAAGGGCTGGACATTCTTTTTCTGGATGCCTTACGGCATAAGCCGCACCCCACGCACTCGACGGTGGAGAATTCTCTGCGCATTGTGGAGCGGGTAAAACCGAAGCGCGGGTTCTTTACCCATATTTGCCACGACCTGGCGCACGAGGCGACCAATGCCACGCTGCCGCCGCAGGTGCGGCTGGCTTATGACGGGCTGAAGCTGGAGTTTGAAATCAGTGGTCAGTGATCAGTGGGCAGTGGTCAGCGAACCCCCACGGAGCACGGGCTTTACTGGCCCCTGATCACTGACCACTGCTATGCAGGTTTTTCACAAACTCGAGGACGTTCCGGCGCCGTTTGGACCTTCGCTGGTGAGCGTGGGCAACTTTGATGGAGTCCACCGGGCGCACGCGCACGTGCTGGGCGAAATTGTGCGGCGGGCGAGGCCAAGCGGCTCCCAAGCCGCGGCGGTGGTGTTTGAGCCGCATTCGGCGCGCATTCTGCGACCGGACTCGGGGCTGAAGCTGCTCACTCCACTGCCGGAGAAATTACACTTGCTGGAAGCCACGGGCATTGATGCAGTGCTGATACTACCCTTCACGCGGGATCTTTCGCTGATGACGCCCCGTCAGTTTGCCGAGCGCATTCTCAAGAAGAAGCTGCATGCGCGCGAGGTGCATGAAGGCTACAACTTCCGCTTTGGGCACAAGGCTGCGGGCGACGTGAATCTCCTGGCGCAGCTTGGACAGGAATTGAGCTTTGAAGTGAAGGTCTACCAAGAGCAGAGGCTGCGCGGCGAACCGGTTTCCAGCAGTCACATCCGCAAACTGCTGAACGAGGGGCGGGTGAGCCGGGCGCGGCACCTGCTGGCGCGTCCTTTCTGCATTTTGGGCGCTCCCGGTCGCGGGCGCGGGTTGGGATCAAAGTACACCGTTCCCACCATCAACCTAGCGCGCTATGAAGAACTCGTGCCCAAAGACGGCGTTTACATCACGTGGACGCGCGTCGGAGCCGAACGCTTTGATTCCGTGACCAACGTGGGCAATCGCCCGACGTTTGGGGCTGATTCCTTTGCGATTGAAACGCACCTGCTGAACTTTCATCCGATTGAGCTTACGCCGGAAAGCGAAGTCGAGATTTGCTTCCTCGATCGGCTGCGCGATGAGATCAAGTTCCCGTCAGTCGAGGCGTTGCGGGAACAGATCGCGCGCGATGTAAAGAAGGCACGAAGGTATTTTCATTTGCTGGGGCGCCCGCGGCAGCACGATTGATTGCCGATTTCCGATTGCCGATTTCGTCTCGGTTCGAGCTTCTGCGACGATCGATTGCAACCCCTTACTCGACCGTGAATGACTGCGCGCTCGTGGCTGTTCCACCCGCGTTGGTGACGGAAATTGGTCCAGTGGTAGCGCAGGCGGGTACCGTGACCATGACATAGTTCACGCTGAGCACCCGGAACGTGGCGTTTATGCCGTTGATTGATATACCGGTAGTACCGACGAAGTGATTTCCCTGGAGCAGAACCTTTGCGCCGACTTCGCCGCTTGCAGGGTGGAACGCGACGATGGCTGGTGCGGGCGCGGGTAGTCCGGCATCGATGCTCCAGATGGTGCCGTTGGTTACGTCATCCGTGGTCGCGACTCCAATGCCGAAGGTGACGCCGTAAAACTTGCCATCGGCGGCTTGGATCATGGCTCCCGCCTGATCGCCGATGGTCGTGCAGTCCAGTGTCAAATCCTGCAGGACGGAACCGGTCGTGGTCACGGCGAAGGCGATGCTTTGGCCGCTGCAGTCTCCCCCTGTGAAATCGCCCCACAGGTTCCCGTCGGACGCCTCAAGGATGTTGCCGTCAAAAAAGTCGATCGGAGAGATGGTGCCGATTTTGTGATACTTGCCGGTGAGGCTGATCTCATACAACTCGCTCCCAGCTAGAAGGCCGAAGAGTTCGCCGGTCCAAGCCAACGCGAGACCGCTGGTGGCCACGTTAGGGAGATTGATGTTGGAGGTATCGAAGCCGTGCAGGATAGTGTACTGGCCCGTGGCCGGATCGAAACGGAAGACGCTGTTGTAAGGTTTAAACTGCTCGCCGGCAACAGTGGTTCCGTAAAAATCGCCGTCGGGGGCCTGCACCATTCCGTAAACCCCAGCGCCGTCCGGCTGCGACTTTGTATCGAACGTATGCAGTACTTTGAAAGTTCCGGTTGGACTCATCCGGAAGAGCACGCTGGTGGGAGGGAGAGTCGGCCCCGTAGCCCCGTAGAAGTTGCGGTCGATCGCCTGCATGAGAAAACCCGGATTGGCGCCATCGGAACAGGTCAGGGTACCGCAAAAATTGTGCAGTACCTGGATCACGCCGCTCTTGCTCAGCTTGAAGACCGTTCCGAAACCGTTGGCTCCATTCTCCGAAGTGGTGCCGTAGAGAAAACCGTCGATACCTTCGACCAGGCTGCCCGGCGCGGAACCGTTGGGCAGGCTTCCGTCAGCGTTCTCGGCAAAGCTGTAGATCACGGAGAGTTGGCCCGCCGGAGTGATCTTGAAAATCGTACCCTGGGCATTCAGCCCGGTACCGCCGGCGGCAGCCGCGCCGTAGAAGTTGCCGTCGGCACCCTCGATCAGTTCGATCGGAAAGTAGCCGTCCGGGCAAACTGCGGACGCATCGCACCGAAAAGCGTACAACCGAGTGATGGTGGGATTCGAAGTTTGAGCCGACGCGACCGCTGCCAAGGACACGGCAAGAAGAACAACCAGAAGCCGAACTTGGTTCATGGATCTCCTTAGGAGGCCTCATCTCTCTTATAGAGGATGGTAGCTCCAAGCTTGTCCGGCAGGTTGTCAAAATATTGTAAAGTCGGCGATTGAGCAACGGAAAATGACAAACTTTCTATCTCACCACCTGGACAACCGGGACCGAACGCTTTGATTCCGTGACGAAGGTGGGGCAGTTGCCCAACGTTCGGGGCAGATTCCTAAAACGGCTTCTACGTACTAAAGACCGCAATAACCGATCACTTTTTGCGACTCTCCGTCCATAAAGCTGGGTAATACTTGTCTAGTTCGTGATACGGAGCGGCGGTGTAGGACTCCTCCCGAACGACTAATTTCCCGGTAGTCCTGCCGGATGGCTCGTGGGCTCTGCTGGGTTGGTTTGGTAGCATGCTCTTGCGAACTCGAACCGTCGCAGCGTTGGTGGCCATTTGCACTTTGGCCAGCGCATCTCTTGACGGCACAGACAAAGCGATCACCGTCGGCCTCGTCATGGATGGGGCGACTAAGGCAGAGAGACAACCTCTGCGGGCCTATCTAGCGGAAGCAATGGGGAGGCCGGTAACGATTGCATCTCCCGACACTTTCAACGAGACCGTTGCCGAACTAGGGGATGGACATTACGATTTCGCGTGTCTGGGTGCGCTGATGTATATCCGGGCTCATGCTAAGTACGGAGTCATCCCGCTCGTCCAGCGTGCCACTGACTTGCACTATCACACGGTGTTTATCACCGGCGCCCACTCGTCGATTTATTCGCTCAGCGACCTAAAGGGAAAACAGTTCGCGTTTGGCGATGTTGACTCCACCAGCGGCCATATGATGGCTTCTCAAGAACTGAAGCAGGCGGGAATCAATCCTGATACCGATCTCACGTTTCGCTACAGCGGGAGTCACCCTGCGACTGCAGCGATGGTGGAAACGGGAGTGGTCGATGCGGGGGCTATCGACGAAACCGTATTCAATTATCTGACTAGGGGCGGAAAAATCGACGGGAACAGAGTCCGCGTTTTCTATCAATCCAAGCCGTATGTCGATTACGTGTTCGTGGCCGGCAAGGATGTGCCCAAGGCTGAGCGAGAAAGATTTGCCCACGCCCTTCTTGCCCTGAAGGAAGGCAAAGATGATGCCATCTTAAAGGTCCTGCGCGCCAAGCGGTTTGTGGTGGCCAACGATCAGGAATACGCACAAATCCGGCAGATCGCGCATGAGTTGAAAATGTTCTGAACCGCCGACCGGCTCGAGCACGATTTCAGCGTACCGATTCAGAGGCGAACCCAGGAATCCGTCGCAAGCTAATGTGGCAAGTAGCCTGATTCCATGGGCAATTTGCCATCGACCCGCACGACGTGGATGGTATTGTCGACGGAGCGGACATCCACGAAGCCGATGGCGCCGGGTGTGGATTGCACAATCTTGAGCACGTCCGCGTCGGAATCCACGATTTGGATGGAGTCCTTGTGAGAGGCGATCATTGTCTTCAATTCCTCGCCGCTCATCTTGATCAAGCGCTGCAGCGTTTCGGTTTCGCCGGCGGAATCCTTGTGTAGCACCAAGACGATGGCCTTGCCGTCCGGCCACTTCTTAACATCCGAGCGGAAGATCTTAGACAGGTGCACTGAGGTGACGTTGCCAACGTCGTTGTCCTTGTTGACCACGACGGCCATGTGGTGGGCGAAACAAGGGGTGAGGAACGCTAAGAGAAAAGCAAAAAGCGCGGCAACCCGCTGTAATCTCATAAACACATCCCGTCTCAGATCGTCATTAGCTGAAGGTATCACATGAGATTAACCAAGAATCGAGGCTGGAAAAGTAAAAACATTGTCAAACGCCGGTGAGGTATCCAGGAAGAAAACAGCAAGATTCGTTACGAAATCGGAAATTGACAATTCCTGCCCGCGCCGTACAATCCCGCCTCATGGCAATTGGGCCCATCCAACTGATACGGCAGGCCACACCAGGGCAGCGGCGGACGCTGCTGGCGGCGGCGCTGGGCTGGGCGCTTGACGCATTCGATGCCATGCTTTACGCGCTGGTGCTGGCACTGCTGATGCGCGACCTGGGCATGAGCAAAACCACGGCGGGATTGCTGGGTACGCTGACGCTGCTGGCCTCCGGCTTGGGTGGCGTGCTGTTTGGGTTTCTTGCCGACCGCATCGGGCGCAAGCGGGCGCTGATGGCGAGCATCCTGACCTATTCGGTGTGCTCGTTCGCCTCGGGCCTGGCGACGAGTATCGCGATGCTGGCGGCCGCGCGCTTCGTTCTCGGGCTGGGGATGGGCGGCGAATGGAATACGGGCGCGACCCTCGTGGCTGAGACTTGGCCGGCGGAGTTCCGCGCCAAAGCAATTTCTGTGATGCAGAGTTCGTGGGCCATTGGTTTCGCGGCGGCGGCTCTGGTAGCGGGACCGGTAGCGCGGTATTTTGGATGGCGGTCGGTATTTTTCGTGGGCATTCTGCCGGCTGTCGTGACGCTGTGGATTCGGCGTGGAGTGCCGGAGTCTGCAATGTGGGAGGAGCGGAGATTCTCAGGGGCTGAAGCCCCAGTCGCGAATGAAGCGCATCTCGCAGCACTGAAGCGCCGCGACACCCAAAATCACTCTGGACATCGAGTATCCGAACTACCCTTCGTGGCAGCAGGAGTTGACAGCTCAAGTTTTGCTCTCATCTTTCGGCCGCCATACGTGAAGCATACATTCGCCCTGCTGCTGTTTAACTTCTGCGGCATGTTTGCCTGGTGGGGGCTGTTTACCTGGCTGCCGCCTTATTTGTCGCTGCCGGTGGCGGAGGGCGGGCGTGGCTTTGGAGTGATGGGGACGACGACGTTGTTGGTGGTCCTGAATCTATTTGGGATGCTTCCTGGTTATGCGAGTTTCGGCTGGGTGGCGGATCGTCTTGGCCGGCGTAAAACATTTCTGCTCTATAGCTTAACGGCAGCACTTCTGATTCCACTTTATGCTGTGGCGCGTTCACCCGGTATGCTCCTGGTGCTGGGGACCGCAGTAGCGTTCTTCGGAACCGGGATCTTCTCTGGATCGGGAATCATGGGCAGCGAAATTTTCCCGACTAGCGTTCGGGCGCGCGCTCTGGGATTCACCTACAACGGAGCTCGTACGCTTAGTTCAGTCGCACCGCTGGTGATTGGGAGAGTAGGTCAAATGAAAGGTTTGAGTTGGGCATTTTATTTGTGTGCAGCTGGATATCTACTGGCCGCGTTGATCACAACGCAGTTGCCGGAGACGCGGGGAAAGGAGCTGGAGTAGTTGTCCTGAAGCTTAAGTCCAATGCCTCTGAGGATTTTTTTGATGTTGCATTTGCCCGTAATCTTCGCGATTGATTGCGAATTGAGATTGACCGGCGGGGCGAACCGGCACAGGAATTGCCGCCCGCACAATTGCCTTTGACGACTACTCCATCGGTTCGACCACGAGCGATTCCTCCGCCGTACCGCGGTCTGGGCGCTGAACAATCACGATAGCTGCGAGCACGAAGATGATTCCCAAGGTCTGGATCGGGCGCAGCACTTCGCCTAAGAGCAGGGCGGCAAGAAGAATGGAGAACACCGGCTCCAGACAACTGGCGATGATGGCGCGAGTGGGCTCCAGATGTTGCAAGCCGAGGAAGTAGAGCGAGAAGGCTCCCAGCACCGAGATCATCGAGAACACGAACAGGAATATCCATTGGGCGGGTGCGTAGTGTGCGGCCGCGATTTTCCAGGGAGGGTTGACGACGAGCCAGAAGGCGGAGGCTGCGGCGAGCGTCCAGACCAACACGCGCCACCGGTCGTGACGGGCGAGGATGCGATGTCCGGCGACATTGTAGAAGGCGAAGGAGAAAGATGCCAGCAGCGCGGCGATGATGCCGTAGAAATCGAAGCGCAGCGCGGAGCCAGATTTAGTTCCGAGGAGATTGATGACGAGCGCGATTCCGGTGACGGCCAGCGCGACGGCAACCACTTTTTGTGGCGTGAGTTTCTGCTGGCCGCGCACCACCACGTAGAGCAGAACCCATACCGGGGCGGTGTATTGCACGATGATGGCGATGGCGACATTTGTGCGCTGGATGGCCACGTAATAGAAGTAATTCGAGACCGCCACGCCGAGCATCCCCAGAAGCAAGCAGAAAGCCAGATCGCGAGTCGGCAGCTTGATTCGCTGCCAACCCCGCGAAGCAACGAGAACCGGCAGCAGGACAAGCAGAGAGAATGTGGTGCGAGTCTGGGAAAGAATAAGCGGGTCGATAGGGCGAGGGGCACCATGGCTCAGGGGCAAGCTGCCGGTAAAAACGGCACGGCCCAGGACGGCGGAGATTCCCCAAAGAAGCGCCGCCAAGGCGATGAAGAGATAGCCACGCAGAGGATGCGAGCGCGAGCT
Organism: Acidobacteriaceae bacterium; assembly: GCA_003168355.1. Classification (GTDB taxonomy): domain Bacteria; phylum Acidobacteriota; class Terriglobia; order Terriglobales; family Acidobacteriaceae; genus Sulfotelmatobacter. The sequence goes on along the minus strand of PMSQ01000196.1, from coordinate 42,669 downwards.
TGGCTGATTTTTGTCCGGGATCATAAGCCTCGCGAATCGCTTCGATGATCAGGCAGCAGAGAGGAACCGGTCAAGGCGGTCGGGATCGAAGCCTTCGATGACTTCAGCTCCGGATGAGGTGAGAATCACCAGCGTAGGAGCGGTGCGGCTGTGGTAGGTTTCGAGCAATTCGGAGCGGGCGGAGGGATCGCCGCTCATGTCGCGTTCTTCGAAGGCGATTTCCTTCGCATCCAGAAAAATCCTCATCACCTCGCAGTTGAGGCAGCCGGCTTGGGTGAAGAGAAGAATTCTGTGAGCCATGAGTTTCGCGCTAACTATCCACGTATTCGATCTCGGCGGTGATCTTCGCAGTTTTCTCGAGCATGGCTGAGACCGAACAGTACTTTTCTTGGGAGAGGCGGACTGCGTCCTCGACCGCCTTACTCGACACTTTACCACCGACGCGGTAGATCAGTTTGATTTCCGTGTAGACGGAAGGTGGATTGGCGGCGCGTTCGGCCTGAGCGCGGACTTCGAGACTGGTGAAAGGCTCGCGCTTTTTCTGCAAGATGGAGACAACATCGTAGCCGGTACATCCGCAGAGAGCGATGAGAACGAGTTCCATCGGACTATTGCCTGCGGCCTTGTCGCCATCGACGATAATCGAGTGTCCGCTGCTGGCGGTTCCGTCGAAGCATTGCTTTTCTACCCATTTAGTTTTGGCTTCGGTCATAGGTTAATTCCGCTCAGGTCTACCTTCTGTTGTCGGTACTCGGCTCGGGGTGAATTAAGACCCGGAATAGCTCGGGTGCGTCCTGCTTGAAGTGGATTTCGAGTTCGGTCTGGATGTCGTGAACGCGGGCGAGCGAAAGATCGTCGGAGAACGTGCAGTGGCAGGAAACGTACAAGCGGCCCCGCACCTTCTTGATCTGGACGTCGTGCATATCGATAATTTCCGGAAACTGGCTCACGGATGCCTTCAGTCGACGCTCAAGGTCGGCGTCACGGACCAACTCGTCGCCAGTTTCGATGGTCGCGGGTTCGCTTTCGATATGAGTGAGGATGTCGGCGATCTCGGGAACATCGTGGCGCATGTCGGCTTCGAGTTCGGTGACCTGATCGTGAGCGCTCTTGAGGGTCATGCGTTCGTCGAGTTCGACGTGTTGCTCGACGTGAAGTTGGCCTGCGAGATCCTGCACGCTGATGTCATGGACATTCAGGTTGTGGCGGGTAGCGACGGCGCGAATGCGGTCGAAGATATTTTCCGAGCGCTGGGCGCGCGGCAGTGGCTGGACGGTGACATCGGCGTCGGGAAGAATGGCGTGAACTGCGTCGGTTACCGCCGCCACTAATTGTTCGGAGCGCTGAAAGGTGACGGTGCGGGCCAGGCCGACAGCAAGATCGGCGAAGTAGTGGTTGCCGGCGCGGCGGATGCGCACCCGGCCAACCTCGAGCACACCATCTACGCGGGAGACGGCATCGGTGATCTGAGCCCGGACGCCCGCGGGGGCGGCATCGAGAAGAGCATCGATCGTGCGTCGCGACAGCCGCCAGCTCACCGATACCACGACCCCAGCGACGAAAAGGGCGGCGATGGGATCGGCGAAACGAAGCCAATCCAGATGGTACTCACGTCCCGCCAGGATCAGCGCCAGGCCCACCACGACCACCCCCGCGGACCAGATGTCGGTGGAGAAGTGCAGTGCGTCGGCTTCGAGCGCCTGGCTCTCGTACTTGGTGGCGATGCGGCCGAGAGCGCGGGAGCGCCACCAGTCCACGGCCATGGAAACCAGCATTACAACGAAAGCCCAGATGGAGGGTTCGACTTCAACCCGGCGGAAAAACAGTCGCACGGCCGCTTCGTAGATGACCCAGGCGCAAGTCACCAGCAGCAGGCCGGTCTCTACGAAAGCGGAGAAATTTTCGACCTTGCCATGGCCGTATTGGTGGTCAGCGTCGGCGGGCTTATCGGAGACACCAACGGAGAAATACGTCAGTGAGGCCGCGATCAGATCCAGCGCAGAATGCGCGGCTTCGGAGAGGATTCCCAAGCTGCCGGTGGTAACGCCAACAACGATTTTTCCGCCGGTGATGAGGAGAGCGGCAACAACCGAATTTCCAGCCACCGCGCGTTTTTCTGCGCGCATGGCATTTGGCGAATAAAGGGCCGGCGTCCCGGACATGATGGAATTATCGCCGCTGACGCGGTATTGCGCCAAGAGAATCGAAGCGACGAGGAATTGTCTGTCTCTCGATCGCTAGGGTGTAACTTCGAAGACCGTACCGAAGTTATCGGTCCCACCCCCGCCGGTCACGCCGTAGAGGTTGCCGTGAGCGTCGAAGATCAGAGTGCCGGAGGGATATCTTCCCTCCGCGGTCGCGCCGAAGTTATAAAGCACGTTATACGACCAGCTCCCGCCCATTGGGGGCGATAATTCGAAGACCACCCCGGCGTCATAGGCGCCGCCATTATTCGCCAGGCCGTAGAGATTCCCGGAGGAATCGAAGACCAGTCCGCCGGAGGGATAGTACCCATTCAAGCTGTTGGCACCGAAGCTGTAGAGCGTGCTCTCGGTCCAGTTTCCGCCTACCGTGGGCCTCAGCTCGAACGCCACACCCTCGCCATAAGCGCCGCCGACGCCGGTCACGCCGTAGAGGTTGCCGGCAGTGTCAAAGGTAAGACCCGCGGTGGGATAGAACCCTTTCCCTCCTTTGGAGTTGAAGCTATACAGAATCTTCTCGCCCCAACCGCCGGCGCGCTTGCGCCCCAACTCGAATACCGTACCGTCGCCGTGAATGCCGCCCTGGGAAGTTGTGCTGTAGAGATTGCCCGACGAATCGAAGATCAGGCCAGCCTGGGGATCAGTACCGTCCTTGCCGTTGCCGTCGAAACTATGCAGAATGTTCTCGAACCAACTCCCGCCTGCGTTGACCAACTCAAACACAATACCGCCGCCGTAGGCTCCGCCGAATTGCGTCGTGCCGTAGAGATTGCCTGACGAATCAAGGATCACACCGGCCTCAGGGTTGAAGCCATCCTGGCCGTTGTTGTTGAAGCTGTGCAGAACCTTCTCCCTCCAGCCTCCGCCCGGTTTGGGCGACAAAGCGAACACCGCACCGTAGCCAAAAGCGCCGCCATTGAAAGTCATGCCGAAGATATCGCCGGCGGCATTGAAGGCCACGCCCGCATACGGATTTTGCGCGTCGCTGCCGCTCCCGAAGCTATGCAGAATCTCTTCGCTCCAGCCGCCACCGGAAATAGGCGACAACTCGAACACCGTACCGCCGCCGTAGGTTCCTCCCGCGAACGTGGTGCCGTAGAGATTGCCTGCGGCATCGAAGATCAGGTTACAGTAAGGGGAGACCCCGTCGCTACCGTTGGCGAAACTATGCAGCACCGATTCTTCCTGGGCGAACGCGAGCGTCCCAGTCACCATCAGGGTCACGGCAAGAAACGCCAACCCAACTTTCCGTCCGATAAAGGCTTTCTTGCCTTGCGTCATAGTCCCTCCCCGCGTAGAGGGCCCGACACGGCCCGAGATCTGAACCTTAGATTCATTTTAAACTAGACGAGTAAACATCCCATTAGCGGCGCATGGTGTCAAGGCGGAAGATTGGCAGTCTTCGGCGAGCCGTGAACATGATTCATCGGGCCGGCGGCGCACAGGCGGATTCCGCCAGGAGAATTCGAAGCGGCGAGGAATTGATTGTCTCCTGATCGTTAGGGCGTGATTTCGTACACCATCCCGGCGTCATGAGCCCCGCCCAGGGCTGCCACGCCGTATAGATTGCCCGCGGCATCGAAGACCAAGTTGCCGTTGGGTACTGTCCCGTCGCCGCTCGCGCCGAAGTTATGCAGCACGTTCGCCGTCCAGCTCCCGCCCCCTGTAGGCACGAATTCAAACGCCACGCCACCGTCATAGGCGCCGCCCTGTCCAGCCACGCCGTAAAGATTCCCGGCGGTATCGAAGATGAGTGCGCTGGAAGGATAGTACCCGGCGGAGGAATTGAAGGTGCCGCCGCCGGGGAAGTTGTAGATGACGTTCTGCGCCCAGACGCCGCCTCCCGTAGGCGTCATCTCGAACGCCACTCCTTCTGCGTAAAGACCGCCGATTTGCGCTGTACCGTAGAGATTGCCGACGGTATCAAAAATAAGATTTTCCTCAGGATAGTCTCCGTTCGGACCATCGAAGCTGCACAGAATTCTCTCGCTCCAGCCACCGCCGGGTCTGCGCTCCAACTCGTACACCGTACCGTAGTAAAAAACACTGGTGCCGCCTAGGGCTGCCGTGCCATAGAGATTGCCAGACGAGTCGAAGATCAAGCCGCCTATGGGAGTGGTGCCGTCCCGGCCATCGAAATTATGCAGAATTTTCTCGACCCAGACTCCGTCCGACTTGACCAACTGGAACACTACGCCGTCGCCGTGGGCTCCGCCGGAAACCGCCGTGCCATAGAGATTGCCAGACGAATCGAGGATCGGCCCGGCCCATGGCTGGTATCCGTCCTGGCCGTTGTTGTTGAAGCTGTGCAGGATCTTGTCCTGCTCTCTCCAACCACCGCCGGGTTTGGCGAACAGCTCGAATACGGTGCCTTCGCCGTAGGCCCCGCCTTCGAGCGAAGTACCGTAGAGATTGCCGTCGGCGTCGAAGACCAGGCTGCCAAGCGGCGCTTTCGCGTCCGTACCGCTCCCGAGGTAACGCAGAGTCTTCTCAGTCCAACCCCCACCGGGTTGGGGAGAGAGCTCGAATACTGTACCGCCGCCGTAGGCTCCGCCCCTTCCTGTGGTGCCGTAAAGATTGCCGGCGGCATCGAAGACCAGACCACTGCCAGAGCTGATACCGTCCGTGCTGCCACCGAAACTATGCAGGATCGTTTCCTGCTGGGCGAACGCGAGCGTCCCTGTCATCACGAGGGTCACGGCAAGAAATGCCAGCCCCGCCTTTGCTCCGATAGAAGTTTTGTTGGCTTGCCTCATAAGTCCTCCTAAAGTATGTAGAGCACCCGTGGACTCGGCCCTGAAACCCAGATCTGTTTACGCCGGAGATCGCCTCCCGTTGGCTAGGGCGTAACTTCGAACACCGTACCATCATTCTCAGGAGTGCCGTCCCCGCGGGTCTCGCCGTATAGGTTGCCGCTGGTATCGAAGATCAAGGTCCCGACAGGATATGTCCCGCCCAAGTTACACAGCAAGTTATAGGTCCAGCTCCCGCCTGCCCCGGCCACTAATTCGAACAGCTCCCCTCCCTGATAGAGCTCCGAGGTTGCGCCGTAGAGATTCCCGGCAGTATCGAAGACCAATCCTCCACCGGGGCTACCGGTCTGATCGCTGAAGCTGTAAAGGATGTTCTCTGTCCAGTCCCCACCTGCCGCGGGCGACATCTCGAACACCTCGGCGTTGTCGGCAGTGGTGCCACCTAGGGAGGTCGTCCCGTAGAGATTGCCGGCAGCATCAAAAATGAGACTGGCAGAGGGTTCACTTCCGTCCGTACCGTCGAAGTCCAACAAAACCTTCTCGCCCCAGCCACCACCAGGCTTGCGTCCTAACTCGAACACCGTACCCCAGTTATCATGAGTGCCGCCCTGGGCTGTTGTCCCGTAGAGATAGCCTGATGACCCGAAGGTCACACCGGCTTGGGGAGATTGACCGTCCCCGGCTGGGGGGTTGAAATTATGCAGAATGTTCTCGAACCAGCTCCCGTTGTTGAGTAATTCAAACACTACACCGCCGTCGTAGGTTCCGCCGGATGTTGTTGTCCCATAAAGATTGCCAGACGAATCGAGGGTCACGGTCGCCAGAGGGAAGAAACCGTCCTGGCCGTTATACTGGAAGCTGTGCAGAACCTTCTCCCTCCAGCCCCCGCCGGGTTTGGGCGACAACTCGAATACCGTGCCGGCGCCGTAGGCGCCGCCTTCGAGCGTGGTGCCAAAAAGATTGCCAGCGGGATCAAAAATTAAGCCCGCCTCGGGGTTTTGAGCGTCAGTGCCGCTCCCGAAGTTATACAGAATCTCCTCTTTCCAGTCCCCGCCGGACGTCGGCGACAACTCGAATACGATACCGCCACCATAGGCTCCGCCTGCGGAGGTGGTGCCATAGAGATTGCCTGTGGCATCAAAGACCAGGCCACCGAAGGGGGTATTCCCATCCTTACCGCTGCCGAACCTATGCAGGACCGTTTCTTGCTGGGCGAACGCGAGCGTTCCTGTCATCACGAGGGCCATGGCAAGAAGTGCCAGCCCCGTCTTCAATCCGATGGAAGTTCTATTGCCTTGCCTCATAAGTCCTCCTGACAAGTATGTAGAGCACCCGTGGACTCGGCCCGAGGTCTGAAACCCAAGTCTGTTTGGGTAAAGCATCCGCCCGGCGTGACCCGGTGTCAAGGTGCAAGATTCTGCAACCTATAAACATGACTTGTCGGCTCGGGACCCAGATCGAGTAACCTAACCTCATGAGTCGGCCAGCACCGAGTCCATTCCGGCTACTGCGGAAAACGGACTGTATGCTAGGATGCTTGGTTCGGGTTGTGCAACTTCCTGATGTACCAATCCTGGAGGAATCTTGTATGCGTAAGAGTTGGTTGCTGTGTGTGTTGTTGGGAACGCTGGCTTGGGGACAAGCGCAGCCGGGGATGCCCCAAGCGCCGCTGCGCCCGGGACAAGCTCCGGGAGTTGCCACTGGAGCGCCAGAGGCACCGGCTGTGGAAGTGTCGGAGAGTGCGGTAGTGCTTACGATCGTTGGCGTGTGTCCTCCGGCGCCGAGGACGACTGTTGCGTCAAAAACTGGCGCGGCGAAGACGGTCGCTGTCCCTGCGAAGAAGCCGGCAGATTGCAAGACGGAGATCACGCGGAAGGAATTTGAAGCGATCGCCAACGGGCTTTCACCGAACGTCACGCCACAATTGAAACGGCAACTGGCATCGGCACTGCCCAAGTTCATGGCCATGTCGGCGGCGGCGAGAAAGAAGGGCTTGGACAAGAGTCCGCAATTCAAACAGACCCTCAAGATCGCCGAGATGCAGATTCTGACCCAGGAACTGCAGCGCTCGGTTCAGGAAGCCGCGGACAATGTGCCGGCTACTGAGATTGCCGAGTACTACAAGAAAAATTCTGAGGCATACGAGCAATTCTCTCTGGATCGGCTGTTTATTCAACGCTACAAGCAGGCCGAGCCCGCGAAGGACGCGAAAGAAGAGAAGCTGACCGACGAGCAGCAAAAAGCCAAAGAAGAAGCTACCAAAGCAAAACAGGAACAGGGCGAGCAGGAGATGAACAAGCTAGCCGACAGCCTGCGGGAACGGGCAGCGGCGGGGGAAGATTTCGCGAAGCTGCAGAAGGAAGCGTTCGAAGCCGCCGGGACCAAGGTAGATAACCCGACGGTGAATCTGCCGACAGTGCGTCGCACGGGTTTGCCTCCAGCACACGCGGCGGTATTTGATCTGAAGGTGGGAGAGGTATCGGCGGTCATCAGCGACAATGGCGGACACTATGTGTACAAAGTGGTGAGCGAGGAAGTTATCCCGCTGGACAAGGTAACCACTGAAATCCATAACACGCTGAAGAACCAGCATTTGAAGGATATGATGGACACGTACCAGAACTCGTACCACGCGGAAACCAACGACGCCTATTTTGGACCGGCGCCGCCCGTGGGACCGGGAGGTCGTCCTCCGGGGCAGCTTCCGCCGCACATGCCGCATCCCCGTACGGCTCCATCACCCATGCAGCCTCAAGGGCCTGGTGCTGGCGGAGCTCCGCCGCAGCAGGCTGCGCCACCGGCAGCGAACCCACCGGCCGAGCCTCCGGCTCAACCGGCTCCTCCATCCAAGCCGAACTGATGGCGAGCGCGAAGCCTGTCGTCGTGGTCACCGGCATTGCGGGAAACCTGGGTTCCCGGCTGCTCCCGCTGCTGGCGGATTTCTCTGTGCTTGGGGTGGACCTGCATCCACCCCAAACCGATCTCTCGCTACAGTTTGAGCGCATGGATCTAGGTACAGAATCCTGCACCCGGGCTCTTTACGAGATGCTACGCGACACGCGACCGGTGGCGGTGGTGCATCTTGCGTTCGTGATCGATGCGGTGCGTACCGGGGTGCTGGACCCGGAGCGCATGTGGCAGATCAACGTGGCCGGCACGGCGCGCGTGATGGAAGCCATCACCGAGGCGAACCGCACGACGGATTTCGGGATCAAGCAATTTATCTTTCCCGGCAGTGTTTCCGCTTACGGTCCGAGTCTTCCGTCGCCGGCGACAGAAGAGTCAGCCATGGCGGCGCATACTTTGCCCTACGCGATTCATAAGAAGCAGTGTGACGAAGTGGTGCAGCAGCGCTCCGCGGCCTTGCGGGGGTGCAGCGTATACATTCTGCGTCCGCACATTTTTGCTGGCGCCAGCGTGGAAAACTACCTACTGGGAGCGTTTCGCGGCACGCCCAACGGCAAAGGATCACACGCGGAGAAGATGCGTACCCAGGGCAAACGCCTGCCTTGCATGCTTCCATATGGGCAACAGTATTTTGACAATAAGATTCAGTTCGTTCATGTGGACGATATGGCGCGTTTGATCGCGCACATCCTGCACCGTGATCCGGAGATGCAACGACTGACGATTCTGAACGTAGCTGGGCGCGGCGAGCCCCTCACGTTTGGACGCTGTATTGAGATGGCACAAGCCAAGCTGGTGCGCGTGCCCGGAAAGTGGGCGATGCGGCTGGTGCTGCAACTTCTATGGAAGCGGCAGATCTCCGCGATTCCCCCGGAAGCACTCCCCTACATGACCGGTGAATACATTATGAATACGGACCGGCTGCGCGGTTTCCTCGGCAAGGAGTACGAGAACGTAATCCGTTACACCATCGCCGACGCATTCGCCGATAGCTTCAAAACTCCTTCAGCCTCAGCGCAGAGCGGGACCGCCAAGTAGAGTTCCTTCGCAGGCTCGGCCTTTCACTTCTTTCCGCGATATAAGCCGGCAATGCCGAATGTGTAAGGTATCCAACTGGCCTCGCAAAAGCCGGCGCGACGCATGCGCTCCCGCATCTCCTGCGGCCCAGGGAAACGTTCGACCGAATTCGGCAGATAAGCGTATGGCCCGCGAACGCCCGAAAGCAAGGTGCCGACGCGGGGCAGGACTTGCTTGAAGTAAATGCGATAGACGCGGCCCATGATCCCTTTGGGCTCACTGAAGTCGAGGATGCCGCATTCCCCTCCAGGTTTCAGCACGCGTACGATCTCGCGGAGCCCGGCATCGTAGTCCGCGAGATTGCGAAATCCGAAGGCTGAGGTGACCAAGCTGAAGTGCCGGTCGGGAAACGGAAGGCAGAGCGCGTCGGCTTCAATCCAGCGCGGCGTGGCCGGCTTGCCGTTTTCAGAAAGGTTGCCGAGAGACTTGGAGTGGGCGCGCTGCAGCATGGCGTGGGAGAAATCAGCGCCTAAAATCTGCGGGCTGCACTTCCCTGCCTGCTTGCGCAAGGCGAAGGTCATATCCCCGGTGCCGCAACAAAGGTCCAGGACACGAGAGTCAGACTGGGCGAGGATATGGGCAAAGGCATGAGCAGAACGGCGCCACCACATGCGATCAACGTTGAAGGACAACAAGTGATTCAGCAGATCGTAGCGCGGGGCGATGGAGGTGAACATGGCGCGGACAGCGCGCGCCGCGGAACGAGCGTCAGCGGCGCCTTCCGGGCTGGCACCGACTACGAATTTGTGGGTTTCAGACACGGTGCGGAATTGCTGATTGTCGATTGCTGATTGTCAATCAAGGCCGCAGGAATCGACGCCGTTGCTGTTCAAATCAACAATCATTAAATCATCAATCAACCATTTCATTTTCCCCAGCCGCCGCGGGACAGGCGGCGCAATTCTTCGACCGCATTGATTACAACCTTGTCCGGAACATCGGCCGCAATTTCGACTTTCCCGATCTCCCTGGGTAGAACGAAATGAACTGCTCCGTTTTGCGTTTTCTTGTCCGCCTGTAGACGCGCGAGAACCTTATGCGCACTGACTTTAACTTCCGGCAGCCGGCCCAGGCTGAGAACGGCGTCGGCGATGCGGCCGGCCGTTACGCTGTCGGTGCGTCCAACTGTGAGTGCGATGTTAGTGGCGGCGATCATGCCCCAAGCGACGGCCTCGCCGTGAAGCAGGCCCCTGTAACCCGTTTCGGCCTCGAGAGCGTGCCCGATGGTATGACCAAGGTTGAGAACGCGGCGTAAACCTCCCTCTTGCTCATCGGCGGAAACGATTTCGGCTTTCAGCTTCACACTCTGGGCGATCAGCCCCTCAAGCTCGACTGGATCACGCTTCAGGATCTGAGTGCGTTTCTGTTCAAAGCGCAGAAAAAGATCGAGATCGCCGATAACGCCACATTTGAGCGCCTCGTACAGGCCGGAGCGAAAGGCACGGTCAGAGAGCGTGTGGAGAAGTTCCGGGTCAATGAGAACCACGCGCGGATGATGGTAAGTTCCGAGTAAGTTCTTCCCTGCTCCGAGGTTCACACCGGTCTTGCCGCCGACGGATGCGTCCACTTGGGCCAGGACCGTGGTGGGAATCTGCACCAATTCGATACCGCGCATGTAAAGGGAGGCCAGGAGTCCAGTGACATCTCCGACTACGCCGCCGCCGAGTGCGATCAGAACCGCCTTGCGGTCAGCGCCAAGGCGGACCAATTTTTCGGCCATCGTTTCGATGGTGGACAATTTCTTGAAAGGTTCCCCATCCGGCATTTGCACAACCTGGGGTCTGAAGCCAGCCGAAGCCAGAGAGCGAACCAGCTTAGCGCCCCAGCGACGGCGTACCCCCGGAACGGTAACCACAAACACGCTGCTCGCTTGCGGCAGCAACTCTGCCAGCAGAGCTCCGGCCCGCGCCAGCAGGCCGTTCTCGATTCGAGCCTGGTAGGGACGGGGCGGGACGTGGATGGTGACTTGCGCCATGGCATTCCATCATAGCCTATGGAAAGCCCAGGGTTAATGTCCCTTGCCAAGGAAGTGATACCATCTTCCCTCTAATGAAGGGTCTTCCAACCGAGACCGACTTCGTGGTGATTGGGGCCGGCGTTGCGGGCCGGCGCGCCGCAATCGAACTGGCCGGCGCCGGACGCGTGCTGGTGCTGGAGAAAAAAGAAGTCAAGGATTCCTGCCCAGAGTGCACAAGGCGCTACCGCGGCCGCGCTCAGCGGTGAAGACGAAGTCAGCCTGCACCTGCAGGATACGTTGACTGTCGGCGACGGTCTGTGTCTGCCGGAAAGCGGTGAAGACTCTAACGGAGGAAGGGCCGGAGCGTATAGAGCAGTTGGTTGCAGCGAGAAGGGATTGCACGAGGACGTGGCATGTTCGGTGGTTTTGCTGGCCACGGGAGGCATGGGGCGAGTCTATCGCGACACGACCAATCCAGAGGCCGCCACGGGAGACGGCGTGGCGATGGCTTGCCACGCGGGCGCGGAGGTCAGCGATATGGAGTTCATCCAGTTTCATCCCATGGCACTGTACCTGGATAAGGCGCCGCGCATTGTGCGCACGCGGAACGGAATGCGGAAGCGATCAAGGTGTTGGAGGGACTCGGGCCGAGAGTAGCGCGTCCGCGTACGCGGCGGGCGCATGAGGCGGCAAACTTGCATCTTGCAGGACTGTTGGTGGTTCGTTCGGCGCTGCCTCGTGACGAAAGCCGGGGCGCGCATTATCGCACGGATTATCCTGCGCACGATGACAAGAAGTTTCTGAAGCATTCGGTGATCAAGGGTGAGACAGTGCGGTTCGTGTAGAGTCAGAATTTGAATTCGCTGTTTGCGACCCGAGACTTCCCTGCTAGTCTTTATTATGCTCCAGTTTCTTCCCCGGATACATCACCGATGCGGCCACTGAGAGCGTCAGCACTCCCGCCACCACGCCCAGCATCGCTAGCGTCGGGACTGGAAAGTAATTCGCGGTGATCATCTTCAGTCCCACAAGGATCAGAATCAGCGCCAACCCAATGTGAAGGAAGCGAAAAACTTTCATCAGTCCGGCAACCGCGAAGAACATTGAGCGCAGGCCGAGTATCGCGAAGACATTCGAGGTGTACACAATGAAGGCGTTGAGTGTGATGGCGAGGACTGCCGGAATAGAATCGAGGGCGAAAAGCATATCCGTGGTTTCGATCACAGCCAGGACAACCAGCAATGGCGTGGCGTAGAGACCCGGATTCCCATGCCAACTGCGCACAAAGAAACGTCCTTCCTGGTAGTTGTCCGTCACCGGTATCAACCTGCGCAGCGCCTTTACCGCGGAGTTCTTCGACGGGTCGATCTGATGTTCGCCCGTAAACCCCAGCCGGATGCCGCTATAAACGAGAAGTGCTCCTAAGCCGTAGAGAATCCAATGGAACCGCTGGATAAGGCCGACACCGGCAAGAATAAAAAGGCCGCGCATTAGGAGCGCGCCCAGGATTCCCCAAAACAGCACGCGGTGCTGGTGTTTTTCTGGCACGGCGAAATAGCGAAAAATCACGAGGAAAAGGAAAAGATTGTCGACGCTGAGGGAAAGCTCGAGCACGTAGCCGGTGACAAACTCGATAGCGACCTGACGGCCTTGCCAGAAAAAAACCAGCCCGGCAAAAACTGCCGCGAGGCCGATCCACATGGCGCTGCGGCCAAGGGCCTCGCGAGAGCGCACAACGCGGCCCGGGCGGTGGAAGACACGAAGCTCCAACACCAGCATCCCGAGCGCGAAAAGATTGAAGAGAATCCAGAAGTAGAGCAATGGATATTCCTGAAGGAATTTAGAATTGTTGATTGTAGATGGCTGTTTTGAAAAGGCTCACAACTGAGGGGTTTTCAATCAGAAATCCGCAATCACAAATCATCAACAGGTGTCACTTCTGCCGGCCCAGTCGTCCGCTCTCCCAATCGTCCCAGAGGCCGAAAGCCTTGAACATTTCGTCGCTATGAGTCTCGCGCATGGACTGTTCGATCTGCGGACGGGTGAAGCGCGGCCCGATCTTCTCCGGAAGATTGGCCAGCGCGAAAGAGAACTCGGCAGCCTCAGCTACGTCTTTCTTGAGCTGAACAAAATCCACTTTGTCGTAGGTATCGGAGACGGCATGGTAATTTTCCAGATAGTTCGCCTCCTCCTGATCAGCGACGAATGTAGGGACACCTTCGAGCATGAAATCAAAATGATCGGTGCCCCATTCCATGTCGGTCTTCAATTCCGTCACGCCGAACTGCTGCAGCGGGGCGATCAGGCGCTTGGCAGTTTCGAGCAAATCCTTGCGGCCGCCGTCGGAAAAGCCCGTGGTCTTGCCCGTGCCGGAATCGTAGATGATCACTCCGGCAGCATTATCAAGTTCAGGCCGATGTGCCGTAGCGTAGGCGCGCGAGCCGAGCAGACCCTCCTCTTCTCCCGAGAAAAGAATGAAACGGATCGAACGGCGCGGCTTCAGCCCGGAGGCCTCAATCGCCCGCAGCGCATCCACTACGAGCGCCGCGTTGCAGCCGTTGTCAAGCGCGCCGGTTCCGAGTTCCCAGGAATCCAGATGCGCGCCAAGAATAACGAACTCCTGGGATCTTTCGCTGCCTTTGATTTCCGCAATAACGTTTGCGGTTTTGATGGGGCCGCCGAGTTGGCTGGGGATGCTGAGATCGGCCCACACCGGATGGCCCGAGGTCAGCAGCCGCCCAATGCGCTCACCGTCTTCGCGCGCTACCAGCACTTGGGGAATGCGGTCGATTTCTCCCGCGAAGGAATTGGTGTGCCGGTAGAGAATGTCGTGTTCGCGTGTGGCGATAAATGCGACCGCCTTCGCCTTTCCCTTCAGAGCCGCATTGATCACGGGCGGGGCGTTGGTATATTCGGCGAAGAGATCGTCCCAGGTCTTGAGCACAACCGAATGGACGAGTACGATCTTGCCGGAGATATCGCCGGCGTTCTTGAAGTCCGCAAGACTTCCACTGCCCACGTCAATCACCGGCACGTGCTTCACCGGAGCGAGCGCGGGCGCCCATGCGATAGAAACGCAGCGGACGCGGAACTGGATCTTGGGAATCTGCGTGAGCTTGGGGTCTAGCGCGGTCCCCGTGGCGCTGACGGTCATCTCGGTCGCGCCTTCCGCCCACGAGTGCGGGATGGTGAATTCTTCGGTGTGGACGCTGTCAGCCCCAGCAGCTTTGAACGTCTGCACGCCCCAGTCAATCGCGCGCTGCATGGCGGGTGTGCCGGGAACGCGTCCGCCGATCTCATCCGTCAAGTGGCGCAGATTGCTCTCAAGTGGGGATGGTTCGAGAGCTGACTGAATGATGCGCGCGTTGTCGCTCTCGGTAGAAGGGGTTGCGCCAAGGCAAATGGCACTGAGGACTAGGCACAGCCACAAGGCCTTCAATTTTCGCATACCGGGTGCATTAGAAATGAAAATATGGAAAAGAGCAAAAGCTCATCGCGGAGTGTGCCGAGAACGGCGTGGAGATCGCGGCGATACCAGCCGCGTTGGCCTCACTTCACTTCGGGGGGAGTGGGTCCATCTTGTCGAGAATGCCGACCGTCTCCAGAATGGTGCTGCCTACGATTTGCAGGCTCTTGGGGCTGAGCTTGTCGACAGTGTCCTGCGGCGTGTGCCAAAACACGTCGTTGTAACCGTAGTCGAAATCGATCAAATCGGCCGAGGGTACGCCCCGCTTCACAAAGGGAATGTGATCGTCACTCACGCCTGGGAGCGTACGCGCGAAAAAATGTGACTGATAACCAAGCCGAGTGGCCGCCTCATACACCACGTCTTCGAGCCAAGGGGTTGAATTCGTATCCCGATCGATATTAAGATCCGCGTCTCCCACCATATCTGCTAACAGGAATGCCTTGATCTTCTTTAAAGTGCCATCGGCCTCCCATTTCTCTGCCAGGTGGCGAATGCCGTACAAACTATCGTCAAGAAAAGGAACTTCGTTATCGGGTTTCATCGCTTCTTCAGCATCGTCCCACACCAGCCATACGCTGTAGCCATCGCGTTTTTTGCCGCGCAACTGATTGGCTATTTCAAGAAGCAGAGCACTGGAGGAACCCCCGTCATTGGCTCCGACGTACGTGGTTTTGCGCAGCGGATAGTTCGTATCGTAATGGCTGGCGATCACGACGATGCCATCGCGCGTCCCAGGAAACTTTGCGATGACGTTGTGTACGGGAAATTTACCTTCGGGCGTATCCGCCGTGAAACTGTCGTCTTCTACCTCATCATGTCTCAGATGAGAGGCAAGGTAGTCTTCGACCTTTTTGTGATTTGCGCTGCCGAGCGGCCGCGGGCCGTAGGCTACGATTTCCTTCACATATTGCATGGCACGGGCGGAATCGAACGGCGGCGGCGGACCGCTGTCCGGAGGAAGTGCAGGTTTGGACGATGCCGCGTCGGGGGAAGCGATTGACGCCGGGCTCTGGGCTGCCGCTGGAGTGGCAGCCTTGTCATGATCGCAGGCTCCGAAGCTGACCGCGATCGAGAGCAACAATGCCGGAAGAATGCTGATCTTGCTTATCACTAATGAACCTCAGGAAACAAAACCTCGGGCCGAACTCCAAATCGAGCCGAAACCTTACGCTGCCTGTTTTTCCTTCCGTGCGCGGCGCTGCTTGGGATGCACGAGCCAAGCTATGCCAATGCTGACGGCATAGAGCGCAACCATGGGCGCGGCAAAAATACACATATTCAAAACGTCAGGAGTTGGCGTAACAATGGCCGCTACGATGAATATGAGCAGAATCGCGTAGCGGAAATTCTTCCACATGAAGCCGGCGCTCACGATGCCCATCAGCGCCAGAAAAAAGATGAGGATCGGCATCTCGAAGATCAAGCCCATGCCGAGGATGATGCTCAGAAAAAGCGAAGTGTATTCGCCAATAGTGATCATCGGCTGGAACTGTCTGCCGAAATGAATGAGAAAGCCGAGCGCCTGCGGATAGACAACTCTATAACCGAAGTATCCGCCCGCGGAGAACAACGCGATGGTCGAAACCATGAAGGGAACCACATAGCGCTTCTCGTTACGATACAACCCCGGCGAGATGAACATCCAAACCTGGTAGAGCACAAAGGGCGAAGTGAGGAAGAGTCCGGCCAGCGCCGAGATTTTCAGATACAGGTTGAAAGGCTCAGTGGGATTCAGGTAGACGAGCTTCTCCGACAAGCCATTGGCGCGGAGCGCCTCCATGATGGGGCGCTGCATGATGTCGTAGATCTTCTCTACCTTCCACCAGCAAGCGACAAAACCCACTCCCACGGCGGCGATGGAGTAAACCAGCCGGCGGCGCAACTCTTCGAGGTGATCGAGAAACCCCATGGTAGGCATAGGGTCGCGCTTCTTCTCATCCCCGGAAGCCTCGGTTGCGGTTTCAAACATGCGAATCCTGCGAAGCCGGAGCGTTTTCAGCGACAGCCGTAACCGCGGAATCTGAGCTCGATGGCGTGGCTGGAGTCGCGGCGGCCGGGTCCGCGAGGATTGGGTTCACGGGGACTGGATCAGCGATGGCCGGAGCCACATCAACCGCGGGAGCGGCTAGAGTGGCGGGCGTCTCAAGCGGAGCTGGTTCGCTCGGGGCGGGATTGAGGCTCAAGCTGGCCACGGCGCCCTGCGGCGGCCGGGTAGGCGGCAGAACCGTCTGCGTCTTCTCAACCTCCAGGTGCGCGATTTCGGTTTCGATCTGCGACTTGAACTCATTCGAGGCGCGCCGAAGTTCTGCGAGAAGACGTCCAGCTTGGCGGGCGATCTCCGGCAGCTTCTTCGGCCCGAACACAATGAGGGCCAGCAGGAACAGGAAGATCGTCTCGGAAAAACTCATGAAGTCATCATAATGCGGGACTGGAAAGGCGGCAATGCGGCTCCATACGTCCAGCAACCAGATCTTTCACTTTGCGCGGGCTAACCAAGCTCCGAAACGGCTACGGGGACGGCTTGAGGACTACCGTGTTGCGTTCATCCCCTGCGATAATCCGATAAAACTTTCTCAGGTCTTCAGCCCTGTTGACGGGCACGCTTAGTTCCTTCACCTCAAACGTACGCGTATAGCCAACCACGTTGCCGTTCACGACCGTCTTTGAGTGATAACTGGCGAAGCCGTAATCGGCATCGACCGGCGGAGGTAAGTCATCCACCACGTACCCAGTCGGAATCGTGATTTCGAACGTATCCGTATCGCGCGTCGGTTCTTCGAATTCAATGGGAAACTTGCGCGGTTCTTTGGTCTCGAGGAATCCCGAGCCTTTGCTTCCGATTACGCGCGGCCGCACCAGAATCAGGTTGCCGGCAGTCTTGGCATAATTAGGAGACTCGAACGAATACTTGAAACCAAAAGGCAGGTCCGTTTGCTGAAAGTTGATGAGGCTGGCACCAGTAAGGTGAAAGCTGGCAAGCGAATTGGCCAAAAGTTCCTCGATGGGTTTGATGCGGTCGGTGTCCTTGGTTACGGTGCGCAATCGCCAACGCTCTGAGGCTGCGCGCTCGCCCAGCCGCACCTCTTTCACGTCGCCTTTCAACATGCCGGTCGGATCGAGAGTGAGCTGCGCCGTACGTTGAATGCTGTTCATCGACGTTGGTTGCTGGGGCAACTGAATCAGTTCGCCTCCATCTGGCGTGACCAGCAATCCGTAGTTCGCCTGCAGGTAACCAGGAAGTTGGCCGAACGGAATCAGTTCGTTCGTCGGATCGAAGAAGAGAATTCGGCCCAGCTTGGGATGCTGGATAGTGGCGATGAGTGAAGGGTCGGTGAGGCTGTCGGGCAGTTTGATGGCAGTAATCGCGTGGTTGAATCCGTGGTGGGCGGGCGTTTGGGGAGTTACCGCGCCGCGCTCGGTGTAGATCACGACATGGTAGGACTGTACCCCGATCTCTTGCAGCATGGAGCGAAGAAGTGTCGCTTTGTCCTTGCAGTCTCCATAATGCTTTGAGAACACCATAGGAGCCGGGTGAGGCTGCCAGCCTCCGATGCCAAGTTCGATCGCTACGTAGCGGATATCATGCTGGACGAATCCGGCAATGGCTTGCATTTTTTGCACCGGGGTGTTTCTTGAGGCCGTCAGCGTTGTTACCTCTTGTTTGATCTCGGCGGAGGCATCGACTCGTTCGCCGATCAGGCTGGAGTACCATTTTCCCATCGTGTCCCAGTTCGCGAATCCATTTAGGACCGGCCCCCCGGATGGGAAGAAAGACAGAATCATTTGGCTGGCGATTCCCTGAAACGGGGGCATGAGCGGCTCATGTCTGATACCGCCTACGTCGTGGACCGTCCACTGCCATGAATTACTGCCCGACTGCGTAGGCGTAACTTCCGGGTGGTTCAGCCATGAGGCCTTGTACTCCCAGCCAGGAGGAAGTTGCAGGGAATAGTGGCTTTCCCGCGCCGGGTCTGCCTTCTGGAAGTCCCACAGGCCTTGCAGAAAGAAAGGTTGATCCTCCACTTCGTATTCGTAGCCGATGATGTTTCCGGGATCTGACGCTGGAATGCGCACAACCTTGTATTTGGTGTCCGAGATCAGTTCAGCCCCCTCGGTGTTGGGCGACACTTCGACGGCGTCCTTATCCTTGATCTCGTAGTCTTTGCCCTGTGCTGGAATGCACCATCCATGCAGACTCTTGATCTTTCTCTGCGGATTGAAGTAAACAGCCACGATGCCGTGCTCACGGCCCTCGGGACGCAGAATCTTATAAGCCTCGCGCACCTGCGTCCTGATCTTGTCGGTCGAAACAACTGTGACGTTCGTCTCCGAATACAGCAGGATTGCGTCGGTCTTTTCATCGTAGGCGGGCAGTGGAACGTTGACCAGAGCGTGCATCCACGGCGGCGCATCTGCGCCCGCCAAAGCTTGCGGCATCCAGGTCAGAATGCAACCCACAATCCAAAGCACAGACAACCGTGCCGGCCAGCTAGTTGCTCGCGCTGGCAGCTCCGGGCTGCAACACAATCTGCTCTTCATCGCCGGTCCTCACTACCTGGAAAAAATTCCGCAGAGCCGTGTAGTACTTAGAGTCCAGCATCAGAAAATCCACGGTCAATTTCCGCGTCAGGTGCAACGTGTCCTTGCCGTTCTCCACTTTCAGGCTATAAGCGACTACATGACCGTCCTTGCCCTGCTCCGGCGGAACGCTGCTCACTTGCCAGCCTGGAGGAAGCTCAATGGTTATGTCATCCACCTTCTCATAGGGATACTCGAAGTAGATGGGGTGGACGCGGTTGGTATGTTCGAAGGTGTGTTTTTCCGTGCCGGAGAATACTCCGGCAGGAATGAGGACATGCTTTCCAGCATTTGACGCCCAGCCCGGAATCTTCACGTCAAACTCGGCCACTAATGGAGTCTCCGAACCACTCCAGTCCGGCTGGTTCGTCAATTCCAATTCCACTGCGACGGGTACTTGGGATTTCACGCGGTCTTCCAGGAACTTTTTGCGCGCTAACTCGTCTGCATGGTGGACGTCCAGCCGATGGTACATCGCTTCCAGGCCGGTGTAGGTAACCGTAAGTTTCCCCTCCAGGTCGCCCGTATCGGAGAGTTTCAATTTTGCTTTGCGTTCAATGCGCGACTCCGCGCTTGCAGGAAGCGTGGTCCTGATCCATGTTCCGCCATCCTTGTCCAGCCGCAATCCCTGCACTCCCGTTTCAAACCATGTCAGCATGCCAAAAGGTGTAAACTCCGCTCCCGGATCGAAATAAATATCCTTGCCGTTCAGCTTGACCAGCACGACGTTAGCATCCAGTTTCGCGCTTTGCATCGTGACCGGGTTAAAGAAGTAGTTCCGGCGATCCGAAACCCAGCACCCATAGGCTTCAAAACCAGCGGCCCGGACAAGCGCGAGGTAAAGCCAGGTCAATTGCATACCATTGCCGTAGCCACGTTTCCACACGTCTTCAACGTTCTCGGCCGGCTTCTCTTTCTCGCGTTTTTCCTCCTCCTGGGTTTTCTGCAGCTCGTACGACTTGTTTCTTATCTGCTGCACGCGATCGTAGATCGTGCGCAGCTTCACTTCAGGAGGATCATTCGGCGAAACAATCTGCGCGACGGCCTCTTCCATGGCCTTGTGCTTTCCGACAAACCCCTCCAATTGGCTGTTCCGCTTTTTCCCTACTGTCCTCCAGAAACTGTCCGCATCCTTCGCCGGCAGCTCATCGCTGTAAATGAAGTCCACGCGCGATTTCAGTTCATCCGCCGGCGGCATAAAATCTTCCGATTGAAAGGCGGGGATGTCGCTTACCTCCATGCGGACTATGCGATCTGGGCCCTGTTTGAGGTCGGCTCCGACCGGCAAGTCGTGCCAGCTCCAACGCAAGTTGATCGGGATGTAGGTGTTTGCGTTGGTGTACGGCTTAAGTGAAAACCTGGCTTTCTTTGTGAAGAGATCCTCGCTGAGGATCCAGTTCGAGTCGTAGATAAGATGCTCTTGCAGGTCGTAGGTGTAGGAGTACTCAATAATTCCACCGACCTCGACATCGGGAAGTGTAAAGGTCTTCGCCACGTATCGAACTCCCCGGCCCTTCACCAGTGACTTTTCAATGACTTCGCCGCCAAATTCAACGATCGAGCCATCAGGCTTGATAGTGCGTGCCCGAACGTGCACAACGTCTCCGTTTACCTTGAAGAAGGGAATCTCGACGTTCGCGTACTTGCGTCCCTCTTCGGTGAGGATTTTGATGCGGACATAGTTGTCTTCGTGAGAGGTACGACCGTTATCGTCGCGATCAACCTGGCGGTAGAGGATGATGGCCGGCGCTCCGGGAGCGAGCGGTTCGCTCGTCATCTTCAGTTCTTCAGGCGAGACCGGTTGAAATCCTTCACCGGCGCGAACCGAAGCGGGACGATAGTTACAAACCGCCAGAACCAACGCTACCGCACAGCATGCAGTGAAGACGATTCGACGAAATAGCACGTGCCAACTCCCCGAGCGCTTGCGCTACCAAAAACGGGCCCCCCGCACGTTTGGTGAGGGCCACAATATAGCGGTCCGGCCCCGGCGTCAATAGCCTATTTCGGCGGAGCGGAACGATCTTTTGGCATAGCAGCAACTTGAACCCGGCGCCACCGGCTATACACAATTCCTGCACTGGCTTTAAGATAGCGGCCATGCAGCTTTGGTTTGCGCGTGGCAGCCAGGTCAGCATTCGCGAACAGCTGGTGACGCAGGTCGTTCTGGGCATTCTGGGAGATGACCTGGCTCCCGGGCAACGCTTGCCGAGCACGCGAGAACTGGCGCGACGCTTCCACCTGCATCCCAACACCGTGAGCGCGGGCTACCGGCAATTGTCGCGGGAACGCTGGGTTGAGAACCGCCGGGGGAGCGGCGTTTATGTCCGGGCCAACAAGCCCGAAATGCCACTCTCGTCCGCCCTCGCCCTGGATCAGATGATTGCCAGCCTCTTCCGTTCGGCGCGTAAGCGGGGCGTGTCTCTGCCTGCTTTGCGCTCGCGCTTGAGCCAGTGGATGGAACTGCAGCCGCCCGACCATTTCCTGCTGGTCGAACCGGACGAAGAACTCCGGCGAATTGTGGCCGCGGAGATACAGCATGCCGTGACTCTTCCCGTCATGAGTTGTGGATTGGAAGACTACCGTAAGGTGCTGGATGGCAGCGTTCCGGTCGCGCTTCCGAACCGGATAGCGGCGGTACGGCAAGCCTTGCCGGAAGGAGCCGAATTGCTGACGCTGCGTTTCCGCTCCGTGCCTACCTCGTTGGGCCAGTGGCTTCCGGCTCCCTCGGAGGCCCTGGTTGGCGTTGCTTCGAAGTGGCCGGAATTTCTGAAGCTCGCGCACACTATGTTGAGCGCCGCTGGTTTCCATCCCGACAGCTTGGTATTACGGGACGCGCGGCAATCGAACTGGCAACGGGGCTTGAAACAAACAGCCGCGGTGGTGTGCGATTCGCTGACGGCAAAGGAACTACCCAATGGCTGCCGCGCGATTCCCTTCTCGCTGCTGGCGGAGTCCTGCGTTGAAGAACTGCGGCGATATGTCGAATTCATCACCCGGCCCCTCGAAGCGCCGTGATATCGCAGCACTGTGACACACTGGAAAGTGTCCCAAGGCCTCCGCCGTATGGGTGGAATGAGCGCTAATCTGCGCTCATGAAACACACAAAACACGTTCACATTCTGCTGGCGTCGATTCTGCTGGCGTCAGTCGCATTTGCACAAACCACAGATTTGCCAGCGGCTAGCAATTCCTCGGGCGGCGACGAAATCGCAACTGCGCGCAGTCGATACGAAAAAACCACCGACGTCTTGCACGCCGACGACGATGGCACGACTTTGGCTCAGTTTCCCCGACGGGGATCGGAACCGCCTTTTCCTTCCCAGCATAGATATCCTCGCAGTCGGGAGAACTACCAAACCCCATGGATGGATCATGGCGACGCTGGTCATACTGTAATCGGGGCCGCGATCGGCTTCGGCATTGGGGCAGCCTTGGGCGCGACGAACGGCGCTCGCAACCACACCTCGATTGGAGACGGAGTGATAATCGGCGGGTCGCTCGTTGGGCTAATCGGCGCGGCTATCGGCGCATCCCATGGAGGGCCTTATTTCTTCGCCCGTCACAGGAGAAGCTATCCGCGATCCTGGCAGAACGATGATAAAGACAAGGACGAGGAGGCAGATCGCACTGCGGATTCTCCAGATTCTCATGACTCTCATGCGAAGCAAAATCCCGCTGGACGAATAGTCTCGGCCGGAACCACCTCTCCAGCTAAAGCCGCGGATCCCTCCCTACGGCTCGGAATCGCGCTCGAACCTTAACCGTATCTGCCCGCATCCGATATAACGACAGTCCCGGGGATGGTTACCAATGGTGACTATCCCGGTCCGCGGCAGTCTAATCTGGTGATATACTTTTTGTATTCAGTGCGGTAGCTGGGAAGTTCGACATCCCTACAACCGAAGGAAAATCCAAGATGGCACGTAGTTCTCGCCGTTCACTCTTCCTGGTAGTTTTTTTTCTGCTGGCCTGCGGTTTTCTGGGCATTCTTTTCGCCCAGCGCACAGGGCAGCAGGCCTCATCGACCTCGAGCGATTCCGACGTCAAAGACAGCCTGAAACAGTTTACTGATGTCTATGCCGTGATCGAGGACAACTACGCGGAGCCGGTTAATCCCGACAAAGCGATCTACAACGGGGCCATTCCCGGGATGCTGCACGCGCTTGATCCGCACTCGAATTTCTTCGACCCCAAGTCTTACGCGCTGATGCGCGAAGACCAGCGCGGCAAGTACTACGGCGTGGGTATGACGGTGGGACCGCGCAACAATAAAGTGATTGTGATCTTTCCTTTCACCGGCACGCCCGCCTACAAGGCTGGCATTCATCCCGGCGACGTGATCATCGCCGTGGACGGCAAGTCCACCGAGAATCTGAGCACGGGCGATGTCGCCGATATGCTGAAGGGGCCGAAAGGTACGACCGTACACATCAGCATCTCGCGAGAAGGTGTGGACAAGCCGATGGAGTTCACGCTGGTGCGCGACGAAATTCCGCGTTACAGCGTGGATGTACACTTCCTGATTCGTCCCGGCATCGGCTACCTGCACGTGACCGGATTCAACGAAACAACGGAAGAAGAGGTCTCAAAAGCTCTGGATGAGTTCGGCGATCTCAAGGGCCTGATTCTGGACCTGCGGGGGAATCCCGGCGGTTTGTTGAGCGAGGGAGTGGGTGTAGCTGACAAGTTCCTGAAGAAAAACCAACTCATCGTTTCTCATCATGGCCGTGCTTCGGCGGAAAAGCGCTACGTGGCGCAGCATGGCAATGGAGGCAAGGACTACCCGCTGGTAGTCCTGGTGAATCGATTGACGGCGTCGGCGGCGGAGATTGTTTCCGGAGCCATTCAGGACCACGATCGTGGCCTGATCGTGGGCGAAGTGACGTTTGGCAAAGGACTGGTCCAGACGGTATATCCTCTTTCTGAAAACACGGGACTGGCGCTGACCACGGCGCATTATTACACGCCCAGCGGACGCCTCATTCAGCGTGATTACAGCAATATTTCGCTTTACGACTACTACTACAACCGCGAACCCGAATCCGGCAGCAATGCCAACCGTGAAGTGAAGCTGACGGACAGCGGCCGCACGGTTTACGGCGGNNATCCTGCAGGATTTCCGCAAGTCGCTCGACGAGGCGAATATTGCTTACACTCAGGCGGATATGCTGGATAACAATGACTGGATCAAATCCAACATCAAGGCGGAGATCTTTGTGGATTCTTTCGGTCAGGATGAAGGCCTGAAGGTGCGGGCGGAATCGGACCCGGAAGTGCTGAAGAGCCTGGACCTTTTGCCACAGGCGAAAGCCCTGGCCGATAATGCGAAGCGCATTGTGGCTGAGCATAACAGCGCGGGAGCGTTCAACCGGTAGGATGCAAAGCATTTCACTGGGCCCGGACACGTTCCGGGCCTTTGTTTTTGGCAGGTGACGGAGGGTTTTGGACCCCGCCGTTCTCATTGACTTCGGCACCCAGCTATGTGAAAATCCGCCCCAGTGGCGCGATTCGAGCGCCCTAGAGGATTTCTTCTCCTGGGTTCTGAGAGCCGTAAGGGGTGGAACGATTGCAGCAACTTCAGCACATTACGGTTCGAGCGCATTTCCCGCAGAGATCGGGATGGT
The DNA here is from genome assembly GCA_003168355.1 of Acidobacteriaceae bacterium. Lineage (GTDB taxonomy): Bacteria > Acidobacteriota > Terriglobia > Terriglobales > Acidobacteriaceae > Sulfotelmatobacter. Next base: position 18,100 of record PMSQ01000196.1, on the reverse strand, counting down.
TTTGAAGGCTGCGGTACTGGGCTTGGCGGTGATTTTGGCGGCGCTTGCGGGCTGGACGGATTGGCGCAGCCGGCGTATTCCTAATTGGCTGACTGTTCCAGGCCTGCTGGTTGGAATTGCGGTCAACGCAGTGGCTGGCGGATGGGGTGGCATAAAGACTTCCCTGCTGGGTGCCGGGTTGGGATTGCTGCTGCTGTTGCCATTTGTCTTTGTTCGCAGCCTGGGCGCAGGCGACTGGAAGCTGGCCGGAGCGTTGGGAGCGTTTGTTGGACCGGGCATTCTGGTCGATGTGCTGATGGGATCGGTGTTCGTTGCGGGGATCATGGCCCTGGGGCTGGTGATCTATAAGCGGCGAGTGAAGCAAACGCTGCGTAACATGGGACGGCTGCTGGCGTCGTTATTTACCTTTCATATGCCGGGATCCGAGGTTTCGCTGGATAATCCGCAGTCGCTGAAGATTCCTTATGGAGTAGCATTGGCTTTGACGACCTTGCTTTATGGCGTCTGGAACTGGAAGATGGGAGGACCGCGATAGCCATGCGGAAATCGGGTCTAAGGACTTGGCGTGACTTGGCGCGCAACACGCGCGGTGCGGAGATTGCGGAAACCGCCATGATCCTGCCGCTGCTCTTCATGATGATCATGGCGATCTTCTGGTTCGGACAGGCTTTTCGTTACTACGGCTCCATCACGCACGCGGCGCGGCAAGGCGCTCGGGCCGCGGTGGCCCCGGGTTGCGCGACCTGCGGCACCACCTCCACCGCCGCCATCGTCCAAAATGCCACCAACGCCGTCAATAACGCTCTGAGCGCGGCGAATCTGGACCCCACGCAAGCCGTGGCGCCGGTGACTGCTCCTACTCTGTGCGCTTGCGGCAGCGCCTACCCTTGCGGCAGTGCGGTGTCGTGCCAGAATGCAAGTCCCAGCAAAGTTTGTGTCCAGCCTAACGTTCAGTTGTCATACAGCACCGGCGCCCAAGTTACCGGAGCCGGCACTTGCGGCACGTCGGTCAGCTTCGGCTACAAGTATCCTTTCCATTTCACCCTGCCCTGCTACCCGCAGCCGTGCACATCTCTCGACTTGCAAAAGATTACCCTCCCCGCGCAGGCGCAGATGCGGGAGGAGACGCAGTGACGCGGACGTTCCATCGGGCGATTCGACGCTTCGCCACATTAGCGGGCTTCGCCGGAGATGACTGCGCTTCGCAGATTGTGGAATTTGCGATTTCTCTGCCCTTGCTGGTTTTATTTGTGGTGGGAATTTTTGACTTTAGCGGAGCGCTCACGCTGAAACAGAAATTATCGAATGCGGCGCGCGAGGGAGCCCGGGTGGCTGCTGCCGATCCCGCCAACGACCTCAGTGGCAGTCCGTCGCCTATCCCGGCATCGGTCGGTGATGCCCTTCAGGTAGTGGACAACTACCTGATATCGGAAAAGATCAACGACTGCGGCCTAAAAACGGCCCTGCCAGTGCAGAGTGGCGTCACCCTCACCTGGGGCTCTAACGTCCAACTCAATGGCTGTCCGATCCCTGGTCTCACGTTCACGATCAATCGGGGATATTTTTCTCCGCAAACGGGCGCGACCCTGGCTCCGGCGAACTGCACTCCTCCTCAACTGCCAAGCGGCCAGACTGCCATCGTGGGAACTTGCGTGACCATTCAGTACGCATACAAGTGGCAATTCGGCGGGGTGTCCAGCCTGTTCGGTGGAAACTTCGTCGGCCCAAGCGTGATTACGACAACTGCAGTGGCGTTCAATGAGAACTAGAGATCGAGAATTGAGAAACGGCCCATGCTGCCACCACTGATTCGACGGCCACGACGAAGCGCCCCGCACCGGGAGCGGGGCGTGACCATGGCGCTGGTGGCATTGGCGATCGTCGGCATCATCGCGATGGCCGCACTGTCCATTGATATTGGCACGCTATACCAGGCCAGCGCAGAGGCGCAGCGAGCCGCGGATGCGGCGGCGCTTGCGGCAGCGAGGGTGATTTCGATGTCGGGACTCACCGGCGACCCGACCAACATGGCAACCTGGAACCTGACCTGCAATGCCGGTGGTCCTGCAGGACTTGCGGCAGTCGCAGCGGCTCAGCAGAACGCGGTTGGCGGCATGTCCGTTCCGACTGGCTCGATCTCCGTAAGCTATTCCGCTGGGAGCGCAGCGGTCAGTCCAGGTTCCGCGGACTGCGGCGGTGCCGGTGCAGAATTCCCAATAAACCCCGTAGTAACCGTAGTAGTGCAGCAGACGAAGCTGCCGACTTTCTTTGCTCACGTATTCGGCATATTCAACAAGAACTGGAATGCAGTCACCGCGAGCGCCACGGCTACCGCAGAGGCCTTTAATTCCTCGAACGCTGGCAGCTACGGAGTTCAGCCGCGCTGTGTGAAGCCGTGGATGGTGCCGAATAATGACCCACTAAACACGGGCCTTCCGTTCATCAACACCGGCAGTAATGGAGCCATCGAGCACACCGGAATATCTCCTGCCGGTGTGATCGGCGAAAGTTTCTGGCTGGTGCCGGATTGTAGCCCCGGTGCAACGTGCGTGCTCATTTCTACGACGCCGCAGGCGAACCCCGGCGGCGGCCCGTCACCAAGCCTTCAATACGTTCCGGGCCAAGTCCCCCCACTCGGTAGCGCAACGGCGATCCCTTCTTCCAAGACCGGTGCTTGCTCTGCAATTTCTGGTAGCGCGTATGCTGAGGCGATCGCGGGCTGCGACCAGTCCACGCAATATCAGTGCGGCATGACGGGACTTAATACGGTGGACTTGAACGAGAATCCTGTCAGCACCAACGATACCTCAAACGGAGCACAGTGCCTTATCCACCAAGAGGCCGACTCGGCTTCGGATGTCCTGAGCATAGCATCAGTAACTGGTCAAGACACTCTCGATCCCTTCCCGACGTTACCCGCCACCTACCCTTTTCAGATTCAGGCCGGAACCGACAATCCTCTGACCAACGCTGGACTGACAGGCGGCACCGTCATCACCAGCAGCACGTCGATCGTTTCGGTGCCGATCTACAACAGCCCACCACCCGGTACGGTCATCGCTCCCCCCACTACCCCAGTCACTATCGTCGGTTTTCTGCAAGTCTTCATCAACTTTGTCGACAATCTGGGCAACGTCTACGTGACCGTGATGAATGTCACCGGCTGCGGCAACGCTCCTAGCACAGTCTTGCAGGGAACGTCTCCCGTACCGGTTCGGCTGATTACCGCACCGTAATCCGATCTGTCTCGATTTGCGCGCGGTTCGGCGCGCGAATACATCGGGATGATTGACTCGGAAGTGAATCCAGAAAACTCGAGGAGCTAATCCGGAACGTCGTTGCCGGATGGGGGTTTCTCGGGAGTGGGCGGCTGAGGTTGCACGGGATTTCCGGGTTCCGGAGTGGGCGGAGGCGGAGCGGCCCTGCCCGCGGCATCTGCGTCAACATCCTCCACGGGCTGCATCTGCGGCAGAGGCCGAAAAGCAGCAGCCGCTCCCTCCGGACGTTCACTGAGAATGACGCGATCGAGAAGGCCAGGATCACTCGCCGAACTGAGAATGAGGAAATTGAACTTCGAGCCGTTCAGCAGGTGAGCCAGAACTTCCGGTGCGGAGGCGGGACCGAGCTCGGCTACTACCTGCTCCTGCTCTGCTCCTGCCGGGATGGCGATCTCCGCCCCGGTTCGCTGATGCACCGCGAAAAGAATTTCCGACAGGCTGGCTTTGTTAGAAGTGATCGTAAGCAATCCCCCCTGGAATGAAACCACCAGCGGAGGCGGCGCTTGCACTGGCGCGGATATCGCCACCGATTGCGCGGGATAGCTGGTGTTCACCAGGCCTGGTCTCGAAGCAGGTCCGGAACCCGCTCCCTGGGCGGGAACTAAGCTGGCTGCTTCGGCGCCTGCTCCCACCTTCACCATCACGGTTCTGCCGTAGGGAAAAACCTGGTAGTGCTGCGGACCTTTCAAGTCAAATACGATGCGCGTGACCGGCGGCTTCGAACTAAATAAACTCACGCGGACGCCCTTCACTTCGCCGCGGTTCACCGCTTGGTTACGCAATTGGGTGCCGGGAACCGCATTGGGGAAATCCACCACCAGACGGTCGGGACCGGTCAGCACTTGCGTTTGAGGAACGAGGCGATCACTGGCCTCAATCTCGATCTCGACCGGGCTTCGGTTGCCCAGCACCTGCAGCCGGCGAACTGATGGAACGCCCTGGACCTGCCCTATGACGGGCACGGGTGAACAAAGTGCCGCGCACACCAGCAACCCAGCAGCGGCTCCGAAAGAGAAAGAGCGGTCCATAAATCTCTGTATCTTTAAATCCTTATGGTGAGTGCGGCGCGCTATTTCGATTCTAGCAGCGTTCGCAAGCCGACCCCCTTACTAAAGGCTTACGCCCTTGGGTCGGCCTCCGACCTCGGAATAATTACCGCGTCAGCGGAGTGAGCAAGACGTTAAGCACGTCGGGTGCGCTGGAGACTCGTTCCAGATGCGGGTTCCTGTCGCCTTCGTGATAAGCAATCGAGTAAGTCTGGAAGAACTGGGCATTCTCGACGAGCAGGTCGATGGTCCCTGTACTTTCCTGGGCTGTTTTGAGCGCCGCATGCAGAACTGGAGGAGTCCACTTGCGACCGTTGACGGCGACCAACTTCATCCCTGGTCCGATTCCTGCCTGATAGGCCGGAGAACCTACGATCACGTCATCCAGTTTGCCATCTTCGGCCACGGTGAATCCCAGAGAATACGAGAAGTCAGCAAACTTCGCTAACTTCTCGGCCGCCTTGGTGAATACATTCGGCTGGTCGTTGTAAACCAGCTTCCAACCGTCACGCTCAATGCCGCCCAGCGGCGCATGGGTGCTGGTCGCGCCGACGCGTTCTTTGAGCAGACTCGCCCAATCGTAGGGAGCTATCTCATTGAGCGTGCGAACAACGTCGTCGAACGTGTAAGGAACGACCATCGGCGGTCCGCTTTGGCCGCCGTGGAAGCGGCGGCAGAAATCATCGAGAGAACGCTGGCCGCGAGTCTGCTGGCGAATGATGGCGTCGACTTCCAGCCAGATCAGTTGACCCTCGGGATAGTAATCCAGGCCGCGGCGCCAGCTCAGCCACTCCGGCGCGGTCAACATCCGCAGGATCTGCACCGAACGCGCGGTGTCTTCCAAAGGACGCCACGTGCGACCGGAACGGTGGTCGAGACTGGCGGCGGTTAAGGCCAATGCTTCGCGATACTGTTCGGGCGACAACAGTCCGCTGCGTTCCGCCAGCAAGTTACCGAGATAGTCGGTGAGCCCTTCATAAACCCACAAAAGATCGCCGATCATGGGCTCCTGATAGTTTCGCGTGGCCAGCCCGGCAGGCCGCCGATACTTGCCATTCCAGGAGTGCGCGAACTCGTGCGGAACAAGATCCGCGTACAGCATGTGCAGATCGGGATCGAGCAGCGTGCGCTCAGCCGCGGCGCTGTCGTTCGATTCGTGATGCTCCAATCCATGCCCACCGATCTGGTCGCTGAGAGTGTAGAGAAAGTGATACTGCCGGTAGTGGCGCGCCCCGAATAGTGCACCGGTTTCAGCGACCAGTTTCTTGTAGGCCGCCAGGTCCTCCGGTTTCATCTCCAGGTCCGCTTCGCTATCGGCGACCACATCCATTTCGTGAGCGGGTGTACTCGGGGGCGCAGTCAACTCGATTCGCCGGTAGTGCAATCCCGCGATCAAGGGTGAGTCCACCAGGGTCGTGAGTGAAACCGGAGCGAACTCCACTTCATCACCGGACGAGTGAGTAGCCACCAAAGCAGTGCCAAATTTCCAGCCTGGTGGAAGTTTCACGGAGGGGACGAATTCGACTGCATCAGAATCGGCGCCTTGCGGATACAGCACGACCGCATTCCAGTTCAGGTCGAGCAAATTGCTGGAAGCTGCCGGACCTCCGCCACCCGCGCTGTCGCTCGAGGTGATCGCGTCCAGGGATACGTCGATGGAATGCGCCGCCTCGGGCACGGTGACATGAAAGGCATACATATCGACATCATCGCGGCGCCAAACCAGAGGCTGGCCGTCAGCTTCCATGCGCATGCCGGTGAGCGCAGCAATCGGGCCGCTAGGGCGGTGGTTGCCGGGGATCCACTTAGGGAACACAAGCGTCATTGCACCCGCTTTGGCCGGAATATTTAGCTTGGCGTGATAAATATTCCGCGGGGCGTCGGTAAGATCCACGGACAGCCGAATGGATTGACCGAGCAGGTACGGACCTGCTGCAAACAGCTCACCCAAGGCAAGCGCAATGCAAAAACAGAATGCACGACGTGGCGAAAACAGCGTGGCCTCCTGCGGACCCCTTAACCGAAGACGTTGAGAAAGAAAAGCCTACCGAATGGAGAGCATATTCGCAAGCGCACGTTTAACTTGTCTTAAGGGATGGTTTCAAAAATATCGGGGGATGGGAGGGAATGCAGGCGAGTTTGACCCGTTCACGCTCGTGCGAGCTTGCGGCGGGCCTGCCAGTAGATGGCGGCCAAGCCAGAAGCGAACATTAACCAGGTTCCAGGTTCCGGAACAATGCCGGTGCCGGTAGACCCCGAGCCGCAGGGGTTTCCCTTATTCTTGGTTCCGTTTCCGTTGCCACTTCCGCCGTTGCTGCCTGTGCCCTTGTTTTTGGTCGGCGCACACAGGCCCGTCGGCAGGGGCGGAGGCGAAATCGGTATCCAGGCTCCCCCGACAAATGGATTGTACAAACTCAGCGGCCCTGCCGGCCCAAGGCCGGGCGCTTCTGGCCGGTTGAGCAGGGCTGATTGGAACGGAACCGGAGGAGCTTGCTGCGCCGTGCCATCGCCGGATCGAGCCGGTTCGTCGAATTTCTCCGCCGGCGGCTCAGCCGGCGAGGCCGCCTGTTGCGGAGATTCTTCCACCCGGTTGGCGCAGCGGCTGCGCGCAGTCATTCGTCCATCAGTGATCAGCTTCTCGCCCTTGTGAAGAGTCAGCCTGTGGCGTGTCCAGTAGATATGGTTGCCAATGCGGTAGGACACGTAGACTGTCCGGGCCAGTGTGAGACGCACCACCTGCGCGTGGTCATAATCGAAGCCGGCATAATGAGCCGCCACAATCGGGTCGTGCTCCGCCACCCACTTCAATTCCTTCGCATCCTGGACTCCGCCAGGCACCACGGAGTACGGATACACAGTCCGACCGGCGGGTGCGCCAAGAATCGGATCCAACGCGGGAACTTGGCTGCGGCCAAGCTCCGTTTGCGGGAGGGTGGAAGACGCGGACTGCCCCGCGCGAAGAAAGGATGGGCTTAAATACCTCAATGCAACGGCCGAGACTCCGACCGTGAACAGCCCGAGCACCGCGGCCGCAAGCCAGCGCCGCAGCAGACGATTACGCTGGTGGCGACGGCTGCGCCGACGCCTCACCACTCCTGCCTGGACGTTCCCCTTGTCGGGATCGGTCACTCCCTACTCCTACCTGCGGCGGCCGTTCTGAACTCCGGACTTAGGCACTCCACCACAAACCTCTAGGCGCAGTTTAAGTGCCATACCGCGGGGGCCAAACCCCCACAATCTGCAGGAGTTCCACCCTCTTCTGGCGATCATGGTAGCAGACCACGAAACGGTTTGCACAAAATATGTGTGGATTTCTCCAGTAGCGCTCAAGAGGCATCGTGACCTTCCAACCTTGCCGGGGCGACTTACGCTGCCAGATGACCCTCGTAACGCCACCCCCGGGCCATTTTCAGGCCCCGCGCACGCTGGTACTCTCCAGACTGTTACGGGAGTCAGTGGCTGTCGACAGAGGCAAACCGATGCGTTTTAGCCGTCTTCATCTCAATCTCACATTTTCGGTTCTGATTTTCTCGATGCTCTGTGCGAGTTCCGCCTTCGCTACTTCCATCACCATGACTTACGAGGGCCATCAAGGAGCCGTCTCCCAAAACGGTTCACCTTATGTGGGCTACCCCTTCTACGTCTCAATGAACGGCAGTTCCACCTACACGCCGCTTTTGTGCGATGCCTTTGACAATGAGATGGCTGTCGGCCAGACATGGACCGCCACGGCCTCACCATTCTTGCAGGGTATTGCCCACAGCATGTTTGGATCATCGATGATCCTGGACTACAAGGCGGCTGGATTGATCTTCAAGAGCATGCTCGCGGGGCATATCAGCAGCACCACCGCACAGTGGGCCATCTGGGGTTTATTTTCGACCAATGCCGCGAACAGCTCCTACTTCACGAAGAATAATTTCGGGGCGGTCGATTCCACCTACCTGGGTCTGGCCGGCACCGCTTCCAACTCGGCCTTCAACGGATTGATCCTCTATACTCCCAACAATGCATCGCCCGGCGTGGGACCGCAGGAATTTATTGGCTACAGCGCGGTACCTGAGCCCAGCGGCCTCATGCTGATGGGCACTGGCTTACTCGGCATGGCGGGAGCGCTTCGGCGAAAATTCGCCAAAGGCTAGATCGCCGAGTTCCAGGACTGAATCAACGACGTGGATTTATCCTCTCGACGCATCAACCCTCGATCCGCGCTGCCTACAGGCAGCGCGGTTTTTTGTAGATCATTTTCCTTGCGGCACTACCGAGGCGTTGATTCAGAAGAACTGACGCGCTGCGTTGACGATTGCTCTCGTCAAATACGCAATATCATCACTTCGGTGGCTTTTATGAGGGCGGCGGCAGTCTGCCCCGGCTTGAGCTGCATCTCACGCGCCGAAGTCGCGGTGATAATTGATGTGATCTGCTGGCCCCCAATCGAAATCTTTATCTCTGCCATCAGACCACTGATGCGAACCGTGTCGATGCGTCCCACTAACTGATTGCGTCCACTGACGCGGCGGACGACTTGCTTTCGTTCTTTCTCCGTCCCGCCGCGCGTTCTGAAAAGTAGCGCGTCGACTTCACTTCGCGGGATACGGTGGTGTCCTCCGGTCGTCTGGACACTGCGAATTTTCTTTTTGTAAATCCACTGCTTGATGGTGGGGAAGCTAATCCCCAGCTGTAAAGCAGCGTCACGGAGCTTCAGCAACTCGTCGTTTTTGCGCTCGGATTGGACGTCCGTCCGCATCGGAACGAAATCGTACAGTCAACGCATGGTGCGGTCAACACGCTACGTGCCGGTCACTATCAAGACAGAAACCCACCAAACAATAGAACATGTTAATCCTTGCGCATGGGCATTCGCTCAGCTCTATGAAAAGATCAAGCTTGACAGCGCTGGCGCAGCAGCCGTCAGTGGTCAAGCCAGGGCATCGAATCTCACCTTGTAACCGGATACCCGCGCGATCTTGAAGCCTGGATGTTCTATTCAGTCATTCATCAGAAATTTATCCATTTGTAACCGTTCTGTAACACACCTCCTGATAGAACAGAGCTTCTATTCCAACGACGTATTCCTCAGGCGATACGCCGATTTGTGTCCGCGACCGGTCGGCTTGTACCAAAACCGAAAGTGGTTTTAAGACATTATCCAAGAAAGCAGTCGGGGCAATCAGAACGAAGGCAATCTGATCTTGTAAATTCAGGAAGACTTTTTGCAAATTCAGTCCACTAAAAAAGGGGAGAGCGTAATGAAATCCGCATGGAAGTTGTGCGTAATCACGTTTCTGGCAACGTCGTTGGTGGCACAAACCAGCACAGCGCCCAAACCCAAAAAGGCCAAGGCTGCGGCCATTACAGCGGCGGATGTGCAGGCATTGAAGGACGCAATTGCCTCGCAGCAGGCCGCCATAGCACAGCAGGGGCGGCAGATCCAGGAACTGCGCGATGCACTGCAGCGCAAGGATCAGGCTGTGCAGCAGGTCCAGTCCACTGCGACCGACGCGGCCACCAAGGCGGACGCGGCCCAGGCGCAAGTCAGCCAGCAACAGCAAACGGTCAGCGAACTGAAGAGCGATGTGACCGACCTCAAGACCAATGTAACCAACACGGCCTTGACAGTGCAGGAGACACAAAAGAACGTCACGGCGGCGATAGACAACCCAATAGCCCTGCACTACAAGGGAATCACCATTACGCCGGGCGGATTCCTGGCGGCAGAATTTGTGCGGCGGAGCCGGGCTCTCGGAGCTGACATCAACACAACCTTTAATTCTTTGACCATGCCCGGTGCGTCGCAAAGCAGCATTTCAGAATTCTTCGGTTCGGGACGCCAGTCGCGAATCTCCATGCTGGCTCAAGGGCAGTTGACGAACGTCAAATTGGGCGGCTATTACGAAGCTGATTTCCTCTCCTCCGGCACCACGTCCAATAACAATGAAAGCAACAGCTACACGTTGCGCCAGCGCCAAGCGTGGGGGCAGGCAGCCTTCAGCGACGGTTTGACCTTGACCGGCGGTCAGATGTGGAGCCTGGTGACCGAAACCAAGCACGGCGTGGAACCGCGCAGCGAAGCGGTTCCCATGACCATCGACCCACAGTATACCGTCGGCTTCAGTTGGGCACGACAGTACGGGCTGCGTCTGGCGAAGGGTTTCAACAACAAGGCTTGGGTCGCTGTATCAATGGAAAACTCACAGGCCACCGTCACCACCCATGGCAACGGAGAGAACTACCTATTGGGCTCCGCCGGTGCCGGCGGCGGCCTCTACAATGCCGCTGCCACCAATTGCACGACTGCCCTCAACTCCACCGACACCTCCGCCTTAACCACCTGTACTCTGGCGGCCAGCTATTCCTTCAATCCCTCCCCTGATGTCATCGCAAAGCTGGCCTTTGAGCCGGGCTTTGGACACTACGAGATTTTCGGCATCTACAGCCGCTTCCGTGACCGTGTGTTCCCTTGCGGCGAAGTAGCCAGCAGCAGCACACTATGCGGAGGCAGTGCTGTTGCAGGTCCGAATGCTCTCGGAGCCTATAACGCGTCCAAGAACGGCGGCGGCATTGGCGCCAACGCCCGCTGGTCCTTCGACAACAAACACGTCGACTTCGGTCTGCACTTTTTGGGTGGCAGCGGAATCGGCCGCTACGGTACGAGTGGTCTTCCCGATGCCTCAATCCACGCCGATGGAACGCTTGATCTGATCAAGAGCTCCCAGGGCTTGGGAACTCTGGAATGGCACGGGCCGAAGTTGGACATCTACATGAACGCCGGCGCTGAATATGCCGGACGAGCGTCGGATTTCGATCCCGTATCCGGGAAGTACGTGGGCTACGGCTCGACACATTTCAACAACTCAGGCTGCTACACCGAAACCGCACCGACCGTTGGTGCCGGATTCTTTCCAGGCGGCCTTTCAAACTGTACCGCAGACACGCGCGTGCTGATTGAAGGCACCTTCGGAATTTGGTTCAAACCTTACGATGGATCGAGAGAAAAAGTGAATCGCGGCCGCATCCAGTGGGGACCGCAGTTCTCCTACGTAGACCGCAATACCTGGTCAGGCTCGGGCACGCCGAACGAGCCACATGGGCTGGACGGAATGATCTACACGTCCTTCCGCTACTACTTGCCATAGCATCGTAAGGCAGTCAAGGAGGGGCTCCATCCCCAAGATGCGGGCTCCGCTGTAAATCATCGACAGGCATAGCGATGGGGGCAGCAGCAAAAAACTGCTGCCCCGGGAAGTCGATCGCGTTCCGCAGAATTCCTTTCCAGAACTGCAATGAGATGCGCATCTCCCTGTTTGCTGACCAATGGAGTTTTCTGTAAGCCACTGAACGGATAGGCGTTAAGGTCGTTTCGACGTGCCCCGAGAAAGGAACCGCAATTGCAATGTCCGCAACGTCAATAAAGTCTATTACTACAATGGACTTTATGGCATAATCGCTGACCATGAAGTATCTCAACAAAGAATTCGACGCTGTGCAGGCCATGATGATGTTCGCCTGCCGCAGTTTTGCCGGGAGGCAAATTCACGGAGCGCCACTTGCCGCCCCGTGGGGTTGTACGCCGTCAACCTAGGCCTTGCATTTTAGGAAAACTTCCCCAGTTTTCTGCGATTCGGCGGTCCCGGGACGTATGGTTCGACCAAATAATTCTAAAAGGAGAGGATCGAAATTCCATGAAATCAACCAAGCCGTTACTTCTCACGGCTCTGACGCTGGCGGCACTTGCAGCCGGCGCTTGGGCCCAAACCGCGAGTCCAGTTATACTCGCTTCCAATGAGGTGCATGACACAACGCCCGTACCTGCAGCTGCACCGTCAGCTGTCACGGCTGCGGATGTCCAGTCGCTGAAGGACGCTCTGGCCGCCCAGCAACTGCAAATCGAACGACTCACACAGCAACTGGACCGCCAGCAGGCCGAGCAAGCCGCGGCAAAAGCTGCGAGCAAAAGCGACCCGGTTGAAGTACAAGCTGTTCCGCAAAACCAAGTGGCGGAGCTGACGAATGATGCCGCCGTTCAGCAAGGCAACACCACTCTAGGGCTCAATCTGCAAGACACGCAAACGCAGCCCAATCCAAATCCGATGGAGAGCTCGGTCCTATCCATTCACTTCCGAGGAATCACTATTACGCCGGGCGGATTTGCCGCCGCTGAATTCGTGCGGCGGTCAAGAGCGTTGGGAGCGGACCTGACCACCCCCTTTAACTCGCTGACCATGCCGGGCGCTTCACAGAACTCACTGTCAGAGTTCTTTGGTTCGGCCCGCCAATCCCGGCCCACTATTTACGTCGACGGGCGTTTGAAGAACGTAGAGTTTTCCAGCTATATATCGGGCGACTTTCTCTCCGCCGGCGTCACCTCCTCTGCCACGCAGACGAATAGCTACACCTTCCGTCTTCGCCAGGCGTGGGGGCAGGCGAAGTTTGATAATGGCTGGAGCTTCCTCGGCGGCCAGATGTGGAGCTTGGTGACTGAAGGCAAGGCTGGCATCGCACCCAGCGACGACCTGGGCAGAACCAACGACGCTCGCCCCATGACGATCGACCCGGGTTATAACGCCGGGTTCACTTTCGCCCGCCAGTACGGCATTCGCTTGACCAAAACCTTCGGCGATAAGGTCGCGTTTGCCGTCGCCATGGAAAACGCTCAGGGTACGCTCACGACCCACGGAAACGCCGATAATTTCCTGCTAGGGGAAGCGGGAGCGAGCAACACCTACAACACCACCTCCAACTACACGTTCAATCCCTCGCCCGACATCATCGCCAAAGCCGCCTTCGATCCTGGCTTCGGGCACTACGAGGTCTTCGGCCTGTATGACCGATTTCGTGACCGAATATTTCCTTGCGCCGATGTAACCGCCACCGGAACCACCTGCGGACTGGCAGTTGGACTAACCTCGGCGGCGAATGCCTATAACGCCTCGAAGAACGGTGGCGCCTTTGGTGCCAACGCCCGCTGGAACTTCGACCACAAGCGGATCGTTTTCGGTCTGCATGGCTTTGGGGGTAGCGGAGTGGGCCGTTACGGCGCATCCCAGCTTTCCGATCTTGCCATCAATGGAAATGGGACTATCCGTCTGACCAAGGATTTGCAGGGTCTCGCCACGCTCGAGTGGCATGGAAAGAAGCTTGATGTCTACGCCTATACCGGAGCGGACTATGCCGGCCGGGCAGCGAGCTTCGATCCGGTCACGCGCAAGGAAGTCGGCTACGGCGCGCCCCTCTTCAATAACTCCGGATGCTACACCGAAACCGTTCCGGTTACGACCGGTACCGCAGGATTCAATCCTGGCACACTTGCCGATTGCACGGCTGATACGCGTGCGCTCATCGAGGGAACGGTCGGCTTCTGGTACCGCTTCTATAACGGTCCCAGGGGCAAGTTCCAGTTCGGTACCCAGTACTCCTACGTGACTCGCCAGACATGGTCTGGCGTCGGTCCATCAGGAGCCGGACAACCTGGAGTATCGCCAGAAGGACTGGACGGGATGGTCTTTACTTCGTTCCGCTATTACTTGCCGTAAGACCTTAGGTGGTCCCGCATCAGCCTTTGAGGCGGGACCACAAGGTTCAACGACCTTTCAACTTTCGAGGGGCGCCTTCCCTTCGGAAACGCCGCCGGTTCGGTTTTTGGCCACTCTCCTTTTTCCGGGCCGGTGGTGTTAACGTTTTCGCTCAGGCAGTTTCCATAAACACAGAGGGCACGCCTCAGCTGGTCGACATGGCAATCAAATGTTGGCACCAATCTCCGGCTGGCTCAATTGGCCATCCAATCTATGTGGATCGTTTGGATTCTACTGGGGTTTAACGAGGTTTTGAGTTGTTTCGCGTGGACATGCAGTTCCCTTACCCCGGAACCCATAATTATTGCCGACATTTATATGGTGGAGCTAGTCGGGATCGAACTATTCAGCCGCATTGATAAGACGTAAGTTATTGATTCTTATGTTGCCCAAAAGGCCAACAATGGCACCATTCCCGGCTGTTGGGTACATTTTGGGTACAGCGTCTGCTTCGTACGAAAGCAAAACCGTTTCAGTGGAACGGCCAGGCCATCATCGACAACCCGAATATTGCCATCTCGACATCTACGGTTCGTGGGAACGAAGGTGTGGCCTGCATGTCTCGGTACTTTTGATTAATCGCACACGCCCAATCTTCGTTTATGCCTTTGTAGGTTTCGCGAAGATCGTCGGCCCGCCATTTCTTCGCCAGCACCATAGCTTGATCTACGTCGCCATCGCTTTGGCTGAGAAACTCCAGCATCGCTGCTGTTCTCCAATCAACAACGCCCCAAGTGTCTGGCTTCAAAAAGCGAAGCGCCGCACTTGCTACCTTGGCTCCGCGCACGCCTGTATCGTCGTTGGTGGTCGATCCGAACCCCTTCAATTGCATAATTGAAAGGATGCAATCGCGGTCATTCTTGCTATCGAGTGCGCCACGAAAGGCATTCCAGACGAGCTGCTCAGGATTGCGGCCAGCATTGCCGATTCGATCCTCAAGACACATCGCCTTCCACCGTTCAATGTCGAGAAGCAGTTCATACGCTTCCCGCAGCGCAGATGCGGTCGGCTGAGCGCCATATTGCGCGATGAGATTTGCGACTCTGACTGCCCGGTCTTCGACTTTGAGCGTACGCTTCCAGTCAGAATCCGAACAGGTTTTGTAGTAGTTCAGACCATCTAGCAGCATTGTAGCGACAAGTGGCGGCATGCCAGCATTGTATCGCTTTAGCTCCTGATCAACGGCCATCCCGAAGCAATACAAGCTGCCCCACTCTTGCGGCGAAAACTAAGGTCTCGAAAAACTCGGACGGCCGACTTGTTTTGCCATAAGTCCTCTAGTTCGATTTTTGCCAGTATTTTCAAAATGAGTTTCTTGTCACTCCGCAATCTGCATTGAGTGATAGTCTTTTTGCGTCTTTCCGATTCTCCCACTTTCTCTGTACTGGAGGAGTCGCCATAAGAGAGCTCCCAAGAGTACGAACGCAAAAAGCTTTGCGATGTTGATACCAGATTGGAACTCGCTTGATTCTGTCAGACGCGCCCACAGCGACCTAGAAGCTGCCGCAATCGTCTTCTTTGCCTTGCTGGTGCTCTTCGATGTCCTGGCCCATCTCTCAAAAGATGAGGCGCGAAAAACATTGTTAGAGAAAATCGGTCTTGGCTTCTTTGCCGTTGCCGTCCTCGCCGAAATAATCGCATACCCATTCGGACAGCGGAACGATGCTCTATCCGAGCAGGTAATCGGCTCTCTTGATAGAAAGGCGGAGCAGGCTTCGAGTAGGGCATCCAAAGCGTTAAGCGATTCTGAAACCGCCATAACGAAATCCGGACTGGCAACAATCAAGGCGGACACGGCGGGCGATGCGGCGGGCAATGCCCAAGGGAAAGTGGAAGCAGTAGCCAAACGAGCCGAGCAAGTGGACGCAGAATTGGCGCAAGCCGAATACCTAATGTCTGCACGGTCCGTGCAAAATAGAGACGAGTTGGCCGAACAACTGAAGCGGCGATTCAAAGGGCACGACATCATGTTGATGTCGTATCGCGGTGACCAAGAAGGATGGGGTTTATGTACGCAACTGTGGTACATAGCCAAAGCAGCAGAAATGAAGCCTGTGGACCAGTGTGGGGTTGAAGATTTTGCCATTCCAGGCGTTTTTGGAAACTCGCCCGTTTCTGCGCTCGTATCCCCGTTGGCAATTTCCGGGCCTAATATCCAAGAGACTTTGGACATTGCCGACCTCTTAGTAAAGATCGGCAGAATCCCTTTTGGAACAACCTCAGGAATGCCAAATGGAATGTTAATGATATTTGTCGGGGTCAAACCGCCTTTTATGATCGGGCAGGCACGAGGGGTCAAAGTGCCAGCGAGAAAACAGGCTAAGAAAACTAGCAATCCCAAGCCGTAACGCTGTAAATACGAAACGGCACCAGTACCAGCATTTCGCGTATTTTGGCACTATAATAACGTCAACTGGAGCCGCTTCGTCGCGGAGGTTCCCTCGTGTATATTCTCGTTCCTTGGAAACCCGTTGTAATCGTGTGGCTACTGCTGAGCGGAATGATACTTGCCGGGTTTATTGGGTCATCGCTGCTTAAAGGAAGAGACCCCTTCGCGCCGACAGCGACCGTACAGAGGTCGATTACCGCAAAGGCGTCCACAGCGCGTACGAGACAAGGACCGAACCACGCACACAAAGCCTCTGAGTCAGGCTCTCGTTGACGGTGTCGCGCACTACGACTTAATCAAAATGGCTGAAGTAGGGCCAACTCGATAGATCACCCCGCCGAATCAGCGCTCTCCTTCCACAGATAATCACGGAAGCTATAACCAAGTGGAATAGGCTCGCTTCGAAAAGTGATTGGACACCCGAGACTCGGGCGATTACGGTGAACCGAAACGCAGCGATCTGACAGTCACTGCCGGAGGTTCTCATGGCGCATTTGGCTCGAATCAAACATCCCTCCCCCATTCGGTTAGCGGCCTCTTCAAGGCTCGCAAAGTCGGCGCTGTTGGTCCTGTCACTCCTCGTCTTGCCCCCACTCGCAGCTCATGCTCAAGGAAGTCCCTTCGACACCGGCTTCAATGCCATCCAAGGCCTCTTTACTGGAACTATCGCGAAAGTTGCGAGTCTGGTCGCAATTGTGATCGGCGGCTACGGATTCGCGCACGGCGAGCCCGGCGCAAAAAAGGCGCTCGCTGGTGTTGCCGCCGGAACGGGCATTGCCGTTATGGCAGTGAATGTCTTGAGTTGGCTCTGGGGCGTATAGCGCCCTTCCCAGCAACCCCACCCGCGCCTAGAGGAGAAAGCTATGCCAGACAAACCACAGCAGCAGCGTCGCACGAACCAAGTCTTTAGGAGCCTGCACAAGCCACTCACTTACTTGGGAGTGGAACGGACGCTCTTCTACTTCGTTTGTGTGAGCGCCGTGGGCGCCTTCAACCTCTTCAATTCCATCCTCGCAGGTGTCGCCGTCTTCATCGGCGGCTTTGCCTTCGGCCATTGGGTAACGAACAGCGATCCGGCATTCCTCCGCATACTGGCAAAGTCCGAACGCTACAAGCTGCGCTATGACGCCTCGAAGCAGCAAGTTCCCCGCGTGGAGGTAGTGTGATGCTGCGTCTCGACAAGGTCATCAAGCCGTGGAAAGAGAGCGCGGCCCTCAGCGACCATATCAACCTCTACGGCTTCTGGAACGAGACAGCCTTCCTTACCAAAAGTGGCGATCTTGGGATGGTTCTGAGCGTTCCCGGCGTGGACTACGAAAGTCTGGACCGCTCCCAACAGGAGTACGCCGTCAAGCGGTTGGAAGCGGCACTCAAAGCATTTGGCTCAGGCTTCCATGTTTACCAATATCTCTTCAAATCTAACCGCCCCGATATACCATTCGCGACGTACGACGACCCTATTGTCGAAGCGGCGATCGATCAGCGGAGGAAGCTTTTTGAAGCGAAGCGGGACCATCTTTACCAGGTTGAGATTTTCTACTGCATCCTGCTTGAAGGCGCCCGGTCGAAGACCGGCGTCGGCACAGCTCTAGCTCGCCTGTTACGCGATCCAGAGGGCGCGATCGCCGAACTCAAATCGCAATTCACTAACGACAGCATGAAGAAGTTGTTGCGGACGCATATCGACCGCGATCTTCAACGACTCGATCAGCACGTGCAGGCATTCGCTCGGCAACTCGCGGACTTCATGCAAATTGAGATCTTGGATCAGCAGGGGCAATTCACGTTTTTCCGCCGCTTGCTGAATTATGACGA
>PMSQ01000011.1:1546-2688 GCA_003168355.1 Acidobacteriaceae bacterium | reverse complement strand
ACGATGTCTGCCGCCGCGCGGGCCGCGTCGGTCGCTCCGGAAACCGCGATGCCGCAGTTCGCTTGCTTGAGCGCGGGAGCGTCGTTCACCCCGTCACCAGTCATGCCGACAATATGGCCGTGCTTCTGCAGGACGTTGACAATGTTGTATTTGTCTTCGGGGAATACCTGTGCGAAGCCGTCCGCTTTTTCGATGGACGCCGCGGTCTCCGCCGTCTTTTGTTTGTCCCGCAATACGGTAGCATCCAGGATGTTCGTGCCCATGCCCAGCTCATGAGACATTTCCTTCGCTATGGCCAACTGATCGCCGGTGACCATTTTGACTTTCACGCCCATCTGCACCGCGCTCGCGATGGTCGCTTTGGCCTGCTCGCGCGGTGGATCGGACATGGGCAACACGCCAACGAACTGCCACTTGTCGTCCTGATCGGCGCGGGCCACGCCCAGAGAGCGAAAGCCGCGTGCCGCAAATTCATTGACGGCTTTTTCTGCCGAGGGTTTTACGTCCGCGACGTTGGTCGCCATCTGCAGAATGACCTGCGGCGCTCCCTTCGCCACCTTGAACTGTTTTCCGTCGGAGCCCTTTACCGTGGCTTCGGTGCGCTTATGCACTGGATCGAATGGCTGGAAATGAAGGATCTGATAGCTCTTCAGTTCCTTATCGTTCTTCACGCCGCCGATCACGGCCAGATCGATAGTGTCCTTGTCTTCCGCGCGCGAAGCGAGGGCGGCGTCGAGGATGATTCGATCGGCAGCAATACCATTGACACAAAATGGATCGCCCAGCGTCAGCTTGTTCTGGGTCAAGGTGCCGGTCTTGTCCGAGCACAGTACATCCACGCCCGCGAGTTCCTCGATCGCCGACAGCTTGGTTACAATCGCCTGCTTTTTTGCCAGGAGACGCGCGCCAACCGCCATGGTGACGGACAGCACCGTGGGCATGGCTACCGGGATCGCTGCCACCAGTAACACCAATGCGAACTCCAACGTGCTCAAGATTGGGTCATGACGGAAGAGTGCAGTGGTAACAATCACCGCCACCAGAGCCACTGCAAGAACGATCAGGTAATTACCAATCTTCAGCACAGCACGCTGGAAATGGCTGACGGTATGAGCGTCCTGCACCAATTCCGCAGTCTTGCC
>PMSQ01000011.1:0-1391 GCA_003168355.1 Acidobacteriaceae bacterium | reverse complement strand
CCATCTCGCAGGGCGCGGGCCTCGGTCGCCAGCTTCGCACGCAACGCGGCAATTTCGTTGCCCGCCTGATGTTCCTCCCAAAATGCAACTACAGCGTTGGAAAAGAGCAGAAACAGAATGATGAAGAAATCCAGCCAGTGTCTAACCACCCCCGACAGAATCACTGCCCCTTCGATCATCCATGGAATCGGACCCCAGAAATAGCTCAGGAACTTAAGGAATAGATTGTCTTTCTTTTCCTTGATCTCATTCGGACCATATTTCGCCAGCCGCTTCTGCGCCTCGGCTTGGCTCAGTCCTTTCGCTGACGATCCCAATCTTTTTTCGACTTCCGGTAGGGGCAGGGATTTTAGATCGTCCTTGGAATCGGACTTGGACACCAACCGAGGTTCGGGATTCTTGTCCTTCGATTCGGGATCCCTCGGCTGATCGATATTGGCTTTCATAATGGGTAATCCTTCCTGTCGTTGCATCGCCGCATGCAGGACGACCCGCTTTTCCCTGATCTTGATTCTGTGTCCGCGAATTATGGCAATGCGTGGCCTTAGGTCATGCCGATTTCCTTTTGGTTTGCGACGCCATAATCTCAGCCCGGACGATGGCCGGAAACTGGTCGGCAATCATCCGCTCGTCCCATTATTCGAAGGGCTCGCGAGTTTTTCAGGGCGAGATGGAGCCATGCTGGTTGCGCCAGCCTCCTCTAAAAAAGCGGTGACGCACCATGCTGTGGGCAAGCAGAAAAAAAAGGAGTGCCAAGACAACTATAAACAGGAACTCTCCAATCCCCAACCACATGGACCTTCGTTCTTCACGCGCCGTTGTATCCAGATCAGTTGTCATCAGAGCCGCCTCCGCAACACGTGAGCGCGAGAAACATTGCCCTCAGCGCCTCCGTCCGCGACCTACTTGGCAGCAGTGACCGTCTTCACCGAAATGGTGGTCCCGTCGGCCGTGCCTGTGACTTTAGCCTGCTCCCAAGCCAGCTTGTTGAGATTGTCTAGCGTCGCTTGATCGGAAGTGTCAAGGGTATATACCTTGTCGCCGACAACTAAGGCATACTTGGCGCCCTTCTGCACGCAGGCACGAACGCAGGCTGCGGGGGCGAGTCCCTCTGTGTGCTTGGCGCCGCACATGGCGTCGCTGACTTTTCCGGTAAAGGTCTGGGTCGTGCCCGCGGCCATAATGGGCACAACGGCCAATCCGGCGCTCAGAACCACCGTCGCCATCAAAACTTGCAACATCCGCAGTCGAGACATAAATCCTCCTGTGTACTCACAGACCTCTGCAACGCTCCGGCTGTGATTTACAAAGTATTGAGTAACCAAGGAACGCCTGTCTGGTCAGAATGGAACACTCCGGAAGGATTTGCCATGGGCGTGCGTTGCGTCTGG
>PMSQ01000190.1 GCA_003168355.1 Acidobacteriaceae bacterium | reverse complement strand
TTCACATCGGCGAAGTCGCGGTTGATGATGCCGGGAATCGTAATAATGTCGGAAATTCCCTGCACCCCCTGCCGTAGAATGTCGTCGGCGATGCGGAACGACTCGAAGAATCCAGCGTTCTCCGCCACCGCCAGCAGTTTTTCGTTGGGGATCACAATGGTCGTGTCCACCGATTCCATCAGCTCAGCGATGCCCTTTTCCGCCTGCGTCATGCGCCGCTTGCCTTCGAACGAAAACGGCTTGGTGACCACGGCGACGGTGAGCGCTCCCATCTCGCTGGCCAGCGACGCGATGATCGGAGCCGCGCCCGTGCCCGTGCCGCCACCCAGTCCGGTGGTCACGAACACCATGTCCGCGCCCTCCAGCGCCTCGATAATCTTGTCCGAGTCTTCGAGCGCAGCCTTGCGGCCCACTTCCGGATTCGCGCCCGCACCCAGCCCGTTCGTGAGCTTCACGCCCAGTTGCAGCTTCACCGGCGCGCGCGACATGCGCAGCGCCTGCAAATCCGTATTGGCGACGATGAACTCGATGCCCTCGACTCCGGCATCAATCATGCGGTTGACCGCGTTGCCGCCGCCGCCGCCCACGCCGATGACCTTGATCTTGGCATCGTTGAGAGGCTCTTCGTTGAAGCTGATGCGAATGCTAGAATCGTTTGTCATTTTTTTCACCATTTGTAAATTCTCTCTTCGTAGTTGACTCAACGATTCACTGACCTCGTTGATTCAATCCTTTCTCGAATTCACTCGCTACTCGCCGGCGACTTCTTCATCCCACCAGCATCGCCTTCAATCTCGATCCCCATCGATCCCCCTGAAACCCGCGCGCCACTCGTGCCCGCTGTCCGTAGGCCACCATGCCGAGCACCGTGGCGAACTCCGGTTCGGCCAGCGTGGCAGGCATCTTCGCCAGCGGCGTAGGCCACGACAGCCGCACCGGACGCCGCAGCACCGACTCCGCCACATCAAACATTCCCGGCAGCCGCGATCCTCCGCCGCTGAGCACGATGCCCGCCAGACACAGCTCGAACATGCCGCTCTGCCGCAGGGTTTCGCGCATCATCTCAAACAGTTCGCGGGCCCGAGGCTCCAGAATTTCCGCCACCAGCCGTTGCGGCAGCAGACGCGAAGGCCGGTCGCCCACCGATGGCACTTCCACTTCGTTTCCTTCCGGAATCAAAGTGACGATGGCATTGCCGTACACCTTCTTGATTTTTTCCGCCGCCGCCAGCGGCGTGCACATACCCACCGATAGGTCACTGGTGAAGTGGTCGCCGCCCACCGGAATCACTCCGGTATACGCCACCCCGCCCTGCAGGAAAACGATCAGCTCGGTGGAACCTGCGCCGACGTCCGCAAGGCACACACCCAACTCCCGCTCGTCGGCTCGCAGCACGGAATCGGCCGCCGCGAGCGGTTCAAACACGGTGTCATCCACGTGGACGCCCGCGCGATTTACCGCCGTAATCACGTTCTGCGCCGCGCTCGCCGCCACCGTCACCAGGTGCACGCGCACTTCCAACCGCGCCGCCATCATGCCCAGCGGATCATGAACACCCGCCTGATCGTCCAGGATGAACTCCTGCGGCAGAAGGTGCAGCACCTCGCGGCCGTCCGGCAACGGAATCGCCCGCGCCCGCTCCACCGCCTGCTTAATCTCATCACGGCCAATCTCTCGCGGACGTGTGCCCAGGCTGATTCCACCATGGCTATTCACTCCGCGCACATGCGCTCCGCCGATGCCCACGATGGCGTGCTCCACCGCCGCTCCAGCCAAATCCTCGGCCGCTTCCACCGCCTTCTGAATCGAGGCGACCGCCTTCTCCAGTTCCACGATCACGCCCTTGCGCGACCCCCGCGACTCCGCCACGCCGTGCCCGCGATAGCGCAGGCCGTTGTCGGTGACCTCCACCATTAGGGCGCAGGTTTTTGCACTGCCGACGTCAATTGCCGTCAAAAAATTTCCCTGCTGGTTCGCCATTCTTTATGAACACCCCAATAAATTCTTCAATGAATTTCGCACATCGCTTTGAAGTTGCACTCTCACTGGCTCGGCCCCGAACTTATCTGACTCCTGGCGACCGCCGGACTGGGCTTCTGACCGCCGTGGTTCCCGGAAGATTTTGTTGTTGCCTTCGGTGATGGAGACTGTTTCCCACCCGCGGCCTGCAATGTCCCGGCGTCATGGCCACCCGGTGAACTCGTCTTACTTGCCGCCGCATTCGTCGCCGCTGTGGACGCCCCGCGCTTCCCCGTGGACGCTGCCTTCTTCACGCCCGCACTTGCTTTCCCTTTCTTCGCCACAGTCTTCTTGACCTTGGCTTTCGGGGCCGCCTTCCTGGTTCCGGCCGCCGCAGCTTTCGGATCAAGTTTCTTTTCCGTCAATTCAAAAGCAGGTTTAGGCACAGCACGGTCATGCGGAGCCAGGCGAGTGATGAGCGCCACCGGCTTCACTCCTGCCGCTGCCGCCGCTTTCGCAGCTGCCGGGCTCAACGCCGCCGGCTTGGCGGTGTGCTGCAGGTCCGGATTCACGATGATCTGATTGTCGTAGCGCAGATCCACCGACTCCAGTTTCTGGAACTGCTGTCGCCAACCCTGGGCATGAGTTACATAAACCTTGTAGCGCCGCAGATAGTCCGACGATCCCAGATGCACCAGCACATCGCCCGCCGGATCATTCACCCGCACTTTCACATCTTCCAGATCGGAAAGATCCACTTCGCTCAGATCCTGCGAATAGCGCGCGCCACTTGAATCCAGATCGCGCACCATCTCGGCATACGTCTTCATCCGCGGCGCACGCGTCGAAAGCGGCTCCCCTGGATTCATCCCCAGAATCACGGGGAAGGAATATTTTTGCTTCGGCGTCAGCTCCATCAGCGTCCCACCGGCGTCGATCACCGACATGCGCGGCCCTACGCGCGCAAACGCCACCGGCGTGCGCTCGTGAATCTCCACCTTCAGGCGGTTGGGAACAAAACGCATCACGCTGGCCGATTCCACCCACGGAATCTGCTCCAGTTGCGCCTTCTGCTGGGCCAGCGGAATGAAAAAGATGTTGCGCCCAATGTCGGCGCCCATCGTTTCCATGATCTGCACCTTGGTCACGTTCTGCATGCCCGTGACTTCAATGTTGTCGCTCGACTCCACGCGGAAGCGCCACGAGTGCTCGCCATAGTGATAAAGTGCGGCCGCTCCTGCTGCAGCTCCACACATCCCTGCCGCGGCGACAACACTCCACAGCAAACGGTTCGCAGTTTTTTTGGGAAGAGAACTTCGGCGGGCGGAGACGCGCTTCTGCCCGCGCAGAAAAGGAGATTCCTCGTCCACATCCAGGTCGACCAGGCGCGCGTCCTCAATCTCCTCGCGCGCAGTGCCAGCGCCGGGTGGGTACAACTCCTCCTGCAGGATGGTGGAACTGCTTTTCCGCGCCATCAATCAGGTCAGTTGTCGCTAGTGAATCGCTGAGCCTTCAAACTATAACTACATTTCGCGCAATGAGACAGACAAAATATTAGGTTTTTGCACAGGCAGGAATCGCATTGGGCATCACCAGACTCGGAGGACAGCCACGGACCACGTAGAAACAGCCGCCTCGGCTGTCCGGCCCGGAGCCTGCCCGGAGCTTGCCGATGGGGCGAAGCCCGGCCGCCCCGAGACAAATACTGTCCACAAACAAAAGCGGACGCGACAGTTTCTTCGCGTCCGCCACGACAGGAGGAAAGAACCTTAAATCGGCCCCGTACCCATCACCTCAACACGCACCGCCGGAACATCGACGCGGGGAACATTCACGCGCACCCGCGGACAAGCCACCAGCCTCACGCTGTTAAACGCAACCGGCGCAAAGCGCACACGGGCAACCTGCGCCTCAACCCCCGCCCGATCGGCTTCCACTCGCGCGAGCGCTGCTTCCTGCCGGGCCGACATGGCCTCAAAGCGCGCCATTCCGCTCTGTGTGCGAGCCATCTTGGTCTGGAGCCGAGCCATCGTAGTAGCCAAACGGCAGGACGCAGTCTCGTTCCGCGCCGCAACAAAGTTGACTTTTTCCATGAACCGGTCAGCCCCCTCCGAAGCCAGATCTGCCAGACTCCCCGACCGGTCGGCAAGCCCATCCACAACCCGATGCGCCCAGGCGCCGCCGCCATCCTGATAAAAGCCGTTCAATCCCAGAGCCAGCACCCCAGCCGCCAGCCATCCCCAACCCTGCGTCGTTTTCATCACCTTCGCTCCATCTGGCAGATTGGACGGACCTCGCCCCTATCCGTTAGCAATGGAAGATACGGGAAGTCTCAGGCAAAAGTTCCTCGGCCCTACGAATATCTGAACTGTGGCAGTTGCACCGAAAAACGCCTTCCGGCAGGGCTCCCGCCACAGGGCCAGACTCAGACGCCAAGGATGTCCCGGGACCAAGCGATCTGAGATCCAATAGACAGCAGTCCTGCCACTCCGCCCGTGTGACATCTAACCTTGTTATCCACAACCACAACAGACGATCATGGTCGCGGAGGCAGTGCGGGATCACAATCCTATTGCTCTCTTAGCGCAGAGCTAAGTCCTGTGCTGTCAAGATTGTGCCCGTAAGTTGCTGATTCTAGGAGATTATTGTGCGTTTTTCCGTTAACAGGATGATTCTAATCGCCCCGCTTAGGGAGGGGTACCCACAGCAATTAAGAAGGTGAATAGCCTCTTTGTATGCCCAACCCTGTTCCGACCCAAACAGCTAAGCCACTGCTTCGCTGGCTGCGGCCTAAGCCCCAATTTCGCGCTCCTTCAGCTTCTCCACAATCATCGGCCCCAACTGCGAAATGCTGCCCGCGCCCAGCGTCAAAATCATATCTCCTTCCTCCGCCACCGCCGCAGCCGCGCTTACCGCGTTCCCGAAAGACTTCACATACTGAGCGCTGCGCCCACCTTGTTCGCGTATCGTCCGCGCCAGCCCTTCTCCGCTGATGCCGTCAATCGGCTTCTCGCTGGCGGCATAAATGTCGAGCACAAACAGCGAATCCGCATTGCTAAACGCTGTGGTGAACTCCTCCATCAGATCCCGCGTGCGCGTGTACCGGTGCGGCTGAAACACCACATGGACCTTGCGAAATCCGCACTGCCGCGCCGCCGCCAGCGTCGCCTTGATCTCCGTAGGATGGTGCCCGTAATCGTCAATCACGCTCACGCCCGCCGCCCGTCCGCGCAACTGGAAGCGCCGGTCGACGCCGCGGAACTGATCGAGCCCCGCGCGGATCGCCTCAACTCCAACATCCAGCCCTACACCCACCGCGATCGCCGCCGTCGCATTCAGAATGTTGTGTACTCCCGGCACATGCAGCGTGAACTCGCCCAAATCTTTCTTGCGGTAACTTACCCGGAAGCGGCTCAAAGGCCCGCGTTCGCCATTCACGCTGGACGGCGCGGAACCCTCTTCCAACTTGATCAGAAAATCCGATCCGCGCTTCGTCCCATAGGTCACCGTCCGCCGCTGTGCTTGCGGCAGCAACCGCCGCAGCATGGGATCGTCATTGCACACCACCACCATCCCATAAAACGGCACCCGGTCCATGAACTCCAGAAACGTCTTCTTGACGTCGCGCATATTGCGGTAGCAATCCATGTGCTCGCGGTCGATGTTGGTCACGACCGAAAGAATTGGCGAAAGCTTCAGAAACGACCGGTCACTCTCATCCGC
>PMSQ01000136.1 GCA_003168355.1 Acidobacteriaceae bacterium | reverse complement strand
AAGGCGCCGGACTGCCTTTATGCCGTCCATCAAATTGTCGAGTTCCGCGAGCTTTCGTAGCGACAGCTTCTGCCAGCGCTCCGAGGCCCGAGTGACATTGCCGAAGCCGAAGAATAATTGTCGGATTTCA
Organism: Acidobacteriaceae bacterium; assembly: GCA_003168355.1. Classification (GTDB taxonomy): domain Bacteria; phylum Acidobacteriota; class Terriglobia; order Terriglobales; family Acidobacteriaceae; genus Sulfotelmatobacter. The sequence goes on along the minus strand of PMSQ01000136.1, from coordinate 28,534 downwards.
TCTAACGTAAAACCGAGTTGTCGCGCCCGCTGGATGATTGCAAGTCGATAAAGTGCTGTCGTGTCGTAGCGTCTTTGCTTACCTAGGCGTTGCGCAGGGGGGAGGAGGCCAATCTGTTCGTAATAGCGAATTGCAGATGGCCGAAGTCCAACCTGGCGTGCTACTTCAGAAATGTGCAACTGAGGCATGGCGGCATTCTAAAGCACGTCCTTTGGAAACGGCCATCGAAGTTTCATCGCGGGGTTCGCCGGCAAGACTGATCCTAAGAGACCCGGTGCCAACCCGTCATCCAAACCGAGGTCTCGGCGTGCGAGCTCAAACGGCGATTTCAGGTGGCGAAAATAACGCTTGACTTAAAGTCGGCTTTAAGTTGTACGGTCTTAAGTATGGGTCCGCGCGGTGTAAGAAATGCTGCCCCAAGGAGGCGTTTATGAAATCATCGCACTGGCTCTTGGCGTTTTCACTCCTACTGGTTAGCGGCGGTGCGGCACGCGCGCAAAACAACAAGCCGACGGCGGTTCGCACGGTTAGTCAGGCGCTCGATTTCTGGATCACCAACACCGAAAATCGGGTGGTTTCCGCTGCCGCTGCCATGCCGATGGAGAAATATTCCTATGCGCCAACCGCAGGTGAGTTTACCGGCGTCCGTACCTTTGCCCAGCAGATCAAGCACTTGGCCGCCAACAACTATCGCATGGCCGCGTACATCCTCAACCAAACCCCCACTTCCGAACAGGAGTCTGAGGCCGGCCCCGACACCGTCCAATCCAAAACCCAGGTCATGGACTACCTCAAGGGCTCGTTCGCAGCGCTGCATCGAGCTGTGGCGGCGATCGATGAAGGAAACATGCTGAGACCCGCGTCCGGCTCGCCCGGTCCGCAGCAGATGACGCGTCTTCAGCTCGCCGTGGACGCGGTGGCCCATTCCAACAATCACTACGGGCAGATGGTGGAATATCTCCGGATGAACGGGATCATCCCTCCGGCTAGTCGCTGACTTCCAGGTGGGCTTTAACACTGACACGGAACGAGCTGGAGAAGAAGGATGTCTGAATCAAGGAGACTCAAATCATGAAGACGCAGAATTACATTGTGCTGATCGTAATGGGACTTGCGTTCGCATTGGCGCCGACACTTGTTATGGCAAGAACATCCGCGGGTAAGTTGGCTAAAGGTTGCGACGAAGGAAAGCCAGCGACCAGTAGTCCAACTGCCACCCACGAAAGCCCCTTTGCTTGCGATCGCTTGGCGCTTGATCCCGAAGCAAGGAGACGGCACTTTGTCGAGCTCGGCCCAGCCCTGCGCGGTTTAAAAGAGGGGGTGCGAGAATTGTCAGACGGATATGAATTTCAGTTTCCGTCGGACCCGAAGACGATTGCTATGGTCGCGGAATGGGCTGCCGGTGAAAGGTTATGTTGCCCGTTCTTCGACATTCAACTTCGCATGGAACGAGAAGGCGGCCCGTTCTGGCTAAGGCTTACCGGCCGAAAAGGGACCAAAGAGTTCATCAAGGTCGACGCAGCGGCCTGGATAAAGCAGTGAGTCGGATTCCTTAAGGGCAGCCATGTCATCGCTTCCCCTTCCTATTGCTGCATTCGCTGCGGGGTTCGTCTCATTCCTGACTCCGTGCGTCTTGCCGCTAATTCCCGGGTACATGTCGCTCATTTCCGGTGTGGGCTTGGATGAGCTCAGAGAGCCGGGGGGACGGGTGTTCCGGTCCATCATGTCAAGCTCAATCTTCTTCATTTTGGGTTTCAGCGCAGTCCTCCTTTCTCTCGGAGTTGTGGCCAGCGGTCTGGGTCAGATTATGCGGGAGCATATTGCAACGCTGACCAAGTTGGCAGGGGGCGTGATACTTTTTCTTGGGCTACATCAGGTCGGATTACTGCCGATTCGCGCGCTTTATGCTGACAAACGCTTTCATGTTCTCCCCTCTGGTGCGGCTGGGACAAAAGCCTTTTTAATTGGCGCCGCCTTCGGATTCGGCTGGACGCCCTGCGTGGGGCCTATCTTGGCCGTTGTTCTCGCGTTTGCAGCCGGCGAATCCACAATGGCGAAGGGAACGTCGTTGTTAGCCATGTACTCGCTGGGATTGGCGATCCCGTTTCTGCTTACCGCCATGAGTATAGAACGCTTTTTGGTCTTCTACCACCACTTCCGGCGGCATCTGCACATGCTTGAACTAATCAACGGTGCTGTGATGATTGTCTTAGGTCTGCTCATCTTAACGCATCACTTTGTCATCCTCGTTTCCTGGATGAACAAGGTCACTTTCTTTCGCAAGGTGGCGGAGAGGTTCCTGTGAAAAAGCGCTGGCTTCAATTCGTTCTCGTGTCCTTTGTCGCGTTAGGCCTGGTTTGGTTTTTGTCGAGGGACGGGAGTCGAATTCCGGCTCGTTCCGTACCGATGGAAAGTTCAGTCAAAGTTGGCTTCAAAGTTGGTGAGTCCGCGCCGGATTTCGAGCTTCGCTCGCTCGACGGTCGAATGATGCAGCTATCCAATCTGCGCGGCAACCCAGTGCTATTGAATTTCTGGGCCACCTGGTGCGCGCCTTGCCAACTGGAAATGCCATGGCTAGCTGAGTTGGATCAACAATACCGACCTCAAGGTGTAGAGATTGTTGGAGTCTCTCTGGATGACCTTGGCGGAGAACAAGCTGTCAACAAGTTCATCGCTGAAAGAGGTGTACGTTACCCAATCCTCATTGGCAATTCATCTGTGGCGGACCTATACGGTGGTGTGCGGTTCATGCCCCAGAGTTTTTTCATCGACCGGGACGGGAAAATAGTGAAGATTTCGCTTGGGCTTGCCGGCAAGCATGATTTGGAGGAAGCGCTCAAATCGCTGATGCAAAATCCCGGCACCGGACCACTTGAAGACAGGATAACTGCACATGCGACTACCTCACCGAACGTGCCCAAAGAGTCCGCGTATGCTCTGATTCCCGCAGGCTCAAGGGTGGCGGCGCCGGACTTTACGGTCACAGACTTGAGCGGGGGAACAATCACCCTCTCCCAATTTAAGGGCAAAGTTGTGCTGCTGGATTTCTGGGCCGTGTACTGTGGGGGCTGTAAAGTCGAAATTCCCTGGTACGTTGCATTTGACAGAAGCTACCGTGACAAAGGACTTGCGTTGATCGGCATCGACATGTACGGCGAGAGTCCCAAGGTAGTGGAGACATTCATGGAAAAGACGCACATGAATTATCGGGTTGCGATTGGTAATGATGAACTCGGCGAACGATTCCACGTCGAAGGAATGCCTCTGACGTTGTTAATCGACCGGAGTGGACGAGTCGCTCTATCGCATGCGGGAATTGTAAACAAGACTCAATTCGAGAGAGACATTCAGGAATTGCTTCAGTAGCTGTGTTTCGACGGTTTGCCGCCGCAAACTCATGAGATGAGATCGGACATACGAGATCTACCGAGAGGAATTACCCTCGGTAGAGGAAGCGTTGCGTCAGCGACAGTCGTCGGCCATAATGCCGTGATGCGTAAACTCGGGCTTCTCTTTATCTCGTTCTTGCCTTTCCATCCCGTGAATGCTCAGGCCCCAAATGCGTCCGCCACAGTGGCCCCGACCTTCCGCTTCATCGAAGTACAACCCGATGTGAAACTGGAAGTGCTGGACTGGGGCGGGAGTGGGCGTTCCGTTATTCTCCTACCCGGACTCGGTGACACAACTCACGTATTCGACAGTTTCGCTGTCAAGCTCGCGGCCAACTTTCATGTCTACGGAATCACGCCTCGTGGCTTTGGAAGGTCGAGCGCTCCACCCGCTGAACCTTCGACCTATTCAGCAACTAGACTTGGCGACGATGTCGCTGCAGTAATTAGCACACTCAAGATCAATCGTCCTGTCCTCGTGGGACATTCTGTTGCAGGAGAAGTTTTGAGTGCCATATTGGCACCCACCATCCAGACGCGGTATCTGCGCTAATTTATATTGACGCCGGTTATGCGTATGCTCTATACGACAAGGCTCATGGTGACTTGGTTCTCGACTCTATCGCTCTTCGGAACCATCTCGCCCAAGTGCACCTCGGACCGCTCCCGAGAAACCCAAAGGAACTCGATGAAATACTCGCGGACGTTAAGCACGTCGAGGAAGAGCTTCAGCAGCGAAAGGAAGATCTTTCTCAGATTTCCCCGCCTGGGCCGATAGAAAATCCATACAGCGTGGCTCTTCTCGACGGCGAGGAGCAATTTACCCAAATTGGTCTGCCTATATTAGCTATCTTCAACGTTCCCCACTCGCCAGCCTTCCGACGCACAATGGAGAATCAGGTGCATGCATTTGAGGTTCAGGTTCCGCAGGCAAGGATTATCCGCATTGAAAACGCTGACCATTACCTGTTTCAAAGCAAAGAGGCTGAAGTGCTGCGTGACGTGAACGATTTCATTGAAGGCCTGAAGTGAAACTCCTGGTTTGTCGGCAATACTGAAGTTGGGTTCCTGCGAGCTGGTTGCCGCCCCCATGGTCGACGGAATCGTGTTGCTGCTCTCACCAACTTGAGCGTATTGCTTGCGGGGGTCATGCGCAATCGAGGAAATACTGAAACAAAATCGGTCAGTGGATCTCCGTGTCCTTGTCGTATGGGAGCCTATGCTGCCCACCGACTGGTTCTAGGTAAGCGTACGTTGAAGATCGCGAGACCCGCCGCATGCCCGAGGGTGTGGCGAAACTCCGAAATCCTCCCGTCGCCGTTATAATCGACCGTGGTCTTACGAAAGCGGGTGCTGATGAGAACCTTCATCGTTGTGTTCCTGAGCATCGCCACGGCGACCGCCGCACTCGGCGCTGATGATCTGGCGCCTGAGGTCAATCAGCTTTTCGCGATGTTCGACAAACCGGGCTCGCCGGGCTGCTCAGTCGGCGTAATCCGCGACGGCGAATTCGTTTACAACAGGTCCTTCGGTTACGCGAGCCTCGAACTCGGCGTCCCGCTCACACCCGCGTCGGTCTTTTATATGGCCTCGGTCTCGAAGCAATTCACGGCCGCGAGCATTGTCCTTGCTGCCGAACAAGGCCATCTCTCACTCGATGACGAAGTCGGCAAGTACCTCCCCGAGCTGCCCGACTACGGCCGTCGCATCACGCTTCGCCAGATGCTCCATCAAACCAGCGGGTTCCGCGACTTTCTCGATCTCGTCTTCATTTCCGGGCGCAATGCCGAAGACCTCGCTTCGCCGGCCGAGATTCTCAAGCTCATCGCGCGCCAAAAAGGCCTTAACAACGTTCCCGGTGCCGAGTGGGTCTACAGCAACTCCAATTACTTCCTGCTCGGCGAAATCATCCGACGCGCGACTGGGAAATCTCTCGCGCACTTCGCTGCCGAAAACATCTTTCAGCCGCTCGGAATGACGCACACCCTCTTCTACGAGGACAACAAGCTGGTGGTCCCCAACCGCGTCGCCGCTTACGATCCCGGCCAGGAGGGCAACTTCCTAGTCGATTGGTCAACCAGCTATGACATCGTCGGCGGCGGCGGCCTGATGAGCAGCGTCGACGACCTGCTTTCCTGGGACCGGAACTTCTATGCCAACAAGCTCGGCAAAGGAACGTTACCGGTCGAGTTGCAAAGTCACGGCGTCCTCAACAATGGCAACCAAATCGATTACGCTCTGGGCCTATCGCTTGGCGATTACCGCGGTCTTCCGATCGTCGAGCACAACGGCGCTCTGTTTGGGTACCACTCTGCATTCCTGCGCTTTCCACAAGAGAGATTCAGCGTGATCGTGCTTTGTAACCTCGCCACCGCGGGCCCCGAGGCCCTTGCCCGGAAAATCGCTGACCTGTATCTGGCACCCGACTTCAAGCCGACCAAAAACACAGTCACCGCGGCCTCAGACCTGCCCGATCCGGCAGCCTTCGCCGGCACCTACCTCGACTCGCACACGAAGACCATCTATACGTTCACCGCCGACCACGGCAATCTCATCGCATGGGGAGCGGTTCTGCGGCGCATCGACGCCAACAGATTCTACGACCTCGGTAACAACGTCATCACTTTCGAGAAGGTGATCGGCACGATGCGCTGCTCGCTTGCCATTCCCGGCGAGGTGTATTTTTCCGGCGACAAGCTGGAGCCTGTCCATCTCAGCGAAGCGGAGCTAGCCAGGTTCACCGGCAGGTACCACTCGGACGAGCTCGACGCGACCTACACGTTGTTGGCAGAAAAGGGAAGACTGACGGTCAAGGAGGGCGACAAGCCGCCGGTCATCTTCGATCCCGCTACGCACGACGAGTTCTACTCCAGCGACCTTCGCACTTTGGTTTTCCAGCCTGACGCTGACCGGCGCATCTCCGGCTTCAGCGTGTTTACACAAGCGGCCCGCGGGATCATGTTCAATAGGATGAACTGAACGGTCTGCTCGCAGACACGAAAGATGAGTAACGACGGTGAACTGTTGTTAACAGATTGGCACTCAGAACCCAGGGCCAGGAGACTGCGGAAACCCAACGCCAAAGCGTGACGACTCCAACCGCCAGGATCATTGCGCCGACCTACATCTCTGCGTTGCTATCATGGTCGCGTGTCCGGAGCCAAACTCGCTGTCTTAATCCCGGTGTTCTTCTTCACGAGCGTGATCAGCGTCGTGACTGGCAGCACATCGTTGATTACAGTTCCAGTCATGATCGCCCTGGGCATTGAACCCCACCTTACAGTTGCAACGAACATGCTGGCTTTGACGTTTATGAGCGTGGGTGGCTCGTTGCCGTTCATCGGTAGCGGCGTTCTCAGTCGCAGCCGGTTGCTGCCCTCGGTCGTCTTCACGATCATCGGTTCTGGCTTAGGCGCATTCCTGCTGCTCAGTGTTCCGCTCAAGGCACTGCAAATCACCATCGCTGCAGCGATGATTCCGTCGCCATTTTCTCTCTACTGAATAAAAACTTGGGGCAGGCCAGTCATGATGTTCCCACATCACGCATCGGGGTAATCGTCGGCTATGCAGCCACATTCCTTCTGGCAATCTATGGCGACTTCTTCAGCGGCGGCTATGTCACGATGCTCACCGCAGCCTTTGTACTGCTTTTCGGCATGACTTTTCTGCAAGCCGTGGGGACAACGAAGGTCATCAACGTATTTTCTTCGGGAGTTGCGATACTAGTGTTTGTTTGGGTGGTGTCGTGGATTTGAGGCTCGGTATCGTCCTTGGAGCCTTCATGTTTCTGGGGACGCTGCTGGGAGCCCGCATTGCTTTGTTCCTTAGCAAAGTCTGGCTGCGGCGGATATTCATTGCTGCGGTGCTTGGCTTAGCAATCAAGCTACTATTGCCGCTGCACTAGGATGTGCGCTGGTCGAGTCGAATTCGCCAGCGCCGATCACAAAGAGCCGACATCGGTGGTGTCCCCGGTGTGGTGGTCCGCGATTTGAAAACGAAGAAACTCATGAATCGCATCCAGCGCATCCCGATTTTCTGTCTTAATACGCACCCTGCCACCTGCGGGCAACTCTTCGAAGCTGTACGAGATTTCCGCGTGTTTCTCTTTCATCACCAGAACACCTGGCGGCACCTGGTCATGAACGAACATGGGAATCGAGAATTCCCCGTTAGAGAACATCGTGACGATGTGCGTCAGATGAGACCTAATTGCCTGCAAATTCTGGGAATCCTGATTTTCGTTCACGCTCACTTCGATGGCACCACCGTCTGAGTACAGACGAAAATGATGGGTGGTTTTGTCATGCGGAAATCCCATCGCCTCATCACCGTGCTTTTCCACATCTGCCTGGTGCTGCGCAGCCTCTTTCATGTGTTCTTTGTGCAGGGGGCAAGACTGCATGTCTTGCGCTGCCAACGGCAGCGCGCCGAGAATCAGTAACGTGATTACGGTTTTCATGTTAATTTCTTCCTCCGAAACTGATTTGGTGGAGTACCAGCCTTCCTTACCACGTCAGTGAGCGAATACAGCAAGTGCGATTTCTCTCCCGAACTTGCACTCTCAATGCGCTGTTCCCAGTCGCACAGAACTTTCTTCACGTATCGTCGAGTGCGCTTCAGTGCCTCAATGTCTGCCTCGATACCCTTGAGCTTGTCCTGGGCAAGTTGGTACACGCGACGGCATGGAGCACCCCCGGCATCACGAGCTTTCAGAACTTCACTCAATTCAGCCAGAGTGAATCCGATTCGGAGTGCCCTTTGCACGACCAGAACTCTCTCCAACGCGCTCGCAGGATAGACTCGGTAACCGGAGTCTGTTCGAGAGGCACGTGGGAGAACACCGATCCTTTCATAATGTCGAATCGTGTCTGAACTCACGCCCGCCGACTTGGCCAAGGCCCCGGAACGAAGAGTTTTGGAACCGCTACTTTGCACCATACGCAGTATCAACCCTTGAATGCATTCCAGAGTCAAGGTGTTTCTTCACGAAAGCGAAGGGCAAATCACGCAGGAGGTCGCGGTTCGAGACTCCTCCCGCTCCCCCCATAGGTTAGGATGAAACCAAAGGAAGAGAGGCAATCTCCACGACAAGCATTTCCGTTCCTCAGCCGTACCAGAGCTCTTGGGGGGCATTTTAGGGTGATACCAGTGATACCTAAAATCACGAAAAACTGGTATTCAAGAGCAATGGATGCAACAGGAGTTAATGGCTGCAATATGCAAATAAGCTATTCAGTTATAATAGTTTGCGTTTGATGTGCTTGAGATGAAGAGAGATAGCTGGTTTCGGAATGTTCGAATCCCACTCTCTCCACCACGCTTTTTTGACCCTGTCGTTACTATCGCCTACAAGCCGCGCCGTTTTTTCTCTCCAATGGAACCCGATCAGCAGTATTACAATTTGGGTTCCGTCAGCACCGGCAGATCGTTTAGGACGACGCGGCCAAAGGAAAATGGAGTTCCAATCCTCACCAACGATATCAGGATCGGAACTCCATTTTTGTGTTAGTTATAGCGAACGCAGGAAATCAAGGAGCTGTTGCTGCCTCGTGTTTGACAAACCGTTGAACACGCCAACCGCTCCACAAGCTTCGCTGGGCGGAACGGTGCTGCTTGTCGTCGTAATGCAGTGGTCCTGAATTGCATTCCTCAAGTCCGTATCTCGACCGTCGTGCATGAAGAAGAGTCGCTGACCAAGTCCCCACAGAGGTGCGGTACGGAATTGATCACCACGCGCGTTTCCCTGAGTGATTCCATCGCTCAATCCGCCCATGCCGTGCAGAGCGAAATCGGAAAACGGATGGTAACTCACGCTACTCAGGGACACATTCGGGGAAGGACCGGTTATTAGCGTCGGACTGTGACAAAGGTTGCATCCAATCGCACTAAAAACGGCTTGTCCAGCGGTTTCATTAGAATTGAACGCCGCACAGACAGCGTTAGGATTACCGTATACGCCAGCGCCCGCGGAAGAACATTGGGACGGAGCCCCGTTCAAGAGCATGAAGATGGAATCTTCTTCGGCATTGGAGGACGCTAACACTACGCTTCCTGCCCCAAGTATCTCGTCCTCAGGATAGCCCGGCCCGGGGGAACCTGGATTGTTGATGCAGGGCGGTACTACGAGCGGGCTGGCCGACGTCGCGATCGGCGTCGCTCCCCAGGTGCGTTCATTCGGAAACAGCTCATTGGTCACACCCATTTCAACGTTCTCTGCCTCACCCGCAAAGATGAGCAGGGACTTGTTCTGGGCCTTCCAGCCAAAGCGCGTAATTGTGCCGTCGTTTCCGCTGGTATTGAAGGTACCACCAACCACACCGAGGGTGTTGCTGGCTGTCAAGTTCTGGCTGTTTTGGATGAGTATTGGGTCGGGCGTTGATTCCACAAACCCGAGTCCAAACGTGGGCGTGGGAATGCGGAAGGAGATCGAACCGTTCGGTAGGTTGACAAACTTGATCTGGCTGATTGAACAACCAGCCGGCAAGTCGCCACGGCCTTGGATAGTGAACAGATTCCCAACGCCGTTGGCGCCAACGCCAGCAATGTTTCCGCTGGGCGCCAATGGCAGGACAAACCGCACCTCAATCGTCGGTCCGTCCACTTCCACCGTATGGAAGCCGGGCGTTGTGACACCTGGAAGAGAAAAGGCAGCGGGAAAGTTTGGTGTCGAGTTGGAGGCTCCATCATCGCTTTCGGCGAATAGTTCTGGATTGGTCGGACCAAGTGGAGCCGGAGTACCAGCAATCGGCATCGAGAACGTCGTCGGCGTCCCGCCGACGGTGGTTGTGATAGTGACGGTGCCAGGACTGGTGCCACCAACCGCGGGAACCATGTGGCACTCTAAACAGCTTTGTGCGTTAAACGACGGCCCCAGGCCGACCATTGGCTCATTTGTCGCTGTTCCCACCACGCTGGCGATTGTCGAAAAAGTATCCAGTCCGGGTACCCAGAGACCGCCCGCCACGTTCCCGAGGAGCGGGGGATAGTTACCAACAATATTGCCCGCGCCATTAGCCGGCGGCTCCGGCGGAACACTTGGAGGTTGGATGATATCAACACAGTCCGTTCCAGCGGGAGCAAGCGGACCCATGTTGCTGTTTGGGGTGCCTGGAAACTTGACCGTGCCCGGCGTAGGGCAGAAGGGAGCATTTACGTTGCCCGGGTTACGAGGGCCAGGATCGGCAGTGCTTGGGTTGATCGGCGCTTGGCCGTGCATCTTTGGTGCGCTCACCAGAACTGTGAGGCTGCTGAATAGAAGGATGGTGGCTGGCAGTCGGAGCGTTCGGATAACTAGGTTCTTCATAAGCTATTCCCTCCGCAGTTGCGTTGACTTGTCCCTGTTGAAACGTCTGGTGAAGAAGCAATTAGTGGAGCGGAGAGTACTCCAGAAATCAAGAAAACGTCAATAACAAAATCACGTCAACCCATCGTGTGTCAAGTAAGTTCTACTTTTGTAAACTGAACCAAGCGGCTTTTGAGCGCGGATGTAACCAAGGCCAACCACAAATTACTGCCATCGAAGTAGATAGTCTCTCTTACTAGCCAAGGTTAAGTCTGACGGAGGAAGAAACAGCAACTCTCTTGCACAACGGAAGAACACTGCAGGACGTTACGAAAGACGAACATCGACTTCCAGTAAGGGTGATAAGTTGCGCAGGTTGGCGACGTTATTACTTGTTTTGCCATACTGCTCTGTCTTCTAACATCGGGATGGCGCCAATGACTAACTTAATGAGGAGAGCGATGACCCACTCACGTTGTCAACGGCTCCTTTTGCATCTTTCACAGCATTAGCGCGCGCAATCCTATCTCGACATCTGCGAGATTTCCTGATAAGAAGATGGTTCGCAATTGGCTCCGACGATTCGAGCCGTTGCCGGAGGGACATCATGACGACGTTTGGGGTCTGGTTGATGGGCGGAATACTCGGGTGTCTGATGTCAACGCTTTCTGCATGGGCGCAGGGCGCCGAGACGCCGGTGCCCTCTTCGGAGCAGCGTGCCAGCGAACCAGCGCCAAATCAGGAGCAGGTCGCAGCGTCGGACGCGGTGATTACGATTCATGGTTTGTGCGAGCCTGGCAAGCAGCCGGGAGCAGACGAGAAGTCCTGCACGACGGTAGTGACGCGGGAAGCATTCGAGGAGCTGGTTAACTCCATGAATGTGACGAACAAAGTGCTCTCGCGAGAGACGCGGCGCAACCTAGCCGAGACGTACGCGGATTATCTTGCACAGGAGCGGCCCGCCGTACAGGCCAAACTCGACGATACTCAGCAATTTGCAGAAGTCATGCGCTGGTGGCGGCTGAGGACCCTGGCGGACATATATCGCGGCCGATTACAGGCACAGTTTGCGCATCCCTCGGCGGAAGAAGTGCATGCCTACTATACCGAACGGCTGCCTTCCTACGACCGCATCCGGGTTGAGCGTGTTGTAGTTCCTATAGGGCAAGCCAAGTCGGACGAGGAGAAGCGCGTGAATGAACGAGCTCTGGAGATGGCGCAGGCAGGACGTGAACGCATCGCCAAGGGTGAGAATCCGGCAGTAGTGCAAAAAGACATCTACGCGCAATTGAAATTGGACGCCACTCCGGTTACCGATGTAGGGAGTCTTGGAAGGTCGAACCTTCCCAAGGATGAAGTAGACGAGCTTTTCTCTTTGGAGCCGGGCCAAGTCAGCAAAGTGGAAAAAGAGGGGTCATATGCGATTTATAAGATTAGGGCGAAGGAAACCTTGTCGGAAGAATCGCAGAAAGAAGAAATCTCTCGCGAAATCGCACAGCGGAAATTCAGCGATGCGATGCGGGCGGTCGACGAGTCGGCCAAGCCTGAGTTCAACGATGCTTATCTGGGGCCTCACGTCGTCCCGGCTCCGCGCCCTCATGCGAGTGCGATGACAAGTCCCCATCCGTAGAGAAGGAGTGCCCTTCGTCTCGGATCGCTACCTTGGTTCTAAGAGCGTGTAACAAAACCTCCGAAGCCTGATGCTCGTCGGCGAGGTAGCGTGAATGGGTATGGGCGCCTCGACTTCCTGCAAGGGCTCGCACCGGTCCACTGCGCAGTTTGAAGCCTTCTTGATTCGCAGTTCAACTCTGTTGCATGGAGATGTTTATCTTTGTGTAGGGACGCCGAAGCAATGCGAATAGCCGTCGTCGTCGGTAAGGAAAAACTCGGTCTGCCCGTAGTCTCGATGTTCGAGTTCTGAAACACCGTACCCAAGGCTCTTCAATCGCTTTCTGGTTTTGTGTATATCCTTCGGTGCCCAGTAGAGTCGAATGCCCTCGTAGTCTTTCGGCTTGACCGGAGTCCCCGCGCGTTGGTTCAGCATGAAACATAGGTCGTCTTTCCGAAGCATGCAAAAGATCAGCTTGTCGTCTTTGCGCATTTCTGAACTCATCGAGAATCCGAGACCGTCAGCCCACAAACGCAGACTTTTCTCCAAGTTTGCGCTCGGAATGATCGGGATGCATGATTCAACAGGCATAACAGCCTCCTTTTGCCAAACTAAACGCCGCTCAATGCATTAAGCAATTCATGGGCTAAACCCGCTGTGCGTTCCTGACTGTGGACTAGTTTACGCCAGCGAATCACTGAATTTGGCCTGCACGCGCGACTTCGATTATCGAACTTGCATGGAGCAGGAATTGCCGTTGATGACCGGAGAAGCGCTCCAAAAGACGGGTAGTGTCTCAGTTTGAAAAGCAACAAGGGTGAGACGCGGGCTTTTTTATGTGCTCTCTGTCCAGCCCCTATCGCGCTAACACGAGACGCATCTGTTGACAACTGCACTCTGCCGAGGCACTATTTTTATGCGGCGTAGGGCGCATCGGTCATTGTGAAAGGGCAACGCCCGCCTACATAGAAACACAGCTGCGCCTATGCCGAACATCGAAAACCTCAGGAAGCAAGCCAAACAATATCTGCGTTGGCATCGTGAACGGTATTATCCAGTCGCACCCCAAATCAGGGCTGCACTACCTCGGTTTCGCCATTTCAGCGACGAGCAGATATTGGACGCAAACTTTAAGCTCGCCGATGCACAGGAGCTAGTGGCTTGGCAGATGGGTTTCGAGGGATGGCAGGCGCTCAAATCAGGAGCCTATGTCATGACCCATGAGGCCGGACACCCTGTACCACGCCCTATTCTCAGTTCAACCTCAGCACAATTGTTCGTTGCCGATATCAAAGCATCATGTGATTTCTATACCCATAAGCTCGGCTTCGCGGTCGACTTCGTCTATGGCGACCCGCCATACTACGGCCAAGTCGTTCGCGATCATGCGCGGCTTGCATTAAGGGTCGTGGGCCAACCCGTGTTCATTGGCGATATTCGCGAGCGCGAGCATCTGCTCTCCGCTTCCCTCACCGTCGCTACCGCAGATGAGATCAAACAACTCTTCTTGAGTTACCAGGCCACAGGAGTGCGCTTTCATCAAACACTCAAGAAGGAGCCTTGGGGTGCTAGAACCTTCATTGTCATGGATCCCGATGGAAATCTCATTCTCTTTGCCGGCCCGGCCGATTGAAGTGGCTGGCTGTGCAACAGGCCGACAACGGATTGGGAGTGGCATTTCAAATTGAGACTACCAAAAAACGAGGTGAGAATTACTCGTGGTATGGCGCGAAAGGTTTACCTGTCCGCCCCATGTCGCGGATCGCGCCGTTCGGACGGTGTGCCACCAGTTTGAGAAAATCTGTCACGTCGTGCCGACGAAGTAGCAGGGCTCGCCTGGTAAGCGCGCCGCGCCGGGGCTTTGTTAGAGGCTCTAAGCATGAACAACCAGACTAGAGCTCCGGCCGAGAGGAGAATCCCAACCGCAATGGCGCGTTCATGACCGGCAACGGGCGAACGCCGCGGGGCAGGCAACGGATTGGCCGGGAGGACAGCATGTGATACCGCGCTCGTCTGCGGGGGAGGCAGCGTGGGTGCGCGACGTTCTCCTGGTTGCACTGGGCGGAACGAATGAGCTAGTTCGCCGGTTCCAGACAGTGAAAACGCAATCGCGGCGTTTGAAGCAAGTTTGTATAGCTCGAATTGTTGTTCCTGGGCGCCTTGCGAGTCTGCGACCGGATGGAACAAGTGTGGCGAAAGTGGCTGAAAGCGCATCGATTTGGGAATCATTACGCCGACGCGATTCATCGGGTATTGAGTCTGCCTTCGGAAAACGAACTCTCGTGCGTCGTATGGGAGTTCGTAGCGGATTGCATATTTAGTGAGCCCCGGTTTTATCGGAAACTCAATTCTGTATTGGACAGTCGATCCTGTCACCGGAGTCAGCGGAACCTTGCTAGTCCCACCCTCCGGCGAGGAAACGATCGCAGGATCGATCTGGGCGCCGGGTGGAATGGAGAGGACGAAGTTGTCAGGGTCCACCTGCGTGAGAGGCGGAGTGGAAAGATTGTTCAACGCGTGCAGTTCCGTCACCTGCAACCGTTTGCCGACACTTTGAAATTGCAGAATGCTCAACTGGCTGCTGATGAGGCCAACCCGGTTGGCCGATTGGTAGACCTTGAAATTTGCCAATTGTCCCGGTATGACGGGCTGGAAGTAATCCACTCCATCTTGTGTCACCTTCAAAACAGCCGAAGCGTGCCGGCCTGGCGTCACTGTAGGAACGATCCGAAACTCTCCGCTGTCGTTCGTCATAGCGCGACCTTGTTCGCCGGATGGGGTTAATAAGATGACCTGGCTGCTAGGTTGCGGATTGCCCGTCGAACCATTCATAACTCTTCCCTGGAACGTTTGTGCTGAGCACGCAATGGCAAGCAGCATGAAGACGGCTGGCGAGATTTTCATAAGTATCCCCGCGCAAGGAAAGGTCGATAAGAAGTAGCAGGCCCACGCACATCGCGTCAAGCAACTTGTGTCGATTTGTTTCCGCATTTGCTGCGCATCCGTAACCTAGCACAGATACAGGCGAATGCAACTTTGGCTAAGCCGCGCTAAACATTGATTCTTTGTGTAGCCGTGGCTACGAACCAGAGGGTCGGAAGTTCGAATCTCTCAAGGCGCACCAATCTTTTTGCCATGCTACCTCCAGCGCACTCGAGAAGCGAAATAGGGGTCTGACAACTTCGAAGGGCCGTTCGGTCCTCGCGTGCTCTCCCGGCGCCGACCAGGGGGCTGTTCGCGGCGGCGGTACGCAGATTATGCACGCTTTGGGGGACGTGTAGTAAACTACCTGGCTTGGCAAATGGATCTGGCTGACAAGATCCAATTAGACCGGTGCACGACGGGAGCTTCCAAACAGGTTGGCGGCGCGTTGCATTCTTCAAAGGGCAAGATGGCTTGCGTTTTCGATATCCTGAAGCGTGTTGTGTTGCCACCTCGCCAACGCGGTTCTCGGAACGCGACTATACCCTCGTCAGTATGACAGATCGAGTGCATGATGTCGGCATGGACAGACTAGTGACCTTGCCTGGAGAATCGGCGTGTCCAGCTTCTCGATAGAATACATTTCATCGCTGAAGGATTTTCTACGAGATTACAGAAGCCGGCCCATGATTGTAGTTGGGGTTGGAAGGTCCGGCACAACACCTTTGTGTTACGCGCTTCACGAGCACCCCGATGTGCTGATGACCTTAGGGCACAGCCCCATGATCCCCTGGTTCGGCAAAGCCGCTTATCAATATTTTGAGAGCGCAAGTAGGTCCTATTATCAACGCTACACGGTGCTTCCCGGCGATGACCTGTTGACACGCCTTCGGGGCCTGTGTTTCGACTGTGTCTGGAATGAAGAAGAGCTTTTGACGGTCACACGCAAAAAGCTCAATAAACGTGATTCTTCCAGCCATTCTGAAGTGCGGCGATGGGGTACGCGGGCGTATCCCGATGAACAGGCAGCCTCGGGGTTGACCTGGATATTCCCCGGCACTGCCTTCATAAACATCGTGCGGAGTGGCATTGAGGTAGTGCAATCCATGTCAAAATACAAGGCTTATAGACATCTGGATTTCAATAAGCGGTGTCATTTTTGGGCGGATCGAATTGTGCGTGACCACTTCCTGTCATCGCGGCAAGACTGCTTTTCAATCCGCTTTGAAGATATGCTCGAACGACCCGATGCAACCATGTCAGCCGTGCTAGCATTCTTAGGACTTCGACGGGAAGACGCTCCAGCGCGCTTCCTAAGAGAGTGCCTGGTTCATCCGTTAGGTGGACCCAGCGTGAGCGCTAACCCGGCACACGTTCACAAACAGCGCCCGCCTGCATTCACGACATGGACTGCTGAGGAGAAAGATATCTTTCGATCCATCTGCGGCCCGGCAATGGCCTTGCTGAATTATCCTATTCCGTTCTAGTGCAAGCGTCGGAGCCTTGAATTACACCGCCACGACGGGTGAAAGCCGAGAAGAAATCGCTTCTTGTTGAGGAAGATTCATCGCCTCGAGAACGCCCGTCGCTGCGGGTGATCATGCAGTTTCATCCAACTTGTTGGTGGCGCGAACCCGAACAGGCAGCTCAAGACTAACGCTTATGCATAAGATTCTTTTCGTGCCGCTTCCGGAGCCAGGCCATATTCTGCCGACTCTACCAATCGCACGCCACCTGGCTGGCCGCGGAAAGAAAGTTGCATATTTGACCGCCCCCCACTTCCGGAGCATGGTAGAACAAGTTGGCGCTCATCTCATTCCGCTATTGCCAGAGGACGTCTGCGATAGGGATGCCAGCGGCTCGCATATTTGGGCACTCTTCGCCGAGCGTAACGACAGGAACGATTCGCGACTAGAGCAACTGGCTAGCGCGATTTCTCGATTGCAGGAACAAGACAACTACTCTTTACTGCTCTTAGACCGCCGTCTTGCGACAGAGCATATCTGCAGCTTATTTGATGGTACCGCCGGCGGTAACGTCTTGTTCTCCACATCGCTGCCCAACTGGGACGACACCGGACGCGATATCCCCAATGTTCCGACATTAGTGTTATGCCCTGAACTTTTCGAGATTCCACGATTTCGTTACCCATATGAATTTCTTCACTATGTCGAGCCAAGCATTTGTTCTTTTGATGACATTCCATTCGCATTGGATCAAATAAACGGTACCAAGCCGCTAATTCTGGCAGCTTTCGGGACCCAAAGTGTAAAGCAAAGACGATTGGAGAATTTATATAAATTAGTCGCTGAAGTCGCCAGGCGCCAGGATCAGTTTCAGTTTGTCATGGCTGTTCCAAACCCAGAGCACCACGTAGACACATCGCTTCAGCTTCGATCCCGCAATTTATTTATCACTGAAAGAATCCCGCAGCGCCTCCTGCTGGAAAAAGCAGCGGTCTTCATTAATCACGGTGGGCTGGGAAGCATAAAAGAAGCGATTATTGCGGGGACACCAATGATCATCATGCCCTCGCTTCATGATCAGCCGTTCAATGCAATGCGGGTTCGCTACCACGGATTAGGGGAGGCTCTTTTTGAAGAGTCACAAACCGTTGAAGCGCTGGAAAAGCTCGTTCTTGCTGCTATTTCCGGAAAATATACAACTTCTTTGCTCAGAATGCGGGCGCACTTCTTGGCCTTAGAGGCTTCGGCTGTTTCTCACATGCTCATCGACAATCGTCTCGACTGTGGCGAAAATACCTCCACACTGGGCTGGTAAGGTGTTCTCCACCTTGCCATTGTCCTGCCCAATGAAGAACCAACGCCGGAAGACGCCGCTTCAGCAGGTCTCCATCAAAATCTCCGGACCAGACCGCCTGAGGAATGTCCTTGCGATTTCGTTCGCGGCATATCCGGGAAAGACTCGAGTACCGACGTCCTGAGGTGACGATGAGATAGTTTAGCAGCGCTTGCTCCGCACATTTTAGTTCCATATATGGAGCCAGTTGCAATGCCTCATCCAGCTTCCGTTCTATATTCGCCATGGTAAGCATTTCCCGCTTCGAAAATAAAATGCCCGTGTTTGCCGCGTACTTGCTATCAACCGCCTGGGCGCTTGGCGGCAGACTATCTTTCCATACATACTTGCGAATTGCCGGCAGATCGGAGGTCGCCGTGAGAAAATCAAAGTCATCGAGCATCTTAAGCGGTATGTCGATGCCATTGAGAAGAACTGTGTCCACGTCAATGTATGCGAACTGATCATACAGACCCTCCCAGATAGCCAGTTTTCGATATTGTCCAAGCACCGCTCCATGAAACTGTTTACTTATCGCGTCACAGCGGCGTAGGGTATCTCGATCTTGCCACACAGTGAACTGATACTCATTCGCGAGGGCTACAATCTGAGCTGAGTGGTCGTTGTACGGTATAAGGCAGAGCGGGAGCAACGGTTCGTATATGCGAATACTATTCAGGAAAGCGATCGCAAGATCATAAACGTGGTCGTTGGCTATAAAATAGAGTCCCGTGGTCACTATCGCCGAAGCATAGCCTCTAGTGACTGCTCACTGATTGTGCGCTCCCATGTGGGCGGGGCGACGTATACGATGGTTGAGCCGTATTCGCTAATATCGTTAGGAATCGGAGCAATATGGTCGGTCTCCAGAAAGCAAAGATGAATAAACTCACTCTCCGGCATTCCGGAGATCAATGAGAGCGCTCTGGTGGGAAACCTGAGCAGCATCACGCGGAATTCCGGATCATATCCCGCCCTCTCCAATGCTCTGGCAATCACGGCTTCCACATTTTTCTTCCCTCGTTGCTCTTTCGACCAGGCCGAGTCTTCCTTTCTCGCGAAGCCAAATTGCCCCATGTGCCTAAACGAGCCGAAGTGCGGATCCGTTTCCACGAGCAGGTCAAATACTCGCTTGATTTGCGGTGTAGTCTGCTCCTCTTCGGGCATCCTGCGAACCCATGACTTATCGCGGTTTGACGACTCCCTAAAGGTAAAAGCAAGATCGTCAAAGACTACCCATCCTCCTGGCTTTAGCAGCCTTTGTATCAGGCAAAAGGCCAGCCCGGTGTCATACCAAGTGTGGCCTCCGTCGATATAGCAAAAGTCGAAGCTCTCATAACGCCCTTCTTCGAGAAACTTCATCAGTCTCCAATTAAAAGAACGAGGCTCCAGGAATACCTGAACAAATTGGCGGAGTCCGGTTTCCCCCAGGATCCATTCGACATTGGGCTTTCTGTCAACTGCTGTGGTGAGATCGATCGTGGTGAGGTGACCGGCTCCTAAATCCTGTATAGCGCCCGCCAAATAGGCCGTCGAGACTCCATGAAAGCATCCTAACTCTAAGCAATTCTGAAGATTATTTGACGTAATGAAGTCATAGAACACCCGGGCCTGTTCCACCCTCATATAGGGCAGCGGTCCGATGCGTTCGAATATTTCTTCCGGGCGCATTATTTCTCCGTCCTAAACAGGCACGTTGGCGGATAGGCACTAAGACATTGTTCCGGTTTTTTCACTCTCGCTGGAGATTTACGGTCAAACCCGCAGCGCCGGTTCGCATCGCGACAAGGGAATACCGTAGGCTTTGAGGTTGGGAGTTTCCGCCTGAAGATTACGATCCAAGCTCGTAACTTTCTGCAAACGCCCACCCTCCAACCTGCGGAAAGTAGTTTGCGATCTCAGCCATTTCGATATGCTCTGGCGCAGATGGCGGGGAATATCACTCATCGTTCCCGTCACAGCCACATGATTGTCGATAAGCCACAGTTGACGGCCAGAGGTGCCGGCATCGAGCACGGCCAGCACCGCACGTGGAACGCTGGAGGTCGCCGGATTAAAGCGAGTGTCAACCCAGAGCATTGCGCGGTTGGCTGCACAATGGTTCATGGTCCCAGTCGCCACTACATACCTATTGCGCTGGACTATCACATAGTGGGGCTTGCTCATATACGCCCGCATTGTGTAGTGGATACAAAGGTCCCACCAGAATGGGGCACTCATTCCCGCAAAAGCGCCCTCCATCAGCAGGCGAAACCGGCGCTTCCTCATGAGCGACCAAGTGCTGGCTCCGTCAAATCGCTTGAGCCACACCGGAGTTCTTGTTGCCAACCGTCCTGATATTGCGGTTTTTGGCGAGAGTGCCTGACCTATTGATTGTAAAGGCGACAGCACTGTGAGGCCGATCACTCCGGCGCCACTGCTGAACAAAAAGTCCCGTCTGTTCATAATTCTCTCCCTCACCATCCGGTTGATTGTTCACCTTGACCTGCCACTGCAACGGTTGGTCCTACTGCCCTACCACGGCTTAATTCTAGAACACGGTGTTGCTCAATATCGGACAAAATCACATTCGCGGCAACATTCAGCCCGTCAATATTCAACTCTGCGAACCGATCCTTTGGAGAACTGCTCGCCGTTAAACAATCATCAAGAACAATATCCAGGTTGGCGAGCGACTCCACAACGCGAATATCGCGAAATCCAGAAAGTCTCTTCGCATGGTTCACCTGCTCGTAATCGGTCATAATGGGAGCCACAATAATGCGTGCAGTTCCCATGCATGCCTCCATCAGAGAATTGTACCCTCCGCGGCTAATTACGATGTCTGCAGCGGCGTGCAGGAGCGGTAATTGTCTCTCCTCCGACGGAATAAGATGCACTCTGTTACCATCGGCCGACACGTTGGCCTCCAGCAAAAGCCTGGAGCGTGACCCAACTACAATATCGAAATAGCACTCTGGAAAGATTTGCGCAACTTCCCAGCATCGTTGGATGAGTGATTCGCCTTCTTTCCCCCCGCCTGCCGTACAAACAACCCATTTTGCATCTTTGGCCAGCATTCGCTTGGAGCGTATGCCGTCAACTGCGCTCTTAGAGACAGGTTCGGCGGCGTACCCGACGTATGCGATCTTGTCAGCGATGGTGGGTTCAAGGCAGTATTCCGTTGCCATGTCAATGATCTTGCTATCCGACATGACTAGAATCATATGATAGGTGTCTCTCAAGGACTGCATTGCAGACGGCGTAAGCACGTCTTTGCGCACTTGAACGGGGCTTCCAAGAATGCCGCGGGAGATGAAATATTTCCTGCACTCCGGCATCCCGGTAATAAACTCCGTCATTTCTCCGTCCATGCCAAGCGGCAAATAGTCCAAAATGATCGCAGTGGGACGAAACTGCTGGATGGTGCTGGAAATGACATCGCGGCGTAATGCGCGGCCCATTGCCAGGCCGTCATGTAAGAAAGGCTTACGTCCCCATTGCTTGCTCCGTTTCGGGTCCAGGCTGTCCAGGTTCGGTAAATGAATGAATTCGCACTCGGGCGGGACGAGCCATGATGCTTCCCGATGCCCCGTTATGAACAACACGGACGCATGCTGCTGAAGAACTTCACCGAGCCGCGCCAAACGCCGCAGATGGCCAAGGCCTCGACCGTCATGTGTGAAAACTAGAATCCGTGGTTTCATGCCGCACCACGACCAGAGCGAAATTTCTTAAGAGAGTCTACGCGCTTCTGCTCCAGACCGCAGTGGGATGGATCAAGCGAATACACATATCCTCCAGCATCATGCAGATCAATACTCACAATATCGCCTGAATCGTGCGATCGCAGCCAGAAGTGCATCGCGGCCAGCAACTGCGGGGGCAGAGCAAGGGTCGTTATCTGCTTACCCAAATAAATCTCCAGACAATAGAATCCGCGTCTTCTCGTGACCATTGCCAGAAACACCGCGTGGGGTTCCGGCCGTGTGCAGTCAACCCACAGCAAGCCCCGGCTTCCGCCACCATAAGTGGGTCCACCGGAAAAGACTGCATACCGGCCCTGATCCAGTCGTGGCCTATCCAGGCAGATCGCCATGAAATCCTTGATAACCTCCGCCAGCGGTGCATTGTCCCAAACTTCTACACGTGTCTCGCAAGAAAAAACATCGGACAGAAAGTTCTTGAAACGCGGATCCCAAATAATCTCACTATTGGAGGTTTGTGCCTTTGCCTTAAGCCACTCTTTATATTCGCTCATAACGCCGCAACTCGGCATCGGCATTTGCGCTATCGGATGGTCTCCTGACATCTTCACGTCTCCAGACGGTGTTTCTGCCGGCGCTTGCAAGTCCATATCGCTTCACAGCCTAGAAGGTAGGAGCTGGGCCCTTCGCCATATAATCCGCATACATGTGAGCAAGCTTATTGATGGTGGCGTTGGATGAGCCGTAATTTCTCAGCGCATTTATGGCGGTCGTCCACTGGCCTTTGGCCAGGTCCATCAACGCAGTCGACGTGCCGAAAGACGTGTTGGTCAGGTTCATTGCCACCATTGCCGTTTGATAGCGTAAGGGTAGCTGAGAAAAAGTGTGTCCAGGTATAACATTCAATTGGGTAACAAGCTGATTGTATAAACTGCCAATGGTGTTGGCGGACGATGTGTAGTAAATCGAGTCAATTGCTTGAGCGTAAGCCGCCGTAACGGAAAGCGGATTCGCATTCAACGCAGCTACGGCGGCTGCCCCCACGAGGTTCCCGCAAGATGTCGCGAGATATGGCGTCCATGCGCCGACTTGTGTGGCATCGAAGCCCATTGCCAGCAATTGCGCTGATGTCAAGATTCCCAAGTCTAACCCTCCGGCAATCGTAACCCCAGAGGTAGATCCAGGAACGTATCCCGCCAAAGCGTCGCCTCCACTTTGCAAGTTAATCATAGTGAAATCGACATCGCTGAAATCTGAGCCGCTGTCATAGCATTGCCCGGTGGCCTGCGCCTCGGCGGAAGCCGGGAAGAGGCCGGGTATGGCGGCAAATCCCAGAGGTAGCGCGGATACGATCTTTCGCACATAGCCAGCAGGTGAACTCCCGGCTGAGTCCGACGATGTTGAGAGCGCCTTCTCAACAGTACTCGGTTTTAGGCAAGCCGTTACATTCGTGTTATAGGCAAGAAATGAGACTAACTCATGCATGTGGCTATCCCGCAGACGCAATGAATCCACGGTAGAGCGGATTGAGCCGTCTCCGCCTGCAGAGCCGCCGTGGATGTAGATGGCGGCTTCGCTTGGTGCGGTGGCATCGCCTTCCGGGTGCCTAAGTGGTTCCAGAGCAATGATCCCGTATCTTCCGAACTCCCTGATGTCAGTCAAGGAGGCGCCTGCCATGGGAAAGACATGTTTGACGATATACTGCCCCGCCAGCGCCGCACACGCTTTCAACTCTCGCCCCGCAGGCAGGCCTGACTCCTTGACATCAGCTTGAATTCGCGAGCGGCCCGCAACAGGGAAAGGACCAAGAACTGCTTGCCGAGTCTCGTCAAACACCGTGAGCGTACCCTGTTCGTCTGGATAAATGCTCAGCTCGATTTCAATTTCGACCATGACTCAAGCCTCCTTACTAAAATCCTTACACCCGACCGAAACAAGCAACTCCTGCGTCAGTTTCCAAATGGCCCTGCCGTTGATGTGCCTCGTACCGACCCTTTTGCATCTGCTGGAGCGCCCACCGATTGCTGTCTTAGGACCTGAAAGTTCCGGGCGCTCTCTTTGGCCAGCGCAATCAATGTCTCCAGTTCGGAAGAACTCATCACTCCCACATAACGAACCCCATTGACAAAGAGGGTTGGCGTAAAAGCCACGCCGTATCTTCGGCCAAGATCTATATCCCTCTGCACCGCCTCCATGCCTTTTCTCTTGTGAAAGCATTCAGTCAGGCGATTCGTATCGATTTTGGAGCTGCCATCTTTGGCCAAAAATGCAACCGCAACGTCATAGGTACTCTCCTCATTCAACGGTGGTTGATTCGAGAAGAAGAAATCGTGCAACCTCCAGAATGCAGGAACGTCCTGCATCGCCACACACTCCCCCACTTCTGCTGCCGCCCGGGCCCAGAGATGCTGGGGCGCAGGGAGATTCCGATAAATCAGTTGCACGTCATTGCTGGAAGCGACTGCCTTCTTGATATTGCCCGCTATCTGGCGACAGAAAGAGCACGCGAAGTCGGCAAACTCAACGATGGTAACGGCAGCGGACGACGGTCCAAGAGATGGAGGCTGATCGGACATCAACACCTGCATCATCGCGGCACCCTGGCTCTGTTCCTGAGCCAAGGGGTCGATCCGCAGGTCGCGTATATCAGAAGCGATAAAATTCCTGTCCGGTGACAAAAAGACGCTAAATTTCTGTGCGCCGTTCTTGGCGGCCAATTGGAACTTCCAATAGCATTCGCCATTTTCTTGTGCGCTCCCGGCGAGCAGAAGATTCGCCGGATCTGCAATATGATTCACCTTGGCCTCATACTTGATTACTCTTGCAATCTCTTCGCCGTCTGGCGCCTTGCATTCTCCGCCGTGCGCGTACCTCCCGAATGCGAGAAAGACAAGCAGGATCAGCATCAGCCTGGATGCGCTCGACGTAATGCGACCGAACTTTCTCATGCCTCTCTCACTCTCCAGACAACGGCAGCACAGAGAATCCAAGTCGCCGCCGAGCCGCTGCTCGGGAAGAATGCTATACGGAATAGCTCGCGCTGTTACTACGGCATCTACAAGAACCTAACAGCGACGCGCGTTTTACTGCCCAGCCACCTTGCAAGTAGAACTGAGTCCCTGCCCCCAGGTCCAAACGCTTGAAGAACTGGTAGTGCTCACCGAAACGGGAGGGAGGCTGACACTCACGCTAAACGGGCAGAAACAGAAGAGGCATAGGGAAACTCCATAGCCCCAAGATGAAGAGCATGTCCCCCCCGCCCCCTGAAAATCCATGGAATTGGAGTTACTGGTCTCAGCGTGGCAGTACCAATAGGACAAAATTTGGGCGTACAGGATTCCCGATTCCGTTGGCTGACCACTCCAATTGACGTGGCACGTTGGGACGCAGGCGCCTTGAACCAAGTTATAGGTGCAGGAAGGGGTGAATGTTGCGTTGCCTTGGTGAGCACCGGTTATGTGTCCTTGTGTTTGCGGCCCGTCGGTCTGCGGATCGGGGGCGCCGTAGTAGTTGTAGTAAGCGCAGTAGGGACATGCGGGCGCAGTCGCTGGATGGACATCCAGACTCCTGGCTCCGCGCTCCGTGAAGCCGTGTTCCTGGAGGATTTCGTCGGTGACCCCGCACCGTCCGGTGGATTGACTGCAGCACATCTGGGTGCGTGACTCGGGCGAACAACCGGGCGCCGCTCGCATCGAGTTGATGAGGTCTCTCGACTCCGGCCGATTGCGGAAGGGTTGTGCGAGAAGCGGGTCTGGAGTGTTAGGAGCTTGGATCAGCATCTGCAGCACGGATGCGCCAACAATGTGGTCGAGCGGTAGAGTGATCGGCTGACCCGAGGCGTCGCGACCAAACAGGAACAAGGCTTGATATTGCCGCGCTTGACCAGAGTAGGAAACTCTCGCGGTAAACGACGCGTAGCGCGTGAATCCCGGGTCAACTGCTCCGAGCTCGAAGAGACGGCTGAACGGCAGATTCCAGTCTTGCGCGAGATGGCCAGAATCTTTCCACTTTAGCGAGGCGGTCTCCCCTTGTAAGCGCTCACCATCTGTCGTCTGGAACGTCCATGGACCAGGGGTCACGGCCAGAGTTGCTCCAGACGGTTTGGTAACCAAATTTGCAAGCGGTACCGACATTAGGTCGCTAACAGGACCGGTCTTGATGTCGGACAGAACGACCTCCAGGTGTGAGCGCAGCAGAACCTCCTCGATATCGTCTTTGGATTTCTCCAGAACGCCCACTCTGATCTCATTTAGACGTGAGGCAAATATGAGTTTGGCGTAGGTGGCTCGAACCATGTCGATGTCCGATTGCGAGGAGTCCAGCGATTGCGCCACCAGCGCACAGCGCCAGGAAACCATGAGACAGGTGAGAAAGAACAGTGTGCGAACTCGCGTCATAGTCATTTCCTCGTCTGGTTATCTGCTGCTGGGGCTTCTTGCAGGCGACTGGAAGTTTCGTCGCGCGGTTTCAGTTTAGCGTCAAGAATCTTGCGAAGATCTTCAAGGCCGTTAGGGGGGTCGATGGCCTGACCATCGAGGAACAAAGTAGGCGTGCCCTCAACGCCGTTTTTTCTGCCCTCGTCCATATCGAGAAGAACTTGAGTTTTGGCGTCGCCGGCAGCCAGGCAGCTTCGGAACTTGGCCGCGTCCAGCCCGGCTTGGCTGGCGCTGGCCGCCAATCCTTCCTTGCTGTGGTCTTGGTTGGTAATCAGCAAATCATGCATCGGCAAAAACCTACCTTGCTGACCGGCACATTCCGCCGCCACTGCAGCGTCGAATGCGCCCTTATGCATAGACAAAGGAAATTGTTTGATCGTTACCTTGACGTCGGACAGTTCGATATCCTTGCTGAGAAGAGAGCTAATTTCGGGTTCTATGCTCCGGCAAAACGGACATTCATAGTCCTGGAAAACGATAAGTTCTTTTGCTCCGTTCAGGTTCCCGAAATGATTAGAGCCGGGACGCGCCTGCAACTTGACCACTGGCGGTTCGAAAAGAACCGTTACATGATTTCTTGTCCGCAGACGATCCAAATATTGATGGAGTTCGTCGGCATTGGCGTGGGCTTCTAATTCCATAACCACCTGATAGCGTCCTGCAACTTCGCCCAACTGGTGGAGGGACTCATAATTGTTAGACCATTCCTTGTCGACTTCGTCCGTGGTGGGTTCGTGTTGCTTCACCTCGCGCTGCAGCAATTGCGTCGCATCGACATGCTGCCGTGCAGCTTCATTGCGCACCAGCATGGAGTCGATCATGCTGTTAAGCGCCCGGTTTCGCAGCAGGTACAATCGTTTCGTAAGGTCGTCAACCTCATGTCCGATGTAGTTGTCCACATCTGCCTGGCGGATCTCGACATCGCCGACGCGTGCGAGCACGGCTGAACCGCACTGCTGAGCTTGCGCGTCGGGATGTTCTGCCAAGTTCCTCTCTCCGGAATCTTGGCCAAAAGCTGGGGACACCCAGAGCATGCAAGCGAACAAGGTAATGACGGCAGCTTTAGCGTAGTTGGGTAGTGGTAGGAGCTTAAGAAAATCAGGAACCACTCCGTCAAAAAAATAACGTGGTAAAAAACAGGGGTTTGTACGCCGGATCACAAATTCTCCTTCGATACGATGTATGTGCCTTGTATCTGTCATCAGTGAAACCCACTCACAAAATCTGAATCAACCCGGTCAAAGTTGACAATTATTGAGAGCAAGTTGTGATGATGTAGGCTGCCGTAACAGTTGCACTGTTGTCATGTCCGGTTGCTATCGCCACCACGCCTAAAGTCTCTGACACGCTCACTGTGACCGGGCCGGAGTATGTGACCGGCGATGCTCCATTGATGGAGTAATAAATTGTTGCCCCAGAAGTTGTATCGCTGATCGTCACCTTTTGTGTGCTGTCATAACTGCCTGCCGCAGGGGAAAGGGTTGGGGTCGCAACTGGAGGCAGGATTGTGTAAAGGGCCGATCCGACCGCGCTGTTAGAGTCTCCAGTGACTGCAGCGATGGCCTTTAAGGTCTCCGTCGCACTGACGGTGATGGGGCTACTGTATTTGGTGGATGAGGTCGTTGGCGTCGTTCCATTGGTGGTGTAATAAATGGTCGCCCCGGTGCTTGAGTCGCTGATGGTGACACTCAGACTGCTGGGGTAGGTTCCGACGGTGGGAGAAAAGGTCGGCGTTGTCGCAAGTATGGTATAGGCTGCACTCCCGACCGCGCTAGTAGTATCTCCAGTGTCGGTCGCAATGGCTTTTAGGGTCTCCGTCGCACTCACCGTGATCGGTGCGGTGTACTTAGTGGACGAGGTGGTCGGAGTCGTTCCGTTGGTGGTGTAATAGATGGTCGCCCCGGAGGAGGCATCACTTATAGTAACGCTCGCACTCCCGGTGTAACTGCCGGCTGCGGGTGAAAAGGTTGGCGTGGCCGCGAGGATCGTATAGGCTGCACTCCCGACTGCGCTGTTCGAGTCTCCGGTGTCGGTCGCGATGGCTTTCAAGGTCTCTGTCTCACTCACCGTGATCGCGCCGGAGTACTTGGTGGATGAGGTGGTTGGAGTGGTTCCGTTCGTGGTGTAGTAGATAGTTGCGCCTGAGGTCGAGTCGCTGATGGTCACGCTCTGATTGCCGGTATAGGTGCCGGCGGCAGGGGAGAAAGTCGGCGTGGCCGCGAGGATCGTATAGGCTGCACTCCCGACTGCGCTGTTCGAGTCTCCGGTGTCGGTCGCGATGGCTTTTAAAGTCTCCGTCTCACTCACCTTGATCGCGCCGGAGTACTTGGTCGATGAGGTGGTCGGAGTGGTTCCGTTCGTGGTGTAGTAGATAGTTGCGCCTGAAGTCGAGTCGCTGATGGTGACGCTCT
>PMSQ01000160.1 GCA_003168355.1 Acidobacteriaceae bacterium | reverse complement strand
CGCCACGTGGAGCAGCAACTGGAAAACGTGCGCCGCATCCGGGCGCAGCAGCGGCAACGGCGCGAATCGGCCCCAGTGGCGACTGTGGCGCTGGTGGGCTATACGAACGCCGGCAAGTCGACGCTGTTCAACGCGCTCACGCAAGCCGCTGTACTGGCTTCGCCGCGCATGTTCGCCACACTCGATCCCACAATTCGCGCCGTGGTTCTGCCCTCGAAGCGCAAAGTGCTGCTCTCGGACACCGTAGGATTCATTCGCAGCCTGCCGCACACGCTGGTCTCCGCCTTTCGCGCCACGCTTGAGGAAGTGCAGCGCGCATCGCTGGTGGTGCAGGTTTCCGACGCCAGCAGCCGCCTCTCCGCCGAGCAGGACGCGCAGGTGGAGATTGTCCTGAAAGAGCTGGAAGCGGAAAAGAAGCCGCGCCTGCGCGTGATGAACAAAGTCGATCTGCTCGATGTGGAAGTGGCTGAGAGTTTGATGGCTGACTCGCTGCGGGATGATTCGAACACGGTATATGTGTCCGCAGCGGAAGGCACGGGCCTGGACCATCTGCTGAATCGCATCGACGCCATGATCGAAGAAGACCGCATCAGCCGCGTCCATCTGCGCGTCCCGCAAAAAGAAGGCAAAACGCTGGCCATGCTCGAAGCCAAGTCGCGAATCTATTCGCGGACGTACAAAGACGGGGCGGTGGAGTTGGACGTGGAAGCACCGGAGTCGGTGGTACGAAAGATTAGGGAATGGGTGGTGGAACGAACGACCTGAATTCCAAATTTAAATGGGCCGGCAACCAAGAAGCGGTGACATTCCTTGGCTATCGGCCCATTCGATCCTGAATTGGATCGGAGGTGATNNCGGACGTTAGACTTAACAGTTTTCATAGCCCTCATTTTCCTGTACAGCAGCATGCAATGGATCAGACGCTACGACAACTAGGCGAATTACTGCTCGGAGCGGTACCGACGGTGATTCTGCTGGCGCTGCTCTACATCCTCTACACGGTGATCGTGCACAAGCCCTTGCGGCGCGTGCTCGACGAGCGCCACAGTAAGACCGAGGGTGCGATCGAGAAGTCGCGGGCGGATATTGCCGCGGCCGAGGCGCGCACCTCCGAATACGAGCAGCGGCTGCGCGAGGCGCGGGCGACTGTGTTCCGCGCACAGGAAGCCAGGCGCAAGTCGGCGCTCGATGCTCGGACTGCGGCGATGACTGCAGCCCGGAACAAAGCTCAAGCGCAGGTCCAGGCCGCGAAGGCTGATATCCAGAACGATGCCGAGTCGGCGCGCGACGGCTTGCAGGCAGAAGCGCAGACCCTGGCAACAGAAATCATGCGGCGCGTGCTCGAGCCCGCCGGAGCCGGACGTTGATGTTGCAAGGCACCATGGCGAAGGGAACGATCCCGAAGAAGATGTCGAAGAAAATGACTTTCCTGAAAAGAATCGTCCGGGCGTGCCTGCTCGCGTCGCTGGTGGCGAGTTTTGCGATAGTAAGATCGCTGCATGCGCAGGAGCCGTCTGCGCCTCCGCAGAAGCCACAACAGTCCGATGACTCATCGAAGCAGCCGGGTTTTGCTCGGCAACTGACGCACGAGACCCGCGAAGCCGCCGGAGAAGAAAAAGACGAGACTGCGGAGTTCAAGCAGTCGGCCTCCGTCGCCCTCATCGCACGCCTCACCGGACTCAGTTTGAGCAACGCCTACCTGTTCAGCGTAGTGCTCAATTTTGTCGTGATCGCGGCCGTAATTTTCTGGGCCGCCCGCAAGTATCTTCCCGGCATGTTCCGCGACCGCACCGCGGCCATTCAAAAAGCCATGCAGGAAGCGCAAAAGGCCAGCGAAGAGGCGCGCCGAAGGCTCGCGGAAATTGAAAGTCGCCTGATGAAGCTCGATGGCGAAATCGGCATGATGCGCGACAATGCCGAGAAAGAAGCTGCCGCGGAAGAATCGCGCATCCAGGCTGCAGCCCAACAGGACGCGCGCCGGATTGTGGAAACCGCGCATCAGGAAATCGCCTCCGTCGCAAAATCGGCCCGCCGCGAACTCACGGCATTTGCCGCCGACCTAGCCGTCGGCATCGCCACGAAACAAATTCATGTCGATGCCGCCACCGATCAAGCCCTGGTGCGGAACTTTGCCGGCGAACTCAACAACGAAGGTTCGCGCGCGGGAAAGGACGGCCGCTAGATGGCTTCCGTCGCCAGCACTTACGCCCGCGCCTTTGCGGATGTCGTTCTCAGTGCCCATCTCGACGCCGATCGCTCCATCGCCGAACTGCGCACGCTTACAAGCCTTCTTTCTGAAAGCGCCCAGTTGCGGCGAGTGTGGGAGAATCCCGCGATTCCCGCCGACCAGAAGCGCCGCGTGCTTGACGTCGTCGCCGAGCGTGACGGTTTTTCAAAGCAGGTCAGAAACTTGATCGCGGTTCTGATTGACCACCGCCGAATTCATTTTCTCGTCGCAATTGTCGATCAGCTCGAGAAAGAACTCGACGCCCGTCTTGGATTCGCCGAAGCGCAGATCACCAGCGCCCGCGAGTTGGCCGAGAACGAAAAGCGCGAATTTGAAACGCAAGTACAGAAGCTAACTGGCAAGAAAGTCCGGGCCCACTTCGGCCTGGACTCGTCGCTTTTAGGAGGCGCGGTCCTCCGCATCGGCAGCACAATTTACGATGGCTCAGTAAAAGGCCAGTTGGAAAGATTGAAGGAAGCACTCAGCTCCTAGCTTCTATCCAATCCGCTCGGGCCGAAGGCGGTGGCTAGAAGCTGGCAGCTAGAAGCTGAAACTCTATGGCACAGATCAAAGCAGACGAAATTACCAAACTGATCCGCGAGCAGATCGAGAACTACGAATCCAAGATCTCCGTCGACGAAACCGGCACTGTCATTACCCTCGGCGATTGCATCGCGCGCGTCTATGGCCTCGATAAAGTCATGGCCGGCGAACTCCTCTCTTTCCCGCACGACGTGGCCGGCATTGCCATGAACCTGGAAGAGGATCAGGTCGGCGTGGTACTGCTCGGCGAATACACCGAGATCAAAGAGGGCGACGAGGTAAAACGCACCGGGCGCATCATGAGCGTGCCCG
>PMSQ01000107.1 GCA_003168355.1 Acidobacteriaceae bacterium | reverse complement strand
AGAACGAGCGCGTGATCAAGGAGGGCGGCAAGCCGGCTACCGGACGCCCGCTGCTCCTCGGCATCACCAAGGCTTCGCTCTCGACCGATTCGTTCATCTCGGCGGCGTCCTTCCAGGAGACCACGCGCGTGCTCACCGAAGCTTCCATCCAGGGAGCNNATCCCTGCCGGCACCGGCATGGAATATTACCGCAACGTGCGTCTCTCGCCAGAAATGGAAGAGGCCGCGGCCAAGGTCCAGGCGGAGGTCTCGGCGGCTTACGAAGAAGCCGAGCGCGCTCTCGAGATGATGCGCCACGAGGGCGAAACCGAGGAACTGGCGGCGGAGTAAGCCAAACTACAGTAAACTTCGGGGGCGAACCGTTCGCCCCCGAATCTGTTTCTGATTGGCATCCTGAGGCGACAGGTTTTCCGTCGCCGAAGGATCTGGGCGGCCCGCGCGAAGGGTCGCGTTCTTTGCGACCTAATAATCGCGCGTTTGGGTCGCTTCCTTTTATCCGATGCACGCAAACCCACAGCGATTACCCTTCGAGGAACCTGCCGAACTTCCTTGTTTGCGTCCTGCCCCTGTCGGCCCTAAGCTAGGGCCAGCGATGCTTCGCTTCCTGCGCCTATTGCGGCTGGCCCTGTGGCGTGCTTTCCAGCACGACGCCTTTTCTATTGCCAAGGCTTCCGCCTATTCCTTGATTCTTACTTTCTTCCCGGCGTTGCTGGTAGTGGGATCGGTGCTGGCCACTTCGCGCAAGGGCGCGCCCTACCTGCGAGAAGTCTCCTATGCTTTGTCCCGTATTTTGCCGGCGGGAAGCAACACGGCAATGAATTTTTTGCGAAGCGCAGGGCAACGCCCGGTGAGCCTGCTCATCACGGCTTCCCTGCTGACCTTGTGGACGGGCTCCGGAGTGATGATTTCCTGGATGGAAGGCTTCCGCCGCTGTTACGAACTGCCGAAGATCTGGGGACTAGTGAAGGAGCGGATGATTTCATTCTTGCTGGTCATTTTCGCTCTTGTTCCAATGACATTTTCTACCCTGCTGGTGGCTTTCGGCAGCAAGATCGAAACCACTATCCTGTTCTACACCGCGCATGAATTCAGCGCCTACATCCTGCTGATGTGGACCTGCCTCCGCTGGCTGATTGCCACCCTGACCAGCATTGCGGTGATCGCGCTCATTTATCACCACGCCGTCCCGCGCACGCAACCCTGGCACAGCGTAATCCCCGGAGCGACGCTTGCCACCGCCATGTGGTTCTCCTCGACGCTGCTGTTTGGCTTCTACCTGCAGCACTATGCCGATTACAGTCTTATTTACGGATCACTCGGGGCCTCCATCGCCCTGCTGGTCTGGATGTACATGGTTTCCCTGGTCATCCTGGTTGGCGCGGAATTTAATGCCATGCTGTTCCCCCGGGCCATGCTGGGAAAAGAATTAACCGCAATCAATCACGCGAAAGTGTAAACACCCCCTGGAGAACTAAGGGCACTGCAGAAAAGCCAGAATCCGCCGATCTTCTATTGTTGGCATAAATTTCAAATGAGTGTCATTACATTGTTGGTTGGCGCTCGTGCGGATTAGGACTTTCAAACAATTACAATGGTCTTCTCTGAATTGCACCAGCTTTGGATGAACAAAACTGAATTGAACAGGGCCCCAGTCTGGAACCGATGAAACCACGCCAGCCAGAAGTCGCGACAGAAGCCTCCCTCAGCGCGGAGAAGTCTCTTTCATCCCTCGCACCCAGTGGTACCCCCACGGGTCGCCGCGCCAAGATCATCTGCACCATCGGTCCGGCCTGCCACTCTGAGGCCGCGATGCGCGACCTGCTTCGTCTGGGCATGGACGTTGCGCGCCTGAACTTCTCTCACGGCACGCATGAAGATCACGCCCGCAACATCGAGCGTCTGCGGCGCGCCGCTGAAAAAGAAAACCGCACCATCTGCATCCTGCAGGATCTGCAAGGCCCCAAAATCCGCACTGGACGCCTGGAGCGCCACGAGCCAGTACTGCTGAAAAGCGGCTCCACCGTTGTGATTACTCCGCGCGAGATCACCGGCACGGCAACGCGCATTTCCACCACGTTCCAGGATCTTGCCAGCGAAGTTAGCGTGGGCGCTCGTATTTTATTGCGCGACGGACTGATCGAATTGCGTGTGCGCACGGTCCGCGATAAAGATGTGGTCTGCGACGTTTTGAATGGTGGAACGCTGGGCGAACATCAGGGCATCAACCTGCCCGGCACTGCTTTATCCATTCCTGCCTTAACGGAGAAGGATCGGAAAGACCTGGAGTTTGGCCTGAAGCACGGCGTGGATGCGGTTGCCCTCTCTTTCGTTCGCACGGCGGCCGACGTGAACATGGTCAGGCAAATCGTAGCTGGCCTAGGCTCGGATACTCCATTGATTTCCAAGCTGGAGAAGCCGCAAGCCATCGATAACATCGAAGAAATTCTCGAGGCCTCCGATGGCATCATGGTCGCTCGCGGCGACCTCGGCGTGGAAATGGCTCCCGAGAAAGTTCCGGTCATTCAGAAGCATGTGATCCGCCGTGCCGCGGTGTGGCGCAAGCCGGTGATCACGGCCACCCAAATGCTCGAGTCAATGATCGAAAACCCGCGTCCCACGCGCGCCGAAGCCAGCGACGTGGCCAACGCTATCTTCGATGGTTCCGACTCGGTCATGCTGTCTGCCGAAACCGCCAGCGGCCGCTATCCCCGCGAGGCGGTCGCCATGATGTCGCGCATCGTGATCGAAGCCGAGAGCAATATGGGAGATTTTACGCACTCCCGCCGCCGCCGCGACCGTCACGGACTCTCCATTGCCGAGACCATCTGTGAATCCATCGCCCACGCGGCGGAAGACCTGCCCATGGGCGCAATCGCCGTTTTCACCGAGACCGGCAACACCGCCCGCATGATTTCGAAATATCGTCCGCAGGCTGCCATCTACGCCTTTACCCACAACCCTACCGTAGCTCAGCGCACCAACCTCTATTGGGGCGTGCATCCCATGAAATGCGCGGGAGCACTCTCCACCGAACACATGGTGAGTGTCGCCGAGAGGGAATTGTTAGCCCGCCGATCGCTCAAGCCCGGCGACGTGCTGGGAGTGGTCGCGGGCACGAGCCAGGCTTCCGGTTCCACCAACTTCATGCGCCTGCACACGGTCACGCCCGAAGAGGCCGCCACCGCCACGCGCTCCACTCGGAAGCGCGCTGTCGCACGCCAGAAGCTATAATCGCGGAGTATGTCGCAGGAATACTTGTCGGTCGCAATCTGGGAGC
Source organism: Acidobacteriaceae bacterium (assembly GCA_003168355.1). GTDB lineage: Bacteria > Acidobacteriota > Terriglobia > Terriglobales > Acidobacteriaceae > Sulfotelmatobacter. The sequence goes on along the minus strand of PMSQ01000107.1, from coordinate 7,837 downwards.
CTCTGCCCAATATGGAGGCTGCTTCGCTCGCGACCATCCGTGAACTCAACGCCATCGTCTCAAGCAAAGGATACGGCCGCGATCTTCTTTACCGCAGCGGCGAGTCTCACTACATGCTGCTTCGTTACTGGAATTCCGAGCAAGCCCGCCGCTCGGCTCTGGAAGATCCAGACCTGCTTCGCTGTTGGGCACGCCTGGGAAATGAGATTCAAATTCTGAAGGTCTACGAGAAGCTGGAGGAGATCGGTTTACAAGCATGACCGATGAATCCAGTCCGCAGGTTTTTACCGATGTCTCGGTAGATCCGTTCGTGCGCGGACTCCTGCATCGCCCCGCCCGTCCCAACGGCAACGGACTTGTGCTGACTCACGGCGCCGGAGCAAATTGCCAGGCTCCGCTGCTGGTAGCTTTGGCGGGGACTTTCGCCGAGGCAGGCTTCACCGTGCTGCGCTGCGATCTCCCCTACCGTCAGGATCGGCCTTACGGTCCGCCGGGGCCGGGCGAGGCCAAACGCGACCGCGCCGGCTTGAAGAATGCCCTCGCGGCGCTCAGGAATCTCGCTAGCGGCCGCATTTTTATCGGCGGCCATTCCTATGGCGGACGCCAAGCCAGCATGCTCTGCGCCGAACTTGTTCCGGAGAAAGCCCAGAAAGCAGCCCCAGAACTGGCCGCCGGCCTATTATTGCTGTCTTATCCATTGCATCCGCCGCGCAAGCCCGACCAGCTTCGCACCCAGCATTTTTTCCACCTGCACGCTCCTGCTCTCTTCGTCCAGGGCGCGCGCGATCCCTTCGGCTCCGTCGCGGAAATCGAACAAGCTTTGAATCTAATTCCCGCGAAGACGAAGTTGATGACGGTCGAAGGCGCCGGTCACGATTTAGGATTCAAGAGCAAGGCCAGGCGGGAGGAGTTACCGGCAAAGGTGTTGGCGGACTTCCAAGCGTTTTTCGGTGACTGATACCTGTAAATCCGCAAAAACCGGTGGCCAACGAACCTAATTCACCCACCCAGACTTCGATCCGCCGTTCCCCTTGCGCGTATCGTCATCCGGAGGGACGTAGTTGCCGTGTTCGTCGAAGTGGACGTCACGGTCGTGTTTGCGCATGTAGACTTCAAACTTCTTTGCCGCCCGCCGCCGTTTCCAGCGGTAATAGGAATTATTCAATCCGTAATACCACTCTGAGAGCGAGAACCGCCCCGATATGCCTCGCGCGGGCGCAAACTTCACATACAGATATCCAAAGAACAAACCGCCCAGGTGAGCCAGGTAGGCAACTCCTCCTCTGTCACCGATAGCGAATGCTACTGTCACAACGATCAGGATGAGCACGAAATACTTGGCCTTTATCAGGAACGGGAACGGAATCATCATGATCTCGTTCTCACCGAAGACCATGCCGAACGCCATGAGAATGGCAAAAACGCCGCCCGAAGCCCCGATGGTAACCGTGGCCGGAGTGCTTAGAATGTGGGCGAACGCAAAAACGATTGTTGTCAACGCGGCCCCGATTACACCGGCGAAAAACAACTCCAGAAAGCGGCGCATGCCCCATGAGCTTTCGAAGCTCGCGCCGAACATCCAGATTCCCAGCATGTTCCCAAACCAATGCCAGAACGCAAAGTGTACAAAGCTGTACGTAACGATCTGCCAGATTGCGAAGTGGAAGACCGTCATGCTGGGAACAAGCCCGAGATACAGCTCTACCCAATCTTTGACCGGCGCCGTACCGAAGGCCGATAGTGCCAGGAACACTGCCGTGTTGATCCCCAGCAGCCAGACCACCGCCTTGGTAAACGGCGGGAAGCTCAATGTCATTTCTCGACCGCGCAAGGTAACACGCTCCTCTTAGCAGTAGATACCGAACTCACCGTTCCGGCAAGGGCACCACCGGCAGGCTCCAGTGACCCTGCGCATCCACAGCCCTCACGGCAAAGATGACATTATCCTTCGAAACCTTCAGGGTAGCGCGAGTGACGTGGCCAACCTTTTGGACGTACTCCCATTCCGGACTGGTCGTGGCCCGCCACAGAACTTCATATTCCGTCGCGCCCGGGGACGTTTCCCAGGTGAGCGTCGAGTTATTCTCCAGCTCTTTTGCCAGCAGGTGCACATTGGCCGGAGGCGCTGGGGCCGATGCCAGCGATGCCAGCGTCGCCGCATTCAGCCGCGCCACGTGCGCTACATAGTCGAAGTCCACAAACTTTGTCAGGTCGCCATATTCAATGCCGTTCTCAACGCGCACGTTCTGGTGCTGATGATGAAAGTCCTCGCGAAACTCGGTGAAGCGCACCGCCGTAAATCCCTGCTGGTTGAACGAATAATGGTCGCCGCCGCGCAGATACCGGTCCAGCCGGAAAATAAGCATCGGGTGCACACCCACGTCGTAGGCGCGGCCCACAGCGGCGATATAACGCGCCAATTGTCGCGATCCAGAGTCGTTCTCGCCGCCCAGCCCTCGAATCCGGCGGATCTCCTGCTCCGTAGCCGCGACGGGCACTCCCTCGGAAAACACGCGCACCACGGAGTGATCCTGCTCCGCACTCTTGTCGCCGCCGACAATGTCGTTGTTAAGCGCCGCCTCTACGTTCCATCCCTGCTCTTTGGCCATCTTGGCGAAATGCTGGCTGCCGTTCAGGCCTTGCTCCTCGCCCGCCACCGTCAGAAAAATGATCGTCGCGGGAAACTTCAGCTTGCTCAAGACCCGCGCGCACTCCAGGCTCACTGCCGTTCCGCTGCCATCGTCGTTTGCCCCCGGAGCGTCGGCCTTCACGTCGAGGGTGTCGCTGGGGCGCGAATCGTAGTGCCCGGACACCAGCACGATGCGCTTCGCATCGTCCCCATCGGTGCCCTTCAAGACCGCATAAACATTGGCGATGTCGGTAGGCTGGGGAATCCGGTCGCCAGCCGGTTCGGTGAAACTGTCCGTCTTCACCTCCAGGCAGCCGCCGCAATCCTTGGAATAGCTCTCAAACTCTCGCTTGATCCACTCCCGCGCCGCGCCAATCCCGCGTCCCGCCGCAATCGAATCTGCGTCCTGTGCGGAAAGCGTCAGCCGCGTCCCAAAGCTCACCAGCTTCTCAATATTCGCCCGAATGCGCTCGGCTGAAACCTGCTGCAGCGCGGCCGCGATGCGGCCATCCACAGCCATCGTTTCCGGCGCGCCCGGTTGACGAGAGTTAGAGCTCATCGGCTGTTGCGCGTGCGCTCCTCTGCAGAGCACCAGCGCCAGGGTGACGGCAGCGAGCCGAGTTCTTGTCGTAATAGTAGGAATCACGTCCCCTCCGGCGTAACAAATGTCAAGACCGGCGGCTCATTACCGCCGGACGAAAAATATCACCGTCTACAGCCCCCGCCCCTTGACCTGCGGCGGGGAAGAATCTAAATATTATCAGTGGTATCTAAGAATGATATCGGATGGGCCGGCGGAGGAGTCATGGTTCTTTGTCCCGAATGCGAAACTAATCTGGATGTTGAGGAAGAAGAAGTCGACGAGGGTGAGATCGTCTCTTGCCCCGAGTGTGGCACAGACTTCGAGGTAGTGACCACCAGTCCGCTTGAACTGAAGGCGGTCGAAGAAGGCTACGTGGAAGAGGAAGAGGAAGTGGAGACCGAAGACGGTGACGACGCCTAGCGCTTGCCGTACACGTTTCCCCGCACGCTGGTTTTCTTTTTTCTGTCTGCCGCTTGCACTGGTCTTCTCCGCTCTGGCGCCCCACGTCTTGCCGGTGGTCAATGCCGCTCCCGCTTCCAAGAAGCTGAAACCGACGGATCCCTATGCGCTCATCTTTGGCACGGTCTGGGGACCGGACAATCACGCCGTCTACGGAGCGAAAGTGAAGATCCGCCGCGTGCCTGACAAAAAGCCCAAGTGGGAACTCTATTCCGACCACGCCGGCGAATTCGCCCAGCGCGTCGCCGCCGGAAAGAATGACTACGTGGTGGGAGCCGATCTCAAGGGCGTCAAGACTGCAGACGGACGTCGCTTGCGTCTGGTGGAAGAGGTTCCGGTGCACGTAGAGTATGATGAACGCGTGGATATTGGTTTGCACCTCACCCTGGAAAATAAATAGAAATTCCGCGGACAAAGACTGAAGAGGGACAGCCCTCGCATGACTGCCAGACCCGTGATTACCACACCGAAGATTGCCAAATCGATGATTGCCGGAACAATGACTACCGGAACGGTGGCCGCTAGAACGCCGATCAGGAACGCCTTTGTCATTGCCTGCTCGCTCCTCCTTGTCCTGTCCGTAGCCGCCCACGCCGGTGACAAAGATAAGGCGCAGGGACGCCTGCTCTTCGGTAAAGTGCTCGACCAGCAGGATAATCCGGTGGTTGGCGCCATAGTCTACCTGACGAACACGCGTACCCATGCGGTGAAGAGCTACATTGTCGGCCAGGACGGCACGTATCGTTTTCCCGCCCTATCGGCCACGGTGGACTACGAGGTCTATGCCCAGCGCAACAAGGGCAAGAGCGACACCAAGTCCGTGAGCCAGTTCGATGACCGGTCCCAGGTCTACATCGATCTGAAGATCGACACGCGATAAGGTCGCCGCCGCCGACCGCATGCGAAAAGAGCGCAGTTTCCATGCAACTTTTTAGCGCCGCAAGGGTTCAATATAGTGAAGAAGTTCTTGTGTGGGAGGAGAGCCTTGAAAGTAGCGCGCTTATTCAACAGTAAAAATCGTTGTGGCCTGGCCGCGGGGACGTTGTTCGCGAGTCTGATCCTCATGGCCGTGTCGGCTTTTGCCCAGGAGGGCGCCATGAGTCCTTATCAGGACGAAAAAGATGGCGTCAGTGCAGGCGGCAAGTGGATGGAATTCCAGTCGGAAGATAAGATGACCGGCGCGAAAAAGGCCCGGTTTGAGCTGCTGTCGAACAACTATCTGCGGGAAGATCCCGACTACAAGCCGCGAGTCGAACTCGTATGCACCAACGGCAAATATGAGCGCGCCGACTTCAACCCGGGCGCCAGGCTGGGACGGCCCGATTATCCTGGCTTCTGGGGGCAGCCGAAGATGGAGGTTCTTGTCCGCATCGACGGAAGCCACGACCATAAGGGCTGGAATTGGGAGCGTGACCGCATCCTCGCCATGGACAAAGGCACGCTCCGCGGCGCGATTGGAGCCCAGGTGTTCAACGTAGAAGTCCGAACCAGGACTGGTTACGCCATCGCCGAGTTCTCGCCCGGAGGCTTGAATCTGGATGAAGTCAGGCACGCCTGCGATCTGACTCCACATAAGCCCTAGCAATTTTGTCGTGTGCGTGAAGGGCTGAGCCTGCGGGCTCAGCCCTTTTTGCGTGCCGCTAACCTTCCGTTTCCACGCGTGCCGGTGACTTTGGACGCAGCCCGGTCAGCACTTGCGTGCTTGTCTGTCTGCTGTTTCACTGGAATCATTCCTGCTCAGCGACATCAGAGTTGGCGAGGTTAAATTAAGATGGGCGGCAACGTGATCACAGGGGCGGCGTTCCTGCTGTTCGTGGTGGGAGTGCTCGTCTACATCGTCATTCTTTACAACGAACTGGTGCGCCTCCGCAACGATAACGACCGCGCGTGGGCCAACATCGATGTGCTGCTCAAGCAGCGCCACGACGAGATCCCCAACCTGGTGGAGACCGTGAAGGGCTACATGCAGCATGAGCAGCAGACGCTGCTGGCGGTGACGCAGGCACGGGCCGCATCCATGAACGCGGCCAGCATCGCACAGAAAGCGACGGCTGAACTGACGATGACGGTTGCTCTGCGCGGGCTGTTCGCCGTAGCGGAAAACTATCCGCAACTTAAGGCGAATGAAAACTTCCTGAAACTGCAGACCCGCATCAGCGAACTGGAAGATCGCATCGCAGATCGGCGCGAGTTCTTCAACGACGATGTCAACACCTACAACACCCGCATCGGTCAAATCCCTGAAGTGTTTGTGGCCAGCTTCATGAGCCTGAAGCCGCGCGCCATGTTCCAGGTGTCCGAAGAAGACCGCAAGCTGGTGGAGGTCAAGTTCCAGAGCCAGGGTGCGGCAGGAACCTAGACAGCGGGCTGTGCCGCAGGAAATCGAGAGCGAGCTCCTAATAAACGTAGACGCGAGTCCTATTTAAGTTCCGCCAGCTTCCGCGTCGCCAGTTCTCCCGCTTCCGTGCTGGGATTGTCTTTCTTGATTTGTTCGTAGAGGCGCTTGGCATCCAGCGGCTGGTTGCTGGTCCGGTAAACTTCTGCCAGTTGCAACTGCGCCGTCACTTTGCTCACTGAGGCCGTGGGCTTGTTGATCAACTCCTGATAGAGCGAGATGGCATCCTTGGTACGGTTGGTGTTGCCATAGAGAGCGGCCAGCGCGAGCTTGGCCACCGATGCCAGCTCTTTATTGCCGGTTGCAACCGCAGCCTTGAAGTCGGCTTCAGCAGTGGTGTTATCGCCTGCGGTCGCTGAGGTCACACCCAGGAAGTAGCGAGCCATATCAGCCGTGCGCGTGTGTGGATATCTGTCCTCGATGGCCTTGAACTGTTTCCCGGCGACTTCGGCGCGTTCTTTGGCGGAAGTGTAGCTTGGCTCGTCCGGCTGCGCAGGTGTTCCGGCTGGACGAATCGGGGCTTCCAGCGTCCTGACCGCCTGCGACATCTCAAAGCTCGCCTTCTCATCCTGTCCATTCAGGTAATACCATCCGCCCACTCCCGCGGCCACGATCGCCGCTACGGCGATGACGGCGACAGCAAGAGTGTTTCTGTGTTCCACACTCCAGTGAGCAGTCTTCTCGGCAGCTCCGATGGTGACCCGGCTGAATGCATCCTGTTTCAGTTGATGGCGTGTCTGTGCGCGCACGACTACCTTCCAGTCTCAGTTTCGTGAGTCCATGTCGAATGACTCTACTGTCTTGGTGGGCAAACTATATAGTTTATCAGCCGGAAAATAGCACCGTCAAAGCCGACTGAGGCTAGCGGGGAGCTTCTTCCAGCAAGCCCTGCTCGAGTTTCTCCTGGCACTCGATGCAATGGCGCGTCCAGGGCACAGCTTCGAGGCGCTTGGCGTTGATCTCCTTGCCGCAGTGGATGCACTCGCCGAAGCTGCCTTCACGGATGCGGGCCAGCGCTTTCTCCACCATCTGCAGCAGTTGCCGCTCGTTGTTGCTCTGGCTGAAGAGAAACTCTTTGGTGTAGGAACTGGCGGCCCTGTCGGCGATGTCCTGAGCCGTGTCTTCGTCGGCGGACCGGCCATCGGCCTGGGTGCGGGAGACAGTACGACGCAGGTCCTGCTGCCGGGTCTCGAGCCGCTTCTTGAATCCTTCTAACTTCTTCTTATCCATAAGGTCACTTCTAAAATCCTTCGACGGTCCCATGGAGCCGTTCGTGAGATAAAGGCCAAACGAAAATGATAAGCGCCGGAAATGAGATGCGTCAACTACGGGCTGCGTTGGTCAGAGTTTGGGGCCAGAGAGTGCGCCTTGGACGTGGGCCGGAACTTACCGTTGAGAACGTTCTGCGTGGGGACTGAATAGCGCAGACGATGACTTCCGCATCACGAGTTAATGCTTGACGTTATTAACGACTATCGTTAATCTATTTAAAGTGATCAAGACCTTCGCGGACAAGAGCACGAAAGAATTTTGGGACACAGGCAAGAGCCAAAGGATGCCCCCTGCGAATCTGCGAAGAGCCTCCAAGAAGAAACTGGCTATGCTTAACTCAGCCGCGAGAGTGGAGGATTTGCGAATTCCTCCTGGCAACAGGCTGGAGGAGCTGCACGGTGACAGGAAAGGCCAGCACAGTATTCGGATCAACGATCAATTCCGGGTGTGCTTCGTGTGGCGGGATGGCGATGCCCATGATGTGGAGATAACGGATTAC
>PMSQ01000172.1:28499-32954 GCA_003168355.1 Acidobacteriaceae bacterium | reverse complement strand
GCGAGACGTGGGATTCCACGGCCCCGTTCCCTCTGAGGACTTGAGACCGGCACGACCGGGAAGGGCACGACGTCAATCGTGCGGCGAGCCGCCAGAAAAAAAACAGCCGCAAGGGCGAACGCCGAAACACCTCAAAGCAACCATCACGAACCCATGCACAACCGTGGAAGAGCGGCGCTTTCAGCGCCGCGTAAAGCCCAAAAAAGCAAGCGGGCTTCAGCCCCTGTGGTCGTCGTTCCCGCGCCCAATATTGCGAGACGTAGGATTCCGCGGCCCCATCCCCCTGGGGACTTGGGAGCGACACGACCGGGAAGGGCCCGACTTCAGTCGTGCCGCCAGCCCCAAGAAAGGGAACCGAGTCCCGGGGGGACACCGCGCGTGATGGCGTACGAAGAAGGAAAAATCTGCGGCTGGCCCGCCCCGACGGGAACGTTAGAACCCGCCTGGCCTTCAATCGAAAGATGCGGAGGCCGCGAGATTGCGAAATCGACAACCCGATCCCCGTTTGGGCTGTCGATAACATCAAACGTGCAATTAATAAAACGGAGCGCGTTCAGCGAAACTCGCCCGTCGTGGTACTGGATGCGGCTTCCAACAAACGTGTCGTGATCCCACATGATTCCATCGAGGACATGCGTCCCGCCATAAATTAGGCTGTTCCCTATGGATACGCGGGCCGGCATCTTGCCATCGCGGTTCGGAGCTAATGCAAACCCGCAGGAGCTACCGACTGCGAAGCGGTCGATTTCGCTCTCAATCGTGATGTCTTCACCGCTGACCCCACCACATCCAGGCTGGTTTGTGGGATTCCGAAGTTCAGGCTCTTTCTCAAGCGCCGATCGAAGGTAGGCCAATTGGAGCAAAGAGGAATGAGAGACCCCGGAAAGACTCGGCGAAACTTGCTTAATCCTGAACAGGCTCACGGAGGCGTCCATGATGAAAGCCCTGGAAAATGGTGGCGTGGGCGTGGCCTTAAGCGCTTGATAGGCATCCTCGAGCAGGTCGTTGGCTGGCAGACTCTCCTCTATGTTAACGAAGCCCTCCGCGACGCTCAGTTCGTTGGCGATTATCTCGTCCTCTGTGGGAGGAGCCGCGTAGGGCAGACGGAGCGACCTCAAACCGAACGTCAGCAAAACGAACCCGGCAGCCGAATCGATCTTGAATCCCACGACCTTGCCAGCCGTCACATCCGGGAAGAACAGAGATGACGTCGTCACATTCTTCACCACATAGAGTTGGCCTGTTGCGTCTAAGCCGAACTCACTCGCCGTCAGCTGGCAATTGTTGCCCTTGTCCACCCAGTAAGGCGGCCTGACGTACGCCTTCGGCTCCTTGTGCGAGCAATTTGCCCAAACGAATCTCGCGCTCGCCGGTCTCGCCGAACCCAATCGCCACAGCTGCCTTTTTCCTAAACAACGTATCAGCATAAAGATCCGGCGCGAGCCAAACCGACAACGTCACAAAGAACGTTACGCTGACGATTATTCGCACAGACCGACTCCTATTCATGGCTCACGATCTTTACCTCCTCAATCTCAGATGCCTTGTATGCCGAGAGTTCGATATTTCCACCGTCTTCACCTCCCAGCGAACGCACACGATGGATGAAATAAATATCACCCTTCATATAGAGAAGCTTCCCTATTAGAGAGCGTTTCTGGAACGTGAATGTCACTGCGGGCAGAGTGCTCATGGAACCTGCGTCGACTCTGGCTTTTTGCTCGCCGGCCGACCGAGATATCAGATAGACAGCGGGCAACAGAGCGATAAACAACGCGGCCATCAAAAGAATTTTTATCAAGGGTCGCCATCTGGAGATGTTCAGGAAGGGGGGAACCAGGAGCAGAGCAACGTAGAGAACACCCAGCCACCTCGCACCGATGAAAATAACAGTGAACCCTCGAACAAGCGTGTCGTGAAAACCCAAATCCAGGAATTTTGGGTCAAGACCAAAGAATCGGAAATAGTAATCATCAAATGCCCATCCCGAGAGAAATATGTACACCACACAGAGGGGCAGCAACATCGAAACGTCGGACAGAAAATTGTAGCTCTTAGTTTCGTTCCTAGACTCGCTGTCGGCCACAGACGCCACCTCTAATACGAAACGCCTTAAAAAGGGAAGGCCCGGCTTTCGCCGGGCTCCCATAGAGTCAAACTTTTCCCGTCCCTGCTCAACTCAGCGATCTACGAGCATCCGCTCGTACTCCCGCAACTCCCGCAGCGATAACACGAACCGTTGCGCGTCATGATGCTGCCGCAGAAGCTGCAGGTGGGAGCGTCGCCCAGGTCGATGATGCCGGCCAGCGCGTCGGCGGCATGAAGAGAACCGGGTTTCGGGTTTCTGCTTTCGAGCTTCGGCTCAACCCCATTCATCTCGCCCTCTGACGGCTGAGAGCTGAGAGTTGACGGCCTGAGCCTGAGATTCTCGAACAGCATCTGCTGCTGGCCGGTGAGGAAGCGCAACTGCAGCCAGCGGAAAATGTAGTCCATGATCGACTTGGCATAGCCGATGTCGGGATTGCCGCTCCAGCCGCTGGGCTCAAAGCGCGTGTGCGCGAACTTTTCGCAGAACAGCTTCAGCGGCACGCCGTGCTGCAGCGCGATGGATGTGGCCAGTGCAAAGCTATCCATCAACCCGCTGACCGTCGATCCTTCCTTGGCCATGGTGATGAACAGTTCGCCGGGCTCGCCGTCAGGATAGAGCCCGACGGTGATGTAGCCCTCGTGGTCACCAACCTTGAACTTGTGCGTGATCGATGCCCGCTCTTCCTGCAGCTTGTGCCGGACCGCGCGGGGAGGTGCGTTGAGGTTCTCTTCTTCGTGTGGCGCGGACACTCCTGCCCGCGAATCTTCCTTCGAAGAGTTCGCCGTCTTAGTCCCCGCCGCCGAGAGCGGCTGAGACTTCTTGCAGCCATCGCGATAAACCGCAACAGCCTTCAGCCCCAGCTTCCAGGCCTGCAGATAAGCCTCCATAATGTCTTCTACAGAAGCATTCTCCGGAAGATTGACGGTCTTCGATATAGCCCCGGAGATAAAAGGCTGCGCCGCCGCCATCATCCGCAGATGCCCCATGTAAGCAATCGACCGCGTCCCCTTAGCCGGCTTGAACGAGCAATCGAACACAGCAAGATGGTCGTCCTTAATGGCCGGCGCGCCTTCAATGGTCCCGGTCGCATCGATATAACTAACAATCGCATTCGCCTGATCGTGATCGTACCCCAGCTTAAACAACGCCGTTGGCACCGTGTTGTTGACGATCTTAATCATCCCTCCACCAACAAGTTTCTTGTACTTAACCAGCGCCAAATCCGGCTCCACGCCGGTTGTGTCACAGTCCATCATGAAGCCTATTGTGCCGGTGGGGGCCAGGACTGTTACTTGGGAATTTCTGTAGCCGTGTTTTTCGCCGTGGGCCAGGGCTTCGTCCCAGCATTGTTTGCTGGATTCGTAGAGCGCGGTGGGGACGTTAGTTTTATTTATGTTATTCACCGACGCGCGGTGCATGCGGATTACGTCGAGGAAGGGTTCGCGGTTGATGTACCAGCCGGGGCAGGCGCCACCGGGCATGGTCTGTGCAGGGGCTGCCGAGCTTTGCTCGGTTGGACGGCCGAGGGCGGCCGTCCCCACATGAGTTACGCCGCTCCCCAGGTTTGTTTCGGCGAGATTCTTTTTTGTGGCTTCGGTGGCGGGCGTTAAGGGTTCGCACTGTTCGGCAATCTTGGAGGATTGCAGGTAGGCTTCGCCGCACATAATGGCGGTGACGCAGGCGGCGTAGTCGCGGCCGGCGTCGGAGTCGTAGGGCAGGCCGGCGGCCATTAATAGCGCGCCGAGATTCGCATAGCCGAGGCCGAGCGGGCGGTAGTCGTGCGAGTTGCGCATGATGGATTCGGTGGGATAGCCGGCGTTGTCGACCAGAATTTCTTGCGCGGTGATCAGGACATCGACGGCGTGGCGGTAAGCTTCGACGTCGAAGGTGCCGTTGGGCGCGAACTTCAGCAGATTCAGGCTGGCAAGGTTGCAGGCGGAATCGTCGAGGAACATGTATTCGCTGCAAGGATTGCTGGCGTTGATTCTTGCTGTGTTCTTCGAGGTGTGCCAGCGGTTGACGGTGGTGTCGTATTGCATGCCGGGGTCGCCGCAGTGCCAGGTGGCTTCGGAAAGTTTCTGGAGAAGATATTTAGCTTTGTAGGTCTTCATGACACTGCCGTCCTGCACTTTTTTGGTGGAGAAGTCGGTGTCGCGGACTACGGCGTACATAAAGTCGTCGGTGACGCGGACGGAGTTATTCGCGTTCTGGAAAAAGATGGAGGAGTAGGCGTCGGAATCGGGATGGGAGCCGTCGTATCCCAGGGAGACCAGAGCGTGGGCCTTGGCTTCCTCTTTCTGTTTGCACTCGATGAACTCGACGATATCGGGATGGTCGACGTTGAGGATGACCATCTTGGCGGCGCG
>PMSQ01000172.1:0-28480 GCA_003168355.1 Acidobacteriaceae bacterium | reverse complement strand
TGAAGAGCATGCCTTCGGTCTTCGCGAGAGTGAGGATGGAGTCGAGGGAATCCTTTACCGAGTTGATAAAGCAGGCGGAGCATTGCGGCTTGCTGTAGCCGGTGATGCCGAACTCGACCTGCTGGGTGCGAGGATTCCAGTGCCAGTTGCGAGCGTCGGAATTGGGTTCGATGCGATCGCAGCCGACGTTGAACCAGACGGGCGAGTTGAAGGCGGCGTACTGGCGGACAAGGATGTGGACGAGTTCGTCGTGGAAGGTTGCACCGTCTTCGGGAGTTTTGAAGTAGCCCTGGGCCAATCCCCAATTGCGGATGGTTTCGGCGACGCGGGTGACGAGCTGGCGGACTCCGGTCTCGCGCTCGGGCGTGCCGACCTTACCGTGCAGATATTTGCTCGCGACGATGTTGGTCGCGGTCATGGACCAGTCTTTGGGGACTTCGACGTCTTTCTGTTCGAAGATGACACCGCCGTGAGAGTCGGTGATCTGGGCAAGGCGGAGATCCCACTCGAGTTCGTCGTAGGGGGAGACGCCGGGCTTGGTGAAGAAGCGGTGGAAGGACAGGCCGGGAGCCTTCTTAACAGGGGTGACAGGGGCTGCGATGGGGCCAGTCGCAGTGGAATCGACGGTAGTGGTTTTAACCTCTGGCATTGATCTCTCCATTTAGTAATTAGATTCTATCTAGCGTGGCCCGATTCGGCGTCCATGGGGGTGGGCGGAGGGAATGGGGCTGGCCCGAACGGGAATTTGTTCGGGGTGGAACGTTGGTTGTAAAGAGCTTTCTTTCGCCCCTTCGGGGCTGGTGCAACAGGGGCTAAAGCCCCGGATAATCTCTGCTTCTATCGCGGCGCTGAAGCGCCGCTCTTCCACGGTGCTGCCTGTTTCGGTGGTGCTCGATACGTTTAAACCTCGGGGGCTAAAGCCCAGCTCAATACAAACTATCTAACCGCAGCGCTGAAGCGCTGCGCCACCCAAAGGCGTTGCTGCCAGAATCCCTCCGCCCCCCAAAAACCCTCCCGACTAGAAGCCGGAGGGAAGGGGGTGAGGACAGTGGAGGTTCTTGTTGGATCCGGAATCGAGATGTGCGGCTGAGGGCACAAAATCTGTTTCTGGTGCGGGCTGAGCTGCCTGGGCTGGAGTTGGGATGCCGTCGGCATTGTCGGACAAGAGTGTCCGACCCACACGAGCTGTGCTCACACGAGTGCCTGCCGGATCGTCTGCGGCGAACTCCAGCGACGACTGGAAATCGGCGGGCAGGCCGGAGGCTTTTTCGGCGGAGGAGAGCATCCACTGGTTGAGGGCGGCGCAGATACCGCGGCGCTGGGTCTGGTCTTCGATGACGACGAAGCGCAGGAAGCAGCGTCCGGAAGCGAGACGGTCGCGCATGGGATTGATGCGGGTGAACATGCGGTCGAGGGTGAAAGCCATGTCGTCGTCTTCGGAGAACTGGAGGACGGCCAGCATGCGGCGGAGGGGCTTTGCCTCGGCGGCTGAAGCCGCATCTGGGAGTGGTGCCGAATCGCAGCGCTGAAGCGCTGCGCCACCCAAAGGCCCAAGGTTGGCAGAAATCGCCCCAGCGGCTAAAGCCGCGGACGCCTTGCCGGTATTTGCGGCACGACTGAAGTCGTGCCCTTCCCGGTCCATTGTCCCCACGTGAGGGCTTCCGGGGCCGAGGTCCATGATCTCTTCGGCTAGGGCGAAGATGCCGGGCTTGCTGGGGACCACGAGGAGGCTGTGGGGGGAATCGCAGCGGGACCAGCGCGACCATTGCAGGCGGCGGGGGTCGACGGGACGGTCAAAGCCGTGGCGAGCCAGTGAGTCGGTGACCAGGCGGGTTAAAGCTTCCATCTCGGGCTCCTCCAATTCAAGTACGTCAGGGGCTAAGGCCCCCGGTCATTTCTGCCGTCGCGGCCCATTCGACTTCGCTGTGGGCAGGTCCGCTGAAGCGCCGCTTTTCCACGATGCATTGGCGGCACGGCTCGATGCTTGCCATGGACCGAGTCTTACAATCTGTTAGAGCTTCCCCTTCGGGGCTGAAGCCCGCGGCTTGTTTCACTCTGGAGGGCACGAGTAAAGTCGTGCCCTTCCCGAGCCGGATTGTGGTCGGTTCTCATGAAGGCCGACCGACCATCTTCTTGTTTAGTCGCCCACCGGGGGGAGGGGTCCGGGGGACGGCCACCGCACTCAAAAAACCGGCTTTCGGCTACTGGCTTCCGGACTGGGAAGGCTTTCCCGATATAGCCTTATGCCATTGTTTTCTTATGTTTGCGGGAGCAGCGCCCGGTCACCTCTGGCCTGGCGCTATCCCGCAAGTCCTTAATGTTTCCACTCCACCTGCGTGAAACCCGCCCGTTCCCGCGAGCCAAGTTTCAAAGGCCTATGGGATTGCAAAGTTACTCCCGCTTATTGTGCCTGTCAAGAGAGAAACACCATAGGTTGTATCCTCAACAATGACGGGCTTGGTGCGGGGGTGAAGGATTCGTTTTCCACAAGAGAAATTCATGGTGCGTTCATAAAACAGTTGCCAGTTGCCAGTGACCAGTAGCCAGCAAAGGCAGGTTCTTCTCGGCGGCTGAAAGCGAGGTTGATTTGACGGCTTTTGGGACATCGCTGACGCGATGCCCTGATACGAGCCTTTGTGGCCGCGGGGGCTAAAGCCCACATCAATTCGGGAGAGGTTACGCGGCGCTGAAGCGCCGCTCTTCCACGGTTCTGCACGTGTTCCGGAGTCTGACTTATGACATGCTTCGGAGTTCTTTGCGTGCGCAGGGTTGGCGCAGAACTGAAGTCGTGCTGGCCGATCGTTACAGGGTTTCGGCATTTTTCGATAGCTGACTAGAAAGAGCGAAGGCCGGGGCTGGAGTTGTGGCGCTCGCGGTAGGGTTGGGGAGATTTGCGGGTTAAATGAGGCGGGAGCGAGAGGATGGCGGGAGCCTGGTTCGGCGCCGGCATCTCGTCGTGGGTGGCCTGCAATGGTACGTAGATGTCTTCGAAGATCTGACGGGGCGCGATGCGGAGAACGCCGTCGGCGGATTCGACGAGATAGTCGCCCTTGCGGCCGGAGTGCTGGCGACCGAGAGAGTCGGTGAAGGTGAGGCTGGAGGGGAGTTGCTTGGCTTTGACGAGGAAGCGGGTGCGATAGGTGGTCCATGGGTTGGTTGCTTTCATCGGTGCCAGCCGGTTCTCGTTGTCAATGGTGGATGATGATGGTTGATTGCCGAATCGACAGTTGCCGATGGCCAAGTTGCGTCCCGGGCAGTTACTGTCCTGCGCCGAGATCGGTTTCGTTCTTGAGAGAGGGCGAGAGTGAATGTACGAGCGAAATGGCGCGCGGTCAATTCAGTATTTTTGGTGCAATTGGGAAAAATGTTGGCCATGAATTCGCGGGTCAACACGGATTGCGAAGCTTCTCGAAAAAATCGCGCTAAGCCACACGGAGGGCGTGAGTTCTGTTTGCGGGAGGGAGTTGCGGGAAAGATTTGCGAGAGTAGGGAGGCGGATTGTTCACAGGGGGTGCACAGGAAATGCAGAAAGGCAGTACCGGTGGTTCGTGAATCAGATGCGACTTCTGCTCGCTGCGCTTCGCGGGACAGCCGAAGCGGCTGTCCCTACGTGAGCGTTTCAGCGGGAACATTTCCTGCTGAGGTTTTAGCGATGAGCCAGGGCTGGTTCGTGGACTGATTTGCCGGACTTGAAGGCTTCGTAACGGGCGTTGATTTCGTCCCAGTTGATTACGTTCCACCAGGCGGCAAGATATTCCGGCCGGCGGTTGTTGTATTTCAAATAGTAGGCATGCTCCCAGACGTCGTTGCCGAAGATGGGATGGAGGCCTTGCGTGATGGGGTTGTCCTGGTTGGGGGTGGAGATGATTTGGACCTCGCCGCCTTGTTTGCCGGCGAGCCAGACCCATCCGGAGCCGAATTGCTTGACGCCGGCGTCGTTGAACTTGGTTTGGAAATCTTTGAAGTTGCCGAAAGTCTTGGTGATGGCTTGCGCGATGGGGCCGGTGGGATCGCCGCCGCCTTTGGGCTTCATGATNNGGTTGACGTGGCCGCCGCCGTTGTTGCGGACGGCGCCGCGAATGTCCTCGGGGATAGAGTTGAGGTCGCGGATGAGTTCTTCGGCGGACTTGCTGGCGAGTTCGGGATGTTTTTCGAGAGCGGCGTTGAGGTTTTTAACGTAGGCGCCGTGATGAAGGTCGTGGTGGATGGTCATCGTCTGCTTGTCGATGACAGGTTCGAGCGCCGCGTAGTCATACGGCAGGGGCGGTAGTTCGTGAGCCATGATTTTTCCTCCGAGTTCTTATTGTACTGATGATGAGAGCAAGGGTACGGATTCAGACGAAGCGTCGTCGAGGCTTGGATGATGGAGACGGGGTTGCGGTTGCGAGGGGATTTTACACCGGAGGTGGGAAGACAGCCACCGGGGTGAAGCGCGCGAATCGACGGCGCGGTTCTGTTATCGCGTCGGCTATTGCATCAGGCGTTTGAGGGCGGCACGGGCATCGGCGATCTGCGGCAGGCGGGATTGTGAAGTAGTGAAGTGAGAGAGAAATTCCTGATATTCGTTGAGGGCCTGATCGCGCTTGCCGGTGTGTTCGTAGAGTTGGCCGAGATAGTAGTGAGAGAGGATTCCGAGTGCGGGAAAGCGATCGGCCATGGCCCTGCCGTTTTCCAGACTGCGCTCAGTTAGGAGCACACCGCGAAACTCGGCTTCCGCGGATGAATCGTCGTTGGCGAGCTGGTGTGCGCGCGCGCGGAAGAAAAGCCACTGGGAAGCCTGGAGATCGGGTGCGCCAGCTAAACGGGTCACCGCGGTTTGCCCGTCGCCTTTTTGCACGGCCGCAACCGTGTCAGAGTAAATCTGGCGAAGTTCCAAGGCGCGAGGCGCGATCCAGGGATGGCTCGATCCGTAGCGTTGCAAAGCTTGCTGCGAGGCGGACGAATTTCCCTTCAACGTTTCAAGGAATGCGACAGCCGGCAACTCCTCGCCGCCGAGCTTCTGTTGGCGAACGAAGGAATCGACAGAAGAGGTGTCATTTAACAGAAGAGAGAGCAGGATCATGGGCTGCAGGTAATTTCCAGCAGCCTCATTCTGCCCGGCGCGGCCAAACTGAGCCACGGCTTCGCGATAGGCGGCGAGGGCGCCTTCGAAGTCGCCAGCCGTCTGCTTGAACTGCGCCTGATAGGCAGGGACATAGAGGCGCTGAAGAGGAGTCGCGCGCTGGACAAATTGCTGAAAGGCAGCACCGGCCATATCGGGCTTTTTCTGATCGGTGTAGACGATGGCCAGCTTGAGATGTTCTGTGTATTCGCCGAAATCCGGCTTGAGTTCGATGGTCTTGCGGTAGGCGGCGATCGCGTCGTCATCCCGTCCCGAAATAAAAAGTGCGTCGCCACGGGTGTCGAATGGATTGGGATCGCCGGACCGAACCGAAATGTAGGCATCGTCGGCCGCCAGTGCAGCATTGATATCGCCGCTTTTGACCCACTGGTAGACCTGGAAGTTGAGCAAGTCTTCGTTTTTTGGATCCAAGGCGAGACCCTGCTGGAGCAGATCGAGGGCCTGTTGCCCTTTTCCGAACGAACCCAGTTCGTCCGCCAAGTTGCCTCGGTCCATGGTAGACCGGGGAAATTCCGACATCAACGCCTGGCGGGCGGCCAATGCAGCTTCGTAATCTCTTGCCCGCTGGGCGTGGAGTATCTGCAAAGACATTTGCTCATAACGCGGCAGGTGCGATTGCAACTGCTCCACCTTGGCCGAAACTTCGGCCTGGCGCCGCTGGTCGCCCAGAAGAAAGTACTGGTTGGCAAGACGCATATAGGCGAGCGCGAACTGCGGATCCAAACGAACCGCCTCTTCCAATTCGCGAACGGAGTCAGCGGTGAGAAAGCGACGGCCATAGTCGATGCCCAGCTGGTAATGGCGATAAGCTTCCACGTTGGAAGTGGAAGCCTGTTCGATCTCGGGCGCTTTTTGCGGCTGCTCGGATGCCGGCAGGAAGCTGCCGGCGAGGCTCGCAGTCAGGCGGTCGACCATACCGAAGATGCTCTGGATGTCCTGCCCTTCCAATTTGTCGGAAAACAAGATCTGTCCGGTGCCGGTGTCTTGCGCGCGCACGTCGAGGCGCAATTGTGTGGGACCAATTTTCAGCAGTGCGCCAGTGATGTAGGCGTCGGCGCCGGCATCGCGCGCGGCACTTTGCGCCTGAGCGGGATCCATAGACTTGCCGTCTTTGCTGGCGCGCTGCACGGCGCTCAGCACGCGCTCGGTGGAGAGCACGTCTAGACCTTTTACCTGGGCCAGGTTGGTGGTGAGCATGTCGGTGAGGCCGTTGTTCAGCCAATCGAGCGACTGATCCTGAGAGAGATTGTTGAAATAAAGCACGGCCACGGATTTGTGCTGTTTGCCCACCGTAGAGCCTGCATTTCGACCGTGCAGGAAGAAGAAGCCCACTAAGATTGCGACCAGCAGCGCCACCGCCAGAAAAACCAAGCCAATCGGTCTGGTTCGAACCTTTGCCGCCGACTCAGACGACGAGCCCTGGATCAAAGATGCAGCACTGCTATGAGAAGCGGGGACATTTGCCGAAGACGGACCCGACGAAGATTGGCTGGGCGGAGATTGGCCAAGCGCGGATACGTCCGGTATGGAGTTTGAGCCGGAGGGAGAAGTTATCGCGCCGGCTATGGCTGGGCTGCGTCCCGACTCGGTATCGCGTTTTAGCCGCTGCAGGTCGGCGCGCATATCGGCGGCGTGCTGGTAGCGCAGGTTGCGATCTTTCTCCAGGGCCTTGTTGATGATGTCTTCCAGCTTTGGCGAAATATCGGGGTTGAGGCGAACCGGTGGGATGGGTGGACGCTCCAGAATGGCGTTGAAGACAGCGGCTGAGGTGTCGCCGCGAAATGGCATGGTTCCGGTTGCCATTTCATAGAGCACAGCCCCGAAGGAAAACAAGCCGGTGCGGGCATCCAGTTCTTTTCCCATCGCCTGTTCCGGCGACATGTAGGCGACCGTGCCCAGCGTCGCGCCGGGGCTGGTGAGGTGCTGCTCGTCAATGCTGGCGGCCTGGGTTGCCGCGACCGCGAGCAGACTCGAAGAACTGGCGCCGGGCGTGAGTTTGGCAAGACCGAAATCCAGTATCTTGGCGTGGCCGCGCTCGGTGATGAAAAGATTCGCGGGTTTGATATCGCGATGGACGATGCCTTTGCCGTGAGCCGCGTCGAGAGCGTCTGCGATCTCGATGGCCAACGCCACGAGCGTTTCGTTCTCGAGCGGACGCCCTGCAATGCGATGCTTGAGCGTCACGCCATCGAGAAACTCCATGGCGATGAAAGCCTGGCTAGCTTCGTTCCCGATGTCGTAAATGGTGCAAATATTGGGATGATTCAAAGCGGACGCGGCCTGAGCTTCCCGTTGAAAGCGGGTCAGAGCCTGAGGATCACGGGCAACTTCTGTGGGCAAGAATTTGAGAGCGACAAAGCGATGCAGCCGCGTGTCTTCCGCTTTGTACACGACACCCATGCCGCCGCCACCAAGTTTCTCGAGGATGAGGTAGTGCGAGATGGTTTCGCCGATCATGGTTTGGAGATCATTGGGAAAAAGAGAGCCGTCGCGGGTCCGTTTCATCTTACGGACGCGGCATCGGCGCGTCAACGAATGCGACGGGTTGGGTAGTGTCCTAACAGAGTGCTGGATTATTTAGGTTTGGGCACGGCTTCCAATGCGGCGATAATGTCTTTCTCGTATTGTTCCAGGAGGATCACGTGGAGTGCCGTGGGGAGGGGCGCTTCTGAGAAGTACGTATTGTCAGAGAACGCATAGTCGTTGCGTCTTTGAATCGTAAGAGGAGCCATTGCGACCTGCCGTTGAAACCGCTCAAAATCTACATCTAAACGAATGCCAGCATAGTTGAGTCGTTCTTCTATAACACCCTCCATCATGTCTGAGAGAGCCGTTCTCAAGTTGTTGACCGGTCCAAATCCATCAAGGATGGGCGCGTCAGTGCTGAATACTAGATCGTTAAGATAGCGCCTGCGATAGATCATTTCGGGGGTAAACGTGATCCCAAATTCTTTCTTAGCCCATTGAAGGCTTGCTATCAAGATACGTTCGGAATCATCGGTGTCTGATTGAGTCTCAACTAAAAACCCGTTGTTGTAGATAATGAGCTTAGCAACATTGACGCCATCCCACTGCCCGTCATGGAATTCGATACCTTTCGATTCGTCAAAGTGTTCGGGCGCAGTTGGATATTTCTGAAAACCAAATCGTTCGACAATCCCGGAAATGATATTAGGGAAGAAGATTTTCCCTTCCGGGTTCAGTGTTGCCAGTTCAACAAAGCCTAGAAGTCTAGCGATTAAGACTGCTTTGACCTGCATTCAATCCTCCCGGCGGTGGGATTATCGGAGCTTGATCCCAAGACTGCGGCATTCTCAATAAATTGTTCGACCAAGGATTGGGTGCACCGGCTCCCATGCCTACAGCAGCAGCCATCGCGTCTCCTGCCGCTTCTCGTTGTGGGCCGATGCGTTCAAGCAGTCCAGGGTCTTCCTCTCGTGCGGCCCGTTGCAAAGTGTCGCTGCCGAACCCTTCAACTTCCTCCGGCAACGTCCCGTAAGTTTCAAATGATACTTTGAGTCTAACGCCAAACGCCCGTGCGAGTTTCTTCAAAGTTCTGATGTTCCATGAAGAATAATTGACGTTCTCGATCCGCGAAATTGCTGTCTGGGTAGTGCCCATCTCATGCGCCAAATCCGCTTGCTTCATCCCTCGCTGTTCGCGAATGACTTTGATTTGGGTTGCAACGTAAGAGTTGAGGAATGATTCTGCGTAGCCTTCCGAATACTCTTGGTCACGAAGCTCCGTCCTAAGGGCATTACTAATAGCGCTCATGTTTGCGTCTCCGTGTTGGGTTTGCCAGCAGCATTTTACGAAGGCTCTCTGCTTCTTCTGGTTCGTGATCTAACTTCCCGTTCGCCTCAATCGCTCCGAGCAAGAGAGTAAATTCACGGGCCATGTCGAATGGTCCCTTGCAAAGAAACGGTCTCAACATACGATCAGTTTGTAAATGTGTTTGTGAATCGGCCCGGCAAGCAGTTTCGGAGGAAGTCCAGGGCCGACTAGGGTTAGCATGTCTAGCTTTAGCGCGAGCTGGCCCAAGTCTCGCTTGGACAGCCTCTCCTGCTGAATCCACTCTTGGAGCAGGCTGTCGCCGCGCTCGTTCGTTAAATCGTACAAATGCCATGACATAGCCATATCGCAAATATGCTATCTAGGCTAACACTTTATTTTTTCAGGAACATAGCAAATATGCTATATATTTATATGCTTATGAAAGCAAAGGGCCAGCGCCGTCCCGGAATGGAAAGCGCTGGCCCGTTGAAAGCGGCTGTCGCGTTGCATTTTGCCTTCTACAATTTCTGCCGGACGCACAAGACGATCCGATGCACTCCGGCAATGGAAAGCGGAGTCACCAATCATGTGTGGAGCATTCAGGAACTTCTAACCTAACGAGACACGGTTTTTTGCTCGCCACCACGGAGGGCATCAAAAATGGGACTCTTGTCGTTAGCTTGATTGGGACGTGTAGCATCATCCACAGAGCGTTTCTGCGACTGAGCGGCGGTGCGCCTTTGTTGCTCCTCCGCTTTCCTTTTCGCTTCGATACGCAATCGTGCTCCATTTCGAGCAGAGATAAACCCAAAGACAAAGACTATTGCTGATAGAGCAAGAACTCCGATGGTGACTTGCAGCATAAGCCCTATTCCCCTGTCGCCAATGCTTTTATACCCGCCAAGACCAGAAAGAACGCGGCTAGTCCCTCACTCCAAGCCACCAAAGGTCTCGTGATCCTAGCCGTTCCCCTGGCTTCAATTATCGTATCTAGAATCGGGAAAACGGCAACAAGTACCGCCGCCTCCGTAAAGAATTCCACGGCAATCTTTGCAAATCGGGGGCCGATAAATGCCGCAATAAGGAATCCTCGTACCCTTAACAATCCTCGCAACGCCGTGCCGTAGACTGATAACCGCCAAGTACGCACGGCCAGCATTCTACGCCTGCAAGCGGCAACACGCTAATAGGACACTACCGGCTAGTTGCTGGGCGGGCCGAGGACTTCGCGGACTTTGCGGGAGAGGCTTTGCAGGGTGAAGGGTTTTTGCAGGAAGGCTTTGGGGCCGTCGGCGAGGTCGTTACCGGCGACGGCGTCTTCGGCGTAGCCGGAGAGATAGAGGACTTTGATGCCGGGGCGGGCCGGGATGAGTTGCTGGACGAGTTCGTGACCGCTGAGACCGGGCATGACGACATCTGTGATGACGAGGTGGATGGTGTCGGAGTGGCTGGCGGCAAGGGCTAATCCGGTGTTACCGTTCTCGGCTTCGAGGACGTGATAGCCGCGGGATTCGAGGGTCTCGCGAACCAGTTGACGGACGGACTCTTCGTCTTCGACGAGCAGGATGGTTTCCGATCCACCAGCGGCTGCGAGAGAAACGGGGGTTGCGCCGTGAGCCTCGGAGGGTTCATCGACGCGAGGGAAATAAATGGTGAAGGTGGTGCCGCGGCCGAGTTCGCTCTGCACGAAGACGTAGCCGCCGCTTTGCTTGATGATGCCGTAGACGGTGGAGAGCCCGAGGCCGGTGCCTTTGCCTTTTTCCTTGGTGGTGAAGAAAGGCTCGAAGATGCGGGCCTGGGTTTCGCGGTCCATGCCTAGACCAGTATCGCTGACGGTGATCATGACGTAGGGACCGTGCTGGATGAAAGTATTTTCGGGGCGGTAGGAGTCGTCGAGGACGACGCTGGCGGTGCGAATGGAGATTTTGCCGCCGTTGGGCATGGCGTCTTTGGCGTTGACCACGAGATTCATGATGACTTGTTCGAGCTGTCCGGCATCGGCGCGGGTGCAGCCGACGGTGGAGGCGAGATGAGTGACGAGCTCGACATTCTCGCCGATGAGCGGGCGCAGGAGACGTTCCATGTCTTCCACGATGGAGTTGACGTCGACGACTTTGAGTTCCAGGTGTTGCTTGCGGCTGAACGCGAGAAGTTGGCGGGTGAGGGTAGTGGCGCGATCGGAGGCCTGCTGAATGGCTTCGGCTTTGGCGTGCAGGGGATTGCCGGGAGTGAGGTGGTCGAGCAAAACCTCGGTGTAGCCGCTGATGACCATGAGCAGATTGTTGAAGTCATGAGCGATGCCACCGGCGAGGCGGCCGACGGCTTCCATTTTCTGGGCTTGACGGAACTGGTCTTCGAGGACGCGGCGCTCGGTGATGTCTTCGGCAATGGCTTCGAGGACGTCGGAGGGCTCATCTTCACTGGCGACGGCGCGGCCACTGATGCGGACGGTGATGGCGGCGCCGTCCTTGCGCTTCCAGCGGACTTCAAAACCATCCATACGCCCGGTGCGGCGGAACTCGTCGACCAGGCGGGCGTGTTCGCCGGGATCGACGAATACATCCTTTTGAGGATCGAGGGCCATCACTTCGAGCGCGGAGTTATATCCCAGCATTCCGATGAGGGCGGGGTTGACGTCGAGAAACTGGCCTTCGAGGCTGGAGCGATAGATTCCGTAGACAGCGGTTTGGACCAGGGAGCGATAGCGGACTTCGGAGCGGCGCAGGGTCTGCTCGTTGCGTTTGTGCTCGATGGCGGCGGCCAACTGCCGCGAGATCAGAGTGAGGACTTCCTTATCGCGATCGCGGAGGCGCGTGTTTTTGGAATAGCTCTTGAGGACGAGCGCGCCGAAGATGTGATGGTTCACTTTGAGCGGGACGCCCAGCCAGTGAAGGGCAGGCGGGCCGGCGAGTTCGACCTGGCCGCGCTGCTGCATTTGTTCGGCGAGTTCGGGAGTACAGAGCAGGGGCTCGCCCGTGCTTAGGACGTATTCGATAAGACCGCGGGCGGGTTTTGCGGGAGCGGGAGCGGACTCCTGCTCGTCGACGAAGTAGGGAAAGCTGAGCAGTTGGGATTCGGGATCGTGAATGGCGATGGAGAAATTGCGGGCACACATGAGTTCGTCGACGATGCCGTGGATGGCGGCGAAGAACTGCTGCAGGTCGTGAGTGGCGCTGGCTTTCTCGGCGATGCGATAGAGAGCGGAATTGAGAGCTTCGGCGCGCTTGCGCTCGGAGATGTCGCGATAGGTAGCGTAGAAAGCTACGATCCGGCTGTCGATGATCAGGGGCGCGGAGAAGGCGGAAACGTCGACCAGGGTGCCGTCTTTGCAGCGGCGTTGGGTTTCGAGAGAGAGCAGTTCGCCGCGCTGCAGGCACTGGGCGATCCATTGGGCTTCGGCGCAGCGATCGGGAGGGAAGATCAGCGAGTCGACGGGCTGGCCCAGGATCTCGGAGGCGGAATAGCCGAACACGCGCTGGAACTCACGGTTGACGCACTGCACGTGGAATGAGGGGTCGACCACGATGAGAGCGTCGGGGGAACTTTGAAAGAGTTGTTCGAGATACTGGCGGCGGATGTCGAGGACAGCGGTGCCTTCGGAATTCGCGGATGCGGAAGTCGTTACCTGGGAAGTCACTTCCTCGGCGAGCGGGCCCTCGGTGAGCGGGCCCAGGAGATTCCAAGAGAGGGCAGAGGGCTGCGCGACGGGGTTCGAGGCGTCGGGTGGAACGAACGCGGGTGAGGCTCCGCCTTCGAGCGCCTGGCGCAAGTTGCGAGCGCGCACAAGTTCTTGGGACTGCGCGGACCGGGTGACACGACCACCCATCTGACAGGCTCCCCCTCAAAGCCCAATACTAGAGGCAATCGTAAAGCGGGGAACGTTTACTCGAAAGTTACTGAGGTAATTGAAAAATTGAGTGATCGGGCGATCAGGCCATCTTGGGATTGAAAATCGAAATGCACGCGCTTGACGATCGCGAAATGACCCGATGGCTCAATCGCCTGATTTAGTGGTGGCGAGGACCTCGCAGACGCGGCGGAGAATGTCGCGCTGGGGGTCGCTGAGGGTGAGGAACTCAAAGCCGTAGCGCAGACCCTGGCGGTAGCGCACAATGGCCCGGATCTTTATGGGATAAGGAGTGAGG
Organism: Acidobacteriaceae bacterium; assembly: GCA_003168355.1. Taxonomy (GTDB): domain Bacteria; phylum Acidobacteriota; class Terriglobia; order Terriglobales; family Acidobacteriaceae; genus Sulfotelmatobacter. The sequence goes on along the minus strand of PMSQ01000172.1, from coordinate 15,439 downwards.
GGCAGAGGGATATCGAGAGAAACGATTTCGCCGGTCTCCAGCTCGCCGGTGAGGGTGGCGCCGATGCCGTCCTGGCCGAGCTCGGTGGAGCGTCCCCAGCAACTGCGGAAGTCGCCGTCCTGGAACATGCGGACCTGCAGGCGGACGTCGATAGCAAAGCGCGGGAAACGGCGCACGTACGCCGCGGGGAACGGCCCGGGTTTACTGCGGTCGAATTTCTTGCCCGGAGCTGCCATAAAGTCAGTCGCCAGTCGCTAGTTGCCAGTTAAACCAAGGTTTTACTGACCACCGATCACTGATCGCTGGCCACTTTCTAGTTGCCGTGCAACAGGTAGCCGGGCTCGAGGGGGAGTTTGCCGCCGATTTTGACGACGGCGACACTGCTGTTGATGGAATACACATCGACCACGCCAACGGCACCGGGGGTGGATGCCACTCGATTCACGAGTTCTTCGTCGGAAGTAGCGATGAGGATGGCGGGATGCGTGGGGCGTCCATGATTGGAGGTAACGATGAGACTGCTGACCTCACTCTCGGACATGCCGTAGACCTTTTCGAGGACCATCTTCATTTCGGGGGCAGACGGGGAGCGCATGACGAAGGTAACGGGCTTGCCGTCGGGCCAGCGATTTGTCTGGGCCTTGCAGACCTTGACCAGATCGGAGACGGTGATGGCGCCCACCGCATTGGCTTTGTTGGCAACCAAGGCGATGTCTCGCGCCGCCGCCAGCGAGGCGCTGATGATGACGAGCATGAAAGCACACAGAAAGCGTTGGCGAAGCACTCTTTCGTCTCCCGCACTGACACAGACCTGAGTGATTGTGCTTGAGAGGGGGCATTGATTAAAGGTAACTAAGGTCATGAAGGAGCGGGGCAAGTGGGGAGGGAGTCGGAATGGGAAACGTCGGGATTAGGAGTGCCTCAGATTTGCGTGGGCATTTGTGCGGGAGACGCTCAGATTCCTCACGGCGCAAAGAAAGCTTGTTCGGAATGAACAATCAAACTGCACCACTCGCAAAAAAGGCGCGGCTTGGGAAAGCCGCGCCTAAATGGTTTGAGCAATGGTCGGCGATCTATTTCTTCTTCTGCCGATCTGCGTGCGGCCTTATGAGCGGTCGCGGAACAAACATGTGCGACTTGGCTATTGCCGCAGAGTCCGAGGTGGAACTCTGTTGTATGAGCACCCCGGTCGCGACTTGGCCGGAGTCCGATTCTATGAACGGGAAGGTCGTGCCATCCACGCTGTAGAAAGTGAGGCCAAAGCCGCCGTTCAAAGTGCTCTTGCTACTGGTCCCAGCATCGGCCGAAAGGGCGTAGCGACCGCTGGAGTCCGGGCCGGTGTAGGCACCGTCGCTGAGCGCCAAGTCATAAAATTGGCTGCCGTTGGTGGCGTCGGGATCATAGTTTTCGTCAATTATCCCGGTCAAGGTTCCGCCCGTGGCGGCGGTAAACTCTGCGATGTCGTCCACTTCTTCTTCTTGCCCGCCAGTATTCGCCCCAAGGTAGGTACCCGTAAGGTTTAGCCCATAGCCTTGTGCTGAGGCGAAGGTGGGCAGGGGCGAGGACTGCGGGTATCCGGCACCGCTCGAGATGCCGAGGTCGTCGATCTCCAGCAGGAGCAAGCCTCCGCTAGAAGGATAGGCGGCATACACTGTCTCTCCTGCCGTGCTGGGAATAAAGCCGGAGAAGTTGTTTAGAGTGAATCGGCCGGAACCAGCGGAGGCGTAGGTAGCGGAGAAGTTTATCGGCGACGTAGGGGAAGAGACCGTTACTCCACCCTCGTTGACGTCCTCAGTGGAAGCATTGGTGATATTGCCGTTGCCGTCAGTCACGATGAAGCCGCCCGCCGCAAAAGGCTCGTCGTCGCTCGAAGGGATTAGGCCCGCCAGCGTGAAGGCGAGTGTTCCGGATATCGCGGGGCTCGTCTGGGAGTACGCGTCCCCGGAAAGTGTTCCGAGCGAGTCCATCTCGATAAACTTCAGATGGGTGGCATCAATGGCATAGACGTCGTACGTGTAATCGGTGAACGACGAAGTGCTCAACACTGTCGATGGCGAAGTGGATGGTCCGAGGACTAGCTGGCCCCCAAGTGCCTGGTTGGCGTACGCAATACCGCCGGAGTTGAAATCTTCGAGGCCGGTAATGGCTCCGCCAGAGCCGAGGGTGAAATTTCCGACCGACGCGAACGAACTGTCCGTTTGGAGGTTCAGTCCGGAAAAACTGAAGGCGTAGGTTCCGGTGGGCGTAACGCCGGCGGTCTGCACGTCAAGAGTGCCGCTGCCGCTGCCATTGCCGTCGAATTCGGTGACGAGTCCGCCAGAGCTGGAGGTCAGGACGAAGTCAAGTGTGATGGTGCCGAACGGAGTGGAAGTGCCGAGTGTGGCCTGGCCCCGTCCGTCAACTCCTACCTTATAGGTGCTGCTGCTGCTGATCGGCGAATCGGCCACTAGCTGGGTACTAAGAGTGGAGTCGGGATCATTGAGGTCAATCGTTCCGCTTGTAATTCCGCCGCTCCCATTGGCGGTGAGGGTTCCAACGATCGCATAAGGATCCCCGTTAACATCGGTTCCCGAGACGGAGAAAACGTATGTGCCATTCAGGTTGCTGGCGCTGAAGCCACCGCTGGGAGGTGCTACGGCGGTAGGAGAACTGCTGCCGCAACCGACTAGAAGTGAAAGTGTAGAAAGGGCGAGGAGCAGGACGATTCCATTACGGACTGACATAAATTCCTCCGGGGAAAGACTCGTGGAGCTGGCCATTCTTAGTTGCAGTTCTTGGTTTCGAGGTTAGCACAGACTAATTCCGTTGTAGTGAACCCGAACCATGGGAATAAGTAGCGGGAGGTTTCAAGAAAAACTTTGATTAATGGCGCAAGTTGTTACATATCTTTACATTCCAGGATGGGAGAGCTCGCGGCTTCCTGCCGCCGGGTTTCTGCATCCTATTCCGCACATCGTTTTTCGCACATCGTCGCTAGCCCGCGCGGGGGAACCTTGGTGCAGTGGAATTGTGCGGTCGGGATGGAGAATTCCAGTAGCATGGGGAAGGGAAGCAAGTCGGGGAGTGCTTGCGGTGACAGTACCCGGCAGGTTGTAGAGATCCTTCGACTGCGGTTGCGCTCCGCTTTCGCGGAGCACAACCTCCGCTCAGGATGACAGGGTTAGGGGATTTCGAGATGACAAGGTTCATGGGTTGCGCGCTGCTGATGGCCGGGCTGATGATGGGGATTAGCGCGGCGGGGCAGGCGGCAGAGGCGCGGACGAATTCGGCGCCGGCTGCGACGGACCAGACTGCGACGGAGCAGGCTGCGCCGGATAAAGACGGTGGTGGGTTGGTGATTGAGCCGACTGAGTTGCCGGGGACGTATCCGCAGGGGCCGTATCAGGTGATGCTTCAGGGGCGGGGAAACTACGTGCCGGTGCTGCACTGGCGGGTGGAGAGTGGGGCGCTGCCGCCGGGAATCACGCTGGACGAAAACGGAGTGCTGCGCGGAGCGGCGCAGCGAGCCGGCGAGTTTCAGTTTGTATTGTCGGTGAAGGACGGCGGCAAACCGCAGCAGGCCGTGCAAAAGGGATTCACCATCAAGGTGGTGGAGGCGATTACGGTGGCATGGAAGGTTCCGGCGCACGTGACGGCGAACCGGATCGATGGCAGCGTGGAAGTGTCGAACACAACGGCGGACGACATGGACTTGACCTTTGACGTGAAGGCGGTGGCGGAGAACGGGCGGGCCACGGAGATCGGGTATCAGCGCTTTCCGCTGAAGAAGGGAACGATTGGAATGGCATTGCCGTTTGGTGAGACGCTGCCGCATGGGGGCTACGTGGTGTACGTCAATGTGGTAGGCGAGATCGCGAAGCGGAACGCAATCTATAAGCAGGAGATGAAGACGCCGGCGGCGCTGCAGGTGGTAGTGGGACCGTAGGGGCAGTTTCCAGTTTCCAGTTTCCGGCTTCCAGTTCTTGATGGCGATTCGCCGCTGGTACCGTGGTAGTGTCTGAAATGTGCGTTGAACTCTATTTGCGCCGTACATCGGCAAGGCCACTCAATCCTTTGTCCTGAAAAAGAAGCTCTTCTAAGATCGTTTCCATCTTAGGAGATATCGAATAAGTGGATGCGGTAGCGCCGAGATTACTGTTGCAGACCACCACGCCCTCAGAGGCGCAATGCCGATAGGCCCAAAGGGCATTTTGCAGCTTTAGTTCAGCAGGAAGTTCCGCAGTACATCCACCACTGGAGTTAAAACTTAAAGTGCCACGCTTTCTTAAGAAGCGAAGTGCGTCTATGCCGGTCTGGCCGAGTATTCGCAAGCACTCCTTCGCTGTATCGTAATCATGCTGCTCTGCGGGTGTGCGCTTTGATTTATCTAGTAATGCGTGGATCTCTTGATCTCGTTCGTTAATGGTCTGTTCGTGGGTTGTAATTGCTTCACGCAAGTGGCTTTCCGTGTCGCGGGATACTGCTTCGAGTTTGCGATAGACCAGAAGCGGAGAGAGGAAGACTCGAAAGATAATCACACTAGCTAGCGCGGATATCGGGGCAATAAAAAGCAAGTGGGTCACTGACGTTTCCCACTGCGGGACAAGCAAAGCGATAGGGCCAACAATAGCGCCGAAGATAAGTACCATCCAGTCTGCCTTGTCTGCTGATGTTCTAAGGGCTTCATTAAGACAAAGCCGCGCAAATGCCAGGATTTTGATTGGCTCTTCTTGTGGTGGTGGCTCCGCCATGCACACTCCTGTCTTCCGCAAATTAAGCGTTGACTCTTGGGCATGGGTGCGCGAAACTCCTATCTGAGAGAGATAGGCGCACGCCACGCCACAAGTTCGACAGGCTCCGATTTACGGTCGGAGCCTGTTCGTATTTTAGGGCAAGCGGTGAGCAAATCAAGACAGGGAAATCAACTCTGCAATAGTCCAGACGTAATCGGCAAGTCCGGCTTCCATCGCAGGGGTAACGCGAAGGCTCGAATGCATGCGGCAGAAATTGTAGTAAGCGAAGTGCAGGGCGACGGCAGCTTTCAGGTGCGACAGCTTCTTGCTGAAAGCGTTGGTAAGCCGCGTGAATCGCCGCATCTGCATCCGCATCGTTAAATTCTGGCGCTCCACAAAGCTAGTCGAAATGTGCTTAGGATCAGGGTCGCCTTGTCGGACCTTGGATATAACCCCCGAGATGCGTGGTGGGGAGTACCTCGCATCGGGAGAATCAAACTGCCCGAAATCGCCAAACATCTTCGTAAGCTGCGCGAAGTCTACGTCCGTCCCGAAACACTCAGGAACGGTCACGGTGTAGTGATTGAGGCCGTCAGTGGTGAGCTGCACGCGGTTTGTGATGCGCTGATTCAAGTCCCACAGGAAAGCCCAGGTATCGGGACGCACGCGCTTGCCGATCCGAAACGAAGGGACCAATTTTGTTTCCGCATCAATCGCCACATAAACCCACTGGTCGCCTAATTCGGGCGAATCTCCGCTCCGCACGTTGCGCCGTTTCTTTCCGACATAGGTCCAGATTTCATCTACCTGTAAATACTTGCAGGTAAGATTCCGCATTCTTTCATCCATCACTTTCTCGCAGCGCTCTCCGGCCAGCAGAAGCAGCCGCATGATTGTATTGCGGTCCATTCCCGTAATTCTCTCCGTGCTCCGAATCGAGTTTCCTTCCAAGAGTAAACGCAGCGCGAGAACGGCGCGATCCTGAGGGACGTACATCGTTCCCAAGGTGCGCTCGTGCGCTTCGGTATAGGTCTTTTTGCAGACGGGGCAACGGAAACGGAGCAAGCCGTTCCGATGTTTGCCGAAACGCTGGCAGGCCGCAGAGCAAGACTCGCAGGTCATCGTGGGAGCGGATTTGGTGTGGTTCAGCATGGGGATAATGTACAGCGAGCGCTCGCTGTTTGTCAAGGGAAAAACGGTTGATTTTTCGGCTAGTAGAGACTAAATTTAATGGTACGGACGGCGGGATTTGCACCCGCAAAACCCTTGCCGGATTAGCGGATTTAGAGTCCGCCGCGTTTGCTGGTTTCGCCACGTCCGCATGTACGATCAAGACACAAAAGGGGGAGCAGACAGTCTGCTCCCCTTTCCCTTTCTGTGGTGGTCCGCGAATTGTGATCTACAGGGGCACGGCTACAGCGTGGAGGCAATTGCCTTGAAAGGCAAGGGACGTATCAGGAGAGCGCTGTTGTTTTCCGTTTCGTGAGATAAGAGGGATCGCCCTTATCTTCCGAATGCCCTTATCTTTCAAAAAGTGAGCTAAGAGCGTTTGCTGTTATTTCCCTTTTCCCTAGGCCTGCATTTTTGAGTGTTTGGAGAACGGATTGCTTAATCCGCTCGGCTGTATAACCTTCATTTTCCAGCTCCTTGTAGGGAGTTCGATAACAGAGTCTGCGTGCTGCCCATTCATAGCGAAGATCAGCGGGAGTGGTATCCCGCGCCTGCGGAATTTTGGTATAGATGCCTTGCCTCAGTGCCTCCTGAAACTGCGCCTGGAATTTCGCAGCATATTCATCGAGCGTTTTGTCGAAAGCAGCATGAGTTAGCTTTCTCCATTCGGCGATACTCTGTACAAGCGGCTCAAAAGGCGGAAGGTTGAACTTCTCCGGCCTATTGGGGATAAACATCCTGAGCCGTTGGCGCGGTAACTGAGGGAACGCCATCTTCGGCCAGAGTTTCGGGGGAATTTCAAGGCGTTCGCACGCCTGCAAAATTCGCAAACGCTCCCACTGTCGTGGTCCCTCCCGCTTCATTTCTTGCGTGGGGAAATACTTGTAGCGCGGTACGCGAAATACAGAAAGGGAGAGATTCGGAGATCGTTTTTCAGAATTATCCATCGCGCACACTTACGCCAGTGCGCGATGAGGGCTACGATGAGGGTGTCTAGGTCTCATCGAAACGCCCCGGCCACCGCGCCGGGTTTTTCGTTTTCAGAGACCAATTGTACAGGGAAGTTAGTCGGATTCCTTGCGGGGTCTACCGCCGCCGTGGGTCTTACGTTTGGCGGCGAGCTTGCGGAAGTAGTCGGAGCCGCGCTTCGCAATCACAGAGCCGCCTTTCCGCCCTAGAATAGCGGCGGCAGGTAGTTTGGTCTGTTTGAGCAGGTCATCCGTAAGGGCTATCGCGGACGTGAGCAATTCGCGGCATGCTGCCGTTCGATTTTGCGGTAAGGCGGGAGATGTTTCGAGGATGTGATCGGCTTGTGAAAGCAGATTTTTGAGAGTAGCCAGTTCGCTTCGATTCGATGCCATGCCCACACGATAATGCGAGGCTTTGTGATTAGCAAGCGTTCGCTGTTATTCTTTCAACGCACATTTCAGACACTACCGGTACCGTGGTCATGTTGACTTGAGTTTGAGGTTTCTGAAAAACTAGCTGCACGAGTTTGTTTTGCGTCTTGTGAGCGAATGTTTCCGCTAAACCGGAAACTAGAAACTGAAAACCAGAAACTGAGATGGAACTGCTGCTCAATCTTGTGTGGGTGCTGATGGCGCTGCCGGCTTACTGGCTGTGGCGGCGGGACACGGATTTGCGACCGGCGCGCAGGGTGAGTTCGCTGCAGTGTTTGGTGGCCCTGGGATGCGGACTGGTGTTGCTGTTTCCTGTGATTTCGGCTACGGACGATCTGCATGCCATGCGGGCCGAGATGGAAGAGTCGGCTACCGGCAAGCGCACGGTACGGCAGACGGGAAGCGAAAAGAATTCGGCTTGGGTAAACCGTCTGCAAGGGCCTCCGGCCGTGGTGGCGAGTGCGATGTGGCTGGTTGCTCCGGAAGTTGGACGGCTTGAAGTTTCTGTTGCATGTTTGTCGCCGCTGGCGAGGCCGGGCTCTTTCCACGCTGGCCGGGCGCCGCCTTGTTCCCTCCTCGGGTAGTTCACGAGCATCCTTAACAGAGTGGTCGTTTGCCGAATCGCTGATCGGAGGCAATAAGAAATCCGCAGCGAGCATCCTCATCTCTTAGGAAATCCTTACGGTGGGAATCGGATACTCGTTAAGAGATGCGTTTCACACGGCGATCTAAAAACATAACAAGGCACTTGAGTCTCTGCTGCACGACTCAACCCTTGAAGCCCCGGCGCCTGGAGGCGCTCTGGATTTGGTGGCCATGCGGCGGCATCCCTTCGGCTTCGCTCAGGGCAGGCCCTTTGGGTTTTGTTCGGGCAGGCTCTTTGGGCTCCGCTCGTGGCAGGGTGCTGAAGCCGGAGGCGGTCCGAGAAAGATTGCACGGAGTTTTGAATGTTTAGAACATTCTGGTGGTTCTTAATTACGGTGCCGTGGGCTGCGGGCCTGGCCGCGGCGCAGGTGATGCCGCAGACTGCGCATCCGCCGCCGCAGTCGCCGCCGCAGGCCTGGACGTGGGAACAGGTGAAAGACCGATTGGAGCTGAATAATCCAACGCTGCTGGCGGGGAAGTTGAATATCAATGAATTGCGGGCGGAGGAGATTACGGCGCATCTGCGGCCGAATCCGCAGTTGGCGCTGTTCTCCGACCAGATCGCTCCGTTTACGGCGGGGCAGCCTCACGGACCGTTTGCCTACTTGCTGCCTTCGGCGACGGTGAGTTACCTGTTCGAACGGGCGCACAAGCGCGGGTTGCGCACGGAGAGCGCGAAGAAGGAAACGGCCATCGGGATTTCGCAGCAGGATGATCTGGAAAGAGGACTTCTGTTCAATCTGCGCAGCGCGTTTGTGCAGACGCTGCAGGCCAAGGCGGTGCTGCAGGTTTCAAGAGAGAATCTGGAGTACTACGACCACGTGCTGAAGATCAGCCGCGACCGCTTCGAGGCGGGAGACATTGCACAGATCGATCTGGACCGGCTGGAGCTGCAGCGAGTGCAGTATGAATCCGATGTGCAGACGGCGGAAGTGAATTTGCGGACGGCGAAGATCCAGATGCTGATGCTGTTGAACGACCGCACTCCGATCGAGAAGTTCGATCTGGTGGGAGTGTTCGATTTCAACGATCAGATCGAGGCTCTGGATGCATACCGGCAAGACGCGCTGGATCATCGTCCAGACTTGAAGGCGGCGATACAGTCCGTGGACAAGGCGCAGACGGACTACAAACTGGCCGAGGCGAACGGATCGACCGATCCGACGGTCAGCTTCGACGTGGGCCGCAATCCTCCGATCGATTTTTATTTTGGCGTGGGCGTGGATTTTCCGCTACGGATCTTTGACCGCAACCAGGGAGAGAAGCTGCGCGCCAAGATCGACATCACGCGCAATGAACGGCTGCGGGATGCGGCGCAGGCGCAGGTGTTCAGCGACGTGGATTCGGCTTTCGCCACGTTGACCAGCAACCTGACGCTGCTGCGGCCCTACCGGCAGAAATATCTGGCGCAGGCGGTGCGGGTGCGGGACACGATTTTATTTTCTTATCAGCATGGTGGAGCTTCGCTGCTGGATTTTCTCAGCGCCGAGAGCGACTACCGCAGCGTGCAACTGAGCTACGTGAATCTTGTGGGTTCGTACTTGACGGCGGCGGCGCAACTGAACCAGGCCGTAGGGCGCGAGGTGATTCAATGAAAAGCCGATGTTTCAAATGTTTTGCCGGAGCCGCACTGGGTTTGGCTCTGGCTTCTTTCCTTACCGGATGCAATGAAGGTAAGGCGGATCCGAAGGCGGAGGCTCCGCCGCCGGCGACGGTCCAGGCCGATCTGGATGCAAACAACTTCAAGGTGGACCATCCTGACCAGTTTCCGCTGGTGACGGCGGTTGAGCATAAGGAGGCGCCGGCTTTGAACGTCACGGGAGTGGTTCAGCCGGATATCAACCGCGCCGTGCCAGTGATCTCGCTGGCCGCGGGACGAGTGGTGGAGATTAAGGCCAGGTTGGGCGATGTGGTGACGAAAGGCCAGTTGCTGCTGAAAGTGCGGAGCAATGACGTTTCGGGAGCTTACCAAACTTACTTGAAAGCGGAGAACGATGAGCGGCTGGCGCGGATACAACTCGAACGACAACAGATTCTTTACGATAAGGGCGCGGTGGCGAAGAGCGCTCTGGAACAGGCGGAAACCGCAGAAAAGGATGCGAAGATTGATCTGAATGCTGCCACCGAGCAGTTGCGGCTGCTGGGCATCGACAAGGATCATCCGTCGGGGATCGTCGACATCACGGCTCCGATTTCGGGTGTGATCACCGACCAGCAAGTTACGAACTCCTCAGGCGTGCAAGGATTGGGTTCTCCAAATCCCTTCACCATTTCTGATTTGTCCTATGTGTGGATCGTCTGCGATGTTTACGAGAACGATCTCGACGCCGTACACATTGGTGAGTATGCGGATATCCATCTGAACGCATATCCCGGCCGGGGTTTCAAGGGACGGATCGATAACATCCTGCCGGTGCTCGACCCCACTCTTCATACCGCGAAAGTCCGGCTTGAAGTTCCGAATCCGGGACTGATGCGGGTCGGGATGTTTGTCACTGCAACTTTCTACGGCAAGCAGCCGGAAGCGCGGGCGGCGGTTCCCGCAACCGCCATTCTGCATTTGCACGATCGCGAGTGGGTGTACACGCCGGTGAGCGCGGGGCATTTCAAACGGCTGGAAGTGGTGACGGGAAACATGCTTCCCGGCAACCTGCAGGAAATTGTTTCCGGACTGAAGGCCGGGGATCAAGTGGTGTCGAATGCCCTGGCGCTGCAGAACACGGTGGAGCAATAAATGATTCGTCGCGTCGTCGATTTCGCTCTGAGCAACCGGCTGCTGGTTTTGGGTCTGGCGCTGATGCTTTTCGCCGGTGGCGTGGTTTCGTTTGAGCGGCTGCCCATTGAAGCGTATCCCGACGTCGCCGACAACTACGTCGAGGTCATTACACAATGGCCGGGGATTTCGGCGGAACAGATCGAACAGCAGATCACGATTCCACTCGAGGTCGTGATGAATGGGATTCCGCATGTGGTGCATCTTCGTTCCTTCTCGCTGTTCGGGCTCTCGGACCTGAAACTGATTTTCGACGACGAATCGGACAACGACTGGAACCGGGAGCGGGTTCTCGAACGGCTGAGCCAGGTCACCCTACCGCCGGGCGTCAATCCGCAAATGGGCACGGACTGGAGCCCGGTTGGCCAGATTTATTTCTTCACGCTGCACAGCACCAATCCGGCATATGACCCGATGGAACTGAAGTCCATTGAAGACTGGGTCGTCGAAAAGAATTTCAAAGCGGTGCCGGATATTGTTGACGTTTCCAGCTTCGGCGGCCCCACCCGCGAATACCAGGTTCGTGTGGACCCAAACAAACTGGTGGCTTACGGACTGAGCCTGGCCCAGGTCGAGCAGCAACTCACCAACAATAACGTGAACGCAGGCGGAAGTTTCATACAGGAAGGTCTGCAGCAGATTAACGTGCGCTCCGTGGGATTGGTCAACCGCGTACAGGACATCGAACGGACGGTCATCATCACCAAGAACGGTACGCCGATCCGAGTGAAGGACATTGCCGTGGTTTCGCAGGGTCCAAAGATCCGGCTTGGCCAGTTCGCCAGAGCCATTCACCGCGAGGACGGAAAGATTATCGATAATGACGATGTCGTGTCAGGCATCGTGCTTTTACGGAAGGGCGCAACCGCCGAGACAGCGCTCGAGGGCATCCATCAAAAAGTGGAAGAACTCAATAACCACATCTTGCCCCCGGGAGTTAAGATCGTCCCTTTCCTCGATCGCCGTGATCTGGTTCACTACACGTCCCACACGGTCCTTCACAACCTCACCGAAGGCATGGTCCTGGTATTGATCGTTCTGCTTCTATTTCTGGGGAATGTCCGAGGCGCCATCATCGTTGCCCTAACCATTCCGTTTGCCCTCCTGTTTGCGTCCATTTGTCTGAACTTGAGTCACATTCCCGCCAACCTGCTGTCCCTTGGCGCATTGGACTTCGGCGTGGTTGTGGAAGGCGCCATCGTGTTGATCGAAAACATTGTGCGCCATTTAAGCCATTCCGACGGGACCAAGAGCTCCAACGAAACCATCAGTTTTGCGTCGCATGAAGTACAGCGCCCGGTGTTCTATGCCATAGTCATTACGATTACCGCTTTCCTGCCGATTTTTACGCTGCAGCGCGTTGAAGGCAGGCTGTTTCATCCGATGGCTTGGACCGTGGCCTTCGCGCTGTTGGGGGCATTACTCTTCTCGATCATTGTCGCACCGGTGCTGGCGAGTTTCGCGTTCGCGCAGGGGGCCGGCGAATGGCATAACCCGGTGATGACCTATGTGATTGAACGATATCGCGACGCTCTCAACTGGGCGATTCGCCGACGCGCGATCACCGTCGGTGTGTGCGTGCTGCTGACGGCCTTTGGGGGTTACCTCGCGTTCAGCGGCGCCATCGGTTCCGAATTTCTGCCTCACCTCGATGAGGGTGCGCTCTGGGTACGGGGAACGCTCGCGCCCAGCACCGGGCCGGACGAAGGTATCCGGGTCGCGAACCAGGCGCGAATCGTACTATGCTCTTTTCCTGAAGTGCCGCAATGCACCAGCCAGGTGGGCCGTCCAGATGACGGAACGGACAACACCGGTTTCTTTAACACTGAGTACTTCGTGGACCTGAAGCCGAAAGAAGAGTGGCGGCCTGTCTTTCATCAGAATAAGGATGAATTGATCGCCGCTATGAATCGCGAACTCGACAAAATTCCCGGTGTCCTCTGGGGATTTTCTCAGCCTATCGAAGACAACATGGAAGAGGCCGTGAGCGGAGTGAAAGGCGCACTGGCCACGAAGATTTACGGCGACGATTTGAAAGTTCTCGAAGAAAAGAGCGATGAAGTGGTAAAGATCATGTCGCAAATCAAGGGCGTTGAAGATCTTGGGGTTTTTCGCGTGCTGGGCCAGCCCAACCTGAACGTGACAGTGGATCGCGAAGCGGCGGCTCGCTACCAGATCAACGTCTCCGACGTGGAGGACGCAGTGCAGACCGCGGTGGGCGGAAACGCGCTCACCCAGGTCTTGAAGGGCGAGGCGCGGTACGACCTCACGCTGCGCTATCTACCGCAATACCGGGATACGAAAGAAGCGATCGAGAATATTCGTTTGCTATCGCCGGCTGGGGAACGCGTGTCGCTGGCGCAGCTTTGCAAAATCAGCGAAACGGACGGCGCTTCGGAAGTCTATCGCGAGGGCAACCGACGGTATGTTGCCATCAAGTACAGCGTCCGCGGCCGCGACCTCGGCAGTACGGTGGAAGAGGCCATCAAGAAGGTGAACGAACAGGTCAAGTTGCCGACCGGTTACAGCCTCGATTGGGAAGGAGAATACGCGAGCCAGAAGCGGGCCAACGCGCGGCTGCTCATCGTACTTCCCATTACCATCCTTATCATCTTCGTCATCCTTTACACCATGTTCAAATCCTTCAAATGGGCAATGTTGATTATGGCCAACATTGCGATTGCTCCCATTGGCGGCCTGCTTGCTCTTTGGTTCACCGGAACCAATTTCAGCGTTTCCTCCGGAGTGGGATTCCTGGCGCTGTTCGGCGTGTCGGTGCANNATCATGCTGGAATACATCAACCAGCTTCGGGCACGGCGATACGCAATCGAGGATGCGGCAGTTGAGGGCGCGGTGCTTAGGCTACGGCCGATCATGATGACGATGCTGGTGGCGACACTGGGACTGTTGCCGGCCGCGCTTTCGCACGCCATTGGTTCCGATTCGCAGCGGCCATTCGCGATCGTTATCGTCGGAGGCCTGATCGCAGCCCTCATCATGAGCATCTTCCTGCTGCCGACGATTTATGTCTGGGTGGCGGGCGAACGCGATGTGCTGCCGATGGCCGAAGAAGGGTTCGAGGTGGGAGAGCACGTGGATTAGAGAGCAGTTCTCAGTTCTCGGTTCTCAAGTTATCAGAATAAGTTTTCAGAAAAAGAGAAACCGTGCGGGTGGTCATGCTCTCCCGCGGAACTGGATGATTTTCCTGCGATCGCGTTTGGATGGCCTGCCTGCGGGTAACTCTTCGAACTGTTTCATTGCCTTCCGCTCCGCAGCCACCTTCAGCCGCAGTTCGCGGCTGGCGTCCGTCTCGCGGTAGAGGGTTTGTGCCACTGGCGCCGGGCCGCGCACGTCGCTGAGCAGCAGGACTTCCACCTGAAAGTCGCCGCCGTCGTTGGTCACGCGCAACATATCTCCCATCCGGACCTCCCGCGCGGCCTTGGCGGGCTGCCCGTTGGATTGAATTCTGCCCAGTTCACAGGCGCGTGCGGCCAAGGCTCGCGTCTTGAAGAATCTGGCGGCCCAAAGCCATTTGTCCATTCTTACGCCGGTCATTGATCTATTTTGCTACAGGTCTGGGATTCTAGCGGGCGTGGAAGCCGTTCCGTCAAATCTTGGCGCGCGCGGAGCCACGCTTCTCATGGATCGGATTGAAGGCAAGGTGACGACGAAGCCCTCGGTGGTGCGCGTGGCGCCCACCCTGATTGTGCGCGAGTCGACGCGAGCACGGCTATCGCCTGAGAGAGTGGCTCTAATTGCGAATTCGGGTCCATCAGAAGAAGGCCATTCCGAGTTCTTGAGAAATATTTAAGCCTGGTGAGTAGTAGCACATGCTCAAATGCGCCCGAGAACTAGCAGAATGACAACGATGAAGAGGATGAATCCCACTCCTCCAGTGGGGTAATAACCCCATTCTCGACTATGCGGCCATCGTGGTAGCGCTCCAAGAAGTGCCAAAACCAAAATCACAATCAATACAGTTCCAAGCATGTTTCACTCCTTTGCCAAGCTCTGAGGCGACGTTTGAACATTGCCTCGAAGGTGACAGCCCCCGTCTGGATGCCAGCGCGGTGGTCCGATCCTGAAGTTTTGCAGGCACCGGACCCCCACACTGAAGGGGAAGCCAGCCTTGGTTATAGGCGTCTCGCTGGTTTCTTAATGGTCAAAACTGCTCAATGCGAAGAATAGGACTTAGCCGGAATTAGTGCCCTGGGGTGTCGCCGGCGATTACGGCGGGCGGATGTCGTCTCCAGATGCAGAACATCACGTCGATCGGGTAAAAGCCGAAAAAGAAATGGTGCGGGCCCACAAAGTGGACCCGCACCAATATAAGAGTTTAATCGAACTGCTTATGCCTGGAACCGCCTAGGCGCAATCTCGCAGTCAATTCGCTACTGGCGAGGGTGTTCTTCGGTCTTAGGTGCTTCTTTCGCAGCAGGACGGGGGGGAGGAGCCTGCGCATGAGCCGCAGTCTCCGCATGCGGAGCACTCTGCGCGCGTGGTGCTGCCTCAGCGCGCGGTGCGGCCGGTTGATGAGGTGCAGGCTCCGCATGAGCTGCAGTCGCAGGGCGAGGCGCGGGCTGCGCGTGAGCCGCAGGTTTCTTGTTAGACTTAGTGGACGCATGAGCCGCAGTAGGCTTTGCTGCCTTGTCTTCGTTTGTGCGAGTTGCGGCGGCTTTGCTCGCAGTCTCCTTGTTCTCGCTAGCCTCCTTGTTTGCAGTCGCCTTGTTCTCATTCG
>PMSQ01000193.1 GCA_003168355.1 Acidobacteriaceae bacterium | reverse complement strand
ATCCGCAAGGCCAGCCATCGTCTCACGGTCGAGCGCACCATCGACATTATTTCTCAGGCCTGCCGCGGTCTTCAGGCGGCACACGAACGCGGCTTGGTCCACCGCGATTTAAAGCCAAGCAACATTTTCGTGATGGAAGACGACTCGGTGAAGATTATCGACTTCGGCGTCGCTCACATGGCCGACGCCCATACCACGCGCGCGCAAAAAGGGACGCTGCTCTATATGTCTCCCGAGCAGATCGAACTGAAAGCGCTGTCGCCGGCCTCCGATATTTTTTCCCTCAGCGTTGTCTGCTACGAAGCCATGACCGGCCGGAACCCGTTTCAGCGCGCTCGCGCGGATGAGGTGGTCGACGCAATTCTCCGTCATATCCCGCCTCTGGCGGCAGAACTGAACTCCACAGTAAGCCAGCCCGTCAGTCGCGTACTGCACAAAGCGATGGCCAAGCAATCCTGGCATCGTTTCGCGAGCGCGCGAGATTTCGGAGACACGCTTAACAAAGCATTGCGCAACGAGCCCATCGAGATTTTCGATCCGGAGCGCACGCGTCCACGACTGCAGCGCGCCACAAAAGCCCTAGAGGAAGGCGATTTTCAGTTTGCCGGAGAAATCCTGGGCGAACTGGAAGCCGAAGGCCATATGGATGAGGCCATAGGCTCGCTTCGCCGCCGGCTCGACGGCGCAGTCCGGCGAAAAACGCTCTCTCAGTTGCTCGATGCCGCCCGGGCGCGGTTTGAGGAAGAGGAAGACCCGCTCGCTCTGCAGAAACTGCAGGAAGCTCTGCAGATCGAACCCGACAATGCCGCCGCGCTGACTCTGAAGAGCCGAATCGAAAACCGGCGCAGCGAACGCCAGATCGACAACTGGTATCGCCTGGCCCGGCAGCACATTGACAATCACGCCTATGCGCATGCCCGCGAGGCTTTGCAGAATGTGCTGCAACTCCGCCCTCAGGAAGCCCGCGCGCTGCAATTGCTGGCGGAGGTCGACCGTCAGGAACAGGAATACAAGAAACTCCGCCAGGAGAAAGAGTTGCTCCATCGTGCCGCCATGGAGGCCTGGCACAAAGGCGACGTAAGCAACGCCCTCGCCAAACTGGGAGTGGTTCTGGATCTCGATCGGCGCGCTCCGGACTCCATCAATCGAGAGAGCGGGGCCACGTACCAAAGCTTCTACAACGAAGTGCGCTCCGAACACGATGCGATGAATACCGCCTATGCCGAGGCTCGGCGCAGCCTTACCGAGCACAACTTCCGCAAGGCCATGGATGCATGCCAGGCATATCTGGCCAAGTATCCGAACAATGCGATCTTCCAGGCTCTCAAGTACGACATCGAGGAACAACAGCGCCAAGAACTCTCCGCCTTCGTCGCCTCAGTCGATCGCCAGGTAGAGGCCGAACCGGACCTCGACAAGCGCGTGAACATTCTGCGCGAGGCGCTCGATCTGCATCCCGGAGAATCGCATTTTGAACGCGCCTTGCGCTTGGTGCAGGACAAACGCGATCTGGTCAACTCCATCGTCGCCCGGGCACACCTTCACGAAGAGCAAGGAGCGTACGGCGATGCGCTAAATGACTGGGAGATTCTGCGCACCATCTACAGCCAGTATCCGGGATTGACGTTTGAAGTGGAACGTCTGCAGAAGCGACGCGATCAGCAGGTTCGGATCGAATCCAAAACTCGGCTGGTTGAACAGGTCGATATCTGTTTACATTCCAGCGACTACGCTCGCGCCTTGGACCTGTTGCAAAGCGCAGCCGCAGAGTTCCCCAACGATGCGGAACTGACAGAACTCGAAAAGCTTGCCCAGGATGGGGTGAAGCGCAAGACCGAAGCCCACCGCCTGATGACCGAAGGCCAGGATTTGTTCGCACACCACAAGTCTGACGGAATCAAATTGCTGCGCGAAGCCTATGAGCTGGATGAAAACAATTCTCTGGCCCGCGCCGTTCTGGCCAATGCCCTGGTCGAACAGGCCCACTCCATGGTGGAAAGCGACTGGCGGGAAGCCGAGAAGCTGGCGCGGGAAGCTCTCGAGTTGAATCCAGGGCATCCGATGGCCAAGACCATTCGAACCCTGATCCTCGACCAGAAGCGGGAGACTTTCGTCGAGGAATGTGTTTCGCAGGCGCGCAAGCTGCAGACCTCCGCCGATCTGGCCGCGGCCTTATCCCGCATTGAAGACGGATTGTCAGTTTATCCGCGGGAGCCTCGGCTGATTCAGATTCAGGAAACGGTGCAGCGGGACCTTCAAGCCCAGCGCCGCCAAACGCGTCGCCGCGATCTGGAAGATTTGCGACGTATGGAGAGTGAAATCGACGGCGCCACGGATGCGGCGTCGAAGCAGGCATTGGGGGAGCGGGTGCGATCCGTGGCGGAGAAATACTCGAAAGATGGAGAAGTCCTGTCCGTCGCCAATGGCCTTCTGCATCGCCTGGGTCTGCTCGACGTAGGCCAGACAAATCCCGCCGATTCGCCCGAAAGCGACAGCGCCACCGTCACCTACCACACTCCGGCAGCAAGTTCGCCTGAACCCTCACTGACTGGGACGAGCAACGCTCCCGCTCCTGCGTCCGCAGCAAACGTAAAGCCCTTGTCAGTAGCAGTTCCGCCAGCACCGCCGCTTCCGCCGCCGCAGGCCCCAGTCGCCGCTTCTGCCGCAAAGCCTCCTGCACGCGCTCCCCAACCCACATCTCCGTCTTCCACTCGCAAGCAACCCGCGAGTTCACCGCAGCGTTACACAACGGCTCTTCTCGCCACAGCGGCTGCGGTAGTTCTGGTCGCAGCGATCTTCCTGTTCGTGCGAAAACATCGCGCGCAGCCTATCACCCAGGCCCCCGAAGCGCCGCCGGTCGTCTCCGCTCCGGCAACGCTGGCCTCGGCTCCCCAACCAGCTCTGCCGGCGCTGAAACTGTCTTCCGACAACGGCACGGGAAAAGTGACTCTCGACGACCAGCCGCCCGCCGAATTTCAGGATGGACAGTGGACTCTCGACCAGATCACGCCGGGAGAACACAAGCTGAAAGTGGATGGACCAAAAGGCAGCACATCATTTACGTTTTCTAGCGAAGCGGGAGCGGTGCCCGTGGTTAACGGTCCAATCGTTTCCACGGCTGTACTGGCCGTCGTTGTCGGCGGCATGGCCGGCCATCTTCACCTGTACTCGAGCGATTCGTCCGCCAAAGTGAGCGTCGATGGTCAGGCTGCCCTCGACGTGCCTCAGGACGGCCTCGATCTTCCTTCCATCTCTGCCGGGGCTCACGAACTGGCCGTAACCCGAGGCAGCGATCAATACAAACTCGACGTGGATGCAGGAACGTCGCCAGTCCTAACCACCTTCCTGGAATCCGGACAGAACCTCGGCACCCTGGTTGTGGTTGCTGGCGAAGACAAGGCCAAAGTTTTTCTCAACGGAAAACTTCAGCGGGAACTTACGCACGGCGGCCAGTTGCGCATCCCAAATCTCGATCTCAAAGAATACGTCGTCCGGGTGTCTAAGAACGGGTTTCAGGATCTTCCAGAACAAAAGATCCGCATTCGCAAAGGTGAGGGCAAGCTGCTGTTCAACCTACAGCCCATCCCCCATTTAGCCTCGCTGACGATTCAAGGCGGAGTTCCGGGAGCCACCGTTCTCATCGACCAAACTCCGGTCGGAACCGTCCAGCCTGATGGAACCCTGACAGTCGCCACCATCAATCCCGGAGATCACGTGGTCGAAGTGCGCAAAGAGCGGTTCAAGCCCAGGCAGAGCAAGAGACATTTCGTCGCCGGACAGGCGATATCTCTTGCGGCTGCGGATGTGGCTCTGGACGCCGCTCCGAGCGAGCTGAAGATTACGTTCACGCCCGCCGACGCTCAGGTAACCATTTCTAAAACAGGCGAGACTCCCAGCAAAGTAAGCAGTGGCACGGCGCTGAGTCTGCCGGCGGGTTCCTACACCCTTACCGCGAAAACCGCCGACAACTTCGCTCGCGTGTCGACGGTGGAAGTCGTCGCCGGGCAATCAAGAAGTTTAGATTTATCTCTCGCACCGAGCAGCATGTCCAAGTGGGATGAACCGGCAGGCTGGAAGCAGGAAAAAGGTTCGTTCGTTCACAAAGGTGGCGATTTTGTGATGTATAGCATCTCTCCCACCTCGGGCACGTTTGTTTTTTCGGCTATGCTCACCAAGGGCCACCGCCTGCAATGGGTGCTCAACTGTACCAACGTCAACAACTACGTGCTCTTCCAGATGGACGACAATAACTTCTACCGCACAGTCATCCGAAACGGTCAGAAGGGAGACGAGACCAAAATCCCCCACAAAGGCGACAAGAAAAGTTTCCGGGCACTCCAGATCCGTGTAGGACCGAATGAGATCGTCCACCAGATCAGGCAAGGAGAAAGCTGGGTGGTTCTGGATCGCTGGACTCAGCCTGGCGGCAATTTAACTCAGGGCAAGTTTGGCTTCTACATA
>PMSQ01000109.1 GCA_003168355.1 Acidobacteriaceae bacterium | reverse complement strand
GACAATACATTCGGGAAGAAGGCCCGAAGGCGCATCAGAAAAAAGCGGGCACCCCGACCATGGGCGGCCTGCTCATTGCGATCGCCATCGTGGTGCCTACGCTGCTGTGGGCGGACTTGAGCAACCGGTTTGTGTGGATCGCGGTGTTCGCTACCTGCGCGTTTGCGGCGATTGGATTCACGGACGACTACACCAAGGTTGCGCATCGCCGCAACCTTGGGTTGACCGGGCGGGCAAAGATCGGACTGCAGATTGCGACCAGCATTGTGATCGCCGTGATGTTGATCGCCATGCAGACCTATGGGATGTATTCGACCAAGCTGATTGTGCCTTTCTTTAAACAGTTCCATCCCGACCTGGTGGTGCAGAATTTGGAGCGATTTCCGCATCTTTGGCCGCTGGCGTTTTTGCCCTTTATTGGGTTCGTGGCATTCGTGATTGTGGGAGCGAGCAACGCGGTGAATCTTACCGACGGACTGGACGGGCTGGCGATTGGCTGCACGGTAATCGCCGCCGGGGCGCTTTCGGTGCTGACCTATGTGAGCGGGCACGCGACCTTTGCGACTTACCTGGAAATTCCGCGCATGCCGCAGGTGGGCGAGCTGACGATCTTCTGCGGGGCGATGGTGGGATCGTCGATTGGATTCTTGTGGTACAACGCGCATCCCGCNNGTGATCATCAAGCAGGAATTGCTGCTGCCGTTTATTGGCGGCGTGTTCGTGATCGAAGCCTTGTCGGTGCTTCTGCAGGTGGGCTCGTACAAGCTGCGCAAGAAGCGAATTTTCAAGATGGCGCCGATCCATCATCACTTCGAGCTGATGGGATGGTCGGAGTCGAAGATCATCGTGCGGTTCTGGATTGCGTCACTGGTGTTTGCGCTGTTCGCACTGACGACGCTGAAGCTGAGATAAGGACGATTCACCACAGAGTCACAGCGACACAGAGAAGAAAAATAATAATTGGCTTTCTCTGTGTCTCTGTGACTCTGTGGTGAAATGGTTTTATGGAACTGAACAACAAACGCGTGCTGGTGGTCGGTCTCGGCAAGTCCGGGGTGGCGTCGGCGCTTTTTTTGAAGGCGCACGGGGCGCGGGTTACGGTGTCTGATACCAAAAGCGGAGACGAACTGCGCAACGAGATTCCCGTGCTGCTCGATCATGGCATCACGGTCGAGACGGGCGGACACGGTGAGCGCACGTTTCATGGGCAAGATTTGATTGTGGTGAGCCCGGGGGTTCCGGTAGATGCGCCATTGCTGGTGCAAGCGCGGTCGTTGGGCGAGGCGGTGATCGGCGAGATTGAACTGGCGGCGCAGTTTTTGCCGGGACCGATTGTGGCCATTACCGGGTCGAACGGGAAGACCACGACGACCACGCTCACGGGAGAGATTCTGGCGGCAGGAGGACTTCCGACTCTGGTCGGCGGAAACATTGGAACTCCGGCAATTTCGTTGGCGGAGCTGGCGAAGCGGGAGACGGTGATTGTGCTGGAGGTTTCGAGCTTTCAACTGGAGACGATTCAGACCTTCCGTCCGAAAGTTGCCGTGGTGTTGAATGTTACGCCCGATCATCTGGACCGGCACCGGACGTTGGCGGCTTACGTAGACGCGAAGGCGCGCATGTTTGAAAATCAGCGGGGTGAAGATTTTGCGGTGCTCAACGAAGATGATCCGATTTGCGTGACGATGGCGACGCGGACTCGGGCGCAGGTGTTCTGGTTCAGCCGGAAGAAGGAAGTGAAGCAGGGAGCGTGGCTGCGAGACGGGAATATCTTGTTTCGTGACGGGACTGGGCTTCAGAGAGAAGCTCAGCGCGAGATCATGCTGGTTTCTGAGATTCCGCTGAAGGGGGCACACAATCTGGAGAATGTGCTGGCGGCGGTGTGCGCGGGCGCGTTAATGGGATGCGAGCCGGAGAAGATTAGGCAGGCGGTCCGCGACTTTAAAGCGGTCGAGCACCGGCTGGAGTTTGTGGCAACGATTCGCGGCGTGGATTACTACAACGATTCGAAGGCCACAAATGTGGATGCGACTATCAAGGCGCTGGAGTCGTTTCCGGCGAACATCCACCTTATTCTTGGCGGCAAGGACAAGGGCAGCGACTACAGCGTGCTCAACGATCTTCTGCGGCAGCGGGTGAAGCGCGTGTACACGATTGGAGCGGCGGCGGAGAAAATCGAGTCGCAGATCGTTTCTTCGAAAAACGGGGGCGTTGAAGTGGTCCATGCGGAGACTTTGGAGAACGCTCTGCGGAAGGCGAACGCCGTGGCAGTGCCGGGTGACGTAGTGTTGCTGGCTCCCGCTTGCGCGAGCTTTGATCAGTTTAAGAATTATGAGCAGCGCGGGCAGGTGTTTAAGGAGATTGTGCGGGCGCTGGGGTGAAGCGCTTTTCGACAGAGACACGGAGAAATCCGCAAGCCCGCCGCGGTTGAAATACCTTTGGGCACGCCGGCAGTCCAGGTTATAGAGATCCTTCGACTACGCAAGTGCTTCGCGTTCGCGAAGCACTCGCTGCGCTTCAGGATGACAGTGTGAAGTCTGGCTGACATTCTTGGCTATTGCGATCCGCACCGCATCCGAACCAAAACAATCAACAATCAAAAATCAACAATCGACAATTCCTCCTCCGCGCATCCGTGTCCTCGTGGTGAAATGAACTTCCCATGGCAAAGCGGGTGAGTGTCGATCGCTGGCTGTTTACGGCCACCATGCTGCTGGTATTTGTGGGGCTGATTATGGTGTTTTCGGCGTCGGCAGTGATGGCACGGGAGCGGTTTGGGTCGCCCTATGCGTTTTTGTCAAAGCAGTTAATTTGGGCTGCGGCCGGACTGGCAGCAATGGTGGTGGCGATGCGGGTGGATTACCGGCGCTACAAAAATCCGGCGCTGGTGTTTTCGCTGCTGGGGCTGACCACGCTGCTGCTGATCTCCGTGTT
>PMSQ01000053.1 GCA_003168355.1 Acidobacteriaceae bacterium | reverse complement strand
AGGCTTCGTCGTGATTCATGGTAGCGGCAGTGATTCCGTTAAACCGGTAGGAGCCCTCGCGAACCAGGCTGACCACGCGCATGGCCCCCGCATCGTCATTGGGCTGCAGCTCAGAGCCATTCACGTCGTGAAAAAGGCGGTTCAGGTGCTCCCACATTTCCGAGCTGATCTCTTCGCGAACCTGACGGGCATTTTCACGGGCAATGCTAATGCATTTCACCACCGAAAAAGCCCCTTCCGGATCCGCTACCAGCAAAAACAGCGCCCGCTGCGGGTCGACATTGCTGGAAGCCGCACCGGGAGCGAGCGAGGAAACGGCGCGAAACCAACGCTCTTCCGTGGAAAACTTTGCGGGATTCAAAATCAGGCCGTAAGTCGCCTTCAGTACACGCGAGGCATTGTCCGCCCGCTCAAAATAGCGGCTCATCCAGTAAACACTGTCGGCTACACGAGAAAGCATGGCGTTTCTGTCACCTACTCTTCAAGAATCTCAATTCTGCAAAACCCACGTGTCTTTCGAGCCGCCGCCTTGCGACGAATTGACCACCAGCGAACCCTTGCGCAGCGCCACTCGCGTGAGGCCGCCGGGAACAATCGTAATTTTTTCGCCGTAAAGCACATAAGGCCGGAGATCGACGTGGCGGGGTTCGATGCTTCCATCCACAAAACAAGGCGCGGTCGAAAGATTGATGGTCGGTTGCGCGATGTAGTTTCGCGGCTGCGCGTTGATCCTGTCTCGAAAGTCCGAGCGCTCTTTTTCCGTGCTGTGTGGACCGATCAACATGCCGTAACCACCCGACTCGCCCACAGCTTTTACCACGTATTCCTCCATGCGCTGGCAGACGTGGTCGCGCTGCGCCGGATCGGACATCAGCAGGGTTTCGACGCTCTCCAGAATCGGATCTTCGTCGAGATAGTAGCGAATGATTTTCGGCACGTAAGCATAGATGGCCTTGTCGTCGGCGACTCCCGTGCCGAGCGCATTTGCGAAGGCTACGTTTCCGGCGCGATAGGCATTAAATAATCCCACGGCACCGAGCGCGGAACCGCTTTCAAATACCAGCGGATCGAGATAGTCGTCGTCGATTCGCCGGTAGATCACATCGACGCGTTGCAGGCCGAAGGTGGTTCGCATATAGACGACATTATCGTGGACCACCAGATCTCGGCCTTCGACGAGTTCAATGCCCATCTGACGTGCCAGGTAGGTATGTTCGAAGTAAGCGGAGTTGTAGGCGCCGGGGGTGAGCAGAACCACGGTCGGCTCGGCGCGGCCCTCAGGGGCCAGGAATCGCAGAGTGGAGAGAAGCGCCTGGCTGTACTGCTCAATCGGCCGCACCCGGCATTTTTGAAACAGCCCGGGGAATATCTGTTTCATTACTCTGCGGCTGGTGAGCATGTACGAAACCCCGCTAGGCACGCGGAGATTGTCCTCCAATACCACAAAGTTCCCCTCCGGGTTTCGTATCAAATCCGTACCAACCACGGTGATGTAAATGTCGCGGGGCACTTTGATACCCCGCATTTCCCGGCGGTAATGTTTGCAGGTGTAAATAATTTTGCCGGGCACTACGCCGTCTTCAATAATTTTGCCTTCGTGATAGACATCTTTGAGAAAAAGATTCAGCGCCGTGATCCGCTGTGTCAGCCCGCGCTCGATTTTTTCCCATTCCGCCGCGGTGATAATCCTGGGCAGCAGGTCGTGAGGAAAAATGCGCTCCGTGCCTTTGTCATTTCCGTAGACGGTAAAAGTGATTCCTTGATTGAAGAATGACTGGTCGGCCTCGTGTTTACTGCGGCGCAGTTCGTCGGAACCGAGGCTCAAAAGCAGGTTGTGAAGCGGACGATATTGTTTTCGCGGATGGTCCACGGTACGGAACATCTCGTCGTAGGCCCCATTGAGTTCGTAGCGGCGGAGGGTTTCTGCACCGCCGCGGTCGGACGCATCCGTCTCTATAATCATGATGGCCGCTTTTGCTTCCCGCGCAAGAATAGCGCATCAGACGGCGAATTGATGATCGGGAAAAGCGATTCGCGTCATTGAAGAAACACGCGAACCCTTCTATCCGGAGCTACACCCTGGATCGTGCCACTTCTCTGGTGCTCTCCGCAGGGTTTTCGTTGCCTGAAGACTGGAATTCAATGTCAGGCAACTGCTCCACCGCGCGCCGAAGGGACTGCTCCCAGCTCGAATGGATCAGGTTTAGGTCCCGGTCTCCGGCACAAACCCGGCGGTATCGGGTAATTTCCAGGCTATCCTTTTTGTAAAGCAGCAGATCGAAGGGAGGTCCGACGGTCACGTTCGAGCGCATGGTTGCATCCAGCGAAAGCAGAGCATACTTCGCCGCCACCTCCAGAGACGTGGTGGACTGGATGCCGCGGTCGAGGATCGGCCGGCCATATTTGCACTCACCCAGTTGCAAGTACAAGGAGTCTTCCGTCGCCGACAGGGGATTTCCCTGGGGGTAAATCAAGTACAGGTTTGGCTCCTGCCCCCTAACCTGGCCCCCGAGCAGCAGGTGAACATTGAAGCTGAAAGAATCGCGCTCCAGCGAAGCACGGTCAATGTCGGAGACCCGGCGCACGCAGTCTCCCACGATGCGGGCGGCATCGTAGAGCGAGTTGGCCTGGGCAAGACCCCGGCCGGCGTCGAAATCATCCCCTAGTAAAGTGATCACGGATTGGCTTATGGAGAGGCCGCCACTGGTCAAAATTACAAAAACCCTCTCCCCGGGCTGAACGAAGCGAAACATCTTGCGACACACATTGACCTGATCAAAGCCCGCGTTGGTCCTCGAATCCGAGGCCAGCACCAGGCCTTCCTGCGTCATAATTCCCAAACAATATGTCACGTTGCCCTCTGGGGTGAAGCTACCGCATCATACACCGATTGCTTCCCCCCGAATTTGTAATGCAGGCCAGCAAGAAAAAATATGCGAGACGGACTCGATTCCATGATAATTTCTGCATCTCATATGCGCCAGCATTCAGGTAGTGGTGCAATTTGATTGTCATCCTGAGCAAGCGTTCTTTGCGCCGCGAAGGATCTGAGCGAGCCGCGCGAAGCGTCGCAGCCTGCCCTGAGGAAGCGAAGCGTGACGAAGGGTTCTTTGCGACGCATCAATCGCGCGTCTGGCTCGCTTCCTTCTCAAACTGCACCACTATTCAGCGTTCGGCTCGCACGAGAAAGCCTGCGTTTTTATGATGATTCGCCTGGGCTACGACATTCAATTCGAAACAGTTGGGGAAGTACCGATCGTGACGCTGCTCAACGTGCACCCGTCACGAAAAAAAGACCTGCGAGAGCCCGACGAACTCCAAACCGATCCTCTGGTGAACGTTGAGAATTATGAAGATAGTTTTGGCAATCAAGCTTGCCGCCTGGTGGCTCCGCCCGGCAAGATTCGATTCCAGAATTCCACTCTGATTGAAGACTCGGGAAAGCCCGACCTGGAGTGTCTCGATGCAATCGAAACTCCCATCCATCAACTGCCCCTGGATGTCCTTCCCTTCCTGATGAATAGCCGGTACTGCGAAGTTGATCTTTTGTCGAACACCGCGGCGGAGCTGTTCTGGAACGCTCCTCGAGGCTGGAAGCGGGTTCAGTCAGTATGTGATTGGGTGCACAGCAAGGTCACTTTCGGATACGAATTTTCCACTCCAATTCGCACGGCGCTGGGAGTGTACACCGAGCGCGTCGGGGTATGCCGGGACTTTCAGCATCTTGCGATTACCTTCTGCCGAGCCCTCAACATTCCGGCTCGTTATGCCACCGGATATTTGGGCGACATCGGGGTAATCGTCGCCCCCAGCCCAATGGATTTCAGCGCCTGGTTTGAAGTCTTCCTGGGAGATCGCTGGTGGACTTTCGATGCCCGACATAATGTTCGGCGCATCGGACGCGTGCTGCTGGCAACCGGACGCGACGCAACCGACTGCGCGATGACAACCTCGTTTGGCAGAGCGAAGTTGATTCACTTCGAAGTCACCAGCGACGAAGTGCAGCGCTCCTGAGCAGCGAGAATGTGGGTTCAGCGATAGGGGTTAAGGGTTTTTGTACAGTGCCGAGCTAGCCGGCTGCTGAACTTTGGGAATGCCGGCAGCAACGTGGAAGAGCGGCGCTTCAGCGCCGCGTAAAGGCGTCCTCAATGAATGAGGGCTTCAGCCCTTATAGTAGCGCGTTTGTCCAGTGAGAATTTTCCGCAGCGTGTTAGAACGCTATTCTGAATTTTCGAGTCGCAGGTACCCGGGTTCGACCCAGATTGTTTCGCTGTAAGCTGGCTTTCCGAGAAGAGTTCCCACATCGAGTCTTACCAGTTGGTAGGGCAGCCCATCGACCGTTTCAAGCGCAACGATCGGAAACGTCTTTCCCAAACACTTCTCGAACAAGGTACGCGTCTGCAATTCTATATCGTCTTTGACATCACGAGGAATGGCGATGAGTCTTAACTGTGTCTCCAGTTTTCATGCCAGATCCCTCACTATTGCTGCTGGTCCCGGGCAGTCGCATAGTACCCAGCGCGCGATTGGATTTTGTAGTTCTGTTTGGACTTGATTTCCAGTTTGCGGTAGCCTCCGTCGAATACGGTATTGGTGGAGGTATAGCCGATGCTGTACTGGCTGCGAAGCTCGGCGGCAATCTGGTCGAAAGCCTCCCGCAGTTTGTCGAACTTGTTGCCTACGTTGATGACGCGGCCTCCCGTAGCTTCAGTAAGCTTTCTCATTTCTCCTTCGCCCGAGTAGCTCATTCCCATGCTGTAATAACCGCCGCGATCGGCGCAGAGCAGAACGTAGACGATGGCGTCGGCCTTCTGGGCGGATTCAATGGCGTCTTTGATTTTGAGCTGGCTGCCTTCGTCCTCGCCGTCAGTGAGCAGGATCATGGCCTTGCGGCCGACTTCCTTTGCGAGCATGTCGTGGGCCGATAGATAGACGGCGTCGTAAAGCACCGTGCCGGCCGCGTGGGCGGTGGGGACGGGACCGCCCGATCCGAGCACGGGATTCGTTATGCCGGAATTGATTTTGACCTTGTTGAGGGCGGTCTGCAGACGGTGAACGTCGCGGGTGAAATCCTGGATCAGCTCCGCATCGATGTTGAAATCGATGACATAGGCCTCGTCCTTGTCGGTGAGAACCTGGCGAAGAAAGGCTCCGCCGACTTCTTTTTCCATGTCGAGGACTCTGAGTTGGCTGCCGGACGAGTCAATGAGGATGCCGAGAGTGAGCGGCAGGTTCGATTCGGCGGTGAAGTACTTGATGGTTTGCGCCTTGCCGTCTTCGAAGATTTCGAAATCATCTTTGGTCTGATTGGGAATGAGGGTGCCGTGCTTGTCCTTGACGTTGAAGAAAACTCCGACCACGTTGACGTTGACTTTGAGGGTCTCTTCAGGCTTCTGGGTGTCAGGTTGCTGGGTGCCGGATTGCTGGGCAGGTTTCCTTACGTCGCCGGGATCGGAGGGATTGGAATTCTGAGCCAGGGCAGGCAGAACGGCGGCCGGCAGGGCCGCAAGGAAAAATAGGATTGAGGCAGAGACCAGGGTCGGCAAAAATCTTCGGTAAGCGGATAATTTGGGCATGAATGGTTCCCTCTCGGGGTTTTTGTTAGTCTATTCCTGGAAACTTAGATGCACCAAATGGACTGGTTTTGGCATCCCAAGGAAATGATGATGTTTTTCCTGAGGATCGGTCCCCAGGTGCCCCTGGTGGGTGGAGATTTTGGGAACACGGTTCGAGAAGACGGCCCTTTGTGCAAGGAGCGGACGGTGCTTGTGAGCAACGAAACGGCAATGGAAAACGGGACGGGGCTGGGTAAAGCGAATCGGCTGGCGACTGCGCTGGTCGTTTTTGCGGCACTCCTTGCCGGATGTTTTAGTGTTTCGAAGATGGCGGCACAGTCTTCTGGAAGTCCGGCGCAGGGGCAGCCGGCACAAGCGCAGCCGGCACAGAATTCCGACATTCCGGACGCGCCGATGGTACAACCGTCTTCGGCAACACCCGAACCCCCGCCGATTCCCCGCCCGGAAGAAAAGAAACCGGCCACCGTGAATCGGGACCCGTGGACCAACCAGCCGATTAACCAGCCGGCAGCCGCACCGAGTGCCCCACCTAATGAAGAGACATCGACACCGCCGCCGATGCCGCCGGTCCGGACATTGCCGCCGGGGAGCTCGACGAAGCAGGGAATGAGCGCGCAGGAGCAGCTTTATACCCTGCGCAAGATCATCAACTTTGTGCAGGTTCCGGTTACGGTGAAGGACAGTAAAGGGCGGATGGTGGACGGATTGCAATCCACGGACTTCATTGTGAAGGAAAACGGGACGGTGCAGAAGCTGAGCTTTTTCACCGCCGATCCGCTCGGGCTTTCGGTGGCGATCGTTCTGGACCTGGGCATGCCGGATGCGGCGGTGCAGAAGGTGAACCAAACATTTCCGGCGCTGGTGGGAGCGTTTGCTCCCTATGACGAAGTGGCGTTTTATACCTACAGCAGCACGGTAAGCGAAGTCAGCGATTTCTCGGGCGCAACGCAGAAGCTGGCCGCGCTGCTGAACCAGATGAAGACGGAACGCGGCCACAACAATGGCGTGCCCGTAATGAGCGGGCCCCTGGCACCGAACGGGCCGATCATCAACGGAATTCCGGTGGGCAGCCCGACCGAGCCAGTGTATACGCCGCCGAAGGAGTCGCACGTGCTGAACGATGCCATTCTGCGGGCGGCGGTAGACCTGAGAAAACGCGACCGAACGCGGCGGAGGATTATTTTCGTGGTCAGCGACGGACGAGAGTTTGGCAGCCAGGCCAGTTACAGAGATGTAAAGAAGGTGCTGCTGTCGAATGAGATTGAAGTAATAGCAGTGGCGGTGGATAGCGGCGCGCTGCCGCTTTACGACAAAATAGAACGCCTGCACCTGCCCGAGCGCGGCTATAACGACATTCTGCCCAAGTATGCGACGGCCACGGGCGGAGCGGTGTACGCCGAGCTCTCGCGAAATACCATTGAGGACGCCTACTCTCGTGCCATGAGCGAAGCGCGCAACCAGTACACGCTGGGCTACACGCCCACCGCGCCCAAGACGCCGACCGCGGCGGCTTACCACAGCATCGAAGTGCTGGTGGACCGCCCGGGACTGAAGATTTCCGCCCGGGATGGGTATTATCCGGCGGTAGCGGCGCGGTAGAGATCTCATTGTTGATTGCTGATTGTCGATTGAAAGCCCACGGGGCAACAAGCGTTGTAGTTTCAATCAACAATCAACACTTGCACTCTCACTCCTGGCTTCCCCACCTCCGCTCCGGCAGGGGGTCACCTGAGTAACCTACCTTCTATTCGGGCATGTGATATAAAGACCCGAGCCCCCATAGGGATATTTTTGCGCGCGGAAGAGTGTGCGGCCCGCGCTTTTTGAGGAAAGCCTTGAGTTTCATCAACTTCGCAGCCCGCGAGATCAATTGCAAGATCGTGTACTACGGCGCCGGATTAGGCGGCAAAACCACGAATTTGCAGGTGATCTACCAGAAGACCGCGGAACAGCAGAAGGGCAAGATGATCTCGCTGGCCACCGAAACTGAGCGCACGTTGTTTTTCGATTTCCTCCCGCTCGATCTTGGCTCGGTGCGCGGCTTCAAGACCAGAATCCATCTCTATACCGTGCCCGGCCAGGTGTTCTACGATGCCAGCCGCAAGCTCATTCTGCGGGGCGTGGATGGCATCGTCTTCGTGGCCGACTCTCAGGAACAGCGCATGGACGCCAACGTGGAAGCGCTCGACAACCTCATGTCGAACCTGAAAGAGCACGGCTACGANNTTCAACAAGATTCCCTACGTGCTGCAGCTCAACAAGCGGGACTTGCCAAATATTTTGTCCGCGGAAGCATTGAACAAGGAACTGCGCAAGAAGAACGAGTCGGTGGTCGAGGCGGTAGCGTTTCAGGGCGTGGGCGTGTTCGAGACTCTGAAGGAAATCGCCAAGCAGGTATTGACGGAGTTGAAGGCCGGCGGATAGGGGACGGTAGTTCGCAACCTTCAGCTCTCAGTTCCAGTTGCCGGCTTCCAGTTCCGCAATCCTATCGACTGGAACACTTCCAGCGCGGTGCCGATTGGCACATTGTCTTTTCACAATGAAGAAAAATGTCTGGAGAGCGGCGATTGAGGTAGGTTTTATCATCTTCCTGTTTTATTCCAATCTTTTGATGGGAGAATTTGAGCGTTCAGGCATGGCACGGCAAAGGGGTATCGCCTGGGCAATCGAAGATATTTTTACCGCTGCCAATTTTGAAATCGCCACAATAGCCGCGTTCACCGGCTATATCCTTCTGGAATTTCTTCGCAAGAGGTTCTAGCAGGCTGCAGAAAAACTCGGGAATGCGGGCGTAACGTGGAAGAGCGGCGCTGCAGCGCCGCGTAAAGCTTCAGAGTCAACGCAAGATCGAGAAGCCCAACCGCTTCATGATCTGCCCCATCATTAACCTCATCAACGCGGCCCGGCATTTGTGAGCACCATCTTGAGCGCGCCCTATTTTTGCCGCGTTTCCAAACGTGTCGTAAGCCTTCATAATGTCGTTCATCGCGAAGCGATGGGTCACGAGCAAGAGTGATCATCCCCGTCAGGCCGATCAGGTGTAACCTTTGCAAGGAGGGCCTATGGATCACAATGAGTCAGTCCGGAAATTTGAACATCTGATGCTGAGAGAAGCCGATCACGCTCACGAGGTGGCCATTGAACTTGAGGCTTTGATTTTTGCTCCTGCCGAGTGGTAAATCTCAACAGCTCGCACACTTGCAAGTAAAGGCCGGTCACCAACAAGCCAAGGAATTTCGCGAACTGGCGCAGAAAGTCAAAGAGACCTAGCGGCGGGCGGCGCCGGCGGCAGTGGAATGAGCGTAGCCGCTTAGACGCGCAGCCACACTTTATAGCGGTATTTAATGATCTTTTCTTCTCCAGCTTTCAAGCTGACTTCCCAGGTCAATCGAGTGAGTGGGTTGTCCACCGCGATTGCTTCCGCTAATTTTCCGGCCTTTCCGTTGTCGCTCTGAGATTCCACGGTTCCTCGCACTCGATCGGCGATGCTCAGGCGCACGTCTTTGCTCTTGTAGTTCTTGATGGTCAGCGTTCCCTCGACGGTCACCTGATCGTAGTTGTAGTTATGCCGGCGCTGGACGTTCTGTTGCCGCTCGACTTCGTTTTCTTCATGGCTGGCGCGGATATCCGTCGCTACAGTCAGCTTGAGGCTTGAGGTTGCGCCCTTTGGCGTGTACGGGAGGGTATCCTGGGATAGCGGCTTGGTGCCGGAAATCACCATCGTGGGCGCGCTGGTCCAGGGAAATTTCGTCGTGTTCTTCAGCCGCAGAGTGTGCCAGATGTTTTCTTTCGTGGATCGATCCGATCCCGAATTTAAATTGTTCTGGGGGTTGCCGAATCCGTCCACGCGGGGCTGGTCTTCCAGGTTCCACTCATAGATGTGCTCGAAGTTCACGGTTTCGGAAAACACGTTGTAGGTAGCGCGCTCGCCGCGCGCCAGGGTCACATCCTTTCGGCTATACAAGAAGAGATCTTCTTCCTGCGCTCCCTGTAACTCTTCCGTTGTGCCCGCGAAACTGGGCGCCGCAGCTTCGTCCAGACCACCGATCACGCCGCCAATCGTCATCTGTCCCGCGATTGCATTCGAATAGCGCGCGTTCATGTCATCCTTGCGCGAGGCCGCCTGCATGAACTCAAGCAGGCTCTGCTGCAGCGCCATAGGAGAAGGAACGTTGGCATACGTAAAATTCGGCACACCCACCACGAAAAAAAGATCCGTATTCTTCAAGTCCTCGGCGTCGTCAACCAGTACGGCCTGCATGGTAATCTGCGCTGTCTTGTCGTCCTGCAGTGAGACGAGATATGAAGGCGTCCACCCCAATCCGTGTTCGAGATATCCCATCGTCAGGTTGGCGTGGCCGGTCACACCTTTGATTTTGAAACGCAGCGCCTTGCGCTCCTCTTCCTGCGTTTGCTGAAGCATGGGATCCGCCGGCAGAATTACACGCGCAATGTTGTGGAAGTAGAGCGCCAAAAGTTTGCCCTCGGATTTCAACAGCAGGAATTCCGGCTGGGCATGCGGCTGCGGCGCAACTGGCAAAGCATTCGAGTACAACATTTCCGCCGATGGATTCGGCGGCGCAGCAGAGTCTGCGCCCGGTTTCTCTGCCTGCCGAAACCCGACGATCTCGCCCGTGTACTCTTTTTGGTTGTTATCGACGATTGTGACCATCTTGCCGGCATTGGCCAGCAGCACGTCTGCCAGCATCGTCAGGTTCTGTGGTGCTGAGACTTTATAGTGGTGAGCGACCACTTCATCCAGTGACGCCCCGGTGTCATTGGGTGCAATCCACAGAGAGCCCAGAGTTGCGTTCGGGACCGGCGAAAGGTTTCCCACTCCCGCCTCCAGGCGCACGTCTCCCTGCTTTACCACGAAGGCCAGACCACTCTTGAATGCAGCGACCGCCGCCGTTTTCAGTTCGGCTTCCGGCGCTTCTCCGGAATGAGCAGCAAGTGAGACAACGCATGTACACGCAACCAAAGCGAACCCGCGCGGGACCCTCATCCAGACCTCCCGAGATCGCAATCGACAATGATTATGCGTTTAGAACGAAAGGAGAGCGAGACGCAAGTAAGGTTCCGGCCATGACGATCAGCCGAACAGACACAAGGGACGAAGGATGGTCTGGCCCGAGTTTTGATCCCATTTCAATTTGGGACTCATGCCCCCAACTACGGCCTATTTAGCTGGGCAAAGCCGCTACCGGGCTGTGCGTTTTACAAGGTATTCTTAGCTAAGAAACAAAATCCGCGCGAGAGTGCACGCTATCATGGGTACGACTCCGATTAAAGGCAAGGTCTTCACCGTTGGACTGGCTGGGCCTTCGGGCAGCGGTAAATCGACCGTAGCCAAGCGTGTGGCCTCCCGTCTGAACGCGCACGTCATTTCCATGGAGGTTTACTCGATTGAGGTGAACCATCTTCCACTCGAGGAACGAGCGAAGCAGAACTACGACGCGCCGAATGCCATCGACGTACAGTTGCTGGAAAGCCATATCCGCGACTACGCCGCGGGCCGCTCCCTCGAGGCTCCCATCTACGACTTTGCGCAGCACTTACGCGTGAGCGGCCGGCGCGAACACATTCCCGCCAAGCCGCTGCTGATCGTGGAAGGCATTCTGGCTTTGCATTTTGCTCAACTGCGCCCGCTCTTCGATTTATCCATCTACCTGGACGCTCCCGAAGAAATCTGCTTTCATCGCCGGAGGGTGAGGGACATCACCGAGCGTCAGCGCTCCCTGGACTTCATCCTGTGGCAGTACAAGAATACCGTGTTACCGGCGACGCGGCAGTACGTGTTGCCCAGCAAGAGCTACGCCAATCTTGTGCTGGATGGCAGGCTGGACCTGGCAACCGTGGAGAAGAACTTCTACGACGCCGTCGTGGAGAAGCGCATTCTCGAAGGCGTGTAGCCAACCGCCTACGACAACTCTCTTGAATTTGCCAATCGAGCGATATAACTTGGACCAAGTTCCTGGAACCAAGTTCCGAAGCGGCTCTGCCGAGGAGACGGAATGCCCGACTGGAAAAACCACGGCTTGCGCATCATTCGCAGCGGCGAACTGAACAGCAACACGCCTCAAACCCCCGGCATGACCCGCGCCGAAGCCATCTCCCATGCCAGTGCCGGCGCGCAAAAACTCTGGGCAGGAACCGTGGTCGTGCATCCCAATGCGAAGACCGGCCCTCATCATCATGGCGAACTGGAAACCGTGATCTACGTGGTGCGCGGCCGTGCTCGCTTTCGCTGGGGAGATCATTTGGAGTTCGTCGATGAAGCGGGTCCGGGAGACTTTGTCTACGTTCCTCCCTACGTACCTCATCAAGAACTGAACGCGCGCAAAGACCAGCCCGTGGAGGCAGTCATTGTGCGCAGTGGTCAAGAGCCCGTCGTCGTCAACTTGGACATTCCGAGCCCGGAGGACGCTCCGGACACTCCGCAAGACGATCCCTTTCACTCCGCACCCGGAAAGCGCTGAGCAGACCAGGTCCAGATCCGCAGCTCGGGGCGGTTCTACAGCGTCCGCATCAGTAACTATTACCTCTGTACCGCCTCTTGAGGGCCATTCCCCTCGACATCGCCACCCGCTACGATCAATATGCCCGAATTTATCGGGTGTTTACGCCGTTGGATAACGGCTCATGGAGTTAACCACTATGGAGTACATGGAGTTCGTATTACAGTCGCAGAACGGCCGGCACGTCATCATCAAGCCCGACCCGCGTCCCGAAGTGCCTGCGACATCGGTAACGGTTCCTGAAGGCGGCTCAACGTTATTGTTCATCCTGGCAGCGCTCACCGCCATGGGATGGGCAGCAACCAAGCGCTACGGTGCACGGGTTCGTGCCAACGCCACGACGGCGCGCTAGGCGAGAATAGGCCGGCCCCTTCGAATTGCGCCAGGCCCAATCAATGCGCTAGGCCCAGTCAAGCGGTCAGAGTGGCTGCTCTCTCACCAACGAAGAGCAGCCACTTGATGAAAAAACCCGGCTTTGAAAACGTTAGAAGCCGGTCACCGCAAAGACGTGTCCGTAGATCCGCAACCGATCACAAGCGTCTGACTGCAGTCGCTGGTCGTTCCAACCAGCGCACCCCGGTAAAGCAGTAATCCGCCCACAGGGCCCTCGCCGTCGCTGCCTCCAGTGAAATTGTGGAGGATGGATTCGGTCCACGTCCCTGAGCCGCTGGGCGGAGTGAGTTCGTAGACATTGCCGAGCAAGCCGTTGGCGGCGCCGCCATAGACGGTACCGAAGAGGTCGCCGGTTGCGTTGATGACTACGCCCGAGTAAGCAGTTTCGGGACTATTAAATTGTTCGCTAAACGAATAGAGGGTGGTCAGAGACCACGCTCCCGTAGTAGCGCGCGTGAGTTCAAACACCGTGGCAGAGGTAGTCCCGAAGTATGCGTCTGCGTGAGCGCTGAGCGTGGAATAGGGATAGTAGCCGTCAGTCAGGCAAAGCTGTGCAGGATGTGTTCGGTCCAGGTGCCGCCCGTGCCTTTCACAAGTCTGAAGACGGTGCCACAGCCCACGCCCGAACTGCAGGCCGAAGAAACTCCTCTATAGGCCGTGGTTCCATAGAGGTTACCGGCGGCGGACCTCCGGAAAAGTGTCCGAAGTCGTACAGCGGATCAGGGACCGCAAAGTCTCGCCCGAACCTCCTAGCGTCATTGAGGGTCAGGATGTACGATCTTAGAGGGCTAGCGCGATGATCACGCAGGCGAAATTCCTTCATTACGAGATCCGAACCGGCGAGGGGGACACAATAGAAGTCAATCTCAACGGCAACGCTGCCAACGTTGCTGCTCGACGATGCTAACTATCGGAATTATCAGTCCGGCCTAAGGTTTAGTTACACAAGGAGGATACTTTAAGCGATCCCCCCTGTTGTTCTCCTCGCACCGTCTTCGGGCCATTGGCATGTAGTGGTTGACCTCGGCGGTCAGCCCGGGCGTGTCAGCGCTGCTGTTCGAGTGTTAAGTCGCGCTTAACCGCGACTGCCTCTCCTGTCTCTGCGGTTCGTCTTCCCACAAGAAAAAAGGCGCCGGAGGGTACCGGCGCCACGAGGCTCGCGAGATGCGGTCAAGCGAGGGTCTACCTACCAGAAATTATTTGCTCTCCGCGATAGGGCTGGCGCCCAAGTCGCGGCGGCCATTGACGGCGGTGCGCGCCGCGCGAACCGCGGGCATATTAGCGGCCGCTGCTCCGTAGCGCTCGAGCAGCACCGGCGCCATGGCGTTTTCCGCTTCCTTGACGAAGATCATCTGGTTCTCGGAAGCCATATCGACGCGGACGAAGTCTCCCAGCTTCACCTGTGCCGTAGCAACCAGGTTGGCCAGCGGAAACACCAGGTGGCGTTCGATGGCGCGTTTGAGGTGGCGCGCGCCGTAACGCGGGTCGGTGCCTTCCTTCAGCAGAAACTCCTTCACGTCTGCCGTGCAATTGAACACAAACTGATTGGTACCGGCAGCCATCAGCACGCGCTGTTGCACCATGCCGAGTTCGATTTCGAGAATCTGCGCCAGATGCTCATCGCGCAGGGTCTTGAAGACCACGGTCTTGTCGATGCGGTTCATGAACTCGGGCGTGAACTTGCGCCGTGCCGCTTCCACCGCCGTGCGCTGAATCTTGTCGTCGAAGTTGTTGTCAACCTCCACTACTTTAGGCGCAAAGCCCAGGCCGCCCTCCACCAGGTTGGTCATCTCGCTGGCGCCCAGGTTCGAGGTCAGGATGATGATGCACTGCGAAAGGTCGACGCGCCGATTGTCGCCGAGCGTGAGCGTTGCTTTGTCGAGAATGCCGAGCAGCAGTTGCCACAGCGAGTCGCTGGCCTTCTCGATTTCGTCAAACAACAGGATCGAGAGCTTCAGCTTCTCGGTGAACCACTGNNGAGTGCTGGAACTCGGCGCAGTCGATCTTGATGCAGGCATGGGAATCGCCGAACAGAGCCTCCGCCATGGCTTCCACCACCCGGGTTTTGCCCGAGCCGGTCGGCCCCAGAAAAAGCAGGTTACCCACGGGACGCCCCGGAGCATTCAGCCCCGCCAGAAACATCTGGTAAATCTCGGCGACCTTTTCCACGGCCTGGTCCTGACCCACGATGCGGCGGCGCAGGGCTGCTTCAAACTCTCCAGCGTCGGCGCTGCGGCGGTTCGGATCGAGCACGGTAGCGAGGTTCGTTCTCATAAGGTAGTTGTCTGTCCTGTCCCAGGCCGTATTTTCGGCCTTTGCCTTGCTTTTCGCCGAACCTGCCAGGCTCTTGCGGCTTGCGACTCCCCACCTTCCAGAGGTGACAAAATTTGTCAGTTAGAACCAGTCGCTGGCCAGATCCAATAGCGCGTCCGGGCTGCCTTGGAATAAGCAAGCGTCTGGCCACGCATGACCGATGAATTGAGAATGCGAAAACCCTGTATCTGGCTGGACTTAGATCGTTGCCGACAATATTAGAACAGGTGGCAGTGGAAAGTTAAGAGAAAGGAAGAGAAATAGTTTGCGCAAGGAGAGAGGAACAGTGCCAAGTACCCAGTACCGGGTACCGAGCCGCCCGGTCCACCAGTCCAATCCGCTTGGAATTTCCTCTGTGCTCAGGAGCCTGCCCTGAGCGCGGTCGAGGGTGTCCCTGTGTTTAGCGCTTCTTGCGCCGGCATTGAACAAGGGGGAGATGACCGGGAGTAACTGGCGGGGTGGTTCGGTGCGGGATAGCATCCAGGGTGGTAGGTTCCCTGGAGGAACTTTGCGTCGTTCGTCTGTTCT
This sequence comes from Acidobacteriaceae bacterium, assembly GCA_003168355.1. Lineage (GTDB taxonomy): Bacteria > Acidobacteriota > Terriglobia > Terriglobales > Acidobacteriaceae > Sulfotelmatobacter. The sequence goes on along the minus strand of PMSQ01000053.1, from coordinate 32,999 downwards.
AACCATTGCTGCAATCTCGTCTGTTCTATTCGGTGTGACCGCCATGCGGCTGAGTCCACGGCTTTCCTCGGCCATGGCGGCGCAGCCGCAGAGCGCGCCAGCGGCGCCGGCAGCGGCCGCTTCCGCCCAGCAGGGCGCACAACTGCAACCGGTGAACGCCACACTTTCGGCTGCAGTGAAACCGGCGGACATTCCTTCGTTGCAACCCTCATCGCAGCCTTCCGCCGCTCCGGCGACTGAGATTTACACGGCCAAGCGCGGAGAAAGTATTCCTGCGGTCGCCCACACATATTTGAAGAGAACTGCCTACCTCACGTCGTCGGAGCTGGCCGAAGCCATCCGCCGAACAAACGGAAAAGACAATGGCAATCGCTCGGGCAACATCCTGAAGGCGGGCGAGCAGATCACGATCCCGGGAATCCTCCCCGCGCCGATCGTCGAAAAAACAATTCCCGTCGCCAGAGATTTTGAAGTCCGCGCCATCTACCTCACGGGCATCATGGCGGCCAGCGATCACGGACTCCGCATCATCCGCCACTGGCGCGAAGTCGGCGGCAACGCCGTGGTCTTCGATATCAAGGACAGCGACGGCAGCGTCACCATTCCCTTCGAGCATCCGCTGCTGGGCGCGCACCAGGTTTATATTCACGACCTGCCCAAGTTCGTCCACTTCCTGCACTCCGAGAACATGCACGCCATCGCCCGCGTCGCCATCTTCCGCGACGAACGCATGGTAGTCGCGCACCCCGAACTGGCCGTGCAATCGAAGAAAAATAAGCAGCCCTGGCGCGAGAATGGCAAGCTGGTGTGGACCGATTCTTCGAATCCTAAAGTTCAGGACTACAACATCGCCCTCGCCAAGTTCGTGGCTCAATCCGGCGCGGATGAAATTCAGTTCGACTACGTCCGCTTCCCGGCCGAAGGCGATCAGAAAGACGCCAGCTTCCTGTTTCAGACCGAGCAAGGTCCATGTGGCGACGGCCGCCTCGGCCGTCCCGCCGATGCGAAGCAAGGCGGAACCGCCGTGGACGCCGGCCCGTGTAAGGCCCCTCGCGCCCTGCAGCGCTCCGACGTGATTGTTGACTTCCTCAAGAAAGCCTACGCCGAGCTCCACCCCACTGGCGTGCTGCTCTCACTCGACGTCTTCGGCGTCATGGCGTGGCAGCGCTCCGTCGATCTCTCGCACACCGGACAGGACATCGTCGGCATGGCGAAATATTGTGATGTGCTCTCGCCCATGATCTATCCCTCGCACTTCTTCGGCATGGATAACATCGAGCGCCCCGGCGACGCCCCCGAGCACTTTATCGGCGAATCCATGCAGCGCTTCGAGCTGATCACCCATCCAGACGGAAATAAATCCAGCGGAGTAGTGATCCGCCCCTGGCTGCAAGCCTTCCGCTGGCGCACCAAAACCTATTCGCCCGAGTACATTAAAGTGCAAGTCGCCACCGCCAAGGAAAAAGGCGGCATCGGCTTCTTGTTCTGGAACGCCGCCAACGATTACAGCAAACCGTACGAAGCCATGCCCGAGATGCGCGCTGCAAAGGACAAGTTCTTCCGCGGAGATGAACTGCCGGGGACGGCTGTGAAAGCCAGTCTGACGCCGGTAGCGACCCCGGCAAAGGTCACCCAGGCCAATAGCAATGACAATGACCCGCATTGACCTGATAATCAGGGAAAGCCGCTGTCATCTTTGGGTGCGCCGCTCGAACCTTCCCTTGACTCTCGACCGCAAAAGTGAAATCATTAGTTCATTCAGCGGACCGCATTTTTGCCCGCGGACCTGATATGGTTCTCGCCTTTCTTGCGCATTTATCATCCTTCATAGGATTGCGCCTTCTGCGCATTCGAAACTCTTACCAGAGAGAGGCCCAATCATGACGCCCGTGGCAGCGGCCAAGAAACTCAGCAAGTTCGATCCCAGGACATTCCTTTCGACCATCAACGGCGGTAGGAAGATCGCAGCTTTTCTCAAGAAACAGACGATCTTTGCTCAGGGCGATCCGTCCGATGCTGTTTTTTATATAAAGGAAGGAAAGGTAAAACTCACCATTGTATCCAAGGCCGGGAAGGAAGCCACAATAGGCGTCCTAAACAAGGGCGATTTCTTTGGAGAAGGTTGCCTTACAGGGCAGCCTCTCCGCCTGTCCTCCGCGACCGCAATGACCGATTGCTCCGNNCTCCGTGATGAAAATCGACAAGCAGTCCATGATAGATGTGCTTCACCGGGAACACGCGTTTTCCGATTTGTTTGTGGCGTATTTGCTAACCCGGAATATCCGATATGAAGAGGATTTGGTCGACCAGCTTTTCAATTCCAGCGAAAAACGACTGGCCCGGATATTGCTATTGCTGGCTCATTTCGGCAAGGACGGAAAGCCCGAGACTGTAATCCCCAAGATCAGTCAGGAGTCCTTAGCGGAGATGGTAGGTACAACTCGCTCGCGGGTTAGCTTTTTCATGAACAGGTTCAGGAAATTGGGGCTCATTGATTATCACGCTGGCGATGCACTGCAGGTTCACAGTTCACTTCTCAACATCGTGCTCCACGACTAGATCTTGATTCCGAAAAATGTAACTACCCTCTCCCGGCTTCGTGGCATCATACGACACGTGCCGAATAAGCGGACCTCCGAACAGCTTCGCCGTGATTCCGATGCGCTGATCGCAAGCGCCGCCCGATTGATAGAGCGCTCCAAAGCTCTCAGGGTACAGGCGGTTGAATTGCAGAAGCAATCGCGGAAGCTATTCGCGCGGTCGGAAGGCAACGTCCCCAAACAAAGCAGGAAGGCATGACCGCCGGCAAGAGCAAATGTCCGCGTCATCCCAACCAGCTTGCGAAGTGGCAGTCAATACCAGTCCGTGAATGTAACGTTCAAGAGTGGAACAAGAGTTGGACGAATCGAAGACGAACAGTGTCAGAAGATCGGTGGAGGGTATAGGGCGGTGAAGTTCAGATTTTTACTGTTTCTCTGAATGGAGCCAACATTCTATCTACGCCGAACAGAGTCCAACGGCATGAACAATTGGACGAGCCGAGATCCGACGGCGGTTCGCCTGCGTTGCAAATAAGCCGCCGGGTAATTGCGCCGGCGGCTTTGAAGCTAAAACCACTTCGATGTTTGTCGGGATGACGCTCGATGCCAATCGAACCGCCCGCCCCGACGTCTAAGCCTGCTTCTTCTTCTCTTGATTGTGTTTTTCTTGTTCCGACTGCGGGCTCTTGGGCTGTCCGCTTGGGTTTTGCTGCTTCTGTACTGGCTGGTCCGGCTGGTTTCCAGATTTCTGCTCCGAACCCGGGTTCTGCTCATCGGTATGTTGGAGTTTGCGATTTTCTTGATCTGACATTTTATTTCTCCTTTGCTGGTCTTCATTTGTTATTGATGAGTTGTTGCGATCGTGTTAAGCCTGATTTAGGCGTTTAACCAGACCGCAGGTGTTCCTGTGTCGAAGAATGCACGAACATGATCCAGTAGGGAGTCCGCGCAATTTACCTCTCAACTTTCTCGATTAAAAGTGAGGTCGCTACCGTTTACAATGCTAGCGGCGCCAACGAGAGTAGCCCCAGCCCCCGCCACCGAATAAAAACAGAATCACAAGAACGATCAATAGGGTTTCCATGTTGTGCCTCCCTGGTAATTAAGGAAGCTGGACTGGCCTTTGCGACGGTCGTCTCATATTCTTCCCTGTAAGCAATATGCTAGAGCTGGCTAAGACCGATGTCTGGTCACATTGGATCAGTTTGAGCGCCTGATTTGTATGGCGCGCCCTGGAGCCGCACACTCGCACATGAGCCGGATATCCGCAATCATTGTCAGAACTGTGCAGTTTGGACCAGCCGAGCCATTCCTTCCGGGCCTATGCTGTAACTAATTACGAGAGATGAAAAGTCGCAGCAAAGGGGATGCTCTGGCATCTCGGAAAGAAGCATCGAAATATGATACCCATTACCAATAAGCCGACACCCAGATTGCGTAAAGCTCCCCAGCCGCCCCTGTCATACCCCGGGGCGGCTCCCGACTCAGACCGGGCCAAGAAACCACGCCTCGCCGAGCCCGCTGCCACCGGCCAGGAACTGACTCCCGGAGATCGCGTCGAGGGTTTGGGCAACTTCGGAAAGCCGACTGGGGAATTGGGCACAGTTGAGCAATCGAACGAAGATGACGCGGTCGTCAAATGGGATGATGACGGTCGTATGAGACTCCGGCAGCCTTGGCTCAAGAAGGTTTAGTGCGCGACATGGCTGGGCTGACTTGCCGAGTCTGATCAAATCCACTTAGGTTCAGCGATTATTTTGCGATCGCCCGCACCCCCCTCAGCTACCGTGGGCAGCTTGCACTCACCGGAAACCGTCGATGTCGGAGATGCCATTCTGGTAAAGGGCCGTTTTGAATTTAATTGACAATGGAGGTGGGAGAAGGATTGCTGGGCACACCCGCAATGCGCTTGACGTAACACTCCGTGTGGACGGCTTTGCCGTTTTCATCGGCAGCCAAGTCGGTCTGCAAGCTTAGCGGCATGCTGCAAAGTATGCAGCGCGTTTGTGGGAAGGGGCGGTCATCCATAAAAGCGCCTCCTTGAGTATCGCGCTAATATCAGCGTAGACCCAAAGCTAAACGCAAGCTGAGCAATATTGACCCTTTCCGGCGTTTCAATGGGGACGCGGAGTCTTAAATGGCATCTTTGGGAAAGTGATCAATTTTGAACAGACAGGCGTTCCTATGTTTGCGTAAATTTTGTGATCATGGACGCAGTCTGGCTCGCAAACGGCTGCTTCCATTCGCATCGTCACCACGTCGTGGCGGGATGTGCCGGGTCCTGCGTGCTGTGCACGTCGGGCAACGGCAAGCCAAAACCAGCTTATGAACTATCCATGAGGAGAGACGGCCATGGAATCCCCCACGCTGTTGTGTATCGACGACCTTCCCCAAGCCCTGGAGCTTCGCAAAGCGACTCTGGAATCTCATGGTTATTGCGTCAAGATCGCGTCTAGCAGCTATGCCGCGATGAAGATGTTAGAGGAATCGTCGGTAGCCGCGGTTCTACTGGAGTACAAACTGGAAGGCATGGACGCGGAAGCCGTAGCCTGCCACATCAAGCAACGGTTTCCCGACCTCCCGATCATCTTGCTTTCCGCGTACTCCGAGTTGCCCGAGCGAATCCTGTGGCTGGTGGATGAATACGTGATGAAAAGCGAACTGCCGGAACGGCTGGTGCCGATCATCGAACGAGCATACAAAGCTCAGGCCACATTCCCACGAGCGGGAGCTGCCTAGCACAGCTCCCTGTCGGGACAGCCGCCCTCGGCTGTCCATGCGGCCCAGGTGTATCGGGCCGCTGCCTCCACAAACCTTGTCATTCCGAACCGGGCGCCAATCCTGGTGAGGAATCTGCTTTCCTCGACACCTTCATCACAGCCTGCTCGCCCCATCCCTCCGCCAAGTCCTCCCAAGTCTGATTTCTCTCCTCAAGCAGGGCCACCTTCTTCTCGCGCCGCCACTTCTTGATCTCCGTCTCGCGCGCGATAGCGTCGCCCACATTCCGAAACGACGCAAAGTAGACCAGTCGATACACTTGATACCTGCGCGTGAACTCCCCGCCCTCGCCAGCCCGATGCCGAAGCACACGCGCCATAAGAAATCCCGTCACGCCGACGTACACCACGCGGCTCTTACTCGCCATGATGTAAACGTAGTAGCTTCCGCTCACGCGCCATCGCCGCTCCCAAGGACAGCAGATTCCCTTCGGCTTCGCTCAGGGCAGGCTCTCCGGGCTAACCCGGCCCGTTCGGAATGACAAAATTCTATGGGATTGGAAGGAAGAACCACAGCATCACGCGTCACACCCATCCTGTGCAAAACTCCGGATGAAATTCGAGGCGTGGCCGAGCCCCAGCCAACTTTTTGTCATTCCGACGCCTGAGCGGAGCGAGGAAAGGAGGAATCTGCTGTCCCGTCCGCAACCGAGAACCCCCATCCTCACTCCGTGCCACCTCGCCACCACGAAAGTGCTTTGCATTTCCTTCCGCACAAGAGTAAAAAGGACCCCGACTGTGAGGGGGCCACGGCTATGCCGTGGCTTCTTTTTGTGTTCGGCCGTGCCGCTAAACTTGGATGCCGCCACCAAGCGGCTGTCATCCTGAGGCGGGCGTCCTTTGTCCGCCGAAGGACCCATGCAACCAGCCTCCATCACCACAACTCATGTGGGGACAGCCGCCCTCGGCTGTCCGGCGGCCCAGGTGTATCGGGTCGCGGCCTGTTCGGGAAGGGCGCGGCTTCAGCCGTGCCGCTAAAGGCCCAAAAAGACACGGGCGTTAGCCCCCCAGGGACCACGCGCGCCAACTGCCTCGCTCCCCAATCCCCACTCGTTGCTATCAGGCCCATATGAGGCCCCTAATCCCCGCGGAGTCCCTCGGTTCTTGTTCAGGAGCCTCCGCACCTGTTTCATTGGCTCCGATCCTTGAAAAGACTATCCTTCATGGGTCCAAGAATAGGCTCTTGGCTTTATGGAGGTCTCCGTGGCTGAAAAACACCGAGCCGAATCGTGGCCGCGATTTATGTCTGCCCGATTCTTCCCGAAATTGTGGACGGAGGTTAAGGCTAGATTGTCGGCGCAACTGCTAGGTTTCCTGCTTGCGATACTCATACTAGCCGCACAGTACCACTTTGGCGTAATACGTAGTGATCTACACGGGCGCGTTCTGTCTATCGCATGGCCGTATGTGCTAGTGCTAATCGCCTTTCTTGCCTACCATTTTGCAAGAACTCCGTGGCTGATTAGCAATGACCATCTGGATTCCATCAAGGCGACAGAGTCGACGAATGGAGCGTTACGGCAAGAGCTAGACGAGCGCAAGAGAATTCCTCCGCAAATTGAGGTGCGGCCCATAGCAGTGTACAGAATTCCATCGGATCCTAAGCTTAATGCTAATGCTGCTGGGGAAAGATCATGGGAGATTTTTTTGTGGGCACGAGTCGAATTAAAGGGACCGGCTACCGCTTCGATTCTCAAGTATGTCCTGAAGTTGTCATTGCACGGAATAAGCCAAAACTCCTTCGATATGCGAGATGATCTAGATACTTGGGAGTTGACAAGGTGGAATCCGAAAACACCTACGACTCACAACATGTACGGCCTGCCAACGCAACTCACGCTTGGAGAGCCGGTTGAGGGCTGGCTCCATTTCGCGGTTCCCAAGGCTGCCCCGAGGGTGCTCGACGACAGCGCCATTTTTCTGATTGCAGATACCGGATACGGATCGGGATATGGGGAAACAATGGCCCGTCCTGATATGTGGAATCCGGACAACAATACACGGTTTGGGCGAAAGACTTAACACACTATACGGCTATTTCGCTGGACCAAAACACAGGATCAATACGCCCTTCCCACATCGAGTTTTTCCACACCCCCCATGTGACATCTGCCTTGCACCCCCTCCCTAAACTAGTAGTATGCTTACCCGCCCAGGAACCCTCCCCGAATACCTCTCCACTCTCTCCCCAGCCGAACTCGTCGTTGCCAAGTCCCACCTTTTCAATATTTTCCAAGCAAATCCTTGGCTATCAAGATTTTACGCAGGCTGCCTCCAGATCATCTCGTCTAACCAAAACCGAATCAATAACTTACAACCTCGATCTGAAAATTTTTTCGATCTGAATCCGAAAGGTTCAAACCCAATGCCCCTCAACCAGAATATTCGCATCTGCACCCACATCAAGGTCGACGGAGTCCCTTGTGGCTCGCCCGCCCTCCGCGAAGAAGTTTTCTGCTATTTCCATCAGCGCATGATCCGCGGCGTGCGCACTCCCGCCCAGTCGCGCCTTCACCCCATCGCCCTCATCGAAAATGAGAGGGCGATCCAAGCCTCTCTCATGGAGGTCATCAACGCCCTGGTTCGCAACACCATCGACTTCCGCCGCGCCCAACTTATCTTACGTGCTCTGCACATCGCCGTGAGAAATTCTCCCCGCGTCCATTTCGACATCTACAAGAGCAATATGGTCCAGGAAGTTCCCCACTATCCCGACGCGCCCGCGCCGCAAAAGCCCACTGCGTCTGCGGTTTCGGAGTCCGCTCCGTCCGCTGCCAAGGCAGACTCAGTCAGCGTTGCCCTGTCTAAAGCCCCCGCAGTCGCCAACGCACCCACTGCTCCCACTCGGCCCAAACCGCCCGCCCGGGTCACAACCGCAGGGCCGGCCCGCGCCTCCGCACACCACCGCTCGGGATGAAAGGCCTCCCGGAAGGGTCGAATGCTTCAGCTATAATGTTCTGTAACGCTGGTTGGGTTTTCGCGCCCCGCTCCGCTGCAAGTGCCGGAGAAAAGATTCAGCCCCCGTTACCAAACATCGAACGCAGACCGCAGCCCAAGGAGTCCGCATGGCGATTGAGAAGTCGGAAAGAATCTGGCACAACGGCAAGCTCATTGCCTGGGATGACGCGACGATTCACGTGATGTCGCACGTGGTCCACTACGGGTCGTCGGTATTCGAGGGGATTCGTTGCTACGCGCCGCCCTCGGGGCCCGCGATTTTCCGCGCGCACGAGCACATGCAGCGGCTGCTCGATTCCGCCAAGGTCTACCGCATCGATGTGGACTACACCCGCGAGCAACTGGTGAAGGCCATGCTCGAAACCGTGGGCAGCAACGGCGCGTGGCCGTGCTATGTGCGGCCCATCATTCTCCGCGGCTATGGCGAGGCGGGAGTGAATCCGTTCAACTCGCCGACCGAGGTTTACATCATCAATTATCCGTGGGGCAAATACTTGGGCGGCGAGGGCGAAGGTTGCGACGCCTGCGTTTCGTCCTGGACACGCCTGGCGCCGAATACCCTGCCGGCGATGGCCAAATCGGGCGCGAATTACATGAACTCGCAGCTTATCAAGATGGAGGCAATCGTCAACGGCTATGCCGAGGGCATCGCGCTCGACGTGGCCGGGTTTGTGAGCGAAGGCTCGGGTGAGAACGTGTTTCTGGTGCATCGCGAGAAGCTGATTACGGCGCCGCTGGGCAACTCAGTGCTGCCGGGCATCACCCGCGATTCGGTGCTGCAGATCGCGCGCGACCTGGGCGTTCCCATCGTGGAGCAGATGATTCCGCGCGAGATGCTCTACATCGCCGACGAGGCTTTCTTCACCGGAACGGCGGCGGAGGTCACTCCCATTCGTTCGGTGGACAAGATCAAGGTGGGCAAGGGCGGAATGGGCCCGATCACCAAGGCGATCCAGAAAGAATTCTACGCGATCGTCCACGGCGAAAAGACCGACCGACACGGCTGGCTCACGCCGGTGCCGGTGCGCAGCAAGCAGCCGGTCGGCGTATAATCCGTTGGTATCGAGTCCAACCGAGGGGCGCATACAGCGCCCCTTTCGGCTTCTTAGATCGACTAACACATAACACCCTCAGAAGGAGGACAAATGTCTGACCAGCAAGGTTTAACGCCTGAATTCGCCATCGGCTTTCGAGCGGTGATGCTTGACGGCGTCGTTCGTGAACTGGAAACTACCAAGAAAGTTCTGGCCGCAATTCCCGACTCCAAAGCTGACTATCGCCACGATCCGAATGGACGCACCGCCTGGGAACTGGCGTGGCACATCGCCAACACCGACGTTCAATTTATGGAAGGAATTGCCGATCTGGAATTTAAGATGCAATCGCCCGCGGAAAAACCGAAGACCGTAGCCGAATTGGTCGACTGGTACGACGCGAACTTCAAGCGCAATGCCGACCGGATTTGGGCTCTGTCAGGGGAACAGTTGATGACTCCGGTCAATTTCATGGGCGCCTTCAATATGCCGGTGGTTTTCTATCTCGGTTTTCTAAATAACCACAGCATCCATCATCGCGGCCAACTGGCCACCTACCTGCGTCCGATGGGAGCGAAAGTGCCGTCGATCTATGGCGGCAGCTTCGATCAACCTTTTCAGCCAGCGCAAAGCAACGCCGCCTGATTCCGTAAGTAATGAAGAGGCCGTCCGCGCGGGCGGCCTCTTGTCCAAGAGGCGGTCCGTGCGGCGCTTCATGTGCGCGGCAATCCGGGACTTTTCATTTCCCGCACCAAACCAACTCAACCGGATATTTCTTGAATGCATGATCGGACGTTAAAATAACCATTCCTTCGTCCAATGCCTGGGCGATGATCAAGCGGTCGAAGGGATCGTTGTGATGGAGAGGGAGATCGTAGACGCCGAGGCTATGATTCTGAGTCACCGGCAGCGGCAAAATACGTTGGGCGGCCATTCTTGTACGCACATAGGGGCCGGGAGCTTCCGGCAATCGAAACTTCCCCAGCTTTGCCTTGATTGCGATTTCCCAGGAACTTGCGGCTGAGAGATAAATCTCTTCTCTCCCATTGCCAAGAATATCGAGACCCGCGGTTCCGATGTTCTCCGCCGGCCCCACGCTCCAGAGCCAGACCATTGTGTCCAGCAAGTACTTCATTTGCGCTTCCGCCGACGCTTCGGTTCCGGTTTCGGAACATCCCCGCCATAGAATGCTGCCAGTAAGTCATGCGGCAAGGGAGCGTCGAAGTCGTCCGCGATCCAGATCCGGCCGCGGTCCATACCGAGAGGGCGGGTGTTCTTCTTTTCCGGTTCGACCGCGACCAGACGCGCCACTGGCACGCCGGAGCGCGCGATGGTGACTTCCTCCCCCGCCGCGACTCGCTGCAGCAGGCGGGATAGATGAGTCTTGGCCTCATGGATGTTGACTTCCATAAAGCCAGAGTAGACTAAGTCTGCGGACTAAGTCAACTGAGCTGATGATCCGGCCGAGTCCCAATGGACTTCCAACTTCTATTGATTTGGGGGTTTGATGAAGTAGAGTCGTTTCGCCTTGGAGAGCAACTTCCGCCCGCTCTCCAGCAGACCGTCGACCTCTTTCGCCATGCTCCGGTTTAAGAGGGATTGACCAAAGTGGTCTCCGGTCGAACCGGAATGAAGACCGAAGAGTTGTTTTCTTTGATGCGTGGTCGCTACCCGTTCCAGGTGGGTAGGAATGGCGGACGGATAGTTCTTCATCCAAAAATGGCCGTAGGTGTAGATGAGTGACTTGCGCAGACGTCCACTCAAGTTGTCCAAACACATATGAAAAATGTGGGGATTGAATAGGACTGCATCTCCCGCTTTCGGCACGATCTTCTTGACTAGCGGAGAATCCTGGCGGTAGTCGATCCTGGGTCTCGGGGTGCCAATCGAATAGCGATGACTGCCGGGAATGAAGGCGAGGCAACCCCGGTCGGGAGTCAAGTCTTCGGGATAAAAGTGGATCTTGGCCATGAAGCGGGGGTTCTGCGCGGGATCGATTCCTCCGACTCCATCCAGATCGGAGTGCCATGGAGGTACGAATGTCACCGACGGACGAAACAAACGGGCGTGAGCGATCATGAGCTGAATATCGTACCCGAGGATTTCAACCAACAAAGGGAAGACCGTCGGCAAGTCGACGAGGTCAATAAACACGTCGTCCTCATCCAGTATCTGGGGAATATTGAACGAAGGCGAAGCGGCCTCTCCGGCCGCGAGCCACTTCTCGGCGTGCTTCGCGATGGCGCGGTCGAACGCCGCCTTCAGCCTGGCCAGGAACGGCGGTTCGAGAACTCCCGGAAGGTGAACGAAACCTTGTGTCTCGTAACTAAGAAGGGGCTCCAGTTTTTCCATGCGCGAAGTGCTGGGCCAAACATTCAGACGGGGCGCCAGCGGACAATTGCCCTGATTCTATCTCGGAACGCCGGCTAAAGTAACTCTTTAAGCGGATAGCTCCTGCGCCCGGAAACCTCTTCCCAGCGCCATTTTGAGGGAGACTCCGGTCTCCGAACCTAAGGCTCTGTCCACTTGCCGTAGCGAGGTCGTTACCTAGGTCATCTTGGGGAAGGTGACGATTCGAGTCATCATAGAGAAGCTTGGAGGGAAACCGCCTCCCAGGAAACCTCTGCGATGAATATTGATAATCTGCTGCGGATTGCGACGGAGCGCAAAGCTTCGGACTTGCATTTGAAGGTGGGAAACTATCCTCACTTGCGCATCGATGGCGAACTGGCGCCGCTGACTGACCACCCGCGCGTAACTGCCGAAGACATGCTCAACATGGCGTTCAGCATGATGTCGGCGCGGCAGAAGCAAAAATTCAAAGAGACCACGGAAATCGATATGGCCTATGGCGTGGCCGGGCTGGGGCGGTTCCGTGTGAACATCTTCCAGCAGCGCGGCAACGTGGGGCTGGTGCTGCGCGTTATTCCCACCAAGATTCGCGCGCTCGATGAGTTGTTCCTGCCCAAGGTGGTGGAACAGATTTGCGAAATGCCACGCGGGCTGGTGCTGGTGACGGGTGTGACCGGCTCGGGTAAGTCGACGACGCTGGCGGCCATGGTGGATCGAGTCAACTCCAGCCGCGCCGAACATATCATCACTATTGAAGACCCCATTGAATTTCTGCACCGCGACAAGAAGGGCTACGTGAACCAGCGCGAGATCGGCGTGGATACGCCGTCATTCAGCGCGGCCTTGCGCGCTTCTTTGCGTCAGGACCCGGACGTGATTCTGGTGGGCGAAATGCGAGATCTGGAAACGATTTCGACGGCGCTGCACGCGGCGGAAACCGGCCACATGGTTTTCTCGACCTTGCACACGCTGGACGCGGTGGAAACGGTGAACCGCATCATCTCTATTTTCCCGCCGCCGGAGCAAAAGCAGATTCGGCTGCAGTTGGCGGCAGTGCTCCGAGCCATCGTGAGCCAGCGACTGGTGCGGCGCTGCGACGGCGATGGGCGCGTGCCCGCAGTTGAGGTAATGATTAATACGGCCTTCATCCGGGAGTGCGTTCTGGTGCCGGAAAAGACGCGGTCCATTCGTGACGCGATCGCGGCCGGCACCTCGCAATACGGTATGCAGACGTTTGACCAGTCGTTGTGGGATCTTTTCCAAGCGGGCTTAGTCAACTACGAAACCGCGCTGGAAAACGCTTCCAACGCCGACGACTTCAAGCTGCGCATGCAGGGCATCGCTTCGACCGCCGACATTTCCAGGCAGTCGATGCAGTCTGCTGGATTTGGCGGACGGTAGAAGAGCGGGCTTCGGGCTCCGGCTTTTGGGCTCTGGGCTTCGGGCTTCGGCAAAACCGGCTTTCGGGCTTCCGCCCCCTATATGGCGGACTTTCCTTTTTCTGAACCCTGAAACCCTGAAGCCCGAAAGCCGAAAGCCGAAGTCCGAAGCCCGGTTTTGCTGAAGCCCGAAGCCCGAAATTGCGCTATCGTTAGCGGATGCCATTTCCGCGTCCCAAGAAGAAGTTCTATTCCGAAGATGAATTGTACGAGTATGCCGTGGGAGCGCTGGCGCGGCGCATGCGGACGGTCGCGGAATTGAAGCGCCTATTCCGGGCCCGAGTAGAAGAGCCCGAGTCCGAGTATGGACGGACGCTGATCGAGTTAGTGATCCGGCGGCTCAAGGACCGCGGGTACCTGAACGATTCCCAGTACGCCGCATACTTCTCTTCTCTGCGGCGGGACAATCAGAAATTTGGACGCATGCGCGTGGTCACCGACCTGAAGGCGAAGGGCATTCACAGCGACGTGATCGATAAGGCCGTGGACGCGGCCTTCGAGGACGTAAGCGAAGAAAAACAGGCTCGCGAATATCTGCGGAAGAAGCGCCTGGTGAAGCCGAAAGATCAGAAGCAGGCGGCGCGCATCTTCCGGCAACTGGCTCGGGGAGGGTTTGGCAGCAAAACCATCTTCACCATTTTGAAGAAATGGGATGTGGATGAAGAAACTTTGACCGAGTTGGAGAGCGAAAGCGCGTGATGGCTTAGGATTGAAACGCCACGAGCGGGTTTCTTCTTTGGGGCTTGCAGCATCCAAGAATAAAGAAGGCGTGCTTGGCAAGAAGCTCTGCGATGTTGCATACTCCAAGACCGATCCCAACACAGTTTCTCAGGAGGTCACTATGAAGTTCCGTTTCAAAGCAATTCTGGCGGCAGTGCTCTTCAGTGCAGTACCGCTTGCGCTGGCTCAGGACGCGGCCACGGATGTGAAGAAGGGCGCCGAAGACACGGGGGCGGCGACCAAGAAGGTTGCCACCAAGACTGGTCACGAAACCAAAGTAGTGGCCAAAGACACCGCAAAAGGCACAGAGAAAGTTGCAGATAAGACTGGGCACGAAACCAAAGTAGCCGCCAAAGACACCGCAAAAGGTACGGAGAAAGTTGCAGATAAGACTGGGCACGAAACCAAAGTGGCGGCCAAAGACACTGCGAAAGGCACCGAGACGGCCGCCAAGAAGACCGGCAGCGGCGTGAAGAAAGGCACCGAGGCCACGGGGCACGAGATGAAGAAGGCGGGAGAGAAGACCGAAGACGCGGTGAAGTAATAAGTAAGCCAAAGACACCACAGAGGGCACAGGGGAACACAGAGAACCAATCGTTTGGTTACTCTGCGTTCTCATGTGCCCTCTGTAGTTATGTTTGGTTCTGTTTTTTCCGGTGCTAAAATTAAAGTTTGCCCACCCCATGCTGACTGGATTTGAAATCCGCCGCAAGTTTCTCGACTTCTTTGTGCAGAAGGAGCATAAGGAGGTGCATTCGTCGTCGCTGGTGCCGGCGAACGATCCCACTCTGCTGTTCACCAACGCGGGCATGAACCAGTTCAAGGACGTTTTCTTGGGACTGGAGAAGCGCGACTACAACAAGGCCACCTCTTCGCAGAAATGTGTGCGCGCCGGCGGTAAGCACAACGATCTGGAAAATGTTGGATTCACCAACCGGCATCATACTTTTTTTGAGATGCTGGGGAATTTTTCGTTCGGCGACTACTTCAAGAAGGATGCGATTGCTTATGCGTGGGAGTTGATCACTTCGGAGGAGTGGTTCGGGATCGATAAGGACAAGCTGTATGTGACGATTTTTGAGGGGGCTGGTGAAGAATTGGGCTTGATTCCTCTCGATACCGAAGCTAGAGATGCGTGGTTGCAGCAGGGCGTCGCTAAAGAGCGGATTTTCCCGATGGGCGCCAAAGATAATTTCTGGCAGATGGGCGATACCGGACCGTGCGGTCCCTGCAGCGAGATTCACTACGACATGGGCCCAGCGGCATCCGATCAAGGCCACACTGACTGCGCCTTCACTTGCGATTGCGGGCGCTATGTCGAGATTTGGAATTTGGTGTTCATGCAGTTTGATCGCGATGCTAGCGGGAAACTGAACCCGCTGCCGAGGCCTTCGATTGATACGGGGATGGGGTTGGAGCGCGTAGCGGCAGTGCTGCAGGGCGTGATTTCGAATTATGAGACGGATTTGTTTGTGCCTTTGATTGCTAGGGCGGCCGAACTGACATTAGGGACGGGTGCCGGCACTGCGGAGCTTCGCTCCGCCGGACAGCCGAGGGCGGCTGTCCCCACACGAGCAGAGGAGGGCACAGGCCATGTGGGCACGGCCGCCCCCGGCCGTGCAGCCGAGCAAAGCTCGGCAGGCTCTCCCAGCCACAAGTCGGCTGCGTCGCTCAGAGTGATCGCCGACCACTCACGCGCCGCAACGTTTTTAATTTCGGATGGCGTGCTGCTTTCGAATGAGGGACGCGGATATGTGCTGAGGAAAATCATCCGGCGCGCAATTACGCATGGACGATTGCTGGGGCAGGTGAAACCGTTCCTGCACGAGATGGTGTTCGCGGTTTGCGATTTGATGCAGGATGCTTATCCGGAGTTGAATGAGACGGCTGAGAGAACCGCGAAGGCGGTTTTTTCGGAGGAGACACGCTTCTCCCATACTTTGGAGCTAGGTCTAGAGAAGCTTGAAGAACTGATTAAGGAGGCCGTCGTGCTTCGTCGTCACCGCGCGTTGGAGCAGGTCATGGACGGGTGGCGGCGCGACAGAAAAAATTACATTGAAGAAATCTTCCGGGTCATAACTGTTTCTGAGCCGAATCTCCCGAAGTCGGACGACGATGCGATAGCCTTTCTCGTGGCTCAACTGCGGCCGACCCTCGGATTGAGCAGCGGGGATGACTTCCAATCGCAGGTACGTCGCGCATTCAGCGCTCCGGTCGCTGTTCCAGGCGGGGATGCGTTTAAGCTTTATGACACGTACGGTCTCCCTCGAGATTTTATTGAAGACGCGGTGCGTGACGCCGGCCTCGTTCTGGATCAAGCGGGCTTCGATGGCGCGATGGAAGAACAGAGGGTTCGTGCCCGCGCCTCTTGGAGAGGCGGCGTAAAACACGGCGCGCCAGCAGTCTACGTCAACATCTCCCCTACGCCCTTTGAGGGCTATCGCACAACTCGCAGTAACCATTGCAGGATCGAGTACGTCATCCAGGGAAGAGTATCTGGACAGGGCATCAAACCAGGGGAGTCTGCGGACGTCATTCTCGACCATACTTGCTTCTACGCGGAGTCGGGGGGGCAGGTCGGGGACGTGGGCTGGCTGTTAGACAGTGAGACAAAGTCCGTCGTCGCAGAGGTCACTGGGTGCTATTTCCCTGTCCAGGGCGCACGAGCCCACAGGGTTGTCGCAAGAGGCATTCTAATTCCCGGCAACTATGTCGATGCTGTCGTCAATGCTGACGTTCGTCAGTCGACCATGCGGAATCACACGGCTACGCATTTGCTTCATGCCGGGCTGCGCGAGGTTTTGGGGAAGCACGTGAAGCAGGCGGGGTCGCTGGTGGCGCCGGATCATTTGCGGTTTGATTTTTCGCACTTCACGGCCGTGGAAGACGAGGAGTTGCAGGATATTGAGGACATCATTAATAAGGAAGTGCTGCGCAACCAGATTGTTGAGACCATCACTGACGTTCCGATCGATGAGGCGATTAGTCAGTATCACGCGATGGCGCTGTTTGGCGAAAAGTATGGCGACAAGGTGCGCGTGGTGCGGATTGGGGATTTCTCGACTGAGCTTTGCGGCGGCACGCACACAGGCGCGACCGGAGAGATTGGGCTGATTAAGATTCTGAAGGAAGGAAGTGTGTCGTCGGGCGTGAGGAGGGTGGAGGCGGTTACCGGGGAGGGATCGCTCCGGCATTTTAGGAAAGATCACGAGTTGGAAAAAGTAGTGTCAACATTTGCGAGTCCTACCCCTTCGCTCCGCTCAGGGCAGGCTCTTGCGCACAAAACGCGCAAGGATGGGGCACCCTCTGCGGATGAAGGTCACGCACACGCGGAGATGGTGTCTCCTGCTGCGGCGCTGAAAGCCGAACTCGAGAAGAAAGATGCGGAGATCAAGCGACTCGCGCGGGAGCTGGATCAGGTGCGGATGAAATCGGCTTCGTCGAGTACGGCGAATATCGGCGAGAAGGTCAAGGATGTGAAGGGGGTGAAGGTTCTGGCGCATCGCGTGGATAATCTGGAGCGGGCGCAACTACGGACGCTGGTCGATCAGCTTCGCGACAAGATTGGGTCGGGCGTGGTGGTGCTGGGATCGGCTTCGAATGGAAGCGTTTCGCTGATCGTGGGCGTCACCAAGGATTTGACTAGCCGGGTGCAGGCGGGAAAAGTGATTGGGCCGGTGGCGCAGAAAGTTGGCGGCAAGGGTGGAGGACGTCCTGACCTGGCCGAGGCGGGCGGAAAAGACGCTGGCGCGCTGGATTCCGCGCTGGACGGGGCTTATGCGGTGGTGGAGTCGCTTCTGTCATGACTTCAAGCGGCAGCCCTGAACACGAGCGCTTGCGATTTATCAAGCACAAAGGCCATGCCATTTATGATATTGACCTCACGAACTGCACGGCGAAGGAGTTGTTGTTACTGCTTGATCTGATCCGCGCCGATATTGCGCGCCACGCGCCTGGATCGGTGCTGACCCTGGTGGAAGTCGCGGGGGCGCAGATCGACAAGAACGTGGCTACGCGAATCAAGGAAGTTCTGGTGCTCGACCGTCCTTATGTGAAGCGGTCGGCTTGGGTGGGGGCGGAGAACCTGCCGCACGTGTTCTACGAGCACTTCAAGAACTTCTCGCAACGTGACCTTCCCGCATTCAAGACGCGGGAGGAAGCGATGGACTGGCTGGTGCAGGAGTAGCCGGTTGCAGTAAGCTGTTGTCTCTGCAGTTATCGAACCCCGGGAAAGAAATGTCGAGCTTCGCTCGACGGACAGTCCTTTCGGCTTCGCTCAGGGCAGGCTTGGGCGGCTGTTCCCACATATTCGTTCGAGGAGGCGTCTCATGGGCCAATCACTTGATCCGAAACTAGCGTTCTTCTACGGCCAATTCGTGCAGGCCGCCTACACCATGTTCAGGCGCGATCCCTCCCAGCTCAGACCGGAGCCCCAACCAGGAGACATTCCTGATGGTTGGGAACTTGGGGCCTGGATTCACATGTCGGATTTCATTCTCAACCTCAAGGATCCTGAATTTTACGGCATCGTTTGCCGGAAGATCGATAGCCCGGACACGCGCATTATCGCGATTCGCGGCACGGAGGGGGCGATCGAATGGATCGATGACGCGGCCGCGCTTCCTACTCCCTTCCGCCAAGTGCCCGACACGGGGCGCGTGGCCAGCGGGTTCGACAAAATTTACAGCTCGTTGAAAGTGGTGAAACGCAGGTTGGCCGAGGATCGTGCCATGGAACAAGCGGCGCCGGGGATTGCAGCCGCGCCGGAAACCTTCGACGGCTCCTTCGCCGAGCAGCTCGATCAACTGGCCAACAGCCGCGAGTTGGCCCGCGGGCGCAGACGGACTGTGGCCGAAGCGCGCCCGCCGCGGCCCATGGTGGTGACAGGGCATAGCCTGGGCTCGGCGCTGGCCACGCTGTTTGTGATGGAGAATGCCTCGAAGAAAAAGTTCGACATTACTACGTCGTGCACGTTTGCTTCGCCGCGCGTGGGCACGCTGGAGTTCGCCAGGGCCTTCGATCTGTTGCCCATCGTGTCGTGGCGCATCGTGAATACGCTCGACGTAGTGCCGAAACTCCCGCCACATATTCCCGTGGTGCTGGAATACGATCACGTTGATACCGCGTATCCGTTCAAGTCCTCAGATTTCGCGAAGAACAATTTGGTGTGCTGGCATGCGATGGAGACTTATCTGCATTGGCTGGATACGAGTTATGCGCTGCGGGCGGAGTGCAAGCCGTAGGAGTGTACGGCGGCCTCCGTAATCTTGTGTTTGGGTAGTGGGTCAGTTTGAGATCCACCGCGGCCCTCTTCGGAGGGCCTTCGTTTTTTTGTTTTGCTGTTTTACGGCCAGTACTTGATACTGGGCGCATGCGATGGAGAGGCGGGGAGTCCGGAAGCGGCATGTGCCAGAGCCGGAAAGGCTGCGCGACCGAGCGGCGAACCTGAAGGGGAAAGCAGACACCCTCTTGCGGGAAGCCGATGCATTACTTTCTGAAGCAGAGGCATTAGAGGCGGCTGAGGCTGGAAAACGAAAACCGACAGTTTCACAGTGACGGACTACCCTTTTTGACATAGCTATCTAAGATAGCTATCATTAGAATATGGATGTGAGTGTCGCCGATGCTAAGAACAAGCTGCCCGAATTAATCAAAGCTGCGGAACAGGGCGAGCGCGTGACTATCTGCCGCCGGGGAATACCGGTCGTGGACCTCGTCCGCACGAAAAAACCATCCCGAAAAAAACCTATGCTGGGCACCTTGAAAGGCAAGATCAAAGTCTTCGATCCGGATTGGTGGAAACCGATGACTGACAAGGAAGTGGACGATCTCTTTGGAGGAGGCGAGTGACGTGCGGGTGCTTCTGGACACGGCGGTATTGATTTTTGCCGTCGAGTCGCCGGAACGCCTTAGTAAGCGGGCGAGCGCCGCCTTGAAGAACCCCGACAACATTCGCGAGTTGAGTTCCATTTCACTTGCCGAGATCGCTATCAAGACAACCCTGGGTAAGTTGGATATTTCGGCGGAAATTGCACGGCAGGCGATCCGGGATATGGACATTCGCATCCTTCCGTTCACCGCCGATCACGCCTTTCGTTTATTCGAGCTCCCAACACACCACCGCGATCCCTTTGATCGTCAAATCATCGCTCAGGCATTTTCGGAAGATATTCCTGTCGTCACTTCGGACGAAAAATTCCGGGCATACGAAGGGATCGAGATTATCTGGTGAGGCCTGTCGAGAATCCTCCGCCGATACGAAATGCGGCCACCAGTGGCTGAGGTTCCGCACGAAACAGGATTTTACGTGGCGCTGAAGCGCCGCACTTCCACGTTACTGCCCGCATTCCCGAACTTCTCCGCAGCCTGTAGGCATGCATTTCGGCCCGCGCTGTCGCTTACGGCGCGAGCGGCCGTCGCAGCGTCTGATCAAACAGCTCCAGAAGTTTGTGAAAAGTGCGCTCAGCCTGGGGCTCGTTGTAGACGGGGCTGTCGGAGGCGGTCCAACTGTGGGACGCATCCTTGTAGGTTTCGCTTTCGTATTTTCCGCCCCAGCGCTTGAGAGCCTCATCGAGCTTCGCAATGGCTTCTTCAGGCATGCTGCGGTCATTAGTTGCGTGGCCGAAGTAAAGCCGCGCCTTGATCCGAGGCAGCGCCAAGTGAGGACTGGTAGGGGCATCGGTGTACAGGCCGCCGCCGTGAAAAGATGCGACAGCGGCGACTTTATCGGGACGCGCCGCGGCGGCGTACATCGCCATTTTTCCGCTGAAACAGTAGCCCACAACGCCGATCATGCTCTTCCGCGTGCAAATCTGTGACTCCAGGAAGTCGATGTAGGTAGACGTGTCGCGCTGCATCGCCTCCAGCGTCAGCGGAGTGCTCAACTCCGCCATGCGCTTTTTCATTGCCTCCGGCTCCAGAGTTCGGAACGAAGGCTGGAGCGGCGCGCGACCGGTGCGATAGAAAATGTTGGGCATGAGTACGGCATATCCTTGTTTCGACAAGCGCGCAGCAGCTTCGCGGTTGGCGGTGCGAATGCCTGCAATGTCGGTGAGGTAGAGAACACCGGGCCAGCTCCCATCGCCTTCGGGGCAATAGAAAACACTATCACTGCTGCCCTGCTGCATTGGGACTTCAATTTCACGGTCTGTCATCGTCGGATTAACTCTCCTATATCGGATTGGGTTGCTGAAAGATCGCGCTTGCGCGCTCGACTGCGGTGTTTCGATGCTGGATGGTGCTCGCAGGATGCTGGGGTCAACTCATAATGAACTCTCGGGTTAGATGGCCAGGCTTCCTCAAGGGCTAAAGCCCGCGTCTTCATCGGTTGGTGCGGCACGGCTAAAACGGGCTGCGGAAAAACTCGCGCTGGACAAAAAATGCGACCACCAAGGCTAAAGCCCTCATTGATTCTGGACCCTTTACGCGGCGCTGAAGCGCCGCTCTTCCAGGTTACTGCCCGCATCCCGAGTTTTCCGCAAGCTGGTAATCTCGTGCCCTTCCCAAGATCAGCTTCTCCACTTCAGCGTAACGGGCCCTGCCATGGGATGCTTCATCGCGCTGCCGGTGTGCTTCGCTTCGAGATAGGCGGCTTTCAGTTGGAAGTACCATTTTGCGGGACGGTCGGCGTCGTCGATCAGCATGAGATGTGGGTTGTGCTTCAGGCCTTCGGCTTGCAGTTCCATGGTGCGGCGGTCCTGCTCGACGAACTTGGCAAAAACGAACTTCAGCAATTCGCGGCCGAACGGCATCCAGCGGAAGATGTTCCAGGCGGCGACTACATCGATGCGGCATTGATTGCGTGTGATTGGCGTCACGGTGGTGAGCGACGAGAACCAGTACTTCCCTGCCCTGATGGTTTCGCGGCGCAGGTTGGGCAGAACGAAATCGATCGTGGTGGTGATGGAATCGGCGGCGGCGTAGAGGCGCAACAGCTTATAGGGCGCGGAGTTTGAGCTCGGCGTATGGGCGCTCATGCGGAAGCCGTTGGGAATCGGTTCGAAATTCTTATGCTTCTCGTGCATGCTGTGGCGGCTGCGCCACCACCAGGCCTGGTGCACGAACGGTCCGTGCGCCGGGTCCATGAGGCCAATGATGCCGTGATCGATGCTGACGGGCATGTCGGCGGTGAGGTAGGCAAGCTTGTACTTGCCGGTGAACGTTTCAATCTGCGGGGCGGACTCCGGAGCTTCTTCGGGTTTTGCGAATCCCGCGCCCTGGAAGCCGGGATCCGGCATGTAGACCCAGACAAAATCATCCTGCTCTTCGCAGGGATAGCTGCCGGCGTAGATGCGATCCACTTTCAAAGTCTGATCAGCAGTTAGCGAAGGGATGAACTGGCACTGGCCGTTGTGGGCGTCGAAGGTCCAGCCGTGATAAGAGCACTCGATATTTTTGCCGTCGAACGTGCCGCAATTGAGCGGCATGCCGCGGTGGGGACAGGCGTCCCGCAGGGCAAAAGGATGACCAACGCGATCGCGCCCTATGACGAGCGGAATCTCGAGCAACATGGCCTTGTGGAGTTGGTTGCCATGGACGCGATCGGCGGGCAGGGCGCGGTACCAGAAGCCGGTGAGCATCAGCGAATCGGGCGCCTGGCGTTGAGGAGGGTCGAGTTCGGGCATGGAGTGGGGATTGCTGATTGTTGATTTAGATTATTGATTGAAAAACATATGCTAGCATCCGCTGGACGTTTCAGCTTGTACTGAATTGCGCGGAGGGAACCTCATGGAATTCATTGGGCACTTTCGCAGGCTTACGGCGGTGCAGCGAAACACTTTTACCGCCTGCTTTTTGGGCTGGTCGCTGGACGCCTTTGATTTTTTCATTCTGACCTTCTGTGTTAGCGCCATCGCCACTCAATTCCAGGTAAAGGTTTCGGTGGTTGCGGAGGCGATTTTTGTGACGCTGGCATTTCGTCCGGTGGGCGCATTGCTTTTTGGAATAATGGCCGACCGCTTCGGGCGGCGTCCCACGCTGATGGTCGATATCATCGCGTACTCGGTGTTTGAACTGGCGTCGGCATTCGCTCCTTCCTTGAAAGTCTTCCTGATTTCGCGGGCGTTGTTCGGAATCGCGATGGGAGGCGAATGGGGCGTGGGTGCGGCGCTGGCCTTCGAAACGCTGCCGGCGGAGGGGCGCGGATTCTTCTCCGGGCTGTTGCAGGAAGGCTATGCGGTGGGTTATCTGATGGCGGCGTTGGTTTACGGGACGGTGTTCCACTACGTCGGCTGGCGTGGCATGTTTGTGATCGGTGCGCTTCCGGCGTTTCTGGTGATTTACATTCGCACGAAAGTGGATGAATCGCCGGCGTGGTTGCAGGGGCGCGTGGCGAGAAAGACGGAGAGCCGTCTGGGCAAGGATATCCTGACTTATGTGGGAACTTTCATTTTTCTGGTTGTGCTGATGTTTAGTTTCAATTCGTTCAGCCACGGGACCCAGGATCTTTATCCGACGTTCCTGCAGAAGGACCATCACTTTACGCCGCCGATGGTGGGCTTGATCGCTGTTGTTGCCAACATTGGCGCGCTACTGGGTGGAATTGTTTTTGGGACGTGGTCGGAAAAGATTGGCCGGCGACGGGCCATCCTGATTGCAGCGCTGCTGACGATTCCGGTTATTCCACTGTGGGCGTACTCGCACACCGTGCCCCTGCTGGCGCTGGGCGGTTTTCTGATGCAGTTCATGGTGCAGGGCGCGTGGGGCGTGATTCCGGCGCACCTGAATGAACTTTCTCCGCCGGCGGTGCGAGGGACGTTTCCGGGTTTCACCTACCAACTGGGAAATTTGCTCTCCTCACGCAACGGGGTGATTCAGGCCCAGCTCGCCGAGCAGCACTTTGGAGGAATTTTTGCGCCAGTTCTGGCCTGGACGGTGGTGGTGATGGCAACCCTGGTGGCGGTGGTCACCTCGCTCGGCCGGGAGCGCAAGGGCACGGACCTGACGAATACGAATTAAGCCGAATTCGGAATGTGCAAGATTTGGCACACTGCCATCGAATGACCCAATGCCCGCACGACAGCAGCATTGTCATAGAGAGGTTCCTGTGGTACGGTAGGTAAAATTTCACGCCTTCGTAAATACTCTCAGGGCTTTCTAACGTTGTAGTTTGCTCGAATGCGTGTGCAGAGGTAAAGCGCCACTATGAAGGAAACAATGGATTCGACTGCGGCCCAGCCGTCTGGGGACGAGGAGAATTTTGCCAACCGGAAGTTGATCCGTCCGGCGCTGCCGCGCCCGGATCACAATCACGGCAATCACAACTCGAACCACAACTCCAACCATAACTCCAAGCCGTTACAGGTCGCGGAGCGCCGAGACCGGCTTGACCGCCCGGAACGTGGCGCGGAGTGGGGGCAGGATCGTGGATATGACCGTGGGGAGCGTTCGATGGGCGCGGCGGGTGGGCGCAAGGCTGCTCCTCCGGAGCAGACCAACGCCGAGAATTTTTATTACCAGAAACAGATGCAATCGAGAACACCGATGGTGATCGTGCTGCGCGACGGCGAAGAAGTGCATGGCATCATCGAGTGGTACGACAAGACCTGCATCAAGGTCCTTCGCGAAGACGGACGGCCGAACCTGATGATTTACAAGCCCGCCATTAAGTACATGTTCAAGGAAGAAGAGAACGGACGTTAGGCGCGCTGATTGGAAATAGCCTCATAGCGCTCCGTGGCACCCTCGAGGGACTCAGTTCTTTTTTCCGTAGAATCAGGGCACTTACGTGCTGCGCTAATGAACGCCGTCTCGCGGCCCTTGATCCCGCTTCAACTACCACACCCGAGAACTCCCCGCAAGGTCGTCTTCACTGGCGACGTGCGAGGGATCCTTCGACTGCGCGTGATCGTCCTTCGGACAATCACACTTCGCTCAGGATGACAGGAGAACGGGTGTTGGAAAATGGCCGCCAGTTTACGGTACTGATGCTCCCGTTGACAATCTCCGTTATCTCCCATAGCATCAATCACTTGAGGGATGATCCTGACGCAGCATCGGGGAGCCGTTCGTGATTAAGCTCGACATTATCAACGAAGTAGTGGCCAGAACCGGCATCACCAAGACCAAGGCCGAACTGGCGGTGGAAACCGTCTTTGAGAGCATGAAGAAGGCGCTAGCCCATGGCAATCGCATTGAGTTGCGAGGATTTGGCGTTTTTAACGTGCGCCCGCGCAAGACCGGCATTGGACGCAATCCGCGCACCGGAGCCGAGGTGTCGATTCCTCCGGGCAAGGCGGTGCGGTTTAAGCCGGGGAAAGAATTGCAGTCGATCGATTAGAAGAAGCCTTTAGGCTCTTGGCTCTTGGCTTTGAACCCCGCGGTTGGATCACCAGCCGCCTTTATTTCCGCTGATCGTAGTAGCATCTAGAGAATGGCTCCGAATCACATTTTCGGGGCCGAAAGCATGTCGGAACCGACTCCTCCCACAGTTTCCTCCACTCTCGAATACTACCGGCCCGTGCCGCATTGGGCGCCGCGCGCGCCAAAGCCACGCTACTGGCTGCATGGGCTGCTGCTGCTGGCGACTTGCTTCACCACGCTGGTGATGGGCGCGCGCATGCAATATAACTTCCAGCGGGGGCAGCCGGCGCTCTCTTTCAACGACAGCTCGGTGCCGCTTTTCCCCGCGAACTGGGCCTTCTCGCATCCAGCGCGCCTGCTCGGCGGCCTGCCCTTCATGGCTACGTTGATGCTGTTTTTTCTGGCCCACGAAATGGGCCATTACTTATACTGCCGGCGCTACGGGGTTTATGCGACGCTGCCTTTCTTCATTCCGGTGCCCACTCCGATCGGGACCATGGGAGCGGTCATTCTCATCCGTTCGCGGATTCGCTCACGCACCGCATTGTTCGACATCGGGATTGCGGGACCCATCGCGGGATTTGTGGTGGCTGTAGCTATGCTCGTGGTTTCACTCGGATGGTCGAAGCCGATGTACTCCGGCCTCGGTCCGGCGGACTATGAACTCGGCTATCCATTAATTTTTCAATGGGTGCATCGGTTGTTGGTGTCCGCCGGCCTGCTCCACGGACCGGCTGCCCTGCCACTCGATCGCGTGCTGCTGCATCCCACAGCGATTGCCGCCTGGGTAGGGATGCTGGCAACGTCACTCAACTTGCTGCCCGGCGGGCAACTCGACGGGGGACACATTGTTTTTTCGATTGCGCCGCGAGCGCACAAATTTGTGTCGCGGCTGACGATTCTGATTCTGTTGCCCATGGGGTACTACCTGTGGACAGGATGGTTTGTGTGGGCGATTCTTCTGCTGATAACCAGCTTGCGGCATCCGCAGGTGGCCGAGTGGCCGCGGATTTCGGGCGGACGCATGTGGCTGGCCGGGTTTGCGTTGCTGATGCTGGCGCTCACGCTCACACCCGCTCCCTCCGCACATGCGTCTCTGCGGGCGATCTGGGGACGATAGGAAGTCCTGATTCCCGCCTGGCGCTCGACCAAGCAGTGACATGCAAAAGCCCCGCACGGATTCGCATGGAAGGGAGTTTCTCTCGTATATACTCCTGTATTCAATCGTTTTAATTGACGATTCGGGGAGGTCTGACCTTGAGAAAGCTCGCCGCTCTTCTCGCCTGTTTGCCTGCGTGTTTTGGCTTCACGCTTCCTGCCGCGGGTCAAACCATCACTGTTGATGTCACCCATCCCACGAATTCTTTCGTGCCCAACCAAACGCTGGGAGCAGGTGTGGACCGCATTGCGGTGGAAGCGATCGACAAAGATCTGCTGCAGCCAACGCTGGACAAAACGCTAGCCTCGGGCTGGCAGCCGGTTACGTATCGCCAGAACACGGAACTCGCCATCGAGGCGTGGCATTGGAATCCGCAAGGGACCTGGAGCGACGGGAACAACGCGAGCGGCAAAGGATATTTCACCGGTTCGGCCACTCCGGCGGAAATGATTCGCTACTCCTACGGCTACGCGCTGCCGCGCCGCGGGACCACGCGCAATGACGGCACCGATAACGTAGGCTTTTCGCGCCTGACCGACGGCGATCTGAACACTTTCTGGAAGAGCAATCCGTATCTCTCGCAGCGTTTCACTGGGGAAAGCGATGCCTTGCATCCGCAGTGGGTGGTGCTGGACATGGCGCAGGTGCAGCAAGTCAATAGCATCCGGATCGCGTGGGGCGCGCCTTATGCCAGGCGCTACGCAGTGCAGTATTGGACGGGCGACGATCCCATCAAGGCAGTGACGCGCGGAGTCTGGCAGACGTTTCCACAAGGCACCATTACGGATGGAAAAGGAAGAGTCGAGACCGTTCGGTTGACCGGCAGTCCTGCAGCCGTGCGATTCGTGCGGATATGGATGACGGAATCATCAAACACCTGCGAGGCGGATGGCTCGGCCGATTTGAGAGCAGACCCGCGAAACTGCGTGGGCTATGCCATTCGCGAACTTTATCTTGGCACCAGCACGGAGAATGGCGCGTTTCACGACATCCTGCGCCACACGCCGGATCAGGAGCAGACGACGACGTATTGTTCGTCCGTCGATCCGTGGCATCAGCCATCCGATCTGGGATCGACCAAGCAGGCGCAGATGGGATTCGATCTGTTCTTCACCAGCGGCGTAACGCGCGGCCTGCCGGCGATGGTTCCGGTCGCGATGTTGTACGACACTCCCGACAACGCGGCGGCGGAGATTGCGTATTTGAAGAAGCGCGGATATCCGATCTCCTACGTTGAGATGGGCGAGGAAGCCGATGGGCAGTACATGTTGCCGGAGGATTACGCCGCGCTGTACCTGCAGTGGGCGACGGCGATTCATCGTGTGGATCCGGCGCTGAAGCTGGGCGGCCCATCGTTTCAAGGCGTAAACAAAGACATTGAGGTCTGGCCGGATGCGAATGGAAGGGTTTCGTGGACGGCGCGGTTCGTCGATTATCTGAAGCAGCATGGTCGCATGAACGATCTGGCATTTTTTTCGTTCGAGCATTATCCCTACGATCCGTGCAGGACGCCGTGGGGCGTGCTGTATGACGAGCCTGAGTTGGTGAGCCACATCATACAGGCGTGGCACGACGATGGCATTCCCGCAGACCTGCCGATGTTTATCACGGAGGGAAATCTGTCATCGGGCGCGAGTGAAACTTATCAGGACATTTTTTCGGGAATCTGGCTGGCGGATTACATCGGATCGTTTTTGAATTCAGGAGGAAAAGGCGTTTACTTTTTCCACTATCTGCCGTTGCAAATGGAGCCGGGCTGCAACAGCTCTCCGGGCACGTTTGGAATGTTTACCATCGACGCCGGTTATCAGATTCAGCAGCCGCTGGCGCAGTTCTTTGTGGCGCAGTTGATCAACCTGGAGTGGGTGCAGCCAGGCGGCGGCGAACATCACGTATTTGCCGCGAAGAGCGATGTAGAGGACGGTGTTGGTCATGAATTGGTGACGGCGTATACGGTGCGGCGCCCGGATGGGAAATGGGCGGTGATGGCGGTGAATCGCGACCAGCAGAACGCTCACCGGGTGCGGATCGCGTTTGACGGATCGGATGACAAAGAAAGCAGCTTTGCCGGGCCGGTGGAGATTTCAATTTTCGGAAGCGCACAGTATCAATGGCATCCGTCGCAGACGCGATTCATGGCTCACGCGGAGAACTCCGGCGAACGCACGATCGTGGCGACGAGCAAAGGCTGGGCCGAACCCGACGGGCCTACCGTTCACGCCACACTGAGTGCGGGGAAAAACACGATGTACGATCTGCCGGCGGCGTCGGTAGTGGTGATTCGAGGCCGGATCGGCGGGCAGTGACCTTCACATCGCCCTCGGAACCTTCCACAGAAACGTTGCCCGTTTTCACTTGGTCTTGGGTGGGCGTGTGAGCTGGGGCATGGTTCGTTGACGCTCCGAATGTTCAATGAGCGCAGCCAGCCGTTTTAATTTGGTCTCTTCCTTTTTCGCGCTGATGATCCACCAACTGCACGTTCTTCGATACCAGGGAGCCTGCGCTTGGAAAAACTTCCACCCGTTCTTGTTCGCACGAAACTTCTTCTCATATGCAGTGGGAAGCTTGGCGCCTTTTCTCTGCTCGTAGGCGTAAATCCCGGAGCGCTTTCCGTCGCGTTTCTGAAAGGCTGCCAGACCCGCGGAATGCATGAGCCCCAGGCTCGAAAGCTCGGTGGCGCGTCTCACGTTGATGGAACTCCAGATACTGCGCGGTTTTCGGGGCGTGAATCGAATCTTGTAGCTAATCTCATCGACTCTCTTGCGGACGCCATCGATCCAGCCAAAGCAAAGTGCGCCATCTACCGCTTCCGGCCAGGAAATGCTGGGACGCCCCGAACCCCGCTTGTAGAGGCCGACCCACAGCTCTTTAGCTTCGGCATGATGCTCGTCGAGCCATGCGCGCCACGCGGATGGCGATGGAAAGAAGTGAGGACTTACCGGCATGCAGCCGAAATTGTATCCGAACCGGTCACATCAGCCATAGCGCGTCCACATCCACGATGAGCTGCGTGCGCGGAATCTTTTGCGCGACGGCGTAGGCGAGCATGGCCCGTAGCGTCGCGTTGAGCTTTTCGCGGCTGGGCGACTTCAGTACGAAGTGGTAACGGTAATCGCGCTTCAGCCGCAGGATGGGCGCGGCAGCCGGTCCGAGCACGCGTACGCCCTCATGCCGGTTTTGCTCAAACCATCTCCCCAGCGTGCCCGACCACTGCAACGCTTCGTCGAGCTTGTCGCTGCGGATGAGCACGTTGGCCAGCGCGGAGTATGGCGGATAGTGCATCCAACTGCGGAAGCGCAGTTCCTTTTCGTAGAAACCGGTGAAGTCATGGCGAGCGGCGTATTGCACGGCGTAATGATCCTGAAAATAAGTTTGCAGAATAACTTTGCCGGGAGATTGGCCGCGCCCGGCGCGTCCGGCAACCTGGGTGAGCAATTGGAAGGTGCGCTCGGCGGCGCGGAAGTCGGGCAGTCCCAGCGCGCTGTCGGCGCCGACTACGCCAACCAAAGTTACCCCGTGAATGTCGTGGCCCTTGGCGATCATTTGTGTGCCCACCAGCAAGTCGAGTTCGCCGTCGCTAAGCGCGTTCAGAGTGCGCTCGAAATCGTCGTGTCCACGGACTGTATCGCGGTCGAGGCGGGCGATGCGTGCTTGCGGGAACATGCTATGGAGCAGTTCCTCCAGCTTCTCCGAACCGGTGCCGAGGAAATATACATACTCGCTGCCGCAATGCACGCAGGCCTTGGGCACCGGCGCCGTATAGCCACAGTAGTGGCAAATCATTTTGTGCTCGCGCTTGTGGTGTGTGAGTGCGATAGCGCAATTCTGGCATTGCAGAGTTTTACCGCAGGTGCGGCACAGCACCACCGGGGAGTATCCGCGGCGATTGAGCAGCACCATTACTTGTTCTTTGCGGTCGAACCGCTCTTTGATCTCGGCCGCCAGCTTGCGCGAGATGACCTGTTCGTGGCCGGTCTCCTGCAATTCCTGACGCATGTCGATGATCTCAACTTCCGGCAGAGGACGTCGCTCCACGCGGTCGGGCAACTCGATCAGTACATATTTATTTTTCTTGGCGTTGAAATACGACTCCAGCGATGGCGTGGCCGAACCGAGAACCACGACGGCATTGGCCATCTTGGCGCGCACAACAGCGATGTCGCGGGCGTGGTAGCGCGGCGTCTCCTCTTGCTTGTAGGAGGAATCGTGTTCTTCATCGACGATGATCAGCGCGAGGTCCACGACCGGCGCGAAGACCGCGGAACGCGTGCCAACGACCATGCGGGCTTCGCCATTCTTGATGCGGTGCCACTGCTGGGCGCGCTCCTTGTCGGAAAGGGCGGAGTGGAGAATCGCAACTTCGTCGCCGAAAATCTGGTGCAGATCGGCGGCAACCGCGGGTGTCAGGCCGATTTCAGGAACGAGAAGAATGGCGGAGCGGCCGGCTTCGAGCACGGCGCGCATGCCTGCGAGGTAGACGGCGGTCTTGCCCGAACCGGTGACACCGTGGAGCAGGATGCCGGAAAACTTTCGCGTGTCGACGGCAGCCCGCAAACGATTTAAGGCAGCCTGCTGCGCTGAGTTGAATTCGAACGCGAAAGGCGAAGACCGGGGTTTGCTGCGCGAGACGGCGAAGGCCGCGGGCTCTTCAATAATTTGAACCAGGCCGCGCTTGGCCAGCGTGCTGAGCGTCGTGCGGGG
The DNA here is from genome assembly GCA_003168355.1 of Acidobacteriaceae bacterium. Classification (GTDB taxonomy): domain Bacteria; phylum Acidobacteriota; class Terriglobia; order Terriglobales; family Acidobacteriaceae; genus Sulfotelmatobacter. The sequence goes on along the minus strand of PMSQ01000053.1, from coordinate 2,018 downwards.
AACGTCGAGAGCTTGCAGCGTCTCCACGGGAACTCGGCCGCCAGATGCGACGAGCGTCTCCACCAGTCTCCGTTGATTATCGTTTAATTTGCCATCGGTAGATTTGAGCAGAGCGACCTTGATGGTGCGGGTGGCATCGCGGACAGCGGAAACATCTTCGCGCACCAGCCACTTCTTGCGCACCATGCCGCCCAGGATTAGTTTGGAGACGCGGGTGGCGGGGCGTAGAGTTTCTTCGCGGATCTGGATAGTTTCGCCGGGCGTGGGCTGTTGCGCAGCCAGATAATTCAGTATGCGGAATTCGGCGGCTTGCTCTTCCGGAGTGCGGCGCGACCGCGCGGACGATCCGGACGTTCCCGCAAGGTGCAGCGCCAGTTGACCTTCCTTGGTAATCCGGTATGCGATTGCACGCTTGAACTCCGCGTTCAGAGGGAGCATGGTGCGGAAGACCTCGCCCAGCGGGGCGAGATAGTAGTCGGCGATCCAGCGTCCGAGGCGCAGCAATTGCTCGTCGAGAACTGGTGAGAGGTCGAGCACACACTGGATAGTTTTTGTTACGACCGACGGATTACGATCGTGCAGTTCAACGACGATCCCGGTCAAACGCTGCTGGCGGAAGGGCACGAGCACACGCCCACCGACCACGGGCGCGGCCTCGGCGGGGACACGGTACGTGAAGACCATGTCGAGCGGCACGGGCAGGGCAACGTCGCAGAATTCGGACATTGATTGGAAGGATAACCTACAACGCTTGCACGGCTCGTCTCGTGCAGCTAAGAAAACTCCCGGTGGAGTTCGTTGCAGCGCAAGCGGGCATGGGGTCCCTCGCTCCGCTCGGGATGACAATTTGATCCTGACACGATGCTTTACTCAGGAGCTTTTTTCGGCGGCTCGATTCCTAGGTATTTCATTACCATTTGCAAATCCTTCCAGGCTTCGCCCTTTTGTCGCGGATCGCGCAGCAGGTATGCGGGGTGATAGGTAACCGCGAGGCGCGCACCCGCCCAAGAAGGATCGCTACCGGCAGGTTTGAAGTCGTAGAAGCGGCCGCGCAACTCACCCAGGGACGAATGCATGGCCAGCAGATTCTTGGCCGCGGTCGCTCCCAGGGCGACCACAACTTTAGGCTTAATGGCCGCGATCTGACGCATTAGAAATGGGGAACAAGTGTCGCATTCATCGGGCTCCGGTGTGCGGTTGCCCGGAGGACGGCATTTGACCACGTTCGCGATGTACACATCTTCGCGCCGCAAGCCCATCGCCTTAATCATGTTGTTGAGCAACTGGCCGGCGCGGCCGACGAAGGGCTCGCCCTGCGCGTCTTCGTCGGCTCCGGGACCTTCGCCTACGAACATCAGCTCAGCGCGCGGATTACCCACGCCGAAGACAATTTTTGTGCGGCCTTTGGAGAGTTTGCAGCGGGTACAGTCGCCAAGATCTTCGCGAATCAGCTTGAGCGCGGTAGCGGGATCGGCCACGCCGGATTCCGGTTTCGGCAGTGCGATTTCGAAGATATTGTCTTCTACGATGGTTGGGGCGACGGCGGATTTTCTGGCGGCCATTTCCTCTCGCATTTCTGACTGGGGCGTCGAAGAAAACGCTGGAACATTTTCGGCAGTATCTGAGGCCGCTTCCGTGAATTGAGGAAGATGAGGTTCGCGGCGGTAGAAATCGTAAATCCCCATCTCATGGCAGTAGCGAACGCGCTCGGCGAGGGCGCGCCGCAATTCCGGGTCAAGAGTACGGGGCATTGGCCTCTCGATTGTAATGCAGGAGCGAGAAACTCGCTTTTCAGGCTTTTACCGGCGATTTGCGCCGCTGGCGGATGCGGACGACCTGATCGAGCACGCGTTGCGCTACTTCCCATTTAGTGGTCTCGGGGACTTCGACAACTTCGTCGTGAGTGATGATGGTCACTTCGTTGCGATCGGAATCGAAACCGACGCCTTCACGGGAAACGTCGTTGACCACGATGGCATCGAGGTGTTTGGTTGCCAGCTTCTGGCGGGCATTTTCGA
>PMSQ01000108.1 GCA_003168355.1 Acidobacteriaceae bacterium | reverse complement strand
GCAACAAGGAAATCGGCTTCGTGTTCCAGACCTTCAACTTGCTGGCCCGCGCCACCGCCCTGCATAACGTGGAACTGCCCTTGATCTATGCCGGCGTTCCTACCGATGAACGCATCGAACGCGCCAAGGCTTCATTGACCGCCGTCGGTATGGAATCGCGCATGACCCACAAGCCGAATGAACTCTCCGGCGGCCAGCGGCAGCGCGTCGCCGTCGCCCGAGCTCTGGTCAATCGGCCTTCCATTATTTTGGCGGACGAACCCACGGGCAACCTCGATTCGCAGACGGGCGGCGAAATTATGGCCTTGTTCGACCGCCTGCACGGTGAGGGCAACACCATTGTGCTGGTCACCCACGAGCATGACATCGCCGAATACGCTCACCGCGTGGTCCACATCAAAGACGGAGCAGTCGAGCGCGACGAGCGAAAAAAATAGTTATCTCGGACCGATTCATTGGGACGCACGGCTGGGCGTTTTTATTCCCACAAGCGATTAAATAACGGGCCGGGTCTGCGGCATCGAACTCTGAGAACTACTTCCCGCTGGCAACTGATTTTTCTGCGCTGTGCATCCCTGCCTCTTCAACGCTTTTCAAAGATGCCAGCGCTACCTGGTCGCGCCCATTACGCTTGGCCTCATACAGCGCGGCATCGGCCGCCGCCATCAACTCCTGGGGCGAGGTGCCATGCGCGGGGAATACCGCCACTCCAACGGAAATTGTGAGCATCCCCATTGACCTGCCCTGGTGCAGGACAGTCAGTTCCTTCATCTTCAATCGCACGCGTTCGGCTCGTGCGGACGACGCTCCCAGGTCCGCCGTGGGCAGGATGACGACAAACTCCTCGCCGCCGAAGCGGCATACGAAATCTTCAGCCCGAATGCTCTTGGTCAGGGACGCTGCGGTTTCACGCAACACCGCATCGCCCGCGTCGTGGCCATAGGTATCGTTGAAACTCTTGAAATGATCGAGATCAATCATGAGGATCCCGAGAGATTGTGCCGCTCTTGCGGCGCGCCGCACCTCGCGAGCTAACACCTCTTCCAGGTACCGCCGGTTATAGAGACCGGTCAGGGCATCCCGAACGGATTGGGTTCGCAGCGCCTCCCGCAGTCTTATGTTGGCAATCGACAATCCCACTTGTCCCGCAAATGTCGTCTTAAACGAGAGCTCCGATGCATCCAGCTCCGGCACCTCATCCGTGGTCTGGAAGTGCACAATCCCGAGGGTCTCACCCTGGGCGAGGATCGGGGTGCATAAATATGTATTCTTTACACCTGCCGCATGTTCGCAGGGTGCTGTGGAATCGCCCGCGGCTACCAGATGGGGGTGCCCCGTGCGCAGAGCCCAGCAGGAGATTGGCTCAAACACCGGCGTGGCCAGATGGCAACTGCTCCACGAGCCGAGCACTTCAGCCACGCTCCGCGAAGCATCGAGCAGTGCCATCGCTCCGGGGACGGTAGGAAATATCTTGGGGGCAAAACCCAGCGCGGCCGAGATCACCTCGTCCCGGCTGACGCAGCTCTGCAGCAGTTCGCCCATCTTCGCCAGCATGGTCGCCCGCTGCGTGCGCTTTTCAAGTTCCCTCATCATGCTTTCGTTCTGTCGATCAAGTTCGTTGCGGGCGAAATCTTTCTCAATCATCTCGTTTTGCAACTGGGTGTTGATGTCGGCCAGTTGCGTAGTGCGTTCCAGAATCTGTTCCTCCAGAATCTGCTGGTTCTTCTTCTGATCTTCGATGTCGGTGCAGGTCCCGAACCACTTGATGATCTTTCCCTTGGAGTCGCGGATGGGGTTGCCGCGGCATAAGAACCATCGGTAGGTTCCATCTTTGCGTCGCAGGCGATACTGCACGTCGTAGGGTTCTCCCGTACGCAGCGCGCTCTCCCAATGAGCCGCGCACACGGGCAAGTCATCGGGATGGACCATAATCGTCCATCCTGCGCCCCGCAATTGCTCCAAGGTCAGCCCCGTGTAATCGAAGCACTTCTGATTGAAGTAGTCGTCCGCACCGTTGGTGTCAGCGGTCCAGATAATCTCGGGAATCGCCTCCGCCATGGTGTGGAAATACAGCTCCCGCTCCCGGGCTGCGTTGAGATCGCCTCTGTGCAGGCCCAGGAACCGGTCGAAGAATGAGGAAGCGATGGCGCCTCCCAGTACGGCAAAACTGATTGCGCTGATGCTTACGACACCAATCGTAGAAATTCCGCCGGCGTGCGTGAGATCAGGCGCGATCCCGGAAATGTGAAATCCGGCGGCCCACATCCCGGTGTAGTGCATCAGCGGAACGGCGCTACCCATCACCAGCGCGCTTATGATCTTCCGCCAGCTCGTCCTGTTCTCATCCCGCAGCCGGAATGCAAGTTGCAGCGCCACCATCGAGATCACAATGGCCAGCACAATCGACAGCGCAACAATTCCGCGGTCATATACAATCACCGCCGCACAGCGCATGGCCGCCATGCCGATATAGTGCATGGCCGCAATCCCGCCACCCATGACCACGCTGCCTGCGATTCCCTGCCAGATCGTCATCCTCGTCTGGCTGACCACGAATAGCGCCACCGCAGAAGCAGCAATCGCCGCCAGCAGCGAAAGCACCACCGTGGGAAAATGGTAAAAGACCGGCGTCGGCAGGGTGAAGGCCAGCATGCCGACGTAATGCATGGACCAGATGCCCAGGCCCATCGCCGCGGCCCCACAACTTAGCCAAACAGCACGCACCCAACCGTGCGCTGAGGTTACGCGGCCAGCCAGATCCAACGCAGCATACGAGGCAACCATCGCCAGTACAATGGAAAGCGCCACCAGGCGGTGGTCGTAGCTGCCGTTCATTGCAGTAACTGCATTCATCGTTTGCCCACGATGCTCCAATCTTTCACAAAGACCTTGGTGAGCGTCGGACGAACCGGATTCTCCCGCTGAGCGCCCGAGCCTCTCCCTATCACATCGGCGGCATTCACGTTTTCCAGGTTAGGAATTGCTAAGGAGCAGCCACGTGTGTTGTAGGACTAGAGTTACGTGGCAAGACTAGAAGATCCTCAGTCTGGAGGCTCTTGGGCAGATGGCAGAATTGCAAATCAGAATTACACCGCTCTTGGACTATAGTGCGTTGCTTACGAGTTTTACCGCACGGAAGCGGTATCCGCGGGCCTTATGGGACCGGCCAGGAAAAAATTGTGATCGTAAAGATTGCGGTACATGCGTCCGGCGATTTCTGCCGCTTTGGGTCCGAACGTGGGCCGTCCGCCCTGCAGGAAAACCACCACCACGACGCGGCCACTGCTGGTGTTCGCATAGGAGGCAAACCAACCGAAACGAGTTCCGGCATGGGAGCAGGTCCCGGTTTTGCCCAGGATCTCTTCCTCGCTAAAGTTGATCCCGAGCCGGCGCGCCGTACCGTATTGCACCGCCCCCGCCATGCCGTCGGAGATTTCCGGAATCAGCGGGGCGATATCAAGTTGGCGCTTGATGCGCGGCTGAAAATTCGCGATTTCTTCCGGCGATGTGGGATGCTGCAGGTAATAAAGCGTGCCGCCGTTAGCGATCGCCGAAACCATTGCGCCCAACTGCAGCGGCGTCATGGAAACACCTTCGCCGAACGAACACATTTTGCCCACGCCGCCCAGTTTTTCCGGAATCACTTCGTCCGGATACGTGCCCAATTGCTCGCCTGCGATATCGTAGCCTGCCAGCTCGCCCAGACCGTACTCATGCGCATAATAGGCGACCTTCTCGAAGCCCAGTTTGCGTCCCACCGACTCGAAATATGCGTTGTTCGAATGGGCCAACGCTTCGGTGAGATTCATCCGGCTGCGGCCCCCGAGCGAGACCTCGGTTTCTTTCGAAACCACACCCTCGGTCAGCGCTGCCAGCGCCACGGAAAGCTTGATGGTCGAGCAAGGTTGCGCGCCGCTCGAAAGCGCCAGTTTCTGATTCACCATGGCCAGCACACGTCCGCTGGTCGGCTCAATCGCCACCACCGTGCCGTTCATATTCCCCAAGGCATCAATAGCCGCCTGCCGCACGACGGAGTCCTCGCCCTCAGTAACGTCGCCGCCAGTGATCCCATCGGCGAATGAACTCATGAAAAAGCGCTCGTGATACGTATGCCGGCGGTTGCTGGCCGAGGCTCGCGTAACGGCTGCGCTATGACTCCCGGCGCTGGCGCTGACGGTTCTGTGGCGAGTACTGCGACCGCTGGCCAAATGCCGCATCCGCCGCTTGGTCCGCTGGGTCTCACTCACTTTCGTGGATTTCGTTTTGGTATTCAGGGCGTGCGTGCTCACGTGCGCCGCCCATATGGCCGGTGCGAGAAGCAGCGCTCCTGCCATCACCATCAGACGAAAATAGCGGGTTCCCATCCTGGACATCTTTAACTCGTTCCTCTGATCCCCGGCTTTCCTAGACGTATTCCGATGCACGAAGCCTGCCAGTCTGCCGGTCTTGACCGTAAACTTCACCCAACTCCGCGATACTACGAGAGTTAGAGGGTTTCGGGCAATAACAAAGTTTTTATTGCAAGAAACATTAATTTCGATATAAACCATTATGGAACAAGCACTTAAACCGGACTTACTTTCGTACCAGAGCCGTCAGTAACGGATACCTCGTTACTGAAAAGATACGGGTCATCTATGCAAGAGTTTTCCTCTTCCGCCGCCGGTCCCACCCGCAACTTGCTCTCCCACGCTCGATTCCTGCGCTCTCGCCGCTCACATCACTTCGCCGCGCTTGCGCAGGAACGCCGGAACATCCAGGTCGTCCTGCTCGAAGTTCGCAACCATCGCGCCTCGCATCGTATCCAGCGAGATCACTTCGCCTCCGCCGTGGCCCATCGCCACCGGCAAGGACTCCGCCATCGCGGAGTGCTCATGCCTCATCGGCTCGGATATTGATTCGCGAAATTGGTCCGGAAAGGAATCCGACCGGGGTTGTGCCGGACCCACGGGATCGGGAAAATCCATATTAGGGAAACCCATAGCATCATCATGCGACGCCGCGAACGAGTGACGCCCTTCCGCCGGCCGCTGCGCACGGATTACTTCGCGGAAACCGGTGGCGATCACCGTAATCTTCACCGCGTCCTTCATCTTTTCGTCCATCACCGCGCCGAAGATGATATTGGCGTCTTCATGCGCCGCGCTCTGGATGATGGTGCAGGCCTGCTGCACCTCGGCCAGCTTCAGCGAAGCCGAGCCTGTAATGTTGATCAAAATGCCGCGAGCTCCATCGATCGCGCCCGCCTCGAGCAGGGGCGATGCGATGGCCCGCCGCGCCGCTTCCGTGGTGCGATT
>PMSQ01000030.1 GCA_003168355.1 Acidobacteriaceae bacterium | reverse complement strand
TACGTCGAGAAGGGCGGAAAGATTCTCACCGATCGCGCCGCAGTCTTCAGCGCCGCTGACATCATTGTGCAAGTCCTCTGCTACGGCTCCAACGACGCGACCGGCAAAGCCGACCTCCCTCTTCTCCGTCGCAATCAGTTGCTCATCGGTTTTCTGCGCCCCTTTGGTTCTGCCGAAGTAAATCAGCAGATCGCCGCTGCCGGTGTCACCTCATTTTCCGTCGAACTGGTCCCGCGCACCACGCGCGCGCAAAGCATGGATGCGCTCTCCTCCATGGGAACGATCTGCGGTTACAAAGCGGTGCTGCTGGCCGCTGAAACCTCCATCCGAATTTTTCCCATGATGACGACCGCCGCCGGCACCATCACTCCGGCGCGCGTATTCGTCATCGGCGCGGGAGTAGCGGGCCTGCAGGCCATCTCCACCGCGCGCCGGCTGGGTGCCGTGGCCTCCGCCTACGACATGCGCGCCGCCTCCAAAGAGCAGGTGCAAAGCCTCGGTGGACGCTTCGTCGAATTGCCCATCGAAGCCCAGAACGCTCAGGATGCCCGCGGCTACGGCACCGCCCAGGACGAAACTTTCTACGCCCGGCAGCGCGAACTCCTCACTCGCGTGGTTGCCGAGAGCGACGTTGTGATCACCGCTGCCGTCATTCCCGGCAAAAAATCTCCGGTACTGATCACTGCCGACATGGTCAAAGGCATGGCTCCCGGCTCCGTGATCGTCGATCTCGCCTCCGAGCGCGGCGGTAATTGCGAACTCACTCGCACCGGAGAAACAGTGAAAGACCATGGCGTCACGATTATCGGCGCCATCAATCTGGCCAGCAGCGTCCCCTATCATGCCAGCCAGATGTATGCCCGCAATGTCTCCACGTTTCTCGCCTACATGGTGAAAGACGGCAAACTGCAACTCAACCTGCAGGACGAGATCATCCGCGAGACCATGGTCACTCGCGATGGCGAAATTGTGAACGCAAGAGTACGCGAGTTCTTCAAACTGCCGGCATTGGCGCGCCAGTGAGATTCTGCATTTGGAGATTCGTACGTTAGATCGGTATTCGAGAGAATCTCATTCGGAAGATCCGTATTCGAATCGACTGCCGACGATACCGTGGAAGAGCGGCGCTTTAGCGCCGCGTAAAGTGTCTAAGAAAATCGGGGCTTTAGCCCCTGAGGTCATCCGATGAATTCAAACCTGATCGACGCGCTCTTCATCTTCATGCTGGCCTGCTTCATCGGCTTCGAAGTCATCCGCCACGTTTCGCCCCTGCTACACACCCCACTGATGTCGCTGACCAACGCACTCGACGCCATCGCCGTCATAGGCGCGATCGTCTTGGTGGGCGAGCGCAAGAGCACGTTCGCGACCGTGTTGGGCGTGATCGCCATCGTCGCCGCCACCAGCAACGTGGTCGGCGGATTCNNCGCATGCTCAAGATGTTCAAGACCAGCCGTCCGGTGAAAAATAAATGACTCCTCAGTTTGCCGGAAGCCAGTACGTAATCGAAATCATCTACCTCATCGCCAGCGCCCTGTTCATCTTCTCGCTGAAGTGGATGAGTTCGCCCGCGACCGCCCGCCACGGAATCTGGGCAGGTGAAATCGGCATGGTGCTGGCCATCGCCGGCACTCTGCTGCATCACGGCATCGTCGATTACAAATGGATTGCCGTCGGGCTCGTGCTCGGCAGCGGCATCGGCATCCCCCTCGGCATGGTGCAGATGACGGCAGTCCCGCAGCGGACCGCTCTCAGCCACGCCTTCGGCGCGCTGTGCGTTACCTTGGTCGGTACGGCAGAGTTTTATCTGCGCACCCCATATGTTCCCAAATTCATGATGTCGGTGCTCTCGATGGAAGTAATCCTCGGAGGCCTGACCTTCACCGGCAGCTTGATGGCGGCCGGAAAGCTGCAGGAAATCCTGCCACAGCGGCCGATCACTTATAAAGGACAAAACTTCGTCAACTTCCTGCTGTTCGCCGTCGCCGTTGTCAGCGCGGTTTGGCTCGTGCTGCATCCGGAAGCGAAGCAATTCTTCCCGTTGATCGTTGGCGTTTCGTTGCTCTTCGGAATTCTCCTCGTTATTCCCATCGGCGGCGCCGACATGCCGACCGTCATCTCGCTGCTAAACGGCTATGCCGGATTGTCGGCAGCGGCCATGGGATTTGTTTTGCAGAACAAGCTGCTGATCATCGCCGGCGCCCTCGACGGTTCTTCCGGACTCATTCTCTCGGTCATCATGTCGAAGGCGATGAACCGCTCTTTCACCAACGTCCTGTTCGGCGCCTTCGGCCAGGTGCAAGCCGCAGCCGCCGGCGCCGCGGAAGCCAGGCCCGTGCACAGCGCCACGCCCGAAGAGTCAGCCGCGATTCTTTCTGCCGCTAACAAGGTTGTCATCGTCCCCGGCTACGGCATGGCGGTCGCCCAGGCTCAGCACAAAGTGCGTGAACTCTACGACATCCTCACCAAGAAGGGAGTCGAAGTTCGCTTCGCAATCCATCCCGTCGCGGGACGCATGCCAGGCCACATGAACGTTCTGCTGGCCGAAGCGGACATCCCCTACGACCGCCTCATCGAAATGGATGAGATCAACGGCGACTTCCCCCAAACCGACGTAGCCCTGGTAATCGGTGCCAACGACGTCACCAACCCCGCCGCCCGCAACGACGCGTCCAGCCCCATCTACGGCATGCCCATCCTCGATGTTGATAAAGCCCACACCGTCATGG
>PMSQ01000126.1 GCA_003168355.1 Acidobacteriaceae bacterium | reverse complement strand
GACGTCACCTGGAACTACGCCCCCAGCGGCCACGATCTGCTCACTGCCACACCTATCCGCCAACCCTGGCTCAAGCTGCAATGGCCAAAGACGCGCTTCGTCGAATACACGGATGGAACCTTCACCACTCCGAAGCCGCAACCTGTTTGGCTGGGAATTCTCGGGCCCGTGATTCGCGCCGAAGTTGGGGACGAAGTGGTTGTGGATTTTCTGAATCGCAGCCGCCGCGGTCACGATATGCATCCTCACGGCCTGCGTTACGACAAAATCAACGAAGGGTCTTTATATCTACCCGTGGCTAAAGGAGGCTTTGTCGCTCCCGGTGCTCGGTATACCTATCACTGGTTTGCCAATGCCGCGAGCGGTCCGGGACCGGGCCAGCCAAGCTCGATCGTGTGGTGGTATCACGCCCATGTCGACGCCGCCATCGAGATTAATGCCGGCCTGCTTGGACCGATCATCGTTAGCGCCAAAGGCAAAGCGAACCCCGATGGATCTCCCAAAGATGTTGACCGGGAATTTGTTGCTTCCTTCATGATCTTCGACGAGATGGGAGGCAAACCCGCCGGCCAGTTTTATGCCATCAACGGATTCATCTTCGGCAATCTTCCCGGCTTGACCATGAAGCAAGGAGAGAAAGTGCGCTGGTATTTGCTGGGAATGGGAAACGAGATCGACCTGCACACTCCGCACTGGCACGGCGAAACCGTCACCGAAGAAGGCAGAAACACCGACGTAATCGAACTTCTTCCTGGAAGTATGAAGACGGTGGACATGCTCGCAGACAATCCCGGAACCTGGATGTTTCATTGCCATGTGGAAGACCACATGGAGGCGGGAATGATGGCGGTTTACACCATCGCCGCACCGCCCACGCGGGCTTGCCCGGTTGCGGTTGTTGGCGGGGATTTCTGGAAGGATCCGGAGAAGTTCACGCTGATTGTGAAGAACACTGGTAGCAAAACGATTACAAATGTGCGGCTCATGCCGGAGATGTTTTTGGCGCCCCAGGATTTGCGCCGTCCATTCAACGCCGATTGGTCATCGGCCCAGCCCATTTTGCCGGGTCAGGAGCAAACGCTGGAAAGGCCGGGCATTCGCGCCGCCAGCGCCCAGTCCGTCCTGGGCTGGGTCTTCTTCCCGTACTCGGTGAACTACGAAGATGGAACCAACTGGCGCGCGCAAAGCGAGGGCGAGTGTTTTAAGGTGATATGGCGAGACCAGGAGCATCCCGATCTGCCGGCCTTACCACCCCGGCAGATCGAAATGAATCCAGATTAGCCAGAAGTCCCAAAAAGCAAGACCGATTCAACCACGATCAGAAACACTGGAAGTTGATGTTGACCTGCCCGGCCATCAACTGGTCGGAGGTAGATATATTCGATAGTACCCAGACGGCGTCAAGGTCTTTGTTTCCGCCAGTCGTATTGATGTAATAGCGCCAGCGTATCCATCCATAGCTGTGCTTGACCTTGTCCACTGGATTTACAGTTGTATCCAGGGCGTAGTCAAAGACCTCACGAAACTTGCACGAGTTTATGTTCCCGTCAACGCTGCAGCTGTAATTGTATTGCAAGGGCATCGTTGTGACGGAGAACGTTTCTGGCGGATCGGCGCGATGGTCGGTGACAGCGAGGGTGCTTGTGGATTCCAATAGAAGCTGCGAATAGGCGAGATTCTGTTCCTTGCTTTGTAGCTCCTGGTCAACGTAAGTCAGGTAGTTCGTATTGTTGGGCTGCGTGGTTGGCGGTGGATTCCAGATAGAACTGTTGGCTCCCCCCGGCGCAGCACATCGGGCCGCCCAGCGCATGGAAAAATCGGACGTTCTGTTCTGACTTGCGTTGTTGAATTTCTTGCAGCTCTTGGGATCGTTCCAGTGGTTCACACCATCCCAGGAGTCCAGTTCCGTGACCCATTGGTAGACGTAGTTGGAATCGTAAAGATTGATGTCCCAGGGATTACCTTGCGGGTTCTTCGTGTAGTACACCTTGGACTGACTTGGATCCCATTGGGTATAGATGTAAGACGATGGCAGGCCCGCGGTAATACCCTCCATGTGGTAGCTGGAGGCCAGTCCCGGGTCCATCATCATTACACTCAAGACATCCCAGTAGCCGTGCCCTGATGGACAAGAGATCGTTGATTGAATCTGGCCGAAAGCGTTGGGTGCCAGCGGCAAACACGCTGCCACGGCGAGCAGTGCAAAGATGAGCGCGTATCTACATGTTTTCATCTCGCTTGTTGTTCTCGCGACGGCCGGCGTAGCCGTCACACACGAAGGGCGTAGAAAATTCATGGTTTGGATCCTTTCCTGAGAGTTTGGGTGATTTTCGCCTCCAACATAGCGCAGCTGAATGTCAATAAGGTAGATCACGGAGGTGCATACAGTGATTCCTGTAGCCAAATGGGAGCGGTCGGGGGAACCGTCAGATGGTTTTCGGATTGAGAGAAGGGTTAGAATCCGCGCGCCTGAGATGGTTGGGCGGGTCGCGAAGGCTCTAACCGACTATTCGCATACAGCGGCGAGGTGAGGATTCAGCAAGATAATATAGTGCCGTGCACAAGCTGGTAACGGCCGTGCTGTCTATTGGATTGGTAGCACACGTGAATGCTTTACTTTGCGGGAATTAGCTTGCTCCGCCCGCGCGCAAAATTCGAAATAGCAGCAGCCATCGTAGGACGTTGGTGGTCATCAGGAAGTTTTCCCTTACATGTTCGCGCCCGTTCTGGCCGAGTTGTTTGGCAAAATCCGGATGGGTCAGCAGGTACCGGATCTGATAGGCGCAACCCTCCACGGAATGCACCAGGACTCCGGTGAGCTTGTGGATGATCTGATTCGGGATGCCTCCCACCGCTCCGGCGATTGTGGGTTTCCCCTTCCAGAGGGCTTCCGTGACGGTCAAGCCAAAACCTTCTCTGATCGATTTCTGCACAACGAGGGTCGAAGCCCGCTGCAGGGCATTGATTTCCAAGGCACACCAGGGAGGCAGGTCGAGAATAATGATGTCTGGATCTTCGCCGGCCGCTTCCTTGACTTCTTTGAGCACCGCCGCGCCCTCAGGATCGTCGCTTGCTCCGCCGCCGGCCAGAACGAGCTGGCAATCCACGTATTTGCGGGCCTGCTTGAAAGCATAGACCACTCCCACTGGATCTTTCGCCCGGTCGAAGCGCGAGACTTGCGTCACAATGGGTCGCGAGCGGTCGATCCCGAATTCGTCGCACACCTGCTGAACGAAGCTGTCCTCGAGATCCTTATTTTTCTCGGACAGCGGATCGATGCAGGGATAAAACAGGTACTGAGGGATCGCCAACTGGCGGGTAAAGGACTGCGAAGAAAAAATCGCTGCGTCGTACTGTTCGATGAAAGGCCGGAGAAAACCCCATACCTCGGGGTTGGGACTGGACAAGTCGATGTGGCAGCGCCATACCCATCGCTGAGGCGATTGCTGGCGAGCACGAATGAGTGCGGCGGGCTGGGGATCGTGAATCACGACAACATCCTCGGAAAACTGAACGCGCTGACGGTTTTGCTCGTTGTGCATCAAGAAAATATCGCGGGCATGCTGCGTGAGTTGGTAATCGCTGCCTTGGAGCGCATTGTGGAATGCCTTGGTCACCTCGAAGAAGTCGTTCCCTCCAGTGATGACCTCCCAGTTTGTCTGTACCTCGACTTCATTGAGCAGCGGAACCAGTTGATTGAGCATCTCGGCGACCCCGCCGCCTACGGCGGTGGAATTCACCATTTTCACTGTTTTGCCCTTCAGCTCCTGTGCAAGAAACCTCAGTTCATCAATGTCCGCTGCGCCCACAATGCCTCTGTAATCATCCAGACGCGGCGCGGGAACTGGCGCGGGAGGGGTCTCCCATGTTCGCCGGGCACGCTTTCGTCGCTCTTGGTGCGCGGGCTCGGCTGAAGAAGAGAATGCGCCAGGGTCCGGTTGACTTTCTTTTGCGGGAACTTCAGTTTCGATTTGCGGTTCCATGGGTTCCATATATGTCTGGGCCTAGGTCAGGGCTCGCTCCACGATTCGAATGATCTGCTCGCGCACGTCGTTCAGGGTCACGGTGTAGATGTCGAGCCGGTTCAGCTGGCGGGCCGTCTCAGTCAGTCCCATATCCTCGTATAACCATTGCGAGAAATCGTTCGACATAAGTTTGAGCCTGAGGCGCGCCTCGATGAAATGGTGATAAACGCAATGCACGCCTATACGGCGCAGGCCTTCCGCGAACTCGCGCAGCGTATGGGCCACGAAGCTGGTCGGAATTATGACGGTGTCGGAGGCGCAGAAATAGAAGGTCTCCCGGGCAATTCGTGAGCCAGAGGCGGGAGTGCGTTGCAGGAAATTCTCCACAATACGAACAAATCGTTCGCGCAACTCTGCCACCGATGTGAACTCACGGACGTCCACACTGGCCAACCCTTCCGCCAAACTTGGCTCATTGCAAGCCGACAGCACCCAGTGAGCAAAGTCGTTGGAGAAGCCTTCCCGAATAAAGTGATGTTCTTCCAGAGTCCGAAAACTGTGCTGGAAGATCGACCCCTCCGGACATTCCCTCAGCGCGGCCCGGAACTCGGCGAGTGTGTTCGCCTTTTGCCGCGTAATGCGCAGAAGGTGTGCCGAGGTGTTGAAATAAAAGGGTTTTGCCGGGGTCCGAATCGGACTGGTTGCAGTTGCGGTCACGCATTTACCTCCACGGTTGTCTACCGTCCAGCACTTGTGGAAGCGCATCAATCTGACGCTTGGAATATAGTGTCAAAACTTTCTCCTCGTCTAGTGTCCGCGGTGGATTATGCGACGGTCACGTTTCCGCGAAATTTCTCTTGAGCGCGATCCGCGTCGAGCCTTAGCTCACACAACTCGGTGATCAGACTTCCGGCCCAGTGGTAGATGTTGCGTTCCCTTACGATTCTGCGCATGCGGTGCATCCGGATTTGCTTCTCTTCCGGTTCCATTTCCAACGCAGCCCGGATTGCTTCGGCGGTCTGATCGATGTCGTAGGGGTTCACCAGCAAAGCGTCGCGAAGTTCGCGCGCGGCTCCGGTGAACTGGCTCAGAATCAGTACGCCGCGTTCATCGCGCCGCGCGGCTACAAATTCCTTCGCGACCAGGTTCATGCCGTCGTGCAACGATGTCACCAGACAAAGGTCGGCGGCGCGATAGTAGCGTTCGATCTCTTCGTGGTTGTGCTGTTGCTTCAGAAACACGATGGGCTTCCACTTGCCGGTCTGAAAGCGCCAATTGATCCGTTCCGCTTCGGCTTCCACCTCGGCCAGCAGATCGTGGTAGCGCTTAATGTGAGTGCGGCTCGGAGCTCCAATCTCCACGAACGTAAACTTGCTTCGATATTTGGGATATTTCTCCAGAAATCGCTCGATCGCCCGAAAGCGCTCTGGGATTCCCTTCGTGTAGTCCACCCGGTCGACACCAATCCCCACGACTGGCGCCTCCACGCCGAGACTGTGCATCAGGGCCAAGCGGTCGAGGTACGCGGCTTCATAGGCGTCGCTCTCGATAGGTTCATCATCCGCAAGGGCGACGCTGATCGGGAAAGGCCGGACGATTGTGCGGTGGTTCTGGCGCAAGACGGAAAAGTGTTCCCAGTCCACCCGCGATTCCACAACCCGGTCCACGGTCTGCAGGAAGTTATTGCAGTGCGACTGGATGTGAAAGCCGATGAGATCCGCTCCCAACAGGCCATCTACCAGTTGGCGCTGCCATGGGCAGATGCCGAAGCCCTCCGGGTTGGGCCAAGGTATGTGCCAGAAGATCGCCACACGCGCGTCCGGCCTCTTTTCCTTGAGCATCCGGGGTAGTAGCGCAAAGTGGTAGTCCTGGACCAACACCACGGGTTTGGGTGTGTCCTTGATCTCCTCCAGCACCGCCGCGGTGAACTTGCGATTAACTTCCTGATAGTGCTGCCAGTCCTGGGCGCGAAAAATTGGGCGCGTGTGAGCGATGTGACAGAGCGGCCAGAGACCTTCGTTGGCAAACCCGTAGTAGTAGCCTTCCTCCTCTTCTTTGTTCAGCCACAGCCGGCGCAGCGTGTAGCGAGGATTGTCGGGAGGGACGCGCAATCGATCGTGGGCGTCGACGGCTTCCGTGTCGGCGTTTCCGCTGCCATGCGCGATCCATGTGCCGTCGCAGGCGTTGAGCACCGGCTCCAGAGCAGTCACCAAGCCGCTTGGCGGCACAACCACCTCGAGCAATTTGCCGTCCCGCTGGTGCATGTAGGGCTCGCGATTCGACACTACAAACAGGCGGCTGCCGTTCAGTCGAGTCTGGACCTGCACTGCGAGCCGGTCCGCCGTCCACATGGATTCTGAGGCTTCCCGCAAGCGGGCTTCATTTTCCGCGGCGTTGCGTGCCTGGCTAAGGCTTTCCGCAAGTGTGGCTACTTCCCGCGCCAGCGGCCTGAATAGATCCAGGTCGGGCATCTGCTGGCGTGAGGAAATTCTGCCCAGGCGAAGCGCGCGCATCCACTGCGCCGCCCGCGCAATCGGGCCAGTGATGCTCCAGCGCACGATCAGCAGTGTAATCAACACAATCAGGAACACCTGGATGAGAACTCGCAGAAAGGCCGCGCGCCATGTGCGTAGGCTTTGCGCACGAATGTAACTAACATCGTGTACTACTGCCAGACCACCCACGGTTTGGTCCTGACGGTGCAGCGGCAACGCAAAAATGTGTACCGGATCGTTGCCCAGGCGGACGAACGCACCTTCTCCATGACCCTCGGACATAGCTTGGGTCACTCCCTGCGGCGGCGTCGTGAGGACTTGTCCCAGCTCGGAAGTGATTGCCACTGTCTTGCCCTGGCGGTCGTAGACGGCTACTCCAAGCAGATGTTCCCGGTTGGCGAAGCGCTGCACCAGTCGCTGCAAACCCCGCTCTGATCCGGTCTCCCAGGACTTCTCAACATTGGCTGCGACGCTCTCGCCAAGCACCTCGGCGCGACGTTCGAGATCGCTGCGCAGAGCGCGCTTTTCTCCGACGACCTCGTAGTAAGAGAAAGCTAGAGAGACCAGCGTGATGCCGACAATGAGAGAAACGATGAGCCGGACACTCAATAGCCGCATGCGCTGTTTCCAATCTATGGTCTTTGTCTCCGTAAGTCTAATATCGGCAGCACCGCCAGGAATATAGGGGGATCACCCTACTGTTAGGGGGATACCATGATCGCGGAAGAGAGGTTTGGCGCACTCCTCATGGTACCCGGGTATGAGTTCGCATTCGATCCATCGCGAGAACGCACGATCCTGGCTGAGAGGCATGCGGTCACATTTAGCCGACGAGCATTGCCGGGCAATGTACTTTCCATCGACCCCAATACAGTAAAGACCCTAGAGTCAGCCCACAATTCTCCGTGCTACCAATAATGTCAACCTGGTGAATGCCCCTAGGTTCATATTCAAAAAAGATGGGTTGGATTTATCCCTGATTTCGGTGGTTCAGCCGCTTCCAGGAGAGGGATATGAAGAGAAACAGCCAAGAGTCGGCCACTGCCGTTGCAGACGGCACCCCCGAAGAGCAGAAAAATAAGAAGAACGGGAAGTCCCGCCTGGTTGCTCAGCCTGCTTCCGATGATCGCAGCATAATCTTGGCCAGCCTTCAAAGCATGCGGGACGGCAACTTTTCCGTGCGCCTCCCAGGGTCCTGGACCGGACTACCGGGAAAAATTGCCGATACTTTTAATTCCATTGTTGCGGCCAACCAGCAGATGGCAGAGGAGTTGAAGCGCGTTGGGCAGGTAGTGGGCAAGGCGGGAAGGACACGCGAGCGTACCCGCTTTCATGAATCCAGAGGAGCGTGGGGCGAGATGGAGGTCTCGATCAACACGCTGGTTGAGGACCTGCTTCGGCCGACTGAGGGTGTAACCCGTGCCATCGCGGCTGTTGCCCAAGGGAACCTGACCCAAACCGTGCGCCTGGATGTGGACGGACGCCCGCTGGAAGGCGAATTCCTGCGCTCCGCCAACATTGTCAACACGATGATTCAGCAGCTTGGTGTTTTCACCGCCGAAGTTACTCGTGTGGCTCGTGAAGTCGGCACGGACGGCAAGCTCGGTGGACAGGCGCAGGTGCCAGGCGTGGCTGGTACGTGGAAAGATCTCACGGACTCCGTCAACTCGATGGCCAG
>PMSQ01000121.1:16018-16304 GCA_003168355.1 Acidobacteriaceae bacterium | reverse complement strand
GAATTGATTGACCTGGCAAACGATATGGCGGGTGTAGCCATCGCGTCTCGCGATCCTGATTACGTGGAGAAACAAATCACCCCATCGTCTCCCGCGGCAACGCTGAAACTGCGTGTTGCGGAGGCGCGCGTGGAGGACATCGGTCACGCCATTGCACGACTGTCGCCTTGCGACCTGTTGCGCATGGGTGCTCAAGCCGGCGATGTGCTGAAGATCACGGGCGGCACGGGCGGAGTTGCACGTGCCGAACTTTCGGACGATGGACACGAAGGCATGATCCAGATCG
>PMSQ01000121.1:0-15968 GCA_003168355.1 Acidobacteriaceae bacterium | reverse complement strand
GCCAAGGCGGTGAACTTCCAGGTGGTGCGCACGATTCCCTCGGGACCTGTCGTGATCGGAAAGCGCACCGACATCCGGGTGGTGGAGGGAGACCAGACGGTCGCGCGCGCTCCGGCGGTCTCCTATGAAGATATCGGCGGCCTGGAGCGTGAAGTGGCCCGGGTACGCGAGATGGTCGAACTGCCTCTGAAATACTCGCGCATCTTCGAGCGCCTGGGGATTCTCGCGCCGAAGGGAGTGTTGTTGTACGGTCCGCCAGGCACGGGCAAGACTTTGCTGGCGCGCGCCGTAGCGGCGGAAAGCCGCGTGCACTTCATCCACCTGAACGGCCCTGAGATCATGCGGAAGTTCTACGGCGAGAGCGAGGCCAAGCTCCGCGAGGTGTTCGAGGAAGCGGCGCGGCACGCGCCGGCGATCCTGTTCATCGACGAGATCGATGCCGTGGCTCCCAAACGCACGGAAGTGGCTGGCGAGGTGGAAAAGCGCGTGGTGGCGCAGCTCCTCAGCTTGATGGATGGCTTTGTCGCGCGCGGCCAGGTCATCGTCATCGGTGCGACCAACATTCCCGAGGTGCTTGATCCGGCGCTGCGGCGTCCGGGCCGCTTCGATCGCGAAATCGAAATCGGCGTTCCGAATACTCAAGCGCGCCTGCAAATTCTCAGGATCCACACGCGCGCTATGCCGCTCGCGCCCGACGTTGATCTGCAGGAAATCGCCGACCATTCCCACGGATTTGTTGGCGCTGATCTCGAAGCGCTAGGGCAGGAAGTCGGCATGATTGCCTTGCGCGGCTTCCTCTCAGCCTTTCCACTGCAGACCGACGGTGTCGCATCCGCTGAACTGGGGACGCTGCAAGTGACGCGCGACGACTTTCTCGCAGGTTTGAAGGAAGTCGAGCCCAGCGCGACTCGAGAATTTTTCATTGAGAAGAGCAACTCGACGTTTGCATCGCTCGGAGGTCTCAATGAGGTGAAGCGGTTGCTCGACGGTGTAGTCGAACATTCTCACATGCACGACGAGATCTATGAGCAGGTTGGACTGGCGCCGCCGCGAGGCATCCTGCTGGTTGGGCCATCGGGTACCGGGAAGACTGCCATGGCGCGGGCACTCTCGGGTGAAAAGCAGATCCCGCTGATCGCTATTGATGGCCCGCAACTGTACTCGAAGTGGTTGGGAGAATCGGAGAGAGCGCTGCGGGAAGTTTTCAAGAAGGCGAGACGGGCGGCGCCTTGCATCCTGTTCTTCGACACGATTGACGCGGTCGCGCCAAAGTTCGGCGCCGATCAATTCGGCAGCGACGTCTATCAAAGGATTCTCAGCCAGCTTCTGCGCGAGATTGACAACTTGCGTGACGTCAAAGGCGTGATTCTGCTGGCAGCCACCAATCGTCCGGAGCGGATCGATCCGGCGCTTTTGCGCAGTGGACGCTTCGACTATATACTGCCGTTCGCCAAACCCGACGCCGCCGAGCGTGCAGCCATCATGCGGCTTTGCTGCCGGCGTGTGCCGCTGGCATCCGATGTCGATTTCGAGGAGTTCGCCGCTCGAATGGAAGGGTTCACCGGCGCCGATATCGAAAGCCTGTGCAAGAAGGCGACGCTGCTGGCGATTGTGGAATTTCAGGACGGTTCTCGCCTTGCACCTTTCATCGTGTTGCGGAGCGACTTCCTGGCCGTTCTTGAGCCCGAGCGCGTTGGTCCCAAACAATTGAAGCTAACGAATGCGTCGAGCAACGGCATTGAGTGGTTGTGCCCTGACGGATCTGACTAGGTAACTATGTAAGGACGAGGTTTGATCATGAGTTATACGGAACTTACGGTTTGGACGCGCGGCATCATCATGGACAAAGAGGGACGCGATATCGTCAATTCCATCTCCGCTTCCGCCCGGATCGAGGGCAAGTACGCGCAGGCGATGGAGAACTACGTCGACAATCCCGATCGCACCAACTGCCCTACGCGCAAGTACTGCCGCGTGAGCGACGAGATTATCGAGAACGAACTCACGTATGAAAACGAGCAACCCAACATCATCGTCCTGGTCGAGGGCACGATGGTCAAAGGTTGGGATTACATGCGCGGCATGCCTCCCGGCGGAACGCTGGTGATCAACACGCATTACACGCCGGAGTACATGATTCGTTTCGTGCCGGGACCCGAGCGACTGGCCCAACTCGTGTGCGTCGATGCCGCTAAACTGGCCGACCACAAATGGCTCTACTACCGGCTGGGTGAGTTAGGCCTTGACCGCCTTTCGACCGAGGGCGCTGCTGAGCGAAACAAATCGATCGCACCGGATATCGCCGCTCCGCTCATTGCCGCAGTGGTCAAGACCACCGGCATCGTCAAGATGGCGACGATTGAACCTATGATCGCGAACAAGAAAGCATTCGAAATGGCGCTCAACGAGTTGCACATCATGTCGCTGAATCCAGTAGCTGTGTAGGGAAGGAAACACATGTCGACCAAAGGCACACGCATTCCAGAGCGGCTCCAGATCCCGTTCGCCGGCATCACACCTGCGCCGTCCCAGGAAAAGGGGCAGGACCTGTTCCCCACCGGCAACTGGCGTTCGATCCGACCGGTATACCGGGACAAATTGCCGCCTTGCAACAATGCTTGCGGTACCAACGAAAAAATCCAGGGCTATCTCGATCTAGTGAAGCGCGGCAAGTATCTGGACGCCTACGCGCTCATCAAGGAAGACATGCCGTTTCCGTCGGTCACCGGCCGGGTGTGCTACCACCCGTGCGAGCAGGCCTGCAACCGCGGAAAGTACGATGAGGCTATCTCTATCCGCGCGGTTGAGCGGTTTCTCGGCGACTTGGGGCAGGCGCTGACGCACGACGTGGTCAAGGCTGGCAAGTCCAACGGCAAGAAGGTCGCCGTGGTTGGATCGGGGCCCGCCGGACACAGCGCCGCGTATCAGCTTGCGCGCCTGGGCTACACGGTAACGATTCTCGAGAAATCGCCGAAGGCCGGCGGACTCAACCGCGGCGGAATTCCGGACTGGGTGCTTCCTCAGAACGTTCTTGACCGTGAGATCGAGCGCCTCGAACAACTCGGGGTGACGATCAAGACCAACGTCGAAGTCGGCAAGGATGTCACCTGGGACGATTTGAAAAAGAATTATGACGCTTGCGTGCTGGCCGTGGGTCTCACTGAACCTAACAGCGTGCGAGCCGAGGGCGAAAACAAGGATGGCGTGCTCTACGGACTTCCCTTCCTGCGGGACATCGGCATGGGCACGTCGAAAGTGAAGCTGGGTGCTCGAGTCGCCGTGATCGGCGGCGGAAACACCGCCATCGATTGCGCTCGCGAAGCGCTACGGCAGGGCGCCGTGGAAGTAACCATGATCACCGTGGAAGCAAACCCGCAGGAGATGCCGGCCGTCCCCGAAGATCTGCACGACATGCGCGAAGAAGGGGTGGACCTAATGCACGGGCGAGCGGTGACCGCTGTGCTCGGCAACGGCAAGGTCGAGGCCCTGCAACTGCATCCGGCGCGCTTCTCGGGCGCCATCAACGCCTCGCCGATCACGGTCGATCGAGACGCCGCAGCCCAGCGTTTCGCCGTCGACAACGTGATCATCGCTGTGGGACAGCGGGCGTCGCTCAAGTGGCTGCCGGACGAGTTCAAGACTGAGCGCGGCACCATCAAGATCGACCGCTTCGGGCGTCTCGGCGACACGAACATTTTTGCCGCAGGCGACATCGTGCAGTTGGGTTCAGGTCAACCGCTGATGGTGGTGAACGCGGTTGGCGACGGCAAGCGCGTCGCCTTCAATCTGGACAAGGTTATGCGCGGGGAAGCGTTGCAGCCGCGGACCATTGCCGTCGATGTCATTTTCGATCTGAATCGCATGAACATGACGTACTTCCCGCACTTCCCGCGTGTCCAGCAGGAGCTACTGCCGCCGGCGAGCCGGAAAAAGACGCAGGACGAAGTGATTCAGGCGTTCACGGAAGAAGCGGCGGTCGAGGAGGCCAACCGCTGTTTCAGTTGCGGCACCTGCAACGCCTGCGACAACTGTTACCTGGTCTGTCCCGAGCCGTGCATTGCGCGTTCGGAACGTTCGAACGGCATGTACAAGATTCTGGTCGACTATTGCAAAGGTTGCCGCGTGTGCATTGAGGAATGTCCGACGGGCTGCCTCGAAGGCGTGCCGGAGCTCGATTTTGATACCGGCGTGGTACGCATGGATACTGCGTTTGCCATCTCTCCCGGATTGCACGGACGGCAGGCGGAAGAGTTGAGAAACCTGGGCGACCGGGCGGCAAAGAACATTTAGAATCGGAGTGAATCATGGCAATGCTGGCAGATGTAAAAAAGAGAACAGTGCGCATCAATGGCTGTGTTGCGTCTGCGCAGGCCGCAAAGTACGCGGATGTCGATGTGATTGCGGCTTACCCGATTCGTCCCTACACGGCGACCATGATGGCGCTGGCGCAAATGGTGGCCAATGGCGAACTCGATGCCGAGTACATAGTGGCCGATAGCGAGCACTCGCAATTGAGCATCGCGCACGGCGCTGCATCGAGCGGCGCGCGCGTTTTTACCGGCAGCTCGGGCGTGGGCGTGCAATTCGCGTATGAGCTTTATTCCCCGATTTCAGGCAGTCGCATGCCGGTGCAGATGATGATCGCCGACCGCACGCTCGATCCTCCTGGAGATTTCGGTTCTGAGCACACCGACGCGCTCTCGACGCGCGACATGGGCTGGATCATGGGCTGGTCGTGCGATGCCCAGGAAGCGTTCGATAATCATCTGATCGCCTATCGAATCGGTGAGGACCCGCGCGTACTATTGCCGCAGATGGTCTGCCAGGATGGTTTCTTCGTCTCGCACATCACGGGCGACGTCGAGTTGCCTGACACCGGCCAGGTGAAAGAGTTTTTGCCGCCTTACAAGCATCCTTATCCACTCGATCCACGGCATCCGGTATCGCATGGGCCGCAGATTATGCCTGAGCAAGGTCCGCCGCTGCAGTTGGAGCGGGCGCGCGCCATGGAAGAATCGATGGCGGTCATTGAGGAAGTACACGACGAGTTCGCGAAGATCTTCGGCCGGAGATACGACCCGTGGGTCGAAGAGTTCATGACTGATGACGCCGACGTGGTCTTTTTCATGCAGGGCGCGCACGCGGTGACGGCGCGTTTCGCAATTCAGCACATGCGCGACCGGGGTTTGAAGGTCGGCCTGGTGCGGCTGCGCACCATTCGTCCCTACCCGACCGATCGCGTGAAAGATGTCCTGAGCAAGTTCAAAGCGGTTGGCGTGATCGAGACCAACATGGGGATCGGTGGCGTGAGCAGCGGCGGGGTGCTTTACGCCGAAGTTGTCGCGGCGCTCTACGAAAGTCAGAAGCGTCCTCTTGTGCTCTCGTTCATGGCTGGCATGGGTGGCGAGGCGATCGTTCTGAAAGAGTTCTACTGGATGACGGAGAAAATGCTGGATGCGCAGAAACGCGGCAAAATCGAAAAGCGCACGCACTGGGTTGGATTCGAAGAGTAGCAGAATGAGTGGGAGGAACTAATATGGCGACAATAGAAGTCCAACGACAATTACTACCGATTCTCGATAGCCCGAATCAGGGAGCGCGTTTCTATAATCCTGAGTTACCGTCGTCTGAGCCGTTCGTCCCCGGCCATCGCACATGTGCGGGTTGTGGGCCCTCCATTCAATATCGAATGACGAGCAAGGCGGCGGGCGACAATACCATCCTGGTCGGGCCGACAGGCTGCATGTATGTCGCGAACAGTTCTTATTTGTGCACACCTTACAACGTACCTTGGGCGCACACGCAGATTGGCAGCGCGGGCAGCTTCACTGCGGGCGTCGCCGCTGCTTATGAAGCCATGATCCGCAAGGGCAAGTGGAAGGGCGCATTTCCGAATATCATCTGCGAAGCGGGCGACGGAAGCGCGTCCGACATCGGCCTCGCCTCCATTTCGGGCGCACTCTACCGGAATCACGACTGCCTGATTATCTGCTACGACAACGAGCAGTACGCCAACACCGGCATCCAGGCATCGTCGCGCACGCCCTATGGCGGCATGACGACATTCTCCCCTCCCGGTCCGGAAGTTCCGGAAGGTAAGAAGCTGTTTCCCAAGGACCTCGCGCGCATGATGGCGGCCGGCCATCCTCACTGCTACGTAGCGACTGCAAGCGTGGGCTATCCCATCGACTTGATGAATAAGGTGCGCAAGGGACTCAACCACAAGGGCGCTGCTTACCTGATGGTCTACACTCCCTGCCAGAAGGGATTCGTGTACGAAACTCCGCGCTCGATCGATCTGGGGCGGCTGGTCGTCGAATGCGGGCTCTATCCGATGTGGGAGTGGAATCCGGAGAAGCGCGCTTTTGATTACAGCTTCCGTCCGGCAAGCATGCGGCCGGTATCCGAGTACTTGAAATTGCAAGGACGCTTCGGCCACCTCCACGCCGAGCACATTGCAACGTTGCAGAAGTTTGCCAACGAGCAATGGCGAATGATGGGTGTCGCGCTGCCCGAGGCCCTGATTCATGCGACCGATGCGAAAAATCTGGTCAACATGGCGGCTGCGGCAGAAGCCGAAGCGGTGGCGCAAACTTTATGAATACGAAAGCGAGCACTCCCGCTCGTCCTGTCGAGCCTGAAGTCGAACCCGAAGGACAGGAAAGCTATATCGTCACGGAAGGCAAGAAACGCGGGTCGACGCGAGACGTGCGGCCGGAAGCGGCGTTCGACCGCTACTACACCGTGCTCCGCGTGCACCCGGGCGATGCCATCCTCACGGACAACTGGCACACCAATCAGGTGCTGGATCATGCCCGCAACAACTTCGAGGGAGTCACCTTCGCCATGCGCACGCTGGAGGCGTGGGGCGCGATGATCGAGAACGACCATCGTGCCTACTACACCGCCGGTGGCCGAATTTGGATGATGGATTTGGAGCCTTGCGAAGGCAAGAAGAAGCGGCTGCCGGGCACCGGCCCGGTTAAGAAGTAGCGAACGCTTGCGCCGTATCCTGCTCATTGACGACACGCCGGAGATTGCCGAGCTTCTCACGTTCTCACTGCGCGACCTCGGTTATGAGGTCTTCGCCGAAGGATATACCAATGCCGTCAATGAACTGATTGCGGAGCACCACACCGATGCGCTCGTCCTCGACTGTACCGCTTACGATATGAGCGAGTCGCTCTTCGATTCCGTGCGGCATCACCCTGATCACGCAGAGATCCCCGTGGTCATCATCACCGATACACCCGAGCTGGCTGAGCCGAGCCTCCGTTCGCGGAAGGCCCGCAGAGTCCTGATCGTCCTGAAGCCGTTTACGGGAGCGCAGGTGGGAAGAGCGCTGGCCCAGCTACTTGGATAAGCTGCTTGAATCAATATGCCCTTGTGGAGCATGGACGAGTGGCAATACGTTGAGCGCGAGGTCATCACCGACCCGAAGGGCAGGCAGTGGACTGTCGCGCTGATGGATGTGCTGGGCCAGCAAGGCGACCCTGACATGCCGAACAAGCTGCTCGAAGTTCAATACTCGTCGGGCCGCTATTTCACGCTGATCTATGCGGACGGCGGAGCGCTCCAGCGGGAACGCGGTTATGCCTCACTGCCAGAGGCGACGAGCGCCTACGGAGATTTGCTCGTGGCCGTCATCGACGGGAGCCTCGATCCATCACAACCGGTGTTCCGGCAGGACCTGGAAGATTAGCTCTAGAGCCGTTGTCGGCTGCGGTTTTCCGCGTCCCTACCGGCCGGGATCCAGATCTCTCATGATGACGTGAAGCACCTGCCCGGCCTGTCGCGCATCGCGCTCGGAAACCGTGGTCTTCAGGCCGTCGTCGCCGTCGGCATCGTTGTGATCTCGATACGTCCGCGCGACCGCCGGCAGCCGGGCGCAGCCGCTGCGAATCAACCCCACCCTCTCTGCAACAGTGAGCCGCGTCTCGAACGACCAATCGGAAATCTTCTCGGCGGGCGCACCCGAGGCAATCAGCGCACTCAGCCCTTTGTGTTCCAGCGCGTCGGTAACGATGGCCTCCAGGATTCCAGAAGAAGTGAGCAGCGCCGAGTTATAGTCCGCTTCCTCAAGGGCGCGCCGGCTATCGGTGTAGGCTCGTTCGAGAACGGGCCGGAGCTCCGGATTGTGAACGAACTCGAACCGCCGTGGGGCTGGCGCCTCCGATGACGCAGAAATAATCGAGCCATCGTCCATTTGGGAGAGCGTGGCCACTGCGTGATCGAGTACGCCAAGCAGCCGATCGACGATCTGCGCCGGCGCTGCCCCTTCAACCGCCTGGCCATCTGATGAGCGCATCAGGAAGGCCCCGCTAAACGAGCGCGCGAGCCAATGCGCCTTGCTGCCCCCGGAAAGTTGATTGATCGTTACGCCACAGTCCTCCTGCCAGCGGCGAGTGGCGGCGATCACCGATGGGTCAGAGGGATCAGCCGCCAATGTGTCGCCTAGTTGACGCCCGCGGCGCTTCAGGCCACCCAGGTGTGTCAGGTACGTTTCGACCTGCGCTCGCAGGCTCTCATCCATTAGTCGCGTCTCACAGTTCTCGCCTACAGAGATCCCACGAGCATCACAGCCGGCCCGCAGCGAGGGTTTTCGGTGGTCTCTCAGTTTGCGGGCTCGGTCAAGAAGCCGTCGAGCTTCGCTCGACCGGACAGCCGAGGGCGGCTGTCCCCACATGAGTATCTCTGCCAGCTGAGATCCTACCGAGGGTTCCAAAACCCTTGACAGCTCATGGCGAGCAATGTTAAATTCCCTGCCGGACAAGTGGTTCGATAACTGGACCAGTATACAGTACAGTTCGCTGTGACCCAATGCACATTGCCGGGTTCACGGGCCACACAGGTGAGCTGAGACAATTCTGCTGAACAAAGTAGTTCCGGCAGTGCGCTGTTAACGTTTAACGGCTGTCATGGAGGTAAAATCTGTGGCTGCATCTCCAGCCTCTCTGATTCACCCGTCGCGTATTCCGAATCGTTGGGTCCAGTTAGTGGCGGGCATTGTCGCGATGATGGCGGTCGCAAACCTGCAGTACGCCTGGACGCTCTTCACCAAACCCATTCAAGCCCATCTGCACGTCTCGCTGGAGGCTGTACAGTGGACTATCGTCCTATTCGTCGCCCTGGAAACCTGGCTCGTACCTTTCGAAGGATTCCTGGTAGATCGAATCGGCCCCCGGTTCATGCTGGGTGCCGGCGCGATTCTGGCCGGACTGGGCTGGATCGGATCCGGCTATGCCGAGACCCTATACGGCCTCTACTTTTGGTACGGACTGGGCGGTGTGGGCGCCGGCGCGGTCTATGGGGGAACCATTGGGAATGCGCTGAAGTGGTTCCCTGACTATCGCGGTCTGTGTGTCGGCCTGACTGCGGGAGCTTTCGGCATCGGCACCGCAACCACAATCGCTCCCGTTGCCGCGATGTTGAAAACCTCTGGCTATCAGCATACGTTTATTTTCTGGGGAATCATTCAGGGAGTTGTCGTGCTGGCTGCTTCCCTCTTCTTAGCCAGACCGCCCATCGGATGGACGCCGCCAAACTGGAAAGAGAAGGAAACGAAGATCAAAGCCAAAGTGAGGACTTCGGCTGTCGACATGACGCCGTGGGAGATGTTACGCCAGCCCTCTTTCTATGTCATCTACCTCATGATGACCATGCTGGCCTTCGGCGGTATCGTGGTTACCGTGCAGCTTAACCCCATGGCTTCTTCGTACCACGTGGATAAAGTCGTGGTGCTGTGGGGCATGACCGCATTGGTGGTGGCCATCACGGTGGACCGCATCTTGAACGGGTTGACACGGCCCTTCTGGGGTTGGGTTTCGGACCAGATCGGCCGGGAGAATGCCATCTTCATCTCGTTTATTCTCGAGGCAATCGCGGTGTATGCTCTGCTTCAACTGATCAGCCGTCCAGTCTGGTTCGTAGCCTTATCAGGGCTGTGCTTCTTCGCCTGGGGCAATATTTATTCGTTGTTCCCCTCTATCACCGGCGACTTGTACGGAAACAAATGGGCCACCACGAACTATGGGATCGTATACACCGCCAAGGGAGTGGCTACAGCCTTTGCCGGCCCCGGCGCCGCCTGGTTGTTTGCCAAGACTGGTTCGTGGTCGAAGGTCTTCTGGGCGATGATTGTGTGCGACGTGATTGCCGCATTCATGGCTTTGCTGTGGCTGAAGCCTCTGGCAGCGCGCGTCGTCAGAAATTCGGAGCTCGCACATTCGCCTGCCGATGTAGTCCCGGCTATCAAAGCGCGAGGAGTGGCGTAGCCGGACTTTTTATCGAGCCGACGCAGGGTGTGCTGGCCGAACGGAACGAAAGCCTGAAGGAGTGGCGCTGTTCTCTGCTCCGGTAACTATCGCTTCGTCGCGTGAAGACGCGCTTCGAGAGTCTTCACTTCAAGGTTCAGCCCCTCGGGAAGATGGCTGCCGAAGTGAGCAAGGTGTTCCCTGATCGACGGTAACTCGCCCAGCCAGCCCTCGACGTCGACGCTGAGCAACTCCTCCACGTCTGCGGCGGGCATGTCCAATCCGCTGGTATCGATATCCGCCACCTCGGGAATCCGTCCGATCGGTGTTTCCTTGGCATGCACCTTGCCGTCGCACCGCTCAAAGATCCATTTCAACACTCGGCTGTTCTCGCCGTAGCCAGGCCATAGGAACTTGCCCGTTTTGTCCTGGCGAAACCAATTGACATAGAAAATCTTCGGCAGCTTCGACGCGCTGGAGAGCGCTCCCATCTTGAGCCAATGCGCAAGATAGTCGCCCATGTGGTAGCCGCAAAATGGAAGCATGGCCATGGGATCATGGCGTAACCGTCCCACTTTTCCGGTGATCGCGGCGGTGGTCTCGCTGCTCACAGTCGCTCCCAGGAAAGTGCCATGCTGCCAATTAAAGGCTTCGGTGACCAACGGAACAATTCCCGCGCGCCTTCCGCCAAAGAGAATCGCATCGATGGGCACACCCTGCGGGTCTTCCCACTCCGGAGCGATCACTGGGCACTGGCTCGCAGGAGCCGTAAACCGCGCATTTGGATGTGCCGCTTTCCGTCCGGAATCTGGGGTCCACCGCCGGCGCAGCCAATCCACCAATTTGGCCGGCTTGTCGTCCGTCATCCCCTCCCACCAAACGTCGCCGTCGAGCGTCATCGCACAATTGGTGAAGATCGCGTTCCTGGTTACGCTGAGCATGGCGTTGGCATTCGACTTCATGCTCGTCCCGGGCGCCACGCCGAAGAAGCCGTACTCCGGATTAATTGCGTAAAGCCGGCCATCCGCGCCGATTTTCATCCACGCAATATCGTCCCCGATGGTCTCCACCTTCCAGCCGGGAAGCGTCGGGATCAGCATCGACAAGTTGGTCTTTCCACAAGCTGAAGGAAACGCGCCGGTCATGTACTTCACCTGACCCGACGGGCTGATCAGCTTCAGGATCAGCATGTGCTCCGCCATCCAACCTTCGTCGCGCGCCTGCACTGAGGCAATGCGCAGCGCGTGGCACTTTTTTGCCAGCAAAGCGTTGCCGCCGTAACCGGAACCATACGACCAGATCTCACGCGTTTCCGGAAAATGGCAGATATATTTGTTTTCGGCATTGCAGCGCCAGGTCGAGTCCGCCTGATTGGGACCAAGCGGCGCGCCGACCGAATGCAGTCCGCGCACAAATTCGCCACTTCCTCCGAGAACCTCGAGTACCTGGCTGCCAATGCGGGTCATAATGTGCATGCTGACCACGACATATGTCGAGTCTGTAATCTCCACCCCTATCTTTGCGGCTGGCGACCCGATCGGACCCAGGCTGTAAGGAACCACATACATGGTGCGGCCCGCCATCGAGCCCGCGAACAGTCCCGTTAGCTTCTGCTTCATCTTCGCCGGATCTTCCCAGTTGTTGGTCGGGCCGGCTTCTTCCCTGGTTCGCGAGCAAATAAAGGTCTTATCCTCAACGCGGGCCACATCCGCAGGATCTGATCGCACCAGCACGCTGTTTGGGCGCTTTGCCGCATTCAGCGGAATCGCGATCCCGCTGAGGATCAGGAATTGCAGCATTGCTTGATGTTCCTCGGGCGAGCCATCGCACCAGTAAACCCGATCTGGTTTGCACATTTGGGCCATTTCTTCGACCCAGCGCTCGAGCCTGGCATGGCGATGGTTACTCGACGCCGCCTCAACTTCCATCGTAATAGTTGCCATAGAATTTCTCTAAGTAAAGCAAACTTGGGATGATCTCGATACACGCCGCTGAGACAGCAGACTTCAACAAGGCAGTATCGTCCCCGGCGGACATAGCACTAATATTCTCTCGTACTTATGGAGATTATTCCAGCTTACGATTCTGCCCGGGGGCCCTACCGAGCGTATTAGACCGAGCTTAGCTTTTCGCTTCTTTACCTCTACCTCGTATGCTAGGAGTCAACCTCGGCGACGACCCGCTGATCTTGCTCGCCCAGCCCTTGGATGCCCAGCCTTACCCGGTTCCCCGCCTTCAGATAAACCGGGGGGCGCTGCCCCATACCCACTCCCGGCGGAGTACCGGTAGAGATGATGTCTCCAGGTTGCAGGCTCATGAACCGGCTCACGTAGCTGATCAGTTGGCGAACCCCAAAGATCATGGTTCGTGTCGATCCATTCTGGTAGCGGTGGCCGTCCACCTCCAGCCACATGCTCAAGTCTTGCGGGTCAGGAACTTCATCGGCCGTTACCAGCCATGGCCCGATCGGGCCGAATGTATCCGCGCTCTTGCCCTTCACCCACTGTCCGGTGCCTTCGAGTTGAAATGCGCGCTCCGAGAGATCGTTGACAGCGCAGTAGCCCGCCACGCATGACATTGCGTCGGCCTCGCTGACATATTTGGCGGGCGCTCCAATGACCACACCCAACTCGACTTCCCAATCTATCTTGGTGCTGCCCCGCGGAATTACAATATCGTCATTCGCCCCACAGATCGCGGATGTGGCTTTCATAAAGATGACGGGCTCACTCGGAACTTTCATGCCCGCTTCCGCCGCATGATCGGAGTAATTCAATCCGATACAAACAAACTTGCCGACTTTTTCCACGCAGGGGGCAAGCCTTGGCGTGCCAGGCACGACCGGCAATTTTGCAATGTCAATGCCTTTCAAGGATCCGATACGGGAGGTCGAGCCCGTGACGTGGGGTATCGCTCCCGATAAAGCGCGAGTGTGGCCGTCGGAGTCGAGGATTCCGGGGTGTTCCCGGTGAGGCGGTCCGTAGCGTACCAGTTTCATAGCGAGATTATCTTGGACGCGCGTTCAGCTTGTCGAGTGCGCGCTTCAACTCTTCCAGCTTCTGTCCCGCCTCGCCGAGTTTGCCCTCCGCAGTCAAGCGCTGATAGTCGGCGAGATCCTTGGCGGCTTCGGCGATGAGCGCGTTCAGATCCGCTGCGGGCTGGGACGACACGGATCCCGGTGCGCTGCGCGCCGGCTCCGCGGAGGCTACCGCGGTTGTCGATGCGGCAGTGAGCGACGAAACCGCGCCGCCAAAAAGCGACGCCATCGCCGACTCAAAGGTTGGTCCGTACGCCAGCCGATCCTGCAACGCGAGCACGACCAGGCGTAACTCCGGCATGGGACTCCGCTCAGCCTGCAGATAAATCGGTTCTGCATACAATAAAGCACGCCCGGTCGGAATCACCAGCAAAGCTCCACGCCGCACGTGCGAGCCTTGCTGATTCCACAAGGTGAGTTGTCCGGAAAGCTGCGCGTTCTGATCGATGCGCGCCTCGATTTGCAGCGGCCCATCGACCAGCTTCGTCTTCGGAAAGTTGTAGACCACCGATGTGCCGTATTGCGCGCCATCGCTGCGCCCGGCGATCCAGCCAATCAAATTATTTCGGTTAGCCGGGGTAAACGGCAGAATCCCTACGAACTCCTCGCCGCTTTCGCCCGGTAGTTTCATCAGCACGAAGTTCGGCTGCATCCCCTGCGTGGTTTGCTCACCGCCCGCGCTCATGCCGACTTCGGTGGCGACCGTCCAGAGGTCTTCGCGGTTGTAGAAAGCTTCCGGATCCGTCATGTGATACAGGCCGTACACTTCCGCCTGCAGTTTCAGCAACAACTCCGGGTAGCGCACGTGTTTGCGCAGCCCGGGTGGCATCGCGGACGCATCCTTGAACAGCGTTGGAAAGATGCGGCGGTAGGCGGCGATTATCGGGTCTTCCGGATCGAACACGTAAAACGTCGTCGTCCCATCATAGGCATCAATCACCGCCTTCACGCTATTCCGCATGTAGTTGATGGAACCGTCAGCGAGACGATAATGGGTCGAGTACGGATAGCTGTCTGAAACCGTGAACGCATCCAGTATCCACGACAGCCGGCCATCGTCGCCCAGCACGATGTAGGCATCGGGATCGTAGGTAAGGAAGGGCGCTAACGCCGATACGCGATCGCGAATGTTGCGCCGCATCAGCAGCCGGCTGTTCTGGTTCACGTCATCGCTGAACGGTAGCTTGGCGAGATCGCTTTGGTCGAGCGCGAGGATCATACGGCGCAGGAACCCGCCGAGAAGAATGCCTCCGTCGCCTTCATAGGACGTGAGATTGTTGCTCTCACCCTGCGGGTAGTTGAATTCCTTCTGCCGTGTCTTCACGTAGACGTCGGTATTGGTCATTTCGCCGAAATAAATTTCCGGGCGCGTTACGCTAAGACCACGCACCGTGCTCTGAACCGGCATGTTGCTCAGGATCAGCGTAGGCAGCCCCTCCGACGTGAACCCGTTGACTGGATTCATGGTGATGCCGTAGCCATGAGTGTAAATCAGCTTCTCGTTAATCCAGTTCCGGCTGCTCTCCGGGAGCTTCTCGACGTTCAACTCACGCGCCGCGAGCATTACCTCGCGAGTCGTTCCGTCGATGTTATAGCGATCAATGTCGATGTCGGGAAAATCGTAGTAGGTGCGGATTTCCTGAATCTGACGCAGCGTGTCCTGGAGTGCACGCCAGTCCCACAGCCGGATGTTTTGAAGCGTAGCCTGATTGTTCGAGGGGTCGGCTGCTTCGACCGTTGTCTCAGCGGGAAACTCGCGCTGCGAAACCCGGTTCAATCCGTAGGCCTGCCGCGTCAAGTCGGTGTTGAAGACAATGTAGGGCTTCTCGCGAACCAATTCGTTCGGCTTGACGATGAAGCTGCTCACGTACCAGCCGACCACTTGAACGGCGACATAACAGACCGCGGCCGGAACGATCGCCGCCAGCAGCCAACGCCCGCGCGGCATCCGCACGGCGTTGACGACTGCGATCACCACGCCAAGAACAAGTGCCGCGCAGACGACGAGCATCCCGGTCAGCGTGACGTGCGCATCAGTGTAAGTCACACCCCCGAAGATCGTGTGATCCTCGAGCAAGCGCTCGAAACGGCCGATATACACGCGCATCGCGAGGATCAGCAACAGGAACGCGAATGCGATGGAGAGCCCCCGCCAAGGCAATGTCACGTGACGGCTGAGACGCCCGGCGAGTACGCGGGTTCCCCCTGAGATAAGGATGAAAAAAACGGCAAGTGCACAGGTAATCACGGCTAGTGTAAGCAACCAGCCAGCGATGAGCTGCCAGGCGGGCAGCGTGAACAGAAAGAAGTTCAGCGGCTTGCCAAATATCGGGTCCGCGACGCCACCCGCGGTGCGCGGGGCGTACCAAAAGAGCGCGAGCGTGGGCCACTCCGACATCATAGCTGCGCCGGTGGCAACGGCAATGGCGAGCGAAACCCCGAGCGCAATGAGGCGCAGAACTGGTTCTACCGGCAGCTTCACCGGCTGTCCGCCAACAAAAATCGTATGACCATCCGGCAAGTCGGGGAGATGCGCACGCTTTAAGGCGAAGAACGATCCGTACAGAATGACAAATGTGGCGGCGAAAAAAGTTGTAAATATTCCCGACTGAAGGCTCAGCGTTTTCCAGAAGACTTCCCCATAGCCGAGGGACCCGAACCAGAGCACGTCCACGTAA
>PMSQ01000067.1 GCA_003168355.1 Acidobacteriaceae bacterium | reverse complement strand
GGATCGACAGGGAGTGATCGTCGACGACTCGCTGGCGAAGAAATATGGATGGAAGCTGGGTGACCGGATCGTTTTGCAGGGCACGATTTATCCCGTCGACCTGGAGTTGTATGTTCGCGGCATTTTCAGTTCCTACCCCGATAACAAGTCGGTCTATTTCAACGCCAAGTACGTGGAAGAGGCGGTTGCTTTTTTCAAGGGGCAGGCGGGCACATTCAGTATTCTTGCGGCTTCTCCCGGGGATGTAAGCCGGGTAGCCAGCGCGGTGGATGACATGTTTCGCAACTCGCCCCAGCCCACGAAATCGGAGAGCGAGAAGGCTTTCGGCCTGGAATTTGTTGCCATGCTGGGCAATGTGAAGGCTTTCATCCTGATGATTTGTTCGGCCGTGGTGTTCGCAACCCTTCTGGTTTCCGCGAACACCATGGCGATGTCGATCCGCGAGCGAACGCGAGAAGTGGCCGTGCTCAAGACTCTGGGTTTTACTCGGCGGAGTGTCCTCGGTCTGTTCGTGAGCGAAGCGCTGGCGCTGGCTGTGGCGGGCGGGGTAATTGGCGTGGGCTTAGCCTACCTATTAATTTACTCGGTGAGTCACTCGCCTTACATGAGTTTTTACAACTTGAAGGTGACGCTCGGTATGTGGGCGGCAGCCTTGTTTGTATCGGGGGTAGTGGGACTGCTGAGTGCGCTGCTTCCCTCCTATCACGCTGCGCAGGTAAACATCGTGGATGGGTTGCGCCACATCGGTTGAATTTATGACGCTGAGCAGTTTTGTGGTTCGCAATACGTTTCGCAACAAACGGCGCAGCCTGTTGACCATGTTGAGCATCAGCTTTTCGCTGCTGCTGCTGACGCTGATGATGTCGATCTGGCGCACGTTTTACATCGACGTGGGAGCGCCGGATTCGGCGAAACGAGTCATTACGCGCGACCGGGTCTCGCTGGCATTTTTGTTGCCGGGTTATTATCGTGACAAGATTCGAAGCATTCCTGGAGTGGTCGCAGTCGCGCCGATGACATGGTTTGGGGGAAAGTATAAGGATGACCGTCCGGAGAATTTTTTCGCGCAGATCGCTACCGACCCGGATGAATATCTGAAAGTTGCTTCCGATAAAATCATTCCGGCAGATCAAGTCCTGGCCTGGCAACATGACCGGGCCGGAGCGATAGTGGACGTGACTCTGGCTGATAAGTATGGCTGGAAAATCGGCGACAAGATCACCCTGCTGGGGGCGATATTTCCGGCGAACCCAGAACTGACGATTCGCGGCATTTACCGTCGCGATCCTCCGCAAAACGTGCTGTATTTCAACGCCAAGTATCTCGAAGAATCGATTGACTGGTTTAAAGGACGAGCCGGCTGGTATTCCACTCAGGTGGCATCGCCGGGGGACGTGGCGCGGGTCTCGAGTGAAATTGACAGCGTGTTCCGCAACTCGCCGCAACGAACGAAAACCGAGAGCGAAAAAGCCTTTCAACTTTCGTTTGTGGCCACGCTGGGCAATGTAAAGGCGTTTATTCTGGGCATCTGCGGCGCAGTGGTATTCGCCATCCTGCTGGTTTCGGCGAACACCATGGCCATGTCGGTTCGAAGTAGGACGCGTGAAGTCGCTCTCTTGAAAACACTGGGATTTACCCGTCAACGCGTCTTGTCATTGTTTGTATTCGAGGCGGTGGCGTTGGCGGTGGCTGGTGGTCTGTTGGGAATATTAGGTGCAGCCGGGCTGATCCAGTTATTAACGCATTCCGCGGTCGCAATAGGCATTCCTATGGATATGAAGGTAAGGTTGCCAACGGTAGCGTTGTCATTGCTGGTCGCGGCGACGGTTGGATTTGTTAGCGGATATATTCCCGCCTACGGCGCGTCACGCATAAATATCGTGGAGGGCTTACGCCACATCGGCTGACCACACCGGGCTGAACTGAGAGTGAATCTATGGCGATACCGATCAGTTATAACGTCCGCAATTTGAAGCTCCGAAAAGGGCTCACCATCATGACCGCGCTGGGCATCGCGCTGACGGTTACCACCGCGATCTTCCTGATGGCGCTGCTGGCGGGTCTGAAGCGCGCTTTCGTTTCGAGCGGCAATTCGCAAAATGTCCTGGTGCTGCGCAAAGGCTCGGAAGCGGAGTTGTCGGGCGGCTTTGATGCCGCGCTGTTTCCCACGCTGAAAGTTCTTCCCGGCATCGCGAAAGACAGCCATGGCGAGCCCATGGTCTCCGGCGAGTGGGTGGTGGTGATCGTGCTTCCCCGGAAGGACGGCACGGGTGAAGTGAACGTTACGGTGCGCGGCATGATGCCCGATGGCCTCGAGCTTCGGCCCAGCGCCAAGCTGATCGAGGGACGCTGGTTCCAGACGGGGCAGCGTGAAGTGGTGGTGAGCAAGTCCATTCGCGGCCGCTTTTCGCACGCCAATATCGGCGACACGATGGAGTTCGGCAAAGGTTCGTGGAAAGTGGTGGGGGTGTTTGACGCTGGCGGTTCGGCGTATGAATCCGAGATTTGGTGCGACGTGAATCAGATGGCCTCGGATTTCGACCGGCAGGGCGGTTATTCGTCGGCATACTTGCGCGCCACCGATCCCATTGCCGCCGATGCGTTGAAAAATCGCGTGAGCGACGACCAGCGTCTGAAACTCGAGGGAGTTTTGGAAACAGATTACTACGCCAAACAAACCAGCTCCGGCGCTCCTATCAAGTACATTGGGATTGTGGTGGCAATCATCATGGCCATTGGATCGAGTTTTGCGGCGATGAACACGATGTATGCGGCGGTAGCCTATCGCGGGCGCGAGATTGCAACGTTGCGGGTGCTGGGATTCTCTCGCCCTTCAATTTTGACGTCTTTTGTTCTGGAGTCTCTGCTCCTGGCAATGCTGGGTGCAGTGGCGGGAATTCTGCTGATGCTGCCCTTTAACGGAATGCAGACCGGAACGTCGAATGCAGTGACCTTCAGCGAAGTGGTATTCAGCCTGCGGATCACACCGCAGGTTGCTGCGGCTGCTGTGGGGTTCGCACTGATCATGGGCTTGTTCGGCGGACTCGCTCCCGCCTGGCATGCGGCACGGCAGAATATTCTCACCGCGTTACGCGGCTGATTTGTAAGGCCGCTGCCGGAACCAGGCCGCTGGTTGGGTCGTACTGAAACTTATGCCGATTGACGCCAAACACGAAGACTTGCAAAGTCTGCGAATCGACCGCACGGAGCGCGGCGCCGGCAGCGGAGAGCCGCCGGCATGGGCACGCCGCTACATTGTGATTGGAATCGCGATCGTCGCCGTGCTGAGCCTATCCGCGCTGGCCTACCGTTTGCTTTCCCGGGATATACCGGAGGTCGAGGTAGTGCGCGCCTCGGCGGAGAGCAGCGATGTAGGCGGCACGGTGCTCTCGGCCACGGGCTACATTGTCGCTCATCACACGATTAACGTGAATTCCAAGGTCACTGGACGCCTGGCCTGGATTGGCGTGGAAAAAGGCGACAAGGTTAAAGAGGGGCAGGTTCTGGTCCGGTTGGAGGATGAGGAGTTCCGCGCGTCTGAAGAACAGGCAAAGGGATCGCTGGATAATGCTCGCGCTTATCTCGACGAACTTGAGCACGGCTCCCGGCCGGAAGAGATTCAGGAAGCCCAACACAATCTGGACGAAGCCCGCGCCACGCTGGTCAACGACAAGCTCACTCTGGATCGAACCAAGGAA
Source organism: Acidobacteriaceae bacterium (assembly GCA_003168355.1). Classification (GTDB taxonomy): domain Bacteria; phylum Acidobacteriota; class Terriglobia; order Terriglobales; family Acidobacteriaceae; genus Sulfotelmatobacter. The sequence continues at coordinate 19,232 of PMSQ01000067.1, read as the reverse complement.
CTTTCACGCGCGGGTGTAGTTTCGCACCAGGCGCTGGACGATGCTACCGCGAAATTCGACTCCGACCAGCAGCGAGTCAATTCTCTGGACAAGGCTTTTCAACTGATGAAGATCGGGCCGCGGCCGGAAGAGATTGCTCGCGCCCGCGGATTAGTGGCGCAAGCGCAAGGCCAGCTTGATTACGCAAAGTCGCAGCTCGATGCCACGGTGATTCGGGCGCCTGTTACCGGCACAATTTTGGATCGTACGGCCGAAAAAGGTGAGCTGATTACCGCGCAATTTGCCAGTGCGGCGGCTGGCGGCCCGCAGGGGTCAGTGGTTTCGCTGGCGGATTTGAACGATCTTCAGGTTGAACTCGATATTGCCCAAGCGGACTTCGCCAGGCTCAGTCCCAAACAGAAAGGCATCGTCACCACGGACACCTATCCTGACAAGACGTATGACGGCGAAATTGCGCAAATTTCTCCCGAGGCGAATCGGCAGAAAGCCACAGTGCAGGTGAAGGTGCAGGTGCTCAATCCGGCCAAGTACCCAGATGTTTTCCTGCGGCCCGAAATGAACGCCACGGTGAAGTTTCTGGCGGACACGCCGAAAGCCACCAGCAAGCAACCGGCGGGAGCCTTTGTACCCGCCAGCGCAGTGCGGGACCATGAAGGCAAAAAGGTCGTGTTCCTGGCCTTCGACGGAAAAGCGCGCATGCGGGAGGTTCACGTGTTGAGCCAGCGCACCGACGGCTTTCTCGTCGATGGACTGGTGGGCGGTGAAAGCGTGATTACCAAAGCGCCGCAAGACTTGAAAGACGGGGACACAATTAAGGTGAAAGGGTAAATTTCATGAACACTATTGCCGAAACCAGAGTCGCGACCGGAACGAAAGTCGTCCAGGCCCGCAATGTCAGCAAGGTTTTCAAGCGCGAGGCTTTCGAGGTGAAAGCGCTCGACGATGTCTCCATCGATATCGCGACTGGCGAATTCATGGCTCTGATGGGGCCTTCGGGTTCCGGCAAGACCACGCTGCTGAATATGATCGCAGCCATCGACCGGCCAACCTCCGGCGAGCTGCTGGTGCAGAACCAAAACATTTTCCGTTTCAACGACTCGCAGGCGGCTCACTGGCGCAACGAGCACATCGGGTACGTCTTCCAGACGTTTAACCTGATCCCGGTGCTGACCGCGTTTGAAAACGTGGAGTTGCCGCTTTTGCTGACCAAGCTCAATCCGCAGCAGAGACGCGACCACGTAATGACCGCGTTGAAACTTGTGGGCTTGGAAGAACGGGTCAACCATCTGCCCAAGCAGCTCTCCGGCGGTCAGGAGCAGCGGGTCGCGATTGCCCGGGCAATTGTGAGCGACCCTACGCTGTTACTGGCGGACGAGCCCACCGGCGACCTGGACAGTCACTCGGCCACAGAGGTCTTGGAGATTCTGAAGCGTCTGAACGAAGACTTTCACAAGACGATCGTGATGGTCACGCACGATCCGCACGCAGCGTCTTATGCGCACGTCACCCGGCATCTGGAAAAGGGGATGCTGCTGCCACCGGGATAGCTCGGCTCACTGTGGAGCCGGCAATGCCAGATCGGGTGCACCCTCAGACACCGAGTCGGCCACCCATTTCCAGGCGCGGCGGCCGTTCTCCAGAGCCACGGCCTTTGCCTCGCCATAGGCCACCAGGCGATTGAGCACCGTGGTCACCGAGGCAATGGGATCCTTGTGGCGCGCCAGGATGGGCGGGGCTTTTTCCTGCATCCGATCACAGACGTCACGAGCACTCAACGCGCGGTTTGCTTCCATCAGAATCATTCGGCAGGCCTTGGTGAAACCCGGCTGCCGCCCATTGCTTTTGCGATCCACCAGCTCCAGCAATTCGTCGCTCAGCACGCTGTCTCCAAAAAGGTTGGCGAGGCCGGCAATGGTTTGTTTGATGGTCCCGATCCGCCGCATCACGTCAGAGCGCTGTTGCAGGAGTTGCCGTAACTCATCGTGAGCCTGCCGAACCACCTCCTGCACATGTCCATTTCCATTGGTGGTAATGGTTTTCATCGCGCCGGCACTTTCCTGGACCTCCATAATCTGGATCTCCATAAACCCTCCCATACACTCATTCCTCAGGCGCAGTCTCGCACTCTAACCGATACGAAAGAAACCATGCAGGGGTTCCCTGTTTTTCACCGCAATCGAGGCGTACTCGCCAGGCCCCGGCTTGGTCCATTAGACGTTCGAGACGGGAGTTGGTTAACCAGGATTTCAGGCACACAGGCATCTGTTGTCTAGTGCGGCAATCCTGTTTGCTCAATTTTCGGAGGGTCGCCGGAAATCACCGAAGGATGATAAGCGGCGGGCGGCCACCGGATTTATATCCTTAGCCCGGCAAGCTCCGAGTGGAATGTCCGGTTCAATTCGGAACCCATCCCGATGTGGGATTCCCTCGGTACCCCAATTATCGTCTCCGTTCTCTGCGGACCGGTCTCCGATTCAGAGCATCCGATGTTAGAAGAGTAACGCATTATTCCCATGTCGACCGCAGTAGAACTCGGGCTCTCGCCGTCCCTCTTGCCAGTACTGCTGGTGGGGAACCTGGAGGAGGATTTTTTCCTCATTCGCGAAATCCTTCAGCGGAGCCGGAGCGCCTTGCCGACCGAACTGGACCACGCCCGCTCCCTCGAAGAGGCGGAGGAGATGTTACAGCGGGGTCATTACGGACTGGTTCTTTTTGAACATCATACTGGGGATGCTGCCGCCACGAAGCTTCTCGCTGAGTTTCTGCACACTGGACGCACTATACCGTTCATCGTGCTGACCGAGCACGCGGATGAGAAAGCGGTCGCAGAAATCATAGAGGCAGGTGCCTCGGATTGCGTGGAGAAGTCGCAGCTCACCGGAGCCAATCTGTTACGCACGATCCGCTGCACGCTGAACTTGCACTCCACGCGGCAGCAGTGGCAATTGGCGGAAGAATCCCTGCGCAAGCTTTCCTGTGCGGTCGAGCAATCGGCCGACATCATCTTTATCACAAATAACGAAGGTCAGATCGAATATGTAAACCCCGCTTTTGAAGCTCTGACCGGCTATTCCCAGCAGGAAGTCGCAGGCAAGAGCCCGAGCATTCTGAAGTCCAGCGAGCAAGCGCCGGCGCTCTATCGCGAGCTGTGGGAAACCATTCGCTCCGGCGGTGTCTACCGCAGTGTCCTGGTAAACCGCAAGAAGACTGGCGAGTTGTACTATGTCGACGAGAGTATCAGCCCCATACGAGACGCCGACGGCCGCATCACGCACTTTATCTCCAACGCTCGCGATCTCACGAAGCGATTACATCTCGAAGCGCAGTTGCTCCAGGCGCAGAAAATGGACGCCATCGGCCGCCTTGCTGGAGGCGTCGCGCATGACTTCAATAACCTGTTGACCATCATTACCAGTTATTCTGAACTCGCATTGGACTCCGTGGCACCGGGAAGCCCTGCCCAGACCCGGATACAGGAGGTTCTATCTGCCGCGCGGCGTGCCGCGGACCTAACCCGGCAGTTGCTGGCCTTCAGCCGCAACCAACCGCAAGCCTTGCGCGTGGCCGAGTTGAATCCCGTGGTCAGTGGAATCGTTAAAACCTTGCACCGGCTTATCGGAGAAGACATAGAGCTGACCTTTACCCCAGGCGAGGAACTGGGCAGGGTTCGTTTGGATCCGGTGCAGATCGAGCAAATCCTTATGAATCTTGCGGCCAACTCCCGCGACGCCATGCCCGAAGGAGGGCGTTGCACCATCGAAACATCGAATGTGGAGCTCGATGAAGAATACGTTGGCCACAAGAGAGCTGTCATCCCCACTGGACGTTACGCTGTTCTAACCGTGAGCGACACCGGTACCGGTATTCCTGCGGATCATTTGACGCACGTTTTCGAGCCCTTCTACACCACCAAGGCCTTCGGCCAGGGCACCGGACTTGGGCTGGCGACGGTCTATGGCATCGTCAAACAGAATCATGGATTCGTCTGGGCCTATAGCGAAGGCGGAATGGGAACCGTCTTCAAGATCTACCTGCCGTGTGTGCAGGATCGGCTGGCCGCAATCGAGGCGCCAGACATTGGATCGGAGACCGTACGTGGCGGCACAGAAACCTTGTTGCTGGTCGAAGATGAGGACGCCCTGCGTCGAGCTGCGGCCGAATTTCTCAGCCTTCGTGGTTACTCCGTGCTGGAAGCGAGAGACGGGCTGGAGGCTTTGTCCGTCGCAAAAAATCACGGATCGACGATTCACCTCGCCGTCACCGACGTGGTGATGCCCCACTTCAGTGGAGGCCAACTGGCCAACGAACTGTCCACGCTTCGCCCTGAGACCCGAGTGCTGTTCCTCTCTGGCTATGCCGGCCAAACCGTGCTGGATCATAAGGTGGTCGACATCGAAAATAACTTCCTTCAGAAGCCGTTCACCTTGAAACAACTTGCAAGCAAAGTCCGCGCGGTGCTTGATAATCGCGGCAATTCCGTTCCCATCGCAGATAGAGCGATTGAGCATCCCTCAACTGTTACTGTGGGATCCGAGTAAGCCTGCCCTTTTTCAGCTTGAACCGGTCTCCGCGCCAAGTCACGGTGTGGCCGCCAAGGCTGGCAATCCAGACCACGACTGCAACCAAGTCCCGCAGCGGGATCAGCCACGCATGCTTCAGAACCTGGCGATCTCCCAGAACACCCCAGCCCACAGTCAACGCAACCGCAAGGCGAAGAAGCAGCGTGAACGCTAGCGCCATGCAGCCCCAGAGCGTTGCTCCACTTGCCGCCAGAGCCAGCAGCGCCCACAGGAGCCCGAAAGTGAAAACAAGACCAAAATAACCGCCAACACGCGCATCCCGAACCCCCCGTGCCCACCGGAGTTGATGCGCGAAGAATTCCCCTATGCGATAAGGCGGGAGGTATGTTTCGACCACAACCTCCGAGAGCCTCACACTCAGCCCGAGGCCGGCAATACGCTTTCCCAGTTCGTAGTCATCGGCAAGATAGTCGACAAATGAGGCGAATCCTCCGATCTTCTCCAACTCGGCCCGGCGGAACGCCAGCGTGGAACCCAGCCCGAAACGAATGCCGCTTTCGATCTGCCGCGCCGCCAACACGCTCGCACAAAAATCCGTGCTGATGCCCAAAGCCTCCAGACGCGAGCCCAGCGTCGCACCGGCCACTCCGCGGTAAAGGCAAGTGACCATTCCCACCCGTGAGTCGGCCAACGGGGCGGTCACCCGCCGAAGGTAGTCAGGCTCTACGCGAATGTCACTATCATTGACAATCAGGTGGTCGTAGCGCGCTTCCGCCAACATTTGCGCCAGGTTGCTGACCTTCACATTTGCACCCAGAATCTTCGGACTCACCACCAGCTGAATTCTGCGGTCCGGAAATTCCCGCTGCAATTTCTTCACGATGTCGATCGCAGGATCGCTGGGGTCGTTCACGCCAAAGATGATTTCGTACTCCAGATAGTCCTGCAGGCAGTGACTGCGAAAGCTTTCATAGATTTCAGGATCAGTCCCTTTGAGCGGCTTAAGAATCGAGATGGGCGGCAAGGCGAGCAGAGGAGGCAAGTCTCGTGTGGGGCGGGTATTCTTGGCCGCCTCTCGCTCACGCAAAAACCTTGCCGCACTCCAAAGACACAGAAGGTAATAAATGGAGCTGGAAACCGTGCCGATGACCGCGACGATCTGAACTATTCTGAGGATGGAGTGAATCATGCGCGAGAGCAGGCCAGACTATTCGTAACGCAGAGCCTCAATCGGATCCAGGTTCGCCGCCTTCCACGCGGGATAAATGCCGAAGACGAGGCCAACCCCTGCCGCAGAAGTGAAAGCGAAGACCACCCAGAACATCGACATGCGGGCGGGCAGCGAGGGCCAGAGCGCAGGGATTATCCAGACGAAGACCGCGCCCAGCAGTATCCCAATCACGCCACCGACGGCTGTGAGAATGATCGCCTCCAAAGTAAATTGCAAAAGAATATCCCGTTTGCGGGCCCCGATCGCTTTACGAACACCGATTTCCCGCGTTCTCTCCGTCACGCTCACCAGCATGATGTTCATCACGCCCACGCCGCCGACAATCAACCCTACGCTCGAAACCGCGAACATACCGATGAAGAGAGCGCCGGTAAGCTGATTCCAAACGTCGGAGATCGAGTCCGAGGTGAAAACGGAAAAATCATCCGGCTTGTCAGTCGGAACTTTTCGCCGCCGCCGCAGTAGTTCGCGAATTTCGTCGATGGCCTTCGGCACGTCGTCGTGCGACGTAGCTTTGGCGCTGATCCAGTGGTCTTTCAATTCAGGGTGAAGCGTTTTGAAGGTGGTCAGCGGGAAAAAGACGCGGTTATCGTTAGGATCTTTTCCGCCGCCAAACACGGATTTGATCTTTTCCAGCACACCGATGACGGTGAACAATCGCCCATCGATGTTGATTTCGTGTCCCAACGAACTTTCGGTGGGGAATAATTCCGCCGCGGTGTCGTGGCAGAGAATGATAACCGGCGCATGCCTTTCATCGTCACTGTCGGTGAACCACCTGCCCTCCGTGATATGCAGGTCAAAAACGTCCTTGGCCTGAGAAGTAGCTCCTTCCAGGATGGTGTTCTTGACCTTGCGGTCCTGATACTTCACCGAATAGGATCCCACTCCCAGTTCCGGGCGAAAAAAACGAATGCCAGCCGTCACCGCCTTCACGTGCGGTAGTTGCCCGATGGCTTGCGCGTCTTCGAAGGTCAGCTTCTTGCGCGTGCGCATCTCCTGGGTCATACGCAAATGGAACGGCTCAAGATGGTAGGCAAAGATGACGTTGGAACCGATGCTGGCCACTAGATCGCGGACGTTGTCGTCGAGTCCCCGCCCGATGGAGGAGACACTGATCACCATCGCGACTCCAATCACGATCCCCAGCACGGTGAGCGACGAGCGCAGCTTATTGCCCCGAATGGTGTCCGTCGCCATCTGGACAACCTCGCCGAATTCATCTTTGCGAATCATAAGGAATTGAGTGATCTGGCGATCGGGTAATTTTGCGATTGAAAACCCAAAGTCAACGATAAGGTTTTCGATCGCCAGATCACCCGATCACAATATCGCCAGATTCTTCTAAGTTTCGAACCTTAACGCCACAATCGGATCCAGCTTCGCGGCTTTGCGCGCGGGATAGACTCCGAAAAACACTCCCACACTTGCCGACACGATTAATCCGGCCGCGACGGCCCAGAGTTTAATCGCCGAGGGCATCCCGATCAGCAAAGTAACGCTCATCGCGACGGCCACTCCCAACAGTACGCCCAGAGCGCCGCCTGCGAGCGCCAGCGTAACGGACTCGATCAGAAACTGCAGCAGCACATCGTCGCGCCGCGCTCCCAAAGCCTTTCGGATGCCGATCTCTCGCGTGCGTTCGGTCACCGAAACCAGCATGATGTTCATGATCACGATGCCGCCGACCACCAGCGAAACAGCGGCGATCCCGATGGTAGCCATAAAGAACGTATTGCTCAGGCCGGACCAGATACCGAGCAGGCTGGCATTGGTCTCGATTTCAAAACTGTCGTCCTCGCCCGGGCGATCGTGGCGTCTCGCCCGCAGCGCCACCCGAGCTTCATCCATGGCTTCGTCCAGCGGGACCCCGGTTGCCAGGGCCTTGCCCCAGATGCCGATACTGCTGTTGTGAGATCCGTACTGCTTCAGATACGCGGTGAGGGGAATCATCACATAGTTGTCGGCGCTCTGCCCTAAAGTTGTACCCTTCTTCTTGCCCACGCCGATCACCTGGTAAGTCCAGCCATCAATGTTAACCTCTTTGCCCAGCGGGTCGGCGCCGGCCATCAAGTGATCCACAATGTCAGTGCCGACCACGGCAACCGCGGAACGGCTGTTCAAATCGGTTTCGTTTAGCATGCGGCCGGAGGTCAAATCCGTATCCAGAATTTGCGCCATGGACGGCGTAATGCCCTGCACCGTGGTGTCGCTGATCGATCGCTCTCCGTGCTTCACATTACCGGTGCCGCGCAGCACCGCGCCCAGATCTTCGCAGTGCCGGCAAGCTTCCAGAGCCACCTCATAATCTTCCATGATCAGGTTCTTGCGCTTCTCGGCCGCGAGGAAGTGGTCCACGTTGGTCTCGACGGGAGACATTTTGGAGATGATGAAAACGTCCGCACCCAGATTGAAAATTTTCTGCGCCACGTAATCGTTGATGCCGGAGACGAACGTAACCACAGCGATCACCGCCGCTACTCCGATCACTACGCCGAGCAGCGTGAGAACCGAGCGCAGCTTGTTTACCCACAGCGACTGCAGTGCGATTCGGAGGGCTTCGGCGATGTTCATGGATCGGCCTTCGGGCTTCGGGCTTCAGCAAAAGCGGAGTTCAACACGGCCCAATTGCTAATAAGTCTACAGGAACGCGTCGTAAGGTGGGGTGGGGCTGAAGCCGAAGCCCGACAGCCGAAGCCCGAAGCCTGTCCATATATAATGAATCTGTTGGCAGCTGGACCGGACGGTCGCTTCCAGCGTCTTCGGACGCGGGGAGAGGAAAGTCCGAACTCCGCAGAGCAGTGTGCCGGATAACGTCCGGGAGGNNGTAAGGGTGAAAAGGTGCGGTAAGAGCGCACCGCCGCCGCAGCAATGTAGCGGGCAGGGCAAACCACACACGGAGCAAGACCAAATAGGAAGGGAGCCGGGACCTGATTCTTACAAATCAGATTTCGGCACGTGCCGGCTCGGTGCGTCCAACCTTCGGGTAGGTCGCTAGAGCCCCGCAGCGATGCGTGGCCCAGAGGAATGACCGTCCTGCGGGAGCAATCCGGCGGACAGAATTCGGCTTACAGGTCCGGCTGCCATCATAATCCCTTCGCGTACTTCAACCATTTGAGGATTTCCGGTAGCGTGGGCCGCTTGCCGTACATGAGGATGCCGATGCGGTAGATGCGCGCGCAGAGGAAGAGAAATCCCGCAATCGTGGCCACCAGCAGCAACAGGGAAAGAGCGATTTGCCAAACCGGAGGCGTCTGGACCGCGATTCGCAAGTACATCAACACCGGGGAGAAGAACGGAACCATCGAAGTCCACACCGCAACCGGAGCATCTGGAGCGCGCATCACCGGCCCCATCATGAATACCGAAATGATGAGAGGAAGCAGGATGATGAACTGGAGTTGCTGCCCTTCCTGCTCGCTGGTGATGACGGCGCCGATAGCCGCGTAAACACTGCTGTAAAGCAAGTATCCCAGCAGAAAGAACAGGGCAAAGGCAGCCAGCGTCAGAGGCGGGATGCGGATCTCTCCCAGGCTCACGCTCGCCGCCAGAGCTGGAAACGCGTAGACCGCGGCCATCACGATCCAAATCCCAATCTGCGTCAGCCCCACCGCCCCGACGCCGATCAGCTTCCCGGCCATCAGCTCTGTCGAGGTCGCCGAAGAAAGCAGAACTTCCATGACGCGCGAGTTTTTCTCTTCAAGCACGGCGCGCATAACGGAAACGCCGTAGAAAATGACGGCCGTATACAGCAGCATCACCATGGCAAAAACCGCAAAGAACATGGCCTGACCGCTGCCTTTGGTTTCGCGTCCCGCTTCGACGCGTATAGTCTCCAGCTTCACCGGCTTAAGCAGTGCACCGGCTTGTGTGCCGGTGACGCCTCGCTGAGCGAGTTCCTGCATCAAAATGGCATTATCCAATTGGCCGATGAGCCACGACTTCTCCATGAACCCGCCAGCTTGCCGGCCATAGTACGTGACCTTGCGCGCCGCGACCGCATCATCGCTCAGCCAAAGGTAGCCATCGATGTCGCCCGCATTCACCCGATTGCGCAAAACCGTTCGCTCGGCATCACTGGGATTCGGATCCACCTCAATCGAGTAGTTGCGGCTGGGCTCGTTGTCCTCGCCGATGTCTTTATCTTTTTCTATATCTTTGCCAGTATCGGCGCCGGCTTTCTCATCATCCGTCTTGTCACCGGCCACAAGTTGCTGGCGCACAATCTCGCCGAACTGCGGGGTTGAAGTCACCACCACCAGCCGCTGCGCTTTAGCGCTCTTCATGCTGGAAAGTTTTGCTGGGATGATAAAAGCCCCGGCCATGATCGCCGGCAGCAGCAAGGTGAGCACGAGGAAGGAGCGGGTACGCACACGCTCCAGATACTCGCGTTTGATGATAAGCCAGGTGTTAATGAGCCCCGTGTTCATAAGCCCGTGTTACGCATTGGCCTTACCCACTGCCTCGATGAAGATCTCTTCCAGCGAAGGCTCCATGAGCTCAAACTTGCTGAGCCGCGCTCCCGCCGCCGCCGCCCGCAGCAGTTCCTGAGGATCGGCTCCCGAAGCAAGCCTCACTTCCACGTAGTTTCCGTAGTCGTTGAACGACTGCACCAGTTTCGCATTGTGCAGAAACTGCGAATCTCCCTCGTATTTGATCTGCACATTCCGCTTGCCGTATCCCGTTCGGATCTTCGCCAAATCACCTTCCAGGACGGCTCGTCCATGATTGATCAGGCAAATGGAATCGCACAGCCGCTCCGCGGTGTCCATGCGATGCGTGGAAAAAAGAAGCGTCTTTCCCACCGTCTTCAGTTCTAGAAAGGCATCCTTGAGAACCAGCGCGCTGGAAGGATCGAGGCCTGAGAACGGTTCATCCATGACCACGAATTGAGGATCATGCACCAGTGCCCCAATGAACTGCACTTTCTGCTGCATTCCCTTGGAGAGTTCTTCCACCTTCTTGTCGGTCCAATCTTTCAAGCCGAGGCGCTCGCACCACTGCAGTGCTCGCTGTGCCGCATCATGCCCCGACAAACCCTTCAGTTGCCCGAGAAACACAAGCTGATCCAGAACCTTCATCTTCTTGTAAAGACCGCGCTCTTCGGGCAGATAACCGAGCCGTTGCATGTGCGCCCGCCGCAGTGGTTCGCCAAACAGCGACACAACTCCGGAATCAGGAACTGTAATGCCGATCATCATGCGCAGCGTACTGGTCTTCCCCGCACCATTCGGGCCCAGCAAGCCATAGACTTCGCCCGGTCGGATGATCAGCGACAAGTCATCCACGGCCACGAATTCATCGTAGCTTTTGCGAATTTTGCTCAGCTCGACAGTGTTCACCGGCACGTCCACAAGATTCCGCCCAGTCCGCGAAACGTTAAAGCCTATCACAGCGGCTGGCTTGATCGCAGCCGATTCCTTGATATATACGGTTGACCCGGAGCGTATCTTCTTTTTCTATTTTCGTCGTACCATTCCCCTTAGGAGAAATGCCGATGCCAACCAACCCCGTCTCTGATCTCTGCCGTAGAGTTCTCGCTTGCTCACTACTGCTCGCGGCGGTCCACACCTCCGCACAGTTTGTCGGCAACAACTCTGCGGCTGTGGAAAAGCGTGTCAATGAACTCGTCGGCGCGATGACCCTCGATGAGAAGATCGATCTCATAAGCGGTGACACACCCTTTCGCACTCATCCTGTGCCGCGCCTCAAGATTCCTTTCTTTCAGATGGCGGACGGTCCGGTAGGAGCTCACATTCCGGCGCCCACGATTGCATACGCGGCAGGAATCGGGTTGGCGGCCTCATGGGACAGGCCCCTCGCGCTCCGTGTCGGCGAAGAACTTGGGCGCGATTGCCGCTCCCGCGGAGCCGTGTTTCTGCTTGGCCCAGGCGTTAACATCTATCGCGCTCCGATGAACGGCCGTAACTTCGAATACTTCGGCGAGGATCCCTTCCTGGCCAGCCAGATCGCCGTCGGCTATATCCAAGGCGTGCAGAAGGAGGGCGTCTCTGCCACGGTCAAGCATTATCTCGGCAACAATTCCGAGTACCTGCGGCACGACGCCAATTCCGTCATCGATGAGCGGACCTTACGAGAGATTTACATGCCGGTCTTCGAAGCGTCCGTCAAGACGGGAAAAGTCGGAGCCATCATGGATTCTTACAATCTCACCAACGGCGAGCACATGACGCAGAATCATCGACTCAACGTCGAGGTCGCGAAAGAGCAGTGGCATTTTCCAGGCATCATCATGTCGGACTGGGTCTCAACCTACGACACTGCTGCGGCCGTGAAGGGTGGCCTCGATCTCGAGATGCCCTTCGGCGTTTACTACAACCGGGAGACTCTCGTTCCTCTGCTCGATGCCGGAACGATCACGCAGGCTGAGCTTGATGACAAGGTGCGCCGGATCCTGCGCGTTGCCGTTGACTTCGGCTGGCTCGATCATCCGGCGCTCGACACGAACATACCGCGCTACAACCTTCGGGGCCGGGACGCTTCATTGCAGGCTGCGCTCGAGGGTGCGGTACTGCTGCAAAATAACAACAACGCACTGCCGCTCGACAAAAGAATGCTGAAGACGATCACGGTGATCGGGCCCACCGCAACCCAGACCGTGACCACGGGCGGAGGCAGTGGCCAGGTCGTGAGCTTTGCCAACACGAACCTGCTCGTCGGCATCAGCAACTACCTGGGCGAAGGAACCAAGGTTCTTTATGCACGCGGCATTCGTAGCCTCAACCAGATGGCGCGGCTGACGCAATTCGCTACGGATGCCCAAGGCGCGACTCCCGGAGTGACGCATACCACCTTTGCCAAGGCCGATCTGCAAGGTGGAGAGACTGGAACGGTCGTTGAGAAGCTTATGTTAATCCCGGGCTCGACCCGCCGCGAACCGGAAGAGCAGGAGCTGAATGCTCTTACCACGCACAAGAATTCCAACCCTTACGTGCGAACGACGACGAGTGGCCGGTGGGTCGGCTACTATACGGCGGAAGCCACCGGCAAGTTCTCTGTGTTCGCTCAGACCGACGGGAGGTTCCGGCTTCTGGTCGACGATGCCGTCGTCATCGACAGTTCCGTCGTCCCGAAGGCTATTCTGAACCAGGAGAATATCGAACTCTCCAAGGGACCTCACAAAGTCGTCATGGAGCAGCTTTCGACGCAGTTCGCCTCTGCCTCGGGAATGCGCGTCGGCATAGCGCCGCTTAGTGACATCGTTGAAAACGATGCGCTCGAAATGGCGTCTCACGCCGACGCGGTCGTGCTCGCGGTTGGCTTCGATTCGTCTTCCGAGTCCGAAGGCGGCGACCGGAGCTTTGAGCTTCCCGTCGGGCAGCAGCAACTTATCGAACAAGTCGCCGCGCTAGGCAAGAAGACCATCGTTGTCATTACCTCAGGTGGCAGCGTTGACGTCTCCGCGTGGAAGGACAAAGTTCAGGGTATCCTCGCCGCGTGGTACGGCGGCGAAGAAGGCGGGAATGCCGTGGCGCGGCTGCTCTTCGGAGAGAGCAATCCCTCGGGACATCTGCCCATCAGCTGGGAAAAGAAGCTAACCGATAATCCCAGCTACAACGGCTACTATCCCGACGCTGGTACTAATAAGGTCGTCTACCGCGAGGGCATCTTCATGGGCTATCGCGGGTACGAACACGCTCATGTCGAACCACTATTCCCCTTCGGCTTCGGCCTCTCCTATACGACGTTTGCATTCACGAATCTGAAGAGTACGCCTGCCGGCGACGGGCGCTTCTCCGTCAGCTTCGACGTTGCGAATAGGGGCGGGCGTGCTGGAGCCACCGTCGCCCAACTTTATGTGGGAGAGGCATCACCCACCGTGCCGCGTCCCGCTAAGGAATTGAAGCAGTTTGAGCGAGTCATGCTGCAACCGGGTGAGACCAAGCACGTCACCGTCGAGCTTGATCCCCGCAGCTTTAGTTTTTATGATGTCGCCACAGCCTCCTGGCATGCGAATGCCGGTACCTATAACTTGATGCTAGGTGATTCGTCGGCGAACATTCAGCAGAAGGCCACGCTACAACTGCCGAAGCCGATCATCACGGCCGTCGGCGACTAAATCAAACTGTGCGAGAGTGGTTTTGAGATCAAACGACGGGAGCGGACGACTTGGCTCGTCAAATGACGCAGAATCTGCCATCACTCTGCGTCGGCATCATTTGACAGTTCTCGTCGGTTCCGATTCAATGAAATTAGGTAGCTAGGACGTGGCCCGAGGAATCCGGCTGCCGAAAATTCATTTTCTCAATTCACTTTCAGGAGCACACGTCATGTCAGCACCCAGCCGCCGGCCGGAAATTCGCCGGCGCCGCGCTCGTCAGCACAAGATCACTACCCTCCGCAAACGTCTCGCCTCCGCTCAGACCGATGCCGACCGCAACCGGGTCACTGCCAAGTTGCACAAGCTCGCTGTCGCTTCGCCGGGCCAGCCCTTGCTGAAGTAGCTCCCGCTTAGGTTGAGATTGATGCGCACGGCGGGTGAATAACCCGCCGAATCACGCCACGCCTGCCGTTGTCTTGCTGCCCGCGGCAGCCGGCCGGCCTGGATGCTCCGCGCCGCTTTTCGGGCTGATAACTTCCTGATAGACGTCCGTGATACGCCGTACCGATTTCTCCCAGGAGAATTTCGTCGCTTGCCGGAAGCTGCGTTCCTTCATTTTCTCGCGCAGCGGCTGGTCCATAAGAACCCGATGCAGCGCACGCATGATCTCAAAAACATTCTCCGGATGGACGAGCACCGCGGCATTCCCCACTACCTCGGGTAGGGACGAAACGTTTGAGGTCACCACCGGCGTGCCGTGTGCCATCGCTTCCAGTGGTGGCAGACCGAATCCTTCATACAACGACGGGAAGACAAAAATCTTCGCTGCATCGTAAAACGTGCGGAGCACCTCGATGGGCACGAAACCCAGGAAGCGTACATCATTCTGCATGCCGCTTCGGATCACCGTCCGCCGCAAGCCGGGATTGCCGGAAAGGTCGTCTCCAATAATGATGAGCTTGAGGTCGGGAAATGCCTGATCTTTCTCCAGTTCAGTCTTCAACGCGGAGAATGCCTCGATCATCCGCACGACGTTTTTGTGCGGGCTGATTCGTCCGGCATATAGCAAGAAAGGATACGTAACCTGGTAGCGCTCAACAATCAACTGGCGGTCGGCAGCGCTCGCGTGGCCCTGCAGCAGCCTCTCATCGATGGCGTTGTAGACCACCTCGATGCGCCCCGCGGGGATGTTAAATAGCTTTTCGATTTCCAGTTTGGTGAAGTTTGAAACCGCGAAGATGCGCGCCGCTCCCCTCAACACCCGCTTGGTCAACTGGAAGTGCATGGACCTCCAAAACCCGGTTTGCTCGCGCGCACGCGACATGTGCTCCAAAATATCATGCACCGTCATCACGTAAGGACAGGGCAGCGCGCGCGGGACGGAAAACAAATTGGGGATGTGCACGAGATCGCATTCCAGCCGCTTCACAATTGTGCGAAACTCCCGGAAGCTCTTCAGGGAGCGTTCCGGCTCATCCAGAGGAACCGTGTGGAAGTTGGGGGGTAAGGCGCCGATCTCCTTAACTTTTTCGAGAGAACCGATGAGGAAGTAAGTGGTCTCGTGGTCAAGGCGTCCCAGAGTCCGCACGACATTGCGGATGTATGTGCCCACGCCGAACTCAGTCATCCGCCGGATGTCGATGGCGATCTTCACCGAAGGCATTTAACCATAGAGAGCGCTGCGCGCGCAGCAGAATTGCGGAAGCCTTGATTAGGCCCGCACTTCAGCCTGCGCCCTGGCCCTGCGCTCGGCATAAAGCGGGAACACCTCACAGAGATCAAGCACGTCCTTGCGGATTCTGGCGAGCACCGCCGCATCGGTTCGCTGAAGCAGCGCTTCCGCGATCCAGCGCCCGACCTGCCGCATCTCAGCCTCCTTCATTCCGCGCGTGGTCAGGGCCGGAGTGCCGATGCGGATGCCGCTCGGTTTCAGCGGCGGGTTGACGTCGAACGGGATGGCATTCTTGTTGACCGTGATTCCGGCCTCGCCCAGCGCCTTTTCGGCTTCACTGCCCAGCATGCCCTTCGAAAAAACATCGACCAGCATCAGGTGCGTATCCGTGCCGCCGGAAATGATGCGGAAGCCCTCGGCCGTCAGCGTTTCCGCCAGCACTTTCGCGTTGGCCACGACTTGCTTCGCATAATCGCGGAATTCAGGCTGCATCGCTTCCTGAAAACAGATCGCTTTGGCGGCGATGATGTGCATCAGCGGCCCGCCCTGCATCCCAGGGAAAACTACTTTATCGATCGCCGCCGCGAACTCCGCCTTCGAAAGAATCATTCCTGCCCGCGGCCCGCGCAGCGTCTTATGCGTAGTCGAGGTTACGATGTGCGCATGCGGCACCGGCGAGGGATGCGCTCCACCCGCAACCAGCCCCGCAAAATGCGCCATATCAACGAGAAAAAGCGCGCCCACTTTATCCGCGATCTGCCGCATGCGGGCGAAATCAATAATGCGGGGATAGGCGCTGCCACCGCCGATGATCAGCTTGGGCCGGTGCTCCTCCGCCAGCTTCTGCAGTTCGTCATAGTCAATCGTCTCGGTCTCTTTGGTCACGCCATACGGAACGATCTTGTAGGTCTTGCCAGAAAAATTCAGATGAAAGCCGTGCGTGAGGTGGCCGCCATGGGCCAGGTTTAATCCAAGAATGGTGTCGCCCGGCTGCAGCACCGCCGCATAGGCTTCCATGTTCGCCTGCGAGCCGGCATGGGGCTGCACGTTCGCGTGCTCCGCGCCGAACAACTGTTTGGCGCGGTCACGCGCCAGGTTTTCGACAACGTCCGAGAACTCGCATCCGCCGTAGTAGCGCTTGCCGGGATATCCCTCGGCATATTTATTCGTGAATACCGAGCCCGCGGCTTCGAGCACCGCTTCGCTGACAAAATTCTCCGAGGCAATCAGCTCCAGACCCTCGTGCTGGCGGCGGGTTTCGTTGTCGATGGCAGCGGCAATCTGCGGATCGGCTTCGTAGAGCGGGCGGTACATCTTGGCTGCGGAATTCTTCATGTCATTTTCCTAGGAAGTTTCATAAACGTTGGACCGGTGAAGTTCCATGTATCGTTCCGGAGCCGTCACCGGCGTAAAGCCGAACTGTGAATAAAGTCCATGCGCATCGCGGGTGGTCAGAATCCAGCGCCGCAAATTCTGCAGCGCGGGATGCTGAACAATGCACTCCATCAGCCACTTGCCCAACTCGCGACCGCGATGCTTTTCGAGCACGAACACATCGCCGAGATATGCGATCGTAGCGAAATCGCTGATCACCCGGGCGAAGCCAACCTGCGCTCCCTCGCCATCATAGATGCCAAAGCAGAGCGCGTGCTCAATCGACCGCGCCACGACCTCTCGCGGAATACCGTGGGCCCAATAGCATTTGGTCAGAAAACCGTGAACCACATCCAGATTTAACCGCTTCCGGCTGGTGCTGAGCAGGAACTCTCCGTGCCGGTACTCCATCACCACTTCGGGATCAATCACGCGACCGGTCGCCATACCCACATTCTACCGCCTCACCCGTGTGGCAACGCCATCCTCGGTGGCCCGCCGTGTCATCCCTCAAACGCGGCTCGCAGAGACGAAACCAGCTGCCAGGCAACATCTGCGGTGGCCCTCACTCGCGGCTAGCCCTTCTGATCGATGATGTTGACGATGGTCGATTCGATCTGAGCTGTAGTCCAGCGCTTCGCAGCCGCCCACGCCAGGATTGCGCTCATATATCTGCAGTACGCCTCAAATGAATCGCCCTCCCAGTCGAGAGGCCGCTGGGTGAACGGTATGGCATCCCGAAAAATCGGCCAGAGTTTCTTTCGAATCCGCTCCCGGTCAATTGGCACCGGTGGGTTTTCGTCGAAACCAAGGGAACGGCAAAGAAAGTGAAGAGTCTTGGATGCCATGACGGACGACCAACCCAGCTGGCCGCTCTTCCTGCCAGTGAGCATTTCCCACGGGGCTGCAATCGATCCCATCTCCTCTATGCTCTTCGCAGACGCGCGCAGGGTGCCCTCAATGTTCTCAATCGTTTCGGGCTTAGGCACGCCATATATGTATTGAGACGTACGCCCCATGCCTCCCCATGACACCACCAACGCGAGAGCCTGAGTGTAATGTCCACCCTGGAACTGCCCGATGATCTCGGCGGGACTCGAGGTCAACGACCCGTAACCCCATGTCTGCGGCTGGACTACGCGATCACTCCAGGTCTCTGTGCTTGTGACACAGCCCCCAAACTGCGGCGCCGGCGCACCGCGATCTATCCCGAAAGGATAGGCAGTCGCAGCCGCGGACGTTCGCTCATCCACGTCCCATCTCAACGTTTTCGTCACGCGCGGATTATAACGCCAAAGGTGGGCCGCGGGGGCGCGCCGATCACTCAAACGCCGTCCGCAAGAACGATGCCAGGTGCCACCCATCCACGTAATTGTAGGGAGCCTCGCCCATCGTGTAGTGTCCGCAGGGCAGCACAACGACTTTGTGATCCAATCCATACCGCTCGAATTCCTCCACCACGTTGCGCGAGAGTTCGGGTAGAAAGGTCAGATCGTATTTGGCGTAAATGATGAGTGACTTCCGCGGCCAACGTGCAAATTGGTTGAAGTATGCCATGGGGCTCACCGCGAGCCACGACTGCCGCAACGTCTCGAGCGTAATCTGCGACTCCATCCCCTGCCGGATGTGCCGCGTCGACTGCCCATGCCACACAACGTCGGCAACATAGGTGGAAGCATGATTGAAGGCCGCGACGCGAATGCGCGAATCGTGCGCCGCCGCGATAAACGCATAACACGAACCCAGGCTCGTACCCACAATCCCAAGCTTGCTGTAACCCTGCTGCTCCAGCCAGTCGAGGCAGCAGCGGACATCCACCACGCCCTGCCGCACCGCATCGAGCGTGCGGCCGATGTTGGCGGAAACGGCATAGTCCGCACGGCTGATCTCGGCCGGCATGCGGATATCGTGATAAGGCATGCTCAGCCGCAACACCGCGATTCCAAGCATATTCAGCACCCGGCAGAGGCTGACGTATGCCAGAGCGTCGGCGTTCCAGTGAGGCAGAAGCACGATGGCACGCCGACCGCGAGCGGGGAACCAACGCGCATTCACCAGATTATTTTCCGCATACGGCGTTTTCACCGGCGCAGTGAAGCGCAAGAACTCGGCGAACGTTCCCTTCACCTTCGCTTCAAGCTTCGGGTCAGGAACTTCACGCGTGGAAAAAACCTGAACTTCGCGCGTTTCAAGCCGAAAATCGATTGGCCGCTTGTAGGAATAAAATTCATCGCTGGCGGCAACGATGCGCCGGTTGAAATCGACAAAGAATTTCGCCGGATCATCCACGGCCTGCCCCGGATGCGACCCGTTGCGGCAAGGCCAGTCCCGTGCCCACTCCACGCCCCACTCCAGCGGGCGCACCACGCGGTT
>PMSQ01000083.1 GCA_003168355.1 Acidobacteriaceae bacterium | reverse complement strand
GCCCGATTCGGAATGACATCCCTTGGAGACAATGGGTTATGGCGGGCAGACCTAAAGGAGTGGGTGGTTATGGGTGAGGATTTGGTGGCGGGTGAGGCAGTGGGGATTGGGGAAGTGATTTCGTTGTGGGCGGAGGCGGAATCAGGATCGGGGTCAAAATCAACGGCAAAGGCAACGGCAACGGCAAAGGCAACGGCAAAGGCAACGGACAGGAGTGTCCGTTCCACACAAGCAAGTTCCACACAAGCGAGTTCCACACCGGGGCTTACTTGCAAGCAACTTGGGGAGATTGCGGAGGCGGAGTTTATTGCCAAGGCGGTGGGGATGGGGTTTGTGGTGGCGAAGCCTTGGGGAGATAGCGAGCCTTATGACTTTATTGTTAATCCGAAGAAGAGTTTTCATTTCTGGAGGGTGCAGGTGAAGTCGGCGCATGTGGTGGGAGCGGATGGAGGGTGCAGCTTTCGGGCGCACGATCATGCGCAGCGGTCGTATAGCGCGGAGAATATTGATGCGCTGGTGGCGTATGCGCGTCCGATGAATGCGTGGTATGTGATGCCGGTGAGGGTGGTGGAGGAGTTGAAGTCGTTGATGCTGTATCCGGATAGCAAGAAGAAGCGGTCGAGGTTTGAGAAGTGGGGAGAGGGGTGGGAGATTTTGCGGAAGGCGGTGAGGAGAGCGAGGAGGAAATAAAGGCGGCGGGAGGCGAGAAAAGGCGCAGCCGGCTCGGGGTTCGCGGTGGTTCTAAAGGAAGTCAATACTTTAATCTTTGACGATGCGCGGCAGAGGCTGGGCCAAGCGTGGGAATCAATTTGGTTTGAGTCGCAGGCCGTCTACCCTAGCGATCCTTTCGGTGCCTGGTATTCCGAGTAACTCTCCATACTGTCCAGTCTTCTTGCCGGCTTCAATCCATTGGTCGATTTGTTTTTCTGCTTCCGAGTTTGCGCTTAGAAGCGAGATAGCGAACCTATCAGTAGCGCCGTCCTCGTATACCGTGTTTTGCCAGGTTCCGTCTGCCAACACATGAATCTCCCGCTCTTTCGGCCAGATATGATTGTTAACCTCAACTGCCAACCAAAGGTGCGTTTCCGGCCCGACTCCGGTAGCTCTCCCCTTACATACGAATGTTCTCCGAGTAACAGTCTCGGCTGGCCTAGGTTCCTCGATGCTCGCATTTAGCATCGACGCTGGAGGCGGGATAACAAGAGCTGCACTAAATAATACGGCGGCCAGTAACCCCACTGTGAACACCGGTATCCAAATGAGATAGTTGGGCGCAGGGCTACGATCAAACCACCTTCGCAGACCTAAAGTGCCCAAGGTCCCGGCTCCAACGAAAAGCCTGTTCCAAAAATTCGAGACCGCACTGACAAGCCAACCCGGTATGTTTTGAAATGGTTGAGCTCCTCGAACCGCTGAGAACGAAAGAATAAGAACTGTTAACGCAACCGATGCGAATAAAATGAAAATCGCGTCAAGCGGAGTGGGATTGGTTCTGGTGGAAGATCGCTGGTCGGCGTTCGGCTCAGGGCTCGGCGATCCCATCGGGGCCTCCGCTCATCATTGGTACTTCAGTTCGGTTTACGTGCTGCGAGCATATTTCCCGGCGCAAAATGATACCATCACCGCGGTCTTTTCCGCTTTCGAGCGGTGTTCGAGTCAAGTATAGATCGGGGCTGCGTTCCAGGTAGCAGGAAGTCAAAATCCCCGCCCTTGCCGCAAGAGATGCGGGCTGGGCCATTTTTGCGACACCACGACCGAGGCTGCTGCCGGCGAAGAACGTGCCTCGCTTCGGAACATTGTTTAGAATTAAACGTACAATCAGACGAGGGCCTTCTCAGTTTTTGTGTGTTGGTTCGTTCGCCGTCCCGAAGGTGTGCGCTTATGAGACTTATACGACCTGCAATCCTCGCGCTGCTCCTCGCCGGAGCTTTCTTCTACTTCACTACCTGGCGTTCGAATGCGAAGATGGCGGGCGCGAGTCCGGTGAGCTGGTTCAGCCGTCCCGCGGAGGTGGAGATCACCGAGGCCTCGGGCAGCGAGGGTCTCGACGGCGAAGAGCAGAACAATATCAGCATCTACCGCAAGAATATTCCGTCGGTGGTGAACGTCACGTCGCGAGCCATGTCCTTCGACTTTTTCTATGGGATGGTGCCGCAGGAGGGCCAGGGCTCGGGCTTTGTCATCGATAAGGATGGCCACATCCTCACCAACTATCACGTCATCGCTGATGCGCGGCAGGTGGAAGTGACCATGCACAACCGCAAGAAGTATAAAGCAACGGTTGTGGGCACCGACCCGGCGCACGATTTGGCCGTGATCCAGATCAAAGCGCCGGATCTGGTTCCCTCGGTGCTCGGCGACTCGCGCAACTTGCAGGTAGGGCAGAAGGTTTATGCCATCGGCAATCCTTTCGGGCTGGCGGGGACGATGACCCGCGGCATTGTGAGCTCGATCCGACCGGTGCGCGAACCCAATGGCGC
This sequence comes from Acidobacteriaceae bacterium, assembly GCA_003168355.1. Lineage (GTDB taxonomy): Bacteria > Acidobacteriota > Terriglobia > Terriglobales > Acidobacteriaceae > Sulfotelmatobacter. The sequence continues at coordinate 45,304 of PMSQ01000083.1, read as the reverse complement.
CACCATTGACGATGCGATTCAGACTGATGCAGCCATCAACCCCGGGAACTCGGGCGGTCCGCTGATGAACTGGCACGGAGAAGTGATTGGCATCAACACCATGATTCTTTCGAACGTTGGGCAGAATGCAGGCATCGGCTTCGCGATTCCGATCAATACCGCGAAGGCCGTGCTCAACGATCTGATGACTCTGGGCCGGGTGCGCCGGCCGGCTCTGGGCGTGCGCACCATTCCCATCAGCGCGGAACTGGCCGATGAAATGGGCTTGCCCGTGGACTACGGTGTGCTCATTGTGCAGGTCACTCCCGGCGGTTCGGCGGATTTGGCCGGACTGCGCGGTGGCACTGAGCGCGCCTATCTGGGCAATATCCCCATCATGCTGGGCGGCGACTTGATCGTGGCCATCGACGGCGAAAAAGTCGAAGACGAGCAGGATCTGGCGCAGATGATGAACAACCACCGTGCCGGAGACACGGTGAAGATGACGATCTACCGCAACAAGAAAAAGCTGGATGTGAGCGTGGCGCTGGGCGAAGCCAGAGAGCAGGTTTGAGAGGCTGCTGTCAGCCATCAGCTTTCAGCTACGGACCCTCGGCAGCGCGTTGTGCTCGCGAGCGCTGACGGTTCTTCCTTGAAATCCTTGGCGCGAACGAAGTATGATGTTGTCCTGCCTATGACTGCTGTTCTTTAATCTGCCAGCTGAAACTTTGAGCGAAGATGCGCCGAGGCGCGCGCGTTTCGTTCTGTCTCGTCATTGTTCCTCAACAAAGTTTTCTTAATCCAGAAAGGATTATTCCCATGCAATTCGTGGATAAGGCATTGGCGCGCCGATTTGAGGCGTGCGAAGAGATGCCGCAGGTGTTGTACGCGCGGGCGTTTCAGAAGACGCGCCCTGAGATTGGAGCCGCGGAGAAAGAGATCTGTGGCGGGCACATGGTGTTTGCCGGCCTGGGATCGCCCATCGGCAGGGCAACTGGAGTGGGTCTTGACCGGCCGTTTACGGCGGAGGTTGTCGATCGCGTGGAAGAGTTCTACCGTTCGCACAACGCACCGTCGCAGGTGGATTTGTGTCCGCTGCACGATCCGGCTGTGTTTGAGATGTTCAAGGAGCGCGGCTACGGGATCGCGGAGCTCAACAATGTGCTGTACCAGAAGCTGGATCTGAACGAGGAGTTTCCTGCGGCACCGGCGGGTTGCGAAATCCGTCGCGGCAGGCGGGAAGAAGCAGGAGAGTCCGGTGCGATCGTAGAACGCGCGTTCTTTCCCGAGGGCGCGCCCGAGGCATTTCGCGGACTGATAGAACCCTTGTACCAGATGGAGGGTGCGCTGGCCTTTGTAGCCTCTGTCGAGGGGAAAATGGCGGCGTGTGGCACGGGGCTGAATATTCCGGAGCATCGTATCTTCGCGCTGGGTGGAGCAGGAACGCTGCTTGAGTTTCGCGGCCGCGGGCTGCAGACGGCGCTGCTTCGCGCTCGCATGGCGGCCGCGGCTGCGGCCGGATGCGAGTACGCGGTGGTGGTCACGCAGGGCGGCAGCACCTCGCAGCGGAACTGCGAGCGGCTTGGATTTCGCGTGGCGTACAGCAAGGTGACGGTGGTCAAGGATCTGAGTTCTCCTGCATAAAGCGACACGCGAGAAGTCAAAGGGGCGTAAAATGAAGTGATGGCTTTCAAGGTCTTCCTGATTTCCGGTACAGACCCGAGCGAGCAAGTTGCTGCATGGCGTCTCCAGACACTTGCAACGTCCTACGGGATGCACGTTTCCGTACCGAATCGTAACGGGTTCATTGGGGAGGTGATCGACCGAGTTCGCCAGGCCATCGATCAGTCCGACTGCATTCTTGCCATCATAACAGGCAGTATCGGGCCAGCTGTTGCGGCGGAATTGAACTATGCGCTAGAGCGCCACAAGCTCATCGTTCCCGTCGTGCGGGAGGGCATTGCGCTTCCCGCAGCCTTTGCGGATCTTCCAGTATTCCAGTTCTCTCCCTGGAACAGCGGTGACGTCGAAATGAGAGTTGTCGAGTTTCTGAAGCAACAAGAGTTGAGCAAGGAAACCGTGCAATCAATGGCAGCATTCGTCCTGGCTGGGCTTGGGGTCTTCCTGTTCGCCGCTCTCGCTGAAAAGTAATGCGGATTGCGATCATCGACAGCTCTTGTTGAATTGTCTTGTCCACCTTAATCTCGCCTCGAAGCTGGCGCTTTACTTCGATGTCATTTATGTGCCTCGTACTGTCCAGATTGAATTCAATAGGAAGCATCGTTCTCGATATCGCCTGAACAAGCTGTTTGAAGCCGGTGTCTTCCAGAAATGCATGTACAAGGACGAAACGAACTTTCGACTGTTGACCGCAGAGCTTGATGCTGGTGAGGCCGAGGGATTGGTACAGGCTCAAGAACGAGGAGCGGAGTTTTTCCTCGTCGACGAGAGAAAGGCTCGGCAGATTGGGGCGAGACAAGGCTTAACTTTATACGGCACGATGCGACTGTTAGCACGGTTTTGCCTAGAGGGATACGCGGAGGACATATGGGTTCTAGTGAGGAGGCTGCGGAGGGAGCGCGGTTTTCGAGTTGGCGATGAGGTTGTCAGGAAGGCAATCGCGTCCGCCGAAATGCCAATCGGAAGATTCTCAGACAGGCAGGAGAGTCCATGAGTGTCGATTCCATCCGCGATTACTGTTTGTCTTTTCCACGCGCGACCGAGAACCTGCAGTGGGGCGACGATCTTTGCTTCAAGATCGGCAGCAAGATTTTCACGATCGTCGGCTTGGACAATCCCCGGCTTTGTTTCAAGTGCACGCCCGCGGCGTTTGCCGAACTGATCGAGCGCGAGGACATTCATCCGGCACCCTATGTTGGGCGCTACAAGTGGGTGATGCTGGATCGGCTGGACGCGGTGGGGTGGGATGAGTTGCAGGAGTTGATCCGGCGGTCGTATGAGATGGTGGCGGCGAAGGCGCCGAAGGGGAAAAAGTCTGGGAAGAGGAAACCCCGGTCAAAGTCCGGCGACCGGAAGAAGGCGAAGAGGGGTTGAAGGTCGGCTGCGTGGATAGAGTTGGCGGGCAAGAGTGCCCGCCCCACACGAGCAACTGACACACGAGCGATCCTGATTTGACTCTGCTTGCTGCAGTCGGCTAGCCTCAAGAGTCCGCCCATACCTGGACACGTTCGACCTTCATGCGATCCCGATACAAAATATTGATTTTGCTGCTGATGGCGGCTGCGGCGATATACGGCCCGCTCAAGGGGTTCGGCTCCGTGGAGCCGGTGCATGCGCAGCACGGAATCGTGGTGAGCAGTCATGAGTTGGCCTCGCGGGCCGGTGTTGAGATGATGCAGGCGGGCGGCAACGCGGTGGATGCCGCCGTGGCTACGGGATTCGCGCTGGCGGTGGTGCATCCCGCGGCGGGGAATCTGGGCGGTGGCGGATTCATGTTGGTCCGAATGGCCGATGGCAAGGCGCACTTTCTCGATTACCGGGAGAAGGCTCCGGCGGCGGCCACGCGGGACATGTATCTAAATGCGCAGGGCAACGTGATCGAAGGCGCCAGCAAGATTGGATACAAGGCGATCGGCGTGCCGGGATCGGTTGCGGGCATGGTTTATGCCGAACAGAAATACGGCAAGCTGACGCTCAAGCGAGTGATGGCTCCGGCGATCCGGCTGGCGCGCGAGGGGTATGCGCTGACCTGGGGCGAGGCGCGAGATCTGCAACGCGACAAATATCTGGCCGAGTTTGCCGAGTCGAGGCGAATCTTTCAGCGCGACGGCAACTACTATCAGCCGGGCGAGATTTTCCGCCAGCCCGAACTGGCGCGGACCCTGGAGCGGATTGCCGCGAAGTCCGACGACTTTTATCACGGTACTCTGGCGCGTGAACTGGCAGCGGCGATGCAGAAGGGCGGCGGACTGATTACGGCGGATGATCTGGCGCACTATGAAGTAAAAGAACGCGAGCCGATTCGCGGGACCTATCGCGGGGACGAAATCATCAGCGCGCCGCCACCGTCCTCCGGCGGGACGGTTCTGATTGAATCCTTAAACATTCTGGAAGGATACGATCTTGCTAAACTGGGAGACCGGTCGGCACAGTCCATTCATTACACGACGGAGGCATTCCGGCGGGCGTTTTTCGATCGGGCGGAATTCCTGGGAGATCCGGACTTCTCGAAGATTCCGGTTGCGCAACTAATAGACAAGAAATACGCTGCCGCCTGGCGGGATTCGATTGATGCGAACCAGGCCAGCGCGAGTAAAGAGCTGAAGCGGCCCGCAATTTTCAGCGAGCTTGAGCAATATGCCGCCGCTCATCCGCAGCCGCTGGCGAATCATGAGTCGTCCCACACCACGCACTACTCGGTGGTGGATGCGGAGGGAAATGCGGTCGCGGTCACGACCACGATCAATGACTGGTTCGGATCGCGGGTGACGGCAGAGGGCCTGGGGTTCTTGATGAACGACGAGATGGACGACTTCTCGGCCAAGCCGGGCGTGCCGAATTCCGACGGATTGATTCAAGGCGATGCGAATTCCATTGGTCCGGGAAAGCGGCCGCTGTCCTCGATGACTCCGACTCTCGTTGTGCGTAACGGCAAGATTGTGCTGGTGCTGGGTTCGCCGGGCAGCTCGAAAATCATCACGACGGTGGCGAATGTTCTGATGGGCGTGGTTGATTACGGAATGAACATCCAGGAGGCGGTGAATGCACCGCGCTTTCACAATCAGTGGCTGCCGGATGTGTTGAACGTCGAGCAATGGTTTTCGCCGGATACGGTGCAGGCGCTTGAGAAGATGGGATACGACGTGCAGTTCGGGTTGCACGACGGCGCGCAAGTATTTCCTTACTGGAGCGAGGCGGAGTGCATCGCGATCGACTCGAAGACCGGCGAACGGCTGGGCGCCAGCGACGGCAGGAGCAACGGAAAGGCAGTGGGATACTAAAGCATTGTTGATTGATGAACCTTGATTGGGAATCAAACGCCGCCGGGTTTCGCGGTTTAATCAACGATCGGCAATCAGCAATCATCAATCGACAATTTCTAATAAGGATCGGGCATGTTAAGAGCGGTATCAACCTATTTGTACGTGAAGGAACGGCTGCATCCCGGAATTCTGGATGGACTGGTTCGTAGCGGAGTGCAGGCGATTGAGGTCTTTGCGGCACGGCAGCATCTTGACTATGCCAACCGCAAGGCCCACGTCAAGGAAATTGCCGAGTGGTTTCGGGGGAGTGGAGTTCCTCTGAGCTCTGTGCACTCGCCGCTCTACGCCGATTACGAGTGGGGCCGCGCGGGCGCGCCGCCGGTGAACCTGGCGTCCACGGATCGCGCGGGACTGGTGGAGGCGATGGATGAAGTGAAGCGGGCGCTGGAGATTGCGGAGCAGATTCCGTTTCGTTTTCTGATTCAGCATTTGGGGCTGCCCAATGAAAGCTTCAGCGAGAAGAAGTTCGAATCGGCGATGACCTCGATCGAGCACTTGCGCGCGTTTGCCAAGCCGCTGGGCGTGCGCATCCTGCTGGAAAATATTCCCAACGAACTTTCCACGCCGGAAAGATTGATGGAGATGATTCACACTGCCCACTTTGACGACGTGGGAATCTGCTTCGACTTCGGCCACGCTCACATCATGGGCTCGGTGCACGAGGCTTTTGAGATGGTGCGAAAGCAGGTTTGCTCGACGCATGTTCACGACAATGCCAAAGTCCAGGATTCACACCTGTGGCCGGGACAGGGAACGATTGATTGGAAAGAAGCCATGGAACTGCTGCGCTCCGCGCCGCAAACGCCGCCCCTGATGCTGGAACTGGCGGAAGACGAGAAGGTGAATCCTCTGGAAAAGCTGGGGGAGGCGTTCGAAAAGCTCGAAGGAGCTTAGGAATTTGGTAATTGAGTAATTTTGTAATTGGGCAATTTGAAAACCGTAGAGCGTAATTGGTTTTGGATTACCAAATTACCCGATTACGAAATTACAAATCACACTTATGTCCTCGCCTATTACTACCATTGCGGAAATCGGGAAGCACGAGGGGCAGTTGGTCACGCTGCGTGGGTGGCTCTATAACCTGCGCGAAAGCGGGAAGCTGCTGTTTCCGCAGTTTCGCGACGGCTCGGGTGTGATTCAAGGTGTGGTACCGAAGAATGCGGTTACGCCTGAAGTGTTTGAGGCGATCAAGACGCTAACGCAGGAGTCGAGCGTGATCGTGGAAGGCAAAGTTCGCGCCGATAAGCGCGCGCCCGGCGGCTACGAACTTGATGTGGTCAACGTGCAGGTGGTGCAGCGCGTGGCGGAGTCCGATCCCTACCCCATCACGCCCAAGGAACATGGAGTAGAGTTCCTGATGGAGCACCGGCATCTTTGGGTGCGGTCGCAGCGGCAGGCTTCGATTCTGCGGGTGCGGGCGGAGATCATTAAAGCAGTGCGCGATTTTTTCGACGAGCGCGGCTTCACGCTGACCGATCCGCCGATACTTACTCCGGCGGCTTGCGAAGGCACGAGCACGCTTTTCCCCGTCGATTATTTCGACGAGCAGGCATACCTCACGCAGTCGGGGCAGCTTTACATCGAAGCCACGGCGATGGCGCTGGGCAAGGTTTATTCGTTCGGTCCGACGTTTCGCGCGGAGAAATCGAAGACGCGCCGTCACCTCACCGAGTTCTGGATGGTCGAGCCCGAAGTTGCCTACGCCGAACTCAACGACCTGATGGATCTGGCCGAGGGACTGATCAGCTTCGTCGTGAAACGCTGCTTAGAGAAGCGGCGGGTGGACCTGCAGGTAATTGGGCGCGACATTTCCAAGCTCGAAAAAATTGAGGCGCCCTTCCCGCGCATCAGTTATGACGATGCGGTTAAGAATCTGCAGGAAGGTCACGCGAAAGGCGCGCTGGAAGCGAAATTCGAGTGGGGCGGCGACTTGGGCTCGCCCGATGAAACCTATCTCTCCGCGCAGTTCGACAAGCCGGTGATGGTGCATCGGTATCCGGCGAAGGTGAAAGCGTTCTACATGGAACCGGACCCGCAACGTCCTGAGTTAGCGTTGTGCGTGGATGTGCTGGCGCCAGAAGGCTACGGCGAAATCATTGGCGGCTCGCAGCGTATGGCTTCGCACGAGTTGCTGGTACAGCGTATTCATGAGCATGGATTGCCGGAAGAAGCGTTCAAGTGGTATTTGGATTTGCGGAAGTACGGCAGCGTGCCGCATGGCGGCTTCGGCATGGGCATTGAGCGGGCCGTGGCCTGGATCTGCGGGCTGGAGCATGTGCGGGAGACGATTCCGTTCCCGCGAATGCTGCACCGGCTGTACCCGTGAAGAATTGAGTCATTGGGCAATTTTGTGATTGGGCAATTGGAGGGCAGAAGCACTTACTCTTCAGGTTTTCAATCGCTAAATGGCCCGATCGCCCAATCGCATAATTTTATGACCACAACCATCAGTGCCACCAACATCGTTCCCAAGAAGATTCGTGTGATCGGCGTGCCGCTTGATCTGGGCCAGTCGCGGCGGGGGGTCGACATGGGACCTTCGGCCGTGCGCGTGGCGGGGCTGGAGGCGCGGCTGGAAGCGTTGGGGCACGAGGTGGAAGACGGCGGCAACGTCGCCGTGGCCATCCCGGAGCAGAAAAAAGAAGGCGACACACACGCCAAGTATTTGAGGGAAATCACGGCGACGTGCACCAAGCACGCGGAGCTGGTGATTAAGACGCTGGAAGCGGGGAAAATCCCTGTGGCGCTTGGCGGGGATCATTCGATGGCGGCCGGCACCGTGTCGGGCGTGGCGGAATTTTATCGCCGACAGAACCAGCGGATCGGGCTTATCTGGATCGACGCGCACACCGACATCAATACGCCTGAGACGTCGCCGAGTGGCAATGTGCACGGGATGCCGCTGGCTGCGCTTATGGGGCTGGGTCCGGCGGAGCTGTCGAACATCTTCGATTTTTCTCCCAAGGTGAAGGCGGAGAACTGCGTTCTGGTGGGTGTGCGCGACATTGACGCGGTGGAAAAAGAAAATGTGCGCCGGGCAGGTATCGGCGTTTTCACCATGCGCGACATCGACGAGCGCGGCATGCGCACGGTGATGGAAGAAGCCTTGCGGATGGCTGGGCGTGGGACTGCTGGTTATCACATTTCGCTCGATATGGACTGGATCGATCCCGAAGACGCGCCCGGCGTGGGCACTCCGGTGCGCGGCGGTGCGACTTACCGCGAGGCGCATCTCGCCATGGAAATCATTGCCGACCACGGACGCATGCTGAGTTTCGAGATCGTCGAAGTGAATCCCGTGATCGACGAGCATAATCGCACCGCGGATCTGGCGGTGGAGTTGGCGCTGTCGGCGTTTGGGAAAAAGATTCTGTAGAGATTATGAAAAAGCTTCGGGTCGGAATTCTTTTCGGAGGGCGCAGCGGGGAGCACGAGGTTTCACTGCTCTCAGCTGCTTCGGTTCTGCAAGCGATCGACAAAGACAAATACGAGGTGGTGCCCATCGGCATCACGAAGGACGGCCGCTGGCTGACTGCCATGGACGCCGAGAACCTGCTGCAAGGGAAGCTGGTTCTCGAACCGCGCCAGCTCCGTGCCGGCGATCCCGAAACTACTTCGCCGGCGGCAGTATTGGCCCGGGGAGAGTCCGTGGTGGTGCCGCCGGAGCCGGTGCACCGGCGGAGCGGGCTGGTCCCATTTCAGACGGACGCTGCACTCATGCGGCGGGCCAGCGATCGCGCCATCAACGTGGATGTGATCTTTCCCGTGCTGCACGGCACGTTTGGCGAAGACGGAACGATTCAGGGTCTGCTCGAACTGGCTGATATTGCTTATGTGGGCGCGGGCGTGCTGGGCTCGGCTGCGGGCATGGATAAAGACATTATGAAGTCGTTGTTTAGTGCCGCGAGAATCCCCATCGTGAAGCATGTCACCATTCTGCGCGGCGCATGGGAGAACGAGCCGAAGAAGGTTCAGAAGTTTGTGGAGAGCAAGCTGAAGTACCCCGTATTTGTGAAGCCGGCAAACCTGGGATCGTCGGTCGGGATCAGCAAGGCGCACGACCGCAAAGAACTCAGCCCGGCCATCGAGGAGGCGGCGAAGTTCGACCGCAAGATTGTGATCGAGCAGGGCGTGGGCGGGAAGAAACATAAGGCACGCGAGATCGAGTGCTCGGTGCTGGGCAACGACGAACCAGTAGCCTCGATCCCCGGTGAAATCGTTCCGGTCAAGGAGTTCTACGACTACAACGCCAAGTATCTCGACGAAGGTTCCGAGTTGATCATTCCGGCGAAGCTCACAAAGGCGGAAACGAAGAAGGTTCAGGAACTGGCGGTGCGGTCCTTCAAAGCGGTGGATTGCTCCGGCTTGGCACGCGTGGATTTTCTGATGGAGCCAGGTTCAGGGGGCACGCGGAAGATTTATCTGAACGAGATCAACACCATGCCTGGATTCACCGCGATCAGTATGTATCCCAAGCTATGGGCGGTCTCGGGGCTCGAGTATTCAGACCTTATCGACAGACTGATTCAGTTGGGCCTGGAGCGGCATGCAGACAAAAAGAGGAATCAGTACAGCCGGTAAACGGTTCTCGCGGTAAGATCAAGAACGTGGTTGGGGTCACTTTCGCCGATGTCATAGCCAATGGCCGGTAATCGTCTACAGTATCTCAGCGCGAACGATTGGACCTTGATCAAGGCCAAGTCGGTGCGTCGTATTTTTAAGCTGGGCGAAGAGATCATCCGGCAGGGTGCTCTGTCGGAGAGCATTTTCATCATCCGCCGGGGCGAAGCGTCCGTGGAACTGGCAGGGACGAACTCCAGAGCAATTGTGGCATCGCTCGGGCCAGATGACATTTGCGGCGATATTGCCTTCCTGGAAAAAGGGCGGTCCACGGCCGCGGTGGTGGCCAAAGATACAGAAGTCGAAGTGGATGAAATCAACGCGGGCGACCTTCGGGAAATGTTTGAGGCCTTCCCCAGGCTGGCCTCCCGCTTCTATCTCTCGCTGGCGCTGATCCTGGCACAGCGGTTAAAAAATACGTCCAGAGAATTGGCGCGGGAAATGGCGCTCCGCGACCGTCGCGAATAGATAAACGTTTCGGCCCGGTCGAATCCTCCCGACCCTTACGGTATCGCCACCAGAGGCAGTTCAATGAAGCTTGCCTGCCCGGGCGCGTGATAGACGCGCTGCGTGGCCTTGCGGTAATCCCCCGGCTTTGCCCAGAAGATGTTGGGCACAAAGCTCTGCGGGTTGCGGTCGTACAACGGGAACCAGCTGGACTGAACCTGCACCATGATGCGATGGCCGGGGAGAAAGACGTGGTTGGCAGTGGGAAGACTGAAGCGGTAGAGCAGGGCGTGGTCTGGGGTGATGGGTTTGGCGTTCTCCAGGCTCTCACGGTAGCGGCCGCGGAAAATGTCGGCGGAGATCATCAACTGATAGCCGCCCAGCTTGGAGTCGCCTGCAACTTCGTCGGGATAGACATCGATTACCTTGACCACCCAATCGGAGTCCGTGCCGCTGGTCGAGGCTATGAGATTGGCGACGGGTTGTCCGCTGATCTTCATGGGCGCGCTCAGGACGTCGGAGGTGAACACTACAACATCGGGACGTCCGGACGCTTCGCGCTGGTCATCGACCAGCCATTGCGACCAGGTAAGTATGTCGCTGTAGCCCATTGGTTGAATCGGGCGTGCGCGAAAGGGCACGGGCTTGGCCGGGTCGGAGATATATTCGTCGAACGCCGCCTCGCCAGCTTTGGGCGCGTTCAGGCTGAGCTTTAGACCAGCATTGAAATACAAGGGTGTGGGGTGAATTGTGCAGCCGCTGGCGCAGCCGGCCGGCCAGGCGGGCAGGCGACGCCACGTGTTCGTTCCGGTTTCAAACGCGGTGACGGGTGCGACGTTCGGTGGGGGCGCGCCATCCTTCAGATATCGATCGAGGAACGGCCGCAGAATTTCTTCGCGGAAGTAGAGTCCGGTATCGCTTGCGAATTTTATCGGCCCGAGCGAGCTGCCATCTCCGATCTCCTGCCCGTGATGCCAGGGGCCAAGCACCAGAAATAATTTATCGTTGTTCGTGTCTTTTGGTTTGAGCGCCTTGTAGACGGCGGGAGCGCCGTAGATGTCTTCCTGATCCCACAGGCTGGCCACCAGCATGGTCGGTACCGTCAGCGGTTGCGCGGCGAGAATGCGGTCCATCGCCTGGTCTTGCCACCATTCGTCGTAGCTGGGATGTTCGAGCAGCTTCTTCCAGAATCCGATCTGGTCGAGCCCGTGGCGGCGTCCGAGTTCGCCGGCCGATCCCGCTTCCATAAAAACGTCGTAGTCGTCGAAGTGGTTCGTCCACCAGGTGGCATCGTTAGCGCGGGTCGCCTCCTGATCGTAGATGTAAGACATGTTCTGTTGGCGGAAGGCGCCGTAGTGAAACCAGTCGTNNCGCCCATCCAGCCATCGACCATGGGGTTCATGGGCACCGCGACTTTCAGCGCCGGATGCGGATTGACCAAAGCCATCAGCGTGGTAAATCCGTCATAAGAAATGCCGAGGATGCCGACTTTGCCGTTGCTCTCGGGAACATTTTTCACCAGCCAGTCGATGGTGTCATAAGTGTCGGTGGCGTGATCGACGGGCGTGGGATTCAGCGGACCGTGGAGCGGGCGGTTCATCACGTAATCGCCCTCGGAGCCGTACTTGCCGCGCACATCCTGCACCACGCGGATGTAGCCGCCTTCGACGATTACTTCGGTCGCATTGTCGTAGCCGTTCAGGATTGTGCCGAGATGGGCGCTTTCGGCGTGGCTGGTGAGCGCGGTGGCGCTGTAGGGAGTTCGCGTGAGCAGAATCGGAGCGGTCTTATTCTTTGCGCCTTGCGGGAGAATGATCACGGTGTGCAACTTCACGCCGTCGCGCATGGGAATCATTACGTCGCGCTTGATGTAGTCGAAGCTGGAGGTGACGGGCGCGAAGGTGGCTGGCGTTTCGCTGGGCAAAGCGGGGGATGCGGCGGTTTGGGCTGAACATGGTTTGACAAGTAAGAGCGCCCCGAAAATTGCGGCGAGAACAACTGATCGACGGAACCGCAAGATCGCGGACCGCGAATGTTTTTCCCAGAATCCAAAGCACACTCCCAGTTTCCCCATGCTCACCTCGCGAATGAAGAGTGTACCGATGCAGAGCGATTGGAACAACTGTCACGTCGTTGGGTTCACCACCGCGCGAAAGTCAAACCCAATGACTACCCCAAACTCCTTGTCATTCCGACGCGCGAGCGAAGCGAGACAGGAGGAATCTGCTTCAGGACTGAAGGAATAGCCACATCCCGAACAAGGAGTCCATTACTTCAGCAGCTTCACGATGAATGACTGCCACGCCTCGTATATGCCATACGAAACCAGGAGGATAAGGCTCACCGTTCCCCCAATCTCCCCTGTCGCAATGCGAACATTCGTTAGAATCTCTAGAAAACGCTTCATTTGGCCTACTCCAGCCCAGGATCGCCACCACCTTTCTACTATGACAAAAAGTGGTAACACGCAGATAGATAACCAAAGGGCGGTTCCGTTGGTACCTCTGGCTTACACGAAGGGTCATGTACCCGCAACTGACGGAGGTCATTACCGAAACTGCGTTACCTCCGTAATCGTCTCCCTCAAAAGTCGCCCCTAGCCCAACAACTGCCGCTCCAGCGCCATGACTTCATCCTCTGTGTCCATAAACGGCATTTGCTCCGCGAGCTTCATCTTGTCGAAAATTTTGCTATCCCACTTCACAAACTGGTACTCGTCAATAATGGCGCGGAGAAGCAGCTTGTATAACTGAACGGCGAGATAGTGATGGGTTGTGGCCAACTTTTCATATGACGATGTCTTCAGATCGAACCCCGCTAGTCCAGCGGCGTGCGTGTACCAGCTCAGTTGCGGATACTTATTCGCATACATCTCCTCAAACGGCTCCTTCACCAGCGTGACGCGTTCCTTGAGGCTTAGCCCTGACCAGTGGCTCACCTTCGCCTTCGCTCCCCAGACGGTATTGCGCTGCATTTCGATTGTGTCCGCGTTGTTTTTTATGAACATAGCGGGGACTGTTGCATCCACGGACGCGGATGGGTGAGCAGTCTTGAAGGCGACTATCATCCTTGCTGCGCGTAGCTTCTCCACTTCGGAGAAAGCAGCAATCTTGGTCACGGCGTCCGGGATCTGCTCGATGAGCTTCATATCAACCGCCAACTCGAACAAGCTCCGCGTGACCATCGCAATCGCCTGAAAATCCCTGTGATACCTCAAAGAAAGCAGGCTCTCTACATTCGCCTTGGCTCGTAGGTAAATTCCCCGGAAGCAACGATCCCGGTCTGTCTGCGCTATAAGCCCGGACACGACACCGTAAATCTCCTTCTTGTCGAATTCGTTCAGGTTTTTGATAACCGTGTACAACCGCTCACTAAAAGTTGCTGAATCCGGCCCGATGCTGATTGAAAGCTTGCGGAATACGCGCATCGCATCGTGCGACGTGAATCCGCCCCTCTGCATACCAGTGATGTGTGAAAAGGCTTGCTTGATCGGGAACATGACGCCATTTACTTCGACGTAGAGTTCCCTGATGACCTCGGGCTCGACGTCGTGCAGGCGGAGTTCGACGTCGGCTTTGCTCAGGGCGAACTCGGTTCCTCCAACGGTGAATTTCATTCTGTCGTCCACGATCTCACCACCTACTGTACACTACCACCTTTTTGTACACCTATCAATTCCCCTACTATCAAGATGGCGTGGGAGGGCTGAAAGCAGAGTCCTCCTGTCTCGCTTCGCTCGCGCGTCGGAATGACAAAGGGTCGGGAGTCATCCGCCGCTCGGAGTATGGGTGAAACAACTTACTGTTGACGAAACCCCTCCCGCCCGTGTAGCATCATGGAGACAAGTTTGCCCTTCGGGGCAGACCGGAATTTCATGCAGAGTGGCTGAGGGACGAGCCCTGTGACGCCACGGCAACCGGATTGGGATCATATATCTCGACCGCCAGGTGCCAACTCCCGCCCGGAAACGGGGAACATGAGATTCGGATGCGAACTTTATTTGTATTTGCATTCCGACCTCTTTTCCCTATTTCCTGGAAAAAGAGGCCGTTCTGTTTTATGGCGCTTTTTCCCGGCTCGTCCTCAGCTACTCGCTGCTGAATCAGAAAGCGAGTAGCCCGATGTCGAATTACGACGGTCAGTCTCCATACGGTCAAGCTCCATACGAACTGCGCTGCCGGGAATGCGGCCGACGCTGGGGAAACCAGCCCCGCTCGATCTGCGACGAGTGTTTCTCTCCTCTCGAAATCACCTACGATTACGACACCATCCGGGCCTCGATTGCCCAGGGAACCTTCAGCCGCGAGCGCATTGCGCAGCGGCCGCCGAACATGTGGCGCTATGCCGAATTGCTGCCGCTGCCGACCGGGTTTGAACCGCGGCTGCCGGTTGGGTTCACGCCGCTCATTCAGGCGCCGCGCCTGGCGGAGCAACTGGTCGGTACCGAAGGCGACGCGAAAACCGCTGCGCGGAATCTCTACCTCAAGAATGATGCCGTCTGCCTGCCTACGCTGAGTTTTAAAGACCGTGTTGTGGCTGTGGCTTTGGCGCAGGCGCAGGCTTTCGGTTTTGACACGGTCGCATGTTCTTCCACTGGAAACCTGGCTAACGCCGTGGCGGCGCACGCGGCACGCCTCGGTCTCAAGGCCTGGATCTTCATTCCATCGGATCTCGAGCCTGCGAAGATTCTGGGCACGCAAGTGTTCGGTGCGAACGTGGTGCGGATCGCGGGCAACTACGACCAGGTGAATCGCCTGTGCTCGCAGATCGCCGAAGAGAGGCGCTGGGGCTTTGTCAACGTGAACCTACGGCCCTACTACGCGGAAGGGTCGAAGACGGTGGGTTTCGAAATTACCGAGCAACTGGGTTGGCGGCTGCCGGACAACGTGGTCGTTCCCATGGCTGGCGGGTCGTTGATTGTAAAGATCAAGAAGGCGTTCGACGAACTGATCAAGCTCGGGTTGGTCGAGGAGAAGCCGGTGAAATTCTTCGGAGCGCAGGCGACCGGATGCTCTCCGATTTCGACTGCGGTGAAGACCGGCAGCACGGAGATCGAACCGCAGAAGCCAGCCACCATTGCGCGCTCGCTCGCCATCGGCAATCCCGCTGACGGTCACTATGCCATCAAGACCATCAAGCAGAGCGGCGGATGGAGCGAGGACGTGAGCGATCCTGAAGTGATCGATTCGATCCGTCTGCTGGCGGAAACCGAAGGCATCTTCACCGAAACCGCCGGCGGCGTGACCGTGGGCACGGCGGGCAAGCTCTATCGCCAAGACCGCATTCTGCCTGAAGAGACGACCGTGTTGTGCATTACGGGAAACGGCTTGAAAACGACCGATGTGCTCGCCGGCGTTTATGAAGCGGAGCGGCCGATCGCGCCCAAGCTGGCTGAGTTCGAAAAGTATCTGCACGAAACGCTGGACACCATCGAGGTCGCGAAAGAAGCGGCGGCCACGGTGGGAGCGTAAGAAGCGAGGGACATACGATGGCGATCACGGTACAAATCCCCACCGCTCTGCGGCGGCACACGGCGGGCGTAAGCTCAGTCGCGTGTGCGGCCACGAATTTGGGAGAGTTGTTCTCCGCCCTTGACGAGAAGTTCCCGGAGTTGAAGCCTCACCTGCGCGATGAGGCTGGACAAGTGCGCCGCTTCCTCAACATTTACGTGAATGAGGAAGATATCCGCTTCCTCGGCGGGCCGGGATACGTCTTTAGCGATGGAGACGAAGTGCTGCTGGTGCCGTCGATCGCGGGCGGGACTGGCTAAAGCGCGCGAGTTCGCCTACTGTCTACGGCTGATGCGCAATCACGGTGACGGTGATGGTTTGCTGCAGTGAACTGGAGCCCTCGCGACGAACCTGCTGCACCGCGCCTTTTTCCATGTGAGCCTGCTGCGAAGCGGACGCCTGTGCCGAAAAATCCACTCCATCATTTACCTGCGCACAATCCATGCGCAGCGTGCCGTTGTCGTTAAAAACCAACCCATAGAAACGCAATGTGCTGCCCGCGGCGAGTGGCTGCGTGTTGAGCAGTTGCGTGTTACTGTCAATGTAGACTTCGACCTGGCTTGGGTTTTTCTCAACGGTAGTTTGGTTCGGCTGCACCGCCAGCATGGGAAACAAGTCGTAAGGAGCAAGCGATACCGTGTAGTCGGTAAAGTTGCCGCTGCTCGAGGACCCGGCGACGGTCCCGTTGATGGTCTGCGGCATCAGCGTCATGGTGGACGCCACAGGGCGGGGCACACTCCACGAGTACGTGCTGTCACTGAAATACACGTTCTGGCCCGGGACCATATTCGACGCACTGAAGCTCGGTACAAAGGGTAGGCTCCCGAGGTTCGCCATCTGCGCGGAAATTTGAAAAGCAGCACTGCCGAAGTCGACCTCAATGGAGCCGCCCTGATAACAGCAGATAAAATCCTTGCCCTGCTGCTGCCGCGGCAGCATAAGGGCAATCGATACCGTGGGCGTCACCTCGATCAAGGGGCCGCTGAACACATCTGCGGCCAATGGGTCTTCCATCGCAATGCGCGCTGCCAGTAGAGAGCCGTCCGATTGGATCGCCCCGTCCATATCGACAAACGTGCCGACTGCTACTGCGGAAAAGTTTCCAATGCCCTGATACACGGTGTCGCTGTTAGCACTAACGGAAATTGACCTTGCCCCCTCGGCATCGGGTAGCGATAGTGTGAAGCTGTTGCCGGTTGTCCCGACCGCGGTGACCTGTCCATCGAGTCCCGTCACCTTACCGTTCGCGGCATTCGTTGGCGAAGAAGACAAGGTAAGCGGAGCCAAATTGAAGGTCGGCGTTATCGAAAACGTCGAGAAGCTGTTGGGCGTATAGCAGGCGGAGTAGGTCGCCGACTGCGAGACCAGCAGGTCGAGCGAAAGGCCCATGCTCGTCCCCGTAACCGTGATCGGCGACGGCAGATTTACAGTAACCGCGGACGCGGGCATCCCGAGATTGTTAAATGTACTGGTATCCAAATCCCCTTGCCCGTCCGACGAAACAAGATCGATGCAAACAAACTGGGCGCCGTTAAGAGTCACGGTCGCAGCGGTGTAGGCATCCTGAGGAATGCTGGCCGTCACCAACGGTTCGACCGTGCCATTCATCCCGACGAACTCGGCCCCAGGCCCGAACCCCGGCGCAGACGTCGGCAGCAGCGTGACTGCCTTGCCCGATTGGCTGGTCAGGGTGATGCCCAGAAATCCGATATCGAACTCGGACAACTGATCATTGCCCGTGCTGCTTAACACCATGGTGACAGAGGTGTTGCCGCTAAACCGCGGAGTGGATGAGCCAGACATGCCTCCGCCGCCGCAACCTGTGCTGCAGATAGCTGCTGCGCTGATCAATATGAAGGAGACAGCGAATAGATTGCGGGGAGACGAAGAGGCCAGGCGCATAAAAATCCTCCGACTGGCAGTCCGAGGTCAGCCCCACATCCTGGGTGCCCCTGCCTGCGTGGCCAGTTTCACGGCGCAGGATCAGCATTCGAACCGAGTATATCTCCAAAGCCGGCAGGGGAGAAGCATAGATTGTAGTTATTTGGTAAAAGTTCGTCACCCAACTGCCTTGCGCCAGGACCGGCATCGTGTATAATCTAACTAACTGGTTAATTAGTCATGGTTCAACTCTTTCGTCCTCGCCATCATCCCCGCATGGGTTCCCGCGGGCAGCCGGAGGAGAGCCGCGCCGCCATCCTGCAGGCGGCGGCCAAGGAGTTTGCCGAACTCGGTATTGCCGGAGCCCGCACCGACGCCATTGCCCGCGAGGCGCGAGTCAACAAGGCCCTGCTTTATTACTACTTTAAGGACAAGGAAACGCTCTACGGTGCGGTGCTCGATCACGCGTTTTCCGGCATGAAGGCCAAGGTTTTCCGAGTGCTCGACAGCGACTTGCCCCCGCGAGAGAAAATCATGGCCTACGCGGGTGAGTATTTCGATTTCATTGCCTCGAACCAGATCTACCCAAAGCTGATGCAGCGCGAGATGATGCGGGCCCGCGAAGGCAACTCGGTGCACATCGACCGGCTGATCAAGACTTATTTTCAGCCGATCTACCGACGGGTGGGAGCGTTGTTGCGCGAAGGAATCGCGGAGGGCGAATTCCGCAAAGTGGATCCGGCGCACTTCGTTCCTTCGATGATCTCGATGATCGTTTTCTACTTCAGCAGCGCACCGGTGATGCAGAGAATCGTGCGCTTCAACCCGCTATCGCCGCGGCGCATCGCCCAGCGGCGGGCCGCGGTTCTGGATTTTATTTCCGCGGCGCTTTTTCAGCCTCGTGCCGGTACGGCGATGGCAGTTCGCAAATCAGGAGTGCGTACATGAGTGCTCGCAACCGCTTCTTCGTTCTTATCGGCATCATCTTTGTGATCGCCGCAATTTACTACGGATTCTCCACCGACCATTCGAAAGATCTGGTGCTGATCGGCACGGTCGACTCCAACCAGGTGATCGTCAGCGCGCAGGTGGAAGGCCGCATCCAAAGGCTGCTGGTGGATGAAGGCACGCCGGTGAAGGCCGGAGACCTGATCGCGGTTCTCGATCCTTCTGAACTGCAGACGCAGGAAGCCGCGGCCGCCGCGAACATTACCAGCGTGGAACACAAAGTTTCCGAGATGCAGCACACCGAACGATCCACATCGGGTTCCACTTCGAGCGATGTGGCCAACGCGCAGGCCAAGCTTTCTTCCGCCAAGGCGCAACTGCTGCAGGCCAAGGCAGCTCTCGACCGCACCGCGAGCGACAGCCGGCGCACGATTGAATTGGCCAAGGCCGGCGTAGCCTCGGATCAGGACCGTGTGCAAGCCGAAACCAACCTGCAGGCGGCTCAGGCAGTCGTGCAGGCCCAGCAGGACCTGGTAAGAGCGGCGGATGCGGACTTAACCTCCGCGATCGCGCGCACGCAGCAAGCCAATGCGGCGCAGAGTACCGTGCAATCGACTGAGGCCGATCTCAAGAATGCCATCGCGCAGAAGAATCAGGCCGCGGTGCGCCTGGGCTATACCAATGTTTATGCGCCCGTGAGCGGTACGGTTTCGGTGCGTGCGGCCCGTCAGGGAGAAGTGGTCAACATTGGCGCGCCCATCGTGACCATCGTCGATCTGAGTGACACCTGGGCGCGGGCGGCGATTCCGGAGACCTATGCGGACCACATTGGCTACGGCGATGTGCTGCGCGTCCGGATGCCGGGCGGAACGATTACCAGCGGCAAGGTCTTTTTCAAGGGAGTGGAAGGTGACTTCGCCACGCAGCGCGATGTGAGCCGGATGAAGCGGGATATCAAAACCATCGTTCTGAAAGTGCGGCTGGATAATCCTAAGGGCGCCTTTGTGCCGGGAATGACGGCAGAAGTGCTGGTTTCACCGGCGCAGATGAAGGGCGAGAGCAATCCGCAAAGCGCGGCAGCAGCGGGGCAGCAATGATGGCAGACCTGGACACCAAACCGAATGGCGGCGCTTCCGCTCCCGGCCTCGAAAGGCCCTACGCCATCGAAGTTGACCACATCGTCAAGAAGTACGGCGACTTCACCGCCGTCGACGATGTTTCGTTCAACGTAAGAGATGGGGAGATCTTCGGCCTGTTGGGACCGAATGGAGCGGGCAAGTCGACGCTGATTCGCATGATGACGACGCTGATTCCGCTCACTTCGGGTATTGCGCGCATTGCCGGTCACGATGTTGCAAAGGATCCGGATGCGGTGCGGCGAACCATCGGCGTGATCCCGCAGGCGCTGACCAGCGATCTGGATCTCACGGTGGAAGAGAATCTGAACATCTACGCCAAGCTCTACGATGTGCCGGCGAAAGAAAGAAAGCGCTCGATCGACGAGTTGCTGGGGCTGGTGGACCTAACCAAGTGGCGCGACGCGCAGACCAAGACGCTTTCTGGCGGTATGCGGCGGCGGCTGGAGATTGCGCGCGGGCTGGTGCATCATCCGAAAATCTTTTTTCTCGACGAGCCCACCACTGGATTGGACCCGGTTTCGCGGGTTGCCGTGTGGGAGATGCTGGGCAACATCATGAGCCAGCGTCAACTCACGATCCTGATCACCACACATTACATGGATGAAGCTGACCGGCTGTGCGAGCGCATCGCTATCGTGGATCACGGCAAGCTGGTCGCACTGGACACGCCTATGGCGTTGAAGGCGAGTGTGCCAGGATCGAACGTGATCGAAGCGCAGTTCGAAAATCCTCCGGACGATTGGGAGCAGCGCCTGCACACGCTCGACGACGTCACTTCGGTGCAGCACGAGGGAGCGGGAATGTATCGAGTGCTCACCGGCAGCGGCTCGCGAACCACCACCGAACTGGTTGGGATGGCCGTCGAAGCTGGGGTTGCGGTGAAGTCGCTCTCAGTGCAGAACACCACGCTGGACGATGTCTTCGTGCATTACACCGGAAGGCAGCTGCGCGACGAACTGCAGAAAGCGTATGCGTTTACGATGCCGCAGCGGCCGGGGCTGCAGCCATGAACCGCCCGAGGTTGAAGTTATGAACCGGATGATGGCCATAGTCGAGCGCGAAATGCGCAAGTTCTTCCGTTCGCCGGCGCTCATGATGGCGTCAATGATCATGCCGCTGGTGCAGCTGATCGTTTTGGGGAATGCGTTTGGCGGAAAGATTCGCGATGCCCGGGTCGCCATTGTCGATCAGGATGGGGGCACGCAGGCGCTGAAGATTCGCGAGGCCTTCGATTCCGTGCGCGCCAACATTCGAACCTTTGTGCCGGTTTATTACGACAACGAGAAACAGGCAGTGGAGGACGTGCGCAACGGCAAGCTCGAGGGTGCGCTGATCATCCCGCCACAATTCTCGCGGCGCGTTTACGAAGAAAACCATCCGCAGATCGCCGTGGTGGTGGATAACAGCGACAACTTCATGAGTTCCGCGGTGGAGTCGGAGCTGACCGACCTGACTAACTCGCTGAACCAGCCTACGGTCGAACCGCGCATTCTGCAGCAGACTGCGCTCGAGATCGTCGAACTTTATCCCTACATCGAATACATGAAATATCTGCTGCCGGGTTCGCTCACGCTGGCGATGTTTGTCTCGGTGATGATCGGCGGGGGCATGCTCTACATCGACGACAAGGCGCGCGGCGTGCATGAAGGCTATTTGGTCACGCCCATTACCAAGCTTGAACTGGTGCTGGGGCTCAACCTGGCAGGCGCGATCAAGGCGGTGATGACGGGAGTGATTATTTGCGTGATCGGGGCGCTGATCTCGGGCGTGAGTACGATTTTCAATCCGGTCACGATGCTCGGACTGCTGGTGATGATCGTGCTGACATCGCTGGCCTTCAACACCATGATGTTCCTGCTGATGGTGCGCATTGATGACCCACTGGTGCCGCGAGCCATGTTCGGCATTCTGAATACGCTGCTGTTTTTTCCCAGCGGGGCAATCTATCCCATCCAGGCCTTTCCGCCATGGTTGCGGGCGATCGCCAAGGTTGACCCCTTTACTTATGCTGTGGATGGGTTCAAGTGTCTGCTGCTGAAAGAGACGACCCTGGCGGCGGTTGGGACCGACATGCTGTACCTGACAATCTTTGCGGCGGTTACGCTCGCAGTCGCGATTCCACTGTTCAAGAGAACGCTATGAAGAATCGGGTCATCGGGCGATCTGGCGATCTGGTCATCTGAAAGATCGCCGATGGCCCGATTGTAGACCACCCGATTTCTTCTGGAACTTTTGACTTACCGGCTGCGTCCGTTATTCTAGAGAGTGATGACCCTACTGGACGCCAAAGAGTACCATCCCGAGAAAGAGCGGAAGAAGCGGACCCGCATTATTTCGATCATCGTGCTTGTTCTTGTGCTGGCGTTTGCGGGCTGGTGGAACCGCTTCTGGCCGGAGGAACGCATCGCCGGGAAATTTTTTTCTTCGCTGCAGAAACAAGATTTCGAAACGGCCTATGGCATCTACTACGCCGATCCCGGATGGAAGCAGCATCCGCAGAAGCACGCGCAGTATCCCTACAACGAATTCTGGCAGGACTGGGGACCGGGCGGCCAGTGGGGCGCGGTCAAGAGCTATAAGATCTTCGGCGCCAGCAACTGCCCCGGCGGCGGGACGGGCGTGGTGGTTGACCTGGTGGTGAACGATCGCGCGCAACACGCCCAGTTGTACGTGGATAAATCGGATAAGACGATCAGCACACCGCCCTGCGATCTGGAGTTTCGCTAGAACCTAACTTCCGAGCTGCTCCAGCGCTTTGCTCAGAGAAGCCTCGTCCCCGACGTTCAGGCAGGTTTTCGAGCGGTCAATCTGCCGCATCAGGCCGCAAAGAACTCTTCCTGGACCGATTTCTACGAAGCTCTGCACGCCCTCCGCGATCAGCAGGCGCATGCTCTGCTCCCACTTCACCGAGCCGGTTACCTGGGCGACCAACGTTTCGCGCGCCCGCAATTCATCGACCACCAAAGACGCTTCCACATTGCAGACCACTGGATACACCGGCTTCTGCGTCTTCAATTTGTTCAGGTCCGCTTCCAGGCGGTCCTGTGCGGGCTTCATCAGAGAACAGTGAAAGGGTGCGCTAACAGGCAGCAACTTCGCGCGTTTCGCTCCCCGCTCGTCGGCCAGCTTCGCGCCGCGCTCTACCGCCGCGGTGTTGCCGGAGATCACAATCTGCTCTGGCGAATTAATGTTCGCGGGGGCGCACACTTCGCCTTTCGCCGCCTCTTCGCAAACCGCGACAACTTTCTCCAGGTCCATACCCAGGATTGCCGCCATGGCCCCTACTCCCACCGGGACCGCTTCCTGCATATACTTGCCGCGATTGCGCACGGTGCGCACGGCGTCGGCAAAGCTCATCGTTCCTGAAGCCACGTGCGCCGAATACTCGCCCAAACTGTGGCCCGCCACAAAGCTTGGCTTGGGGATGCGGCACTCAAGAACTCTGAGCGCCGCGATCGACACGGTGAGAATCGCGGGCTGTGTGATTTCGGTCAGGCGCAACTGATCTTCCGGTCCCTCGAAACATACCTGCGACAATTTGTAGCCCAGCGCTTCGTCGGCTTCTTCAAAGGTTTGCCGCGCGATGGAATACTTCTCGGCGAGATCTTTGCCCATACCCACGGCCTGCGAGCCCTGGCCGGGGAAAATGAATGCGATCTTTCTTGCAGCGATCTTTTCTGTGGCGATTTCTGAAGTGGCGACGCCGGGAGTGTCTGTTGATTCGGTCATTGTTTTGATTCGAGAAGCTAGCGAACCGGCGAGGCTTCTACTTCGACCCGCGCAGGCCGGAGCGCAGCCAGTCCCTGCTCGATCGACTGATTGATGTGCCGCTCGGCGAACTCCGCAGCTACGCGTACCGCATTCTTGATGGCATTCGCGTTGGACGAACCGTGCGTGATAATGCACACGCCCTTCAGCCCCAACAGCGGCGCGCCGCCGTATTCGGTGTGGTCGATGCGCTTTTTGAAATCGGTGAAGGCGCTGCGCGAAAGCATGTAGCCGACCTGGCTGGTAATCGTTGCTTTCAACGATTCTTTCAGAACCGTGCGCACCAGGTTCGCCACGCCTTCGGAAATCTTGAGCGCCACATTGCCCACGAACCCATCCGCAACGATCACGTCGACGTGGCCATTGAACAGGTCGCGACCTTCCACATTGCCCACAAAGTTGAGAGGAAGCCGCTTCAATAACTGGAACGATTCGCGCGTCAGCTCGTTGCCCTTGGTTTCTTCCTCGCCGATGGAAAGCAAGCCCACGCGCGGCCGTCTTCCGAGCATCGAGCGGCCAAACATGGAGCGGAAATAAATCTCGCCCATCACCGCAAACTGTTCAAGATTACGCGGCTTGCAATCCACGTTCGCGCCCACGTCCAGCAAAATTGCGGCGGTACCTGGCGCAGTAGGAAAAACGGCCGCCAGCGCCGGACGGTCCACGCCGTGCAAGGCGCCCAGCACCATCTTGGCCGTAGCCATGGCGGCGCCGGTATTGCCGGCCGTCACAAAGCCCGCCGCTCTTCCTTCGCGAACCAGCCGCAGCCCTACGCGCATGGAGGAGTCGCGCTTGGCGCGCACCGCCTGCACCGCTTTGTCCTTCATGGTAATGACTTCGCTGGCGTGGACGATCTCAATGGGCAGACGCGATGCCGCCGGATGACGCTCCAGTTCCGCTTTGACTGTGGGTTCCGGACCAATCAGCAGCACGCGCACTCCGTAGTTGCGCGCAGCATGGATCGCGCCTTCGATTTCAGGCTTGGGCGCCCGGTCCGAACCCATCGCATCCAGCGCGATCACGCTAGGCATGGTGACAGCGAGCTAGCTGGCTTCCTTGATTTCCAGAACTTCGCGGCCCTTGTAGTAGCCGCACTTGGCGCAGGCGCGATGCGGCATCTTTTTTTCGTGACAGTTGGGGCACTCAGACAACGAGTGACTCGTCAGGAAATCGTGCGCCCGCCGGGTCGAAGTGCGCTTCTGCGAATGTCGTCGTTTCGGATTTGGCATGGTCTATGAATTCCTCTCGCCGAGGCTCTCCGCCTGGCATGAATCAAAATCCTATTGTCTCTGCTCTCAATGCGCCAGCTTGCTGCGGATTTCCTTGAGCGCCGCCCATCGCGGTTCTTCCCGCGTCACTGCGCACGAACACGGCTCCTGGTTCAGGTTGGTGCCGCAGTGCGGGCACAGTCCCTTGCAATCTTCGCGGCACGTAAGCTTTAAAGGGACGGCCAGCAGGATCTGCTCGCGCACAACATCGTCGAGCAGAAGCCCTTCGCCTTCATAATAGCTGATCTCGGCCTCCGCGTCGGTGACCGAAATCTCGTCCCGCCCGGCGTCCGATCCCTGAGGACGATACAGGAGATCGAACTCGCGCTTTACATCCTGGGTGATCGGCTCCAGACACCGCGCACAGTTCGATTCCAGGCTGGTCGTGAGCCGGCCTTTAACCCGAATATCCTGGATGATCTTGTGCTTGCCGTGATGCTCCTCGACCAGATCCGCCCGCCCGCTGCTTTCGATGGGAGAGATCTGGCGGTAATCCGATCCCAGGTCGATCACGCCCGGTTCGAACCTCTCCGCAAACTCCACAGGATGAAGTTCTAACTCTTTGATCTCGAAGAACATCGGAAACCTCCGCGCCCCGTCCAATTGCCGCCCCAGGCCCGCGGAAGCACGCCAAGAAGGCGCAAGTACCGCAAGGAGCAAGAGTTAAGGATAAAGGGTGAGAAAAGTGGTGTCAAGGCAAGACGGCGGTAGTGTCTTAAACGCTGTGGCGCGGCATAACGCTCCCGGCGAAGGCGTAAAATTGAGGGGTGGATAAAAACGGTGAGTACATCAAGTACATCAATCACGAATTTCCGATTTGCCACCTGACGGAAGAGGACAAAAAAGTCTTATCGTTCTGGTGCCCAAAGACGCTAGCTTTAATCGAAGAAACCAACAGGCTAGAGTTGATTAGATTGTGGAACCGACCATGGGGATGGGTAGCTCGCAAGAGTCGATGGTCCGAAGTGCTGCGATTGCGGCCAAAGAAGAACACCGCCGTTTCTAGTTTGCCAGAACGTTTCCAGCAAACGCCCCCGATTCACTGACATGGATGTAACGTGGAAAATAGCACAATAACCGCATTATCTGAGGATGAATTGCTTGCCAGCATCTTCCGAACAGTTGAAGAAAAGGCCGCGACGTTGGAACCAAAGTTAATGGCAGTAATCCGCGCTGGCAGGATCGCAGCAAAAATCGCATGATGGTGTTTCGATTCAGGCCAGTGAGGCGTTCGGTGGATCGGATCGAGCATCCCTCAAGCAAACAATGCAGCGCACGTTCTGCCGCTTCGGGATTCGACAGGAACGTATCGCGGGTAAGTTTGGTGTGGGGTTCAGAAACTCGGTTCTTGCAGGAAGTGCATTTCCAGCGCTGAACATGGCGCTTACCGAAGGAATCTGCTTTAACACAGGTCGTGTGCTGGCATCTGATACAGGTCATGGGCTTTTCTCCGCTTGCGTTGAGCGGGGAAAGCCGTACAATCAATTTGGGTCTGAGTCTCGGCTTACCCCGCGATCCGGATTAGCCCTGCCGACTGCTAGAACAGGCGACAGGGCGTTTAAGTGTCAACTGCTAATTGGTGGAGGCCGCGTCATCGGTTTCTACCTCGCTTTCTGAAACGCTCTGCGCTCGTAACGCAGGGCGTTTCGCATTTGCTTCTAAAGTCATTTCTTTTTGCGGCCCAAAGCCTGCCGCATCAATTTTTCTGCCGAACTATCAAGGCTTGGCGGAGTTCCAATTTCCGAACCTGCCTTCCGCATTTCTTCCGCTGCCGCACGCAACTGGATGTCTCGCACCATGCGCTCTCCCATGCTCACCCAACGGTAGGCCGTTTTTCCATCCTTCTGGACTGTCTCGATAAACGGGTTTCTCTTTACGAGTCGCTTCAATGTCGTGTGAACCGAAGCCATTTGGTTGGAGTGATTTCCGAGATAGCCAATCACCCGATCTCGAATTTCGGTCGGAAGCAGCGGATCCCCATCTTCTTTGCCAAGAGCTTGTTCGATAGCGTCGCTGAGTCCTACAGGGGGAACCAGTTCGTCCAATTTCTCCATATATTCCATCTGCTCTTCGTCTGTACCAAGCAGATCAATCATTCCGCGCAGCGCTTTTTCGAGGCCACTGATGCGCTTGCTGAGGGCTTGGCGTTGAGCTACTAGGTCGGCCATTTCCTTCAGGTAGGCATCCATAGCCACTTTCTGAGGATTAGACATGAGCGATACTCCAGTCGTACACGCATATAATTGCACATGTACAAACATTTGGTCAATAGCCAAAAGCAGAAATCTTGCGGAAATTGTCGATTCCTGGGACGCGGCTATTCGTGTGGCAAAGCAGAAAATTGACAGGCTGAAAAATGACGCGGTTGTTTTTCAAGAAATGAAGGACAGCGGGAGCATTGGCCTACGCAGGATGTAACACCGTTACACCCTGCGCAAACACAGGACCAAACTTCAGAGTCGTGCCACAATGTTTAAGACAGTACCCGGCACTCGCCCAGGGCATTCTTTCGCCGAATTATTCGGAACGGATGCAGTGCACTTCCCCGCTACTTCTTCCCCGACAAAAATCCCAGTACCCGGCTGGCGAACTCGTCGGAGAATTCGAATCGAGCCTTGGCCCGCGAATAAAGATCGACCGCCTTCTTATCCAGCCAGATCATCGCCGATTTTCTCCACCCATCCTGCGGCCGCGCAAAATAATCGGTGGAGTGTCCGGTCACCTTCTTGTCCCGCTCGATTGTGTAGTAGTACAACGCCAGACTCTTGCGCGACTGTCCCTCGGGGCACGGCAGAGGATCGGGAAAGCCGTGCAATGACCTCTCGTCGGTTGTGAAAATGAGCGCATGGTTCAGCAGCGGTGGATACTTCGCCGCGCAGCGCGCCAGCTTCTTGCCATCCGTTCGCTCCCACAATTCGATCGCACCGCCCCACTCCTCCCGCCATCCCGGATTCAGATACAGGATCAGATTCACACGCCGGTGCCAGTCCGTATGGAAGTGGTGCATGGAAAAATCTGTGTGCACGTTGAGGTAACCGCCCGGCCCAGATTGGTGCAGGCCGCCGCCCTCCAACATGGGGTCCGCCATCAAGTTCGGGATTCCAGTCAATTCTGAAACCCAGGCCACAAATTCCGGCGAGTTCAGTTCGTCGGAGACCGCCCCCAGCAAGGGCGGAAAAAGCTCGCGCTTGGGCATGCCCAGCTTGTTTTCGTTGGCGTGCTTGTACTGCGTCCAGGCGTCGCTCGCAGCCCGGGGGAATTCCATCGCCATGCTCAGCGCGGTCTCCGGATTAAGGAAATCCTTCAACAGAATATGCGGACAGGGATGATTCTCGCGGTATTGCCTGAGCAGAGAAGGCGATGGAGACCCCCACCGTTCGTAGGGAAATAGCCGGGTGCTGGCCCGGATAGCTGGCGCAGTAGACATGGGCTAGAAGCTCCTCACCGTGGAATTGTATCTGAACGGCAATTTGTGCTGGCGAGAATACTGGGGTGGGCCTTCGGGTCGGCAACATGTGGCGCTCCGACGCGACTGCAGGACCAAGATGATTACCGCCGGACGAGCGCCTGGCCGACGCTCTGGCCGCACGCCTTCCCGTAAAATGGCTGGGCGCATTCACCACTGAGCAGGAATGATACTGACTTCACGAGAGAAACAAAATGAATGGTTCCAAGGCAACGCCCATCTGGCGGCGGTCGCCATCACGCTGCTCGGTTTTCTGGCGCGCCTGTGGACGGCCTCGGGAACATTCCTCAATCCCGATGAGGCGCTGCATTTCCGCCTGGCCAACCAGGTTTCGCTGGCTCTTGCCTATAAAGAAAGTCTCACCGCAGCTCATCCTCCGCTCCTCACGCTCGTGCTCTATTTTTGGCGCGCTCTAAGCACCTCTGAGCTCTGGATTCGCATGCCTTCCGTACTCGCGGGCACGGTGTTCTGTTGGATGTTTTACAAATGGTTAAGCAACGTCGCAGGCAGTCTTGCCGGTTTCATTGGACTTCTTCTCGTCGCCTTCCTTCCGCCTATCATCCTCATGTCGGCGGAAGTGCGGCAATACCCCTTGCTGCTCGCATTCCTTGCCAGCGCTCTCTATTTCCTGGATGAAGCTTTTACGGAAAACTCTTCCAGCAAGATGGCGGCCTTTTCCCTGTGCCTTTACTTTGCGATGCTGTCTCATTACTCGGCGTTCCTGTTTGCCGCCGCGCTGGGCATTTATGCCCTGCTCAAAATCTTCGCGCAGCGCTCCTCCACGCGCTTAGTGGCGGCATGGGCAGCCGGACAACTTGGCGCGCTGGCGCTCGCGATTTTCTTTTATAAGACGCACATTTCGAAGCTCGGTGTGGGCGAATCAAGAACCGTGTTTGAGGGTTGGATGAGTGAGTTCTACCTGCGCCGTTCCTACTTCGATCCCGCTCACGACAACCCCTTGATGTTTTTAGCCGGCCACACTTTTGGAGTCTTTCAATATTTCTTCGGGCAGCTCGCCATTGGCGATGTACTGGGGCTCGTGTTCTTCATGGGAGTCGCGCTGCTTCTGCGAGGAGAAGGCTTCTTCGAGGATCGAATCTCGTCACGCTGCTGGGGAATATTTCTGCTTCTGCCCTTTGCGATTGCTGGTGGCGCCAGCCTGGCGCATGTTTATCCCTATGGCGGCACGCGGCACGTAGCGTTCCTGATCATCCCCGGCGTGGCCGGAGTCAGCCTGGCGATGGCGCATCTGGCGCGCGGTAGATGGGGTCGCGGAGTTGGAATCGCCGCTTTCGTCCTTGTGGCCTGCATCGCGTTCGGCAAACCGCGCCCGCCAAGAATGGACCGTGCCGATCAAAGCCGCGCGAACATGGCCGCAGCAATGGAATTTATACGACAGAACATGGACCCGTCCGACCTTATCTTTACCGATTACCAAACCGATCTTATTCTGAGTCACTATTTGTGCCAGCAGCGTCCAGTTTCCCTCGACCTAGCCCCCGCTAACTTCGAACAATTCTCCTGCGCCGGCCACCGCGTCGCTTCCACGGACTACAAGACGGAATGGATGTTGTGGGCGAACAACTTCCCCCAGCATTGGCAGCAACTGGTGCAGGCCTACAATCTCAAACCCGGGGACACAGTATGGATTTTTCAGTCCGGATGGGGGATAGAGCTTCCCGAAGACCTGCGGAAACATTTCGCGGAGTTTCACGACTTGCGCTTCGAATCCTTCGGCGACAACATCAAGATCTTTAAGATGACAGTAGGACAGCCGATGCCGGCGCCCCTCGCCAGCCCTTAGCCGCTTTGCGGTCTTTGCCGTTAAGCGCTTTCTCGGTCCTCCGCCATAAATTCGCTCTCAGCTCAAAATCGGAAGTGCGCGAATCCGCTTTCTGGTCGCCGCATAAATCGCGTTGCACAACGCAGGCGCCAGCGGCGGCACGGATGGTTCGCCAATCCCCGTCGGTGCTTCCGCGCTCGGAACCGCATATACCTCCACCACTGGGGCCTCGTCCATTCGCAGCGGCGCGTAGTCGTCGAAATTCCCCTGCACTACGCGGCCTTTCTCGATTGTGATCTTCGCCCGCAGCGCATTCGACAATGCGTAAACGATTCCGCCCGGAATCTGCTGCTCCACAATGCTGGGATTCACCACCTGTCCGCAATCAACCGCTGCGATTACACGGTGCACTCGCGGCACGTCATTCTCCATGCTGATCTCCACCACTTCGGCCATGTAAGAAGAAAAACATCCGAAGCACGCGATCCCACGAAAACGTCCGGCCGGCAAAGCATTCTTCCATCCTGCCTTGTCCGCCGCCAGTTGCAGCACGCCGCGCATTCGAGCCGTGTGCCAGGTTGTGGCGAAATATGAGATGTCCTGGTCTTTATTACTATTCTGGGACAGCATGTGCAGCCGGTACTCCAGCGGATCTTTCCCCGCCACTGCGGCCAGCTCATCGATGAAGCTTTCGCTGGCGAACCCTACCTGCAGCGCATAAACCGATCGCATCCAGCCCAGCGGCACCGCGGTTTCTGCAAGCACATACTCCAGCGAAACATTGGGCAATCCGTACACAAACGCGGCCTCATCCGGCAGATCGGGATCGACTCCGTTTGGTCCCGGCTGGCCCTTCTGCCCGCTGATCGACGGCGCAATGATCCGATGGGTGAATGCCACCGGCCAGCCCGCTCCATCCAGCACCGCGCTCAACTGATGCAGACTCGCCGGACGGTAGGTCGAAAACCGCATATCGTCTTCACGCGTCCATATCACTTTCACCGGCGACTGCACCGCCTTCGACACCAGTGCCGCTTCCACCGCGTAATCGTGCTCCAGCCTGCGCCCGAACCCTCCGCCCATCAGCGTGACGTTCACCTTTACCTGATCGGGATCAAGTCCCACGGCCTGCGCCACGGAGTCGCGGCAATCCTGCGGCACCTGCGTCGGAGCCCACAACTCGCACGCCGTTCCCGAGTAACTCGCCGTGCAGTTCCCCGGCTCCATCGGCGCGTGCGCCATGAACGGTAACTGATATTCCGCCGAAATCCGCCGCCCCGTGGCCTTCGCCACATCGCCCACCGAATACAAACTAGCGCCCTTCTTCGCGGCCGCCTGCTTCAGCGCCTCCATCACCGCCGCTGTGTTCAAATCTTTATTGGGACCGTCGTCCCAGTTGACATTCAGCACGCGCCGCCCTTCCATCGCGCCCCAAACACTATCGGCCACCACCGCCACGGCCGCGTCGCTGATCTTGCCCACGTAACCCACGCCGGCAATCTTCTTCGATTCCTTATCGTCAAAGCTCAGCGCCTTCCCACCGATCGTTGGACACCGTGACAACACCGCGTACTTCATCCCTGGCATCCGGAAGTCGATGCCGAACACCGCCTCACCCTTCACCTTCCCCGGCGTGTCCACGCGTGCCAATCGCTGGCCAACAATCTTGTAATCCTTGCTCTGCTTCAACGGGATGTCGGTCGGAATGGGCAATGCGGAGGCCTTCGTTGAGAGTTCTCCGTAGCTGAGCCGCCGCTTGGAAGCGCCATGCAAAATGCTGCCCTCCTGCGCCGCGCAGCTCGAGCGCGGCACACTCCACGTCAGCGCGGCCGCCGAAATCAGCATCTCTCGCGCCGCCGCTCCCGCTCTTCGCATCGGATCCCACGTCGTCCGTACGCTCGCGCTGCCGCCCGTTGTCTGGTCTCCGTAGAGCGTGCTCGCTCCCGCCTGCTCGATCTCAATCTGCTTCCAGTCCGCTTCCAATTCCTCCGCCAAAATCATGGGCAGAGCCGTGCGCACGCCCTGCCCCATCTCCGAGCGCGCCACCACGATTGTGATTTTGTTGTCTGGCGTGATCCGCAGGTACGCGTTCGGCGAGAACACTTTCTTGCTCGTGTTCCCATGTGGCAAGTAGAAGCCCACCACCAGTCCCGCGCCCGCAGCCACTCCCGCTGCTACGAACTCACGCCGAGTCAGTCCTAATACGTTCAGTGGGCTCATCGCGCACCTCCCGCCGCCACAACGCCCGCTGCACGATGGATCGCTTTGCGAATCCGTTCATAGGTTCCGCAGCGGCACAGGTTGCCATTCATCGCCTGCGTGATCTGTTCATCGCTGGGATTCGGCGTCTTGGTAAGAAGCGCTGCCGCCGTCATAATCTGTCCCGTCTGGCAGTAGCCGCATTGCGGAACCTCTTCCGCGATCCATGCCTGCTGCAACACGTGCAGTCCGTTTGCGCCCAGTCCTTCAATTGTCGTAATGTTTTTCCCTGCAGCCTGCGAAACCGGCGTGGAGCACGACCGTATCGCCGATCCCTCCACGTGTACCGTGCAAGCGCCGCAGAGCCCGGCGCCGCAGCCGAATTTCGTTCCCGTAAGTTCCAGCGTATCTCGCAACACCCAGAGCAAGGGAGTCTCCGGCGGAACGCTCACCTTTTTCTCGCTACCGTTAACGCGCAGTGTGAAGTCGGCCATATGTTTCAGAAACGGAATTGACGCCTGGACCACCATCCTACTGAACCCGCTGAGAAAGTGGAATGGGCTTGCGTGGGAAGGGTCTGGAGCTAAAGCTTTTCGCGCTTCATGCCGATAAGCAACACAGGTCTTCTCGACTGGCAACGGGCCAGCGGGTTCGTGCCATCTCATTCTGCAAGTCGCATGGAGTTGGCAGGAGAAAAAGAAGTTGCAGTCTCAGGATCAGCCCGCAGTTGGCCGCGCTCGAGGTACGGGCGACGCGCGCCGCCAGCCCCGGTTCAAAATTGAAGTCGAGATCAGAATCAAAACCCGGACCTGCGGCTTGCTGACCGGCCATACCGTGGACATCAGCGAATCCGGAATCTCAGCCCTGATTAAAATTGAAGTTCCCTTAGGCGAGGTCGTCGAGTTGGACTTCACTCTTCCCTTCGGCGCTGTGACAACCTATGCAATGGTTCGCCAAAGAAACGCTTTTCGCTATGGCTTCCAGTTCGTGGAGTCCCACGCCATGCAGCAAATCATTCGAGCCACCTGCCGCTACCTTGGCGGCGAGAAACCGTGAGGGGCGATCCTTAGGATTTTTTGAACGCAGCTGAACTAGCGTCCGCTCTGCTGCCTCATTCCCTCCAGCACCCGTTCCCCAATCTCCTGGGCCAACTCCTGAAACGCCGGAATCTCAAACAGTCGCAATCCAATCTCTTCCTGCGGCGAATTCTGCGCGTGCACCGCACTCGCATCGTCCCGCAGCGCTGTGTGTAGCTTAGCCGCCGTCGCGGTGTCGAAACTTTCCGAGACGATGACGCTGTTATCTTCCCAGTGCTCCACGATCACGGGACCCTCCTCGGTGGTAATCTGCGCCATCGAGACCGGACAGCTCGTCCCTGAACAAGCCTGCACCGTTTGCGCCGTCGCGCTGCGGTAGCGTTGCGACACTGCGTCGGCATAGAAGTGCGCAAACCGTTCGGCGGCTTGCGGCGTCTTCCAGCGTGAGGCGTACAACAACGCCAAGTCTCCCGTGCCGGCCGAAACGTCAGCCACCACTTTGTCTTTCCGGCGGTAGGTCACGTACGCTCCGCCCTGCCACTCCGAAGAAAGTTCATCTGCGATCTTCCGTCCGCCATACTGCTTCAACAGAGCCCGCACGTCCAACTCGCCAATTCCTCCTGAGTCGTAGACGTCATACTGGCTGCTCAGCACGGCCTGCATGTCCGGGATGCGAACCGTCGCTAGTTTCTCGCCGCGGAGGTAGGTCTCCGGCTGTAGCACTTCATGCGTGTTCTGCGGCGGATGCGCGAACGCCCCCGCAAACGCCATCTTCTTGCCGCCCTTGTGCAGCAGCTCGCCTTCAAAAATCAACCCTCCCTGATAGGCAAACGTTCCCGCCTCGCGCAGGATCATTGGTGCATCGTGCATGAGCTGGGAATCGACCGCCGCTTTCACCGCCGGCTCTTCCATCTGGTAGATCAGCCCGGGAGTGTCCTCCAAACTGCGCCCCACGGGCTTGAGCAGGTAATCCACGTACACCACCATGGCTTGGCCTTCCACCACGGCCTTGCGCGCCAGTGCGCTGTCGTCGGTCGCGTCTTTCGCGTCGCTCTCCGCCGCCTTGGTTCCAGCTTTCATCCACTTTGCCAGGTCGTAGTTCTGGTCCTGCAGCGCATGCGTCAGTTCATGCGCCAGAATCGGTTCCTGGCGGTCGGGAGGGACCCAGTTCAGCATAGAGATCGTTTTGGTCTCGTCGTCGTAATAAGCCGCAATTTCCTGGCCTGTGGACTTCACCAGAAATTCCTTCAGGTTGAAATCTCGCGGGATGAAGCCCAGCTTTTTCAGGCTCAGCTCTTCTTGCGCAAATCTCTTCGTAAATTCTTCTTTCGCCATTTGTCCGGTTGCGTACTTCTCGACATCGGCCTTGCTCACCAGCCTTCGCTTTACCGCCGCATGTTTTGGCATGCCGGTGTCCTCCGCCGCGAAAGCGAAGATCCTGTCCACGGACTCGAATAGCTTCTTGGTGTCCGCGTCCGTCATCTTGACTTCGTTGGTCGGGTCCTTGCGGAGCTTGCGGGCCACGTCGCCCAGGGTCTGCCCGGAATCCGACTGCTGGCCGTAGGCGGAGAATGCGAACCATGTCAGAAAGCCAACCGCGAAGAATCCGCAGCGCCGCCGAAAGGTCTTCATGAAACCTCACTCAAGGACGAGAATGCACTCCCCCAATTCTGATTGAGCAAGCGCCGCAACTCACGGCAAAAGTCTGGATTGGCCTTACGAAGGTAAGCAAACTGGAGGGGACCTTGAGCGGTGTTTTGCCGGTGGCCGGCCCTAATAGCGGACACGAGCGTCCGTTCCACGCAAATCAACTCGACTTATCCCAACAGCCGTGCTGCATCCTTCGCGTAGTAGGTCAGGATGATGCTGGCGCCGGCGCGGCGGATGCTTTGCAGGGACTCCATCATGACGCGGTCGCGTTCGATCCAGCCGTTTTGGGCGGCGGCTTCGATCATGGCGTATTCGCCGGAGACTTGATACGCCGCCAGCGGGAGGTCGAAACGCAGGCGGGCGGCGGCGATTACGTCGAGATAGGGCAGAGCGGGTTTGACCATGATCATGTCGGCGCCTTCTTCGACATCGAGCTCGATTTCGCGCATGGCTTCGCGCAGGTTGGCGCCATCCATTTGATAGGAGCGGCGGTCGCCGAATTGCGGGGCGGAGTCGGCGGCTTCGCGGAACGGGCCGTAGAATCCGGAGGCGAATTTGGCCGCGTAGGAAAGGATGGGCGTGTTGCTGAAGCTGGCTTCGTCGAGCGCGCGACGAATGGTGGCTACGCGGCCATCCATCATGTCGGAGGGGGCGATGATGTCGATGCCGGCGCGGGTGAGCGAGACCGAGGTGCGGGCCAGGAGTTCGAGGCTGGCGTCGTTGTCGATTTCAAACTTGGAAACCGTGCGGGCCACGATCGATGCCAGTTCCTCGATGACCTTTTCTTTTTCCTGGTGCTTCCTGACCGCTATCGCTCCCCGTGCGGCATTCAAAGCGTCTCGAGCGGCAGCGCCCAACGATTGGGGCGAAGTGCCCGGCTTTACGACGCCGCAGTGTCCGTGGGACATGTATTCGCAGAGGCAGACGTCGCCCATGAGGATCAGGTCGGGGACGTCGCGCTTCAGGGCGCGGGCGGCTTGCTGCACGATGCCGTCATTGGCCCAGGCTCCGGTCGCGACATCATCTTTCTGGTCGGGAAGACCGAAGAGAATCACCGCGGGCACGCCCAGGGAATAAACTTCCTGCGCCTCTTTCACGGCCTCATCCACCGAGAGGTTGAACACGCCTGGCATGGAGCGGATTGCCTTGCGGATGCCTTCGCCGGGGCAAACGAACATCGGGTAGACAAAGGCGTCGGGAGTGAGACGGGTTTCGCGTACCAGGTTGCGAAGCTGGTCGGTCCGGCGCAGACGACGAAGGCGAGTGACAGGAAAAGCCATGGAGCACCAGGGATTTCTGAGCGTGGCGACAGACTAAATAAGGTCTAATTCAAGCTCAAAAGCACCGGCTGAGCCTGGCAAGGGGCGGCCGCTCCACACTCGACTAATTCTAGCAGGGGTGACGGGCGGTAAGGACTTGCTGGCAGAAGGTCCCTCGACAGGCTCCAGGGGACCAATGCCAGCCGGACAGTATGACGAAAGTAACCTACCGGAACCCGAAAGCGATCTGGGAATCATCGGTTTCTTCCTAAAATGGAGGCGGATGAGTCTGTCTGGACGGAATCGCTGGTTTGTGCTGGCGGGCGGGGTTACGCTGGCCTTCGCCGTGGTGTCGCTGACGGCACCGCGTGGTCCGGTATTGACCGCGTTTGTTGATGTTGCGTATCTGGTGCTCACGCTCGGGGTGGGCGGGGCGATGCTGGCCAATGCATGGTCGGCGCAGGGCGCCAACCGGCGGTTTTGGGTGCTGATGGGATCGGGGTGCATTCTCTGGGCGTGCAATGAGGCGGCCTGGGTCTATTTCGAGGCCTTGCGCCGAACGGTTTTTCCCGATCCGTCGTTCATGGATATGTTTTTATTCCTTCACCCGGTTCCGATGATCGCCGCGGTCGGGCTGCGTCCGCATCGCAGCGAAGGTGAGCAGAAACTCCGCGTGGGAACGCTGGACTTTCTCATGCTGGTGGTTTGGTGGGTGTTCCTGTATGCGTTCGTCGTGTTCCCGTCGCAATATGTGTCGCTGAATGTGGCGGAATACGACAGAAATTTCAGCCCACTCTACCTGGTGGAGAGCGGCGTGCTGGTGTTAGTGCTGGGCATCGCCGCCCGGAAAGCCTCTGCTGGATGGAAGATGGTGTACCTGAACCTGATGGCGGCGAGTGCACTATATGCGCTGGCCTCGCAGGCGGTGAATCTGGCTCTGGTGCGGGGGAAATACTACACCGGAAGTCTCTACGACGTTTCGCTGCTGGGCGCAGTGTGTTGGATGGCCGCAACGGCGCTGACAGCGCGCGAGTGGCAGGCGGAAGCCGCAGCGCCGGGGGCCGACCACAGGTGGAGTGCGATGGCCTTGCGGCTGGCGATGCTGGCGATTCTTTCCTTGCCGGTGATGGGACTGTGGGCCTACCAATGGGACAACTCGCTGGCTCCCGCGCGAACCTTTCGCCTGTTTACCGTACTGGCGGCGATGCTGGTGCTGGGCGCGTTCGTGTTCGCCCGCCAGTATATACAAGACCGGGCGTTGATCCTGGTGCTGGAAGATTCGCGCCGCAGCTTCGAAAACGAGCAGCGCTTGCAGACCCATCTGGTGCAGAGAGAGAAACTGGCTTCTTTGGGCCAAATGGTTGCGGGCGCAGCGCACGAGATCGATCACCCGCTGACCGCAATCATGGGATATTCCGAGAAGCTGTGGTCGAACCAGCGGTTGACCAGCGAGCAGGACACGCTGGTGCGCAAGATTGTGTACCAGTCACAGCGGACCCGAGAACTGATCTCGAGCCTTCTGAGTTTCGCGCAACAAAGTTCCGGGGAGAAGGCGATGGTGGATTTGTGCATGCTTCTGCAGCGGAGCGTGCAGATGCGGGAACTACAACGGCACGATCAGAAAATCCGCATCGAAACCGTGATCGAGCCGAACCTGCCGCGAGTGTGGGGTGACGGCCACCAGTTATTTCAGGCATTTGTACAGATCGTCGAGAATGCTTTGGATGCGCTCGAGGAAGCCGGCGGGGGGTTGCTTCGGGTCAGCGCCGACCGTCAGGGAGAACAAGTGGTGGTGGTGCAATTTTCCGATAGCGGGTCGGGCGTAAAAGAGCCCGCTCGAGTATTCGATCCTTTTTATACTACAAAGCCGATCGGCAAAGGCACCGGCT
Organism: Acidobacteriaceae bacterium; assembly: GCA_003168355.1. Taxonomy (GTDB): domain Bacteria; phylum Acidobacteriota; class Terriglobia; order Terriglobales; family Acidobacteriaceae; genus Sulfotelmatobacter. The sequence continues at coordinate 7,458 of PMSQ01000083.1, read as the reverse complement.
TGGGATTGAGCGCCGTCTACGGAGTGGTGCAGGATCATAAGGGCCTGATCACCTGCCAGAATAAAGCCGAGGGCGGGGCCTTGTTCGTGCTCGTGTTGCCCATCGCCAGCGAAAATGCTTCACGCGCTCTGGCCGCAGCGCAGTCGTGAGCTCGACGCCTGGCCAAGCCACAAAGCAATTAGCGATTGGCAATAAGCAATTGGCAATTGTCCCGACGTGTCGTGCCGCAATCGGCTACGTTCCGTTCCGACCGATTGCTAGTTGCCAACTGCTAATTGCCATTTGCCTCTCGCCCTTCCTGTAACATGAAATCCGATGTCCCAGTTGCTTATCCACAACTCCGCGCGCGTGCTGGAGTTCGACGCTCTGCGCGAACTGCTGCGGGGATACGCCTCTTCGCCGCTGGGCCAGGCAAGGATTACGGCGCTTGCGCCTTCGACCGATGCCGCCTGGATCGGTGAGCAACAGGAGTTGACTGGGGAGGTGCGGGAGTTCCGCCGCGTGGGCGGACGCTTTGAGTTTTCCGGACTGCTCGATATCACCAAGCTGGTAAAGAAGTCTCGAATCGCGGGCGCCGTGCTGGAAACGACGGAGATCCGCGACGTCCTGCTGGTGGTGGACCGTGCCGCGGAATGGCGTGAGATTGCGCTTCATCCTCCCGCCAACATGAGGACGGATTGGCGGCGAACCCGGGCGCTTTCCGAAGGCGTGCCCGACTTCACCGAATTCTTACGAGCCTTTCGCAACAAAATCCAGCCCGACGGAACGCTGGAAGACCGCGCTTCGCCGGAACTGGCGCGGGTTCGCCGCGAGATTGAAAAACAGAGGCGCGGGATTCAGGAATCCTTGCGCGGATATCTGCGAAAGCTGGCCGAAGGCGGCGCGGTGCAGGACGAACTCATCACCATCCGCGGCGAGCGCTTTGTAATCCCGGTGAAGATTGAACAGAAGCGGCGCGTACAGGGTGTAGTCCACGGCGCGAGTTCGAGCGGGCAGACGGTTTTTGTCGAGCCACTGGAGACGATCGAGCAGAACAACGAACTGGTTCGGCTACTCGACGAAGAGCAGGCGGAAATTCATCGTATTCTGCTCGAAATGACGCGCCGCATCGGCGAAGAAGCGGAAGCGATCCTGGTATCGGCTGCGGTGCTCGCGGAGTTGGAGCTGCAGTTTGCCAAGGCGCGCTTTGCTGAAGAGTACAACTGCGTAGGTGTGCAGTTGAGCAAGGAAGTTCCGGGGCGGATGGTTCTGCGCGATGCGCGGCACCCGTTGCTGGAACGGAATCTCAAGCTCAAAGGTGTGGCCGTGATTCCGGTAAGCGTAGAGCTCGAAGGCCAGGGGCGGCAGTTGGTGATCACCGGGCCCAACACCGGCGGCAAGACGGTGACGCTCAAAACAATCGGCCTGCTGGCGTTGATGGCGCAGTCAGGCATTCCTGTGCCTGCCGACCGAGCGGAAATGCCTGTGTTCGACGCCGTTCTGGCGGATATTGGCGATTATCAATCGATCGAACAGAATCTCTCGACCTTTTCCGCGCACGTCACCAACATCGATTTCATTTCGCGCACTGCAACCGCGAAGTCGCTGGTGCTGCTGGATGAGCTGGGTTCGGCCACCGATCCGGAGGAAGGCGCGGCGCTGGCGGTTGCGATTGCCGGCCACTTTGGCAGCATCGGCTGCATGACGGTAATTTCCACGCATCACACGTCGTTGAAAGTTTATGGGGCAAATACTCCGGGCGTGATCAATGCATCGGTGGGCTTCAACGAGACCACGCTGCAGCCCACTTACGAATTGAAGATGGGAGTGCCGGGAGCGTCGGCGGGCATCAACATCGCGCAGCGGCTGGGGTTGAACCCGGCGATCATCGACGGGGCACGGTCGCGGCTGGGCACGCAGGCTCGCGATGTCGGCGAATTTCTGGACAAACTTCATGCCGGGTTGCGCGAGATGGAAAGCGAGAGGCTTCGAATGAAGACGCGCGAACGGGAACTGGAACACGAGACGGCGCGCCTGGCGGTCGAAGGCAAGAAAGAGCAGCAGGCCAAGATTCGGGAGATGGAAAAGAAGTTGGAGAGCGTTTTGCGCGACTTTGAATATCATGCGCGCGAGGCGGTGAATGCGGTCCAGGATAAAGCGGCGGCGCAGAAGATTTCGAAAGATGCTGAGAGAAAGATCGCTAAATTGCGGCGCGAATTTCGCGAGCAATTCGATTCCACCGTGGTGGCGCATGCCAGCGGAGCCGACCAGGGCGATCCGCATGCGCAGCCGCAGGTTGTGAAGTATGTCTCCCAAGGCGATAGTGTGAAGTTGAAATCGACTGGGCGCGCGGCAACAGTCATGCGCAAGTTGGATGATTCTCACTTTGAAGTGGCGATGGGCGCGATGAAGATGAAGGTTGCGCGCGACGAGATTGCGGAGGTGTTGAGCAGCGCGCGGGCGGGGAATTCTCCGGTGAAGGCGGCGCGGGCGCGGGGAATTTCCGTGTCGCTGAATAACGAAAACGAAGGTCAAAACGCGGCTTCTGAAATCAATGTGATTGGCTTCAACGTGGACGACGCGACGCGGGCCGTGGAAAAATTTGTCGACCATGCATTTCTTGCCGGCCTGCCGAGGGTACGCGTGGTCCATGGCAGCGGCATGGGCATCCTGCGCAAAGCTCTGCGGCAGGCGTTACAGCAGCATCCGCACGTGGAGTCAGTAGCCGAGCCGCCGCAGAACGAGGGCGGGGGCGGGGCGACCGTGGTGGAGTTGCGGGTGTGAGGCGGGGAAGTGTCCCTGAAGAGTGCTACCCTTAGGGTGGGGATGAAGCACATGGCGGAAATCACGATTATTGTGACCTTAGAGGCGCGAGATGAAGCCGTCTTACGCGAGCGTGCCGAGATCGTTTCCGAGCGGATTCGGTCTGGCATGTTCGGCTGCGATGCGCAGGATGATCCGAATGCTTGGAAATTTCACATTAGCCAGAGGCAGCGCTGGATAGCCTCCACGTGGTGACCCGTCTTTACGGATTGGGAAGGCCGATGCCTGCGTGTCCGCACCGGTTTGCTGCTTAGCGTCCCCGCATCTATGCTGAGGTGCTCTCCGCCTTATTTTCCCTGCGGAATTCAGCCAAAGCGGTCTCCAGTATCCTCTGGAGGTGTCGAGACTTTCTCGATCGGCTGTCCCTTGCGAGCAACCATGCGATGAAATGATTCAGTAGGTCCTTAAGTTCGATTGTTTCGAGAACATCGCCGTCGCACAGGTCGTCTATTTCTGAGGTCACCGTCGGTCTTACTAGCACGCGCTTGGTGCCGGGAGACTTTGCAAGATCTCTTCGGACTTTTTGAATGCTTTCGTCAGTCGTGACCTGATAAATTGCCTCGCCCCCCACAAAATCCATGCCACCATCGTTCGCGTGTGTAGTTGAGAATCGCTGCAGAGCGAAGCCGAAAGTGCGGAAATACTCCCGGAGCACTGCGAAGGACACAACCTCGAACATCTCGCCGCGGTTGCCCGTCAGCTGTGATAAATAGGAATCCACCAGGGCTCGCCGCTGTTCCAACTCCTCGACGGGAAGCGAACAAGTATCCATCAGCGTCCGTATAACGGCCTGCCGCTTTTCGTAAGCAGTCCGCAAGGATTCAACAAGCTCTTTACCGGAGCGAATCGATCTCCCCGGCGCTGATATCGGACAGCAGGCCGCTGCGTATCTTGTAGAGGCCCCCCGACGCCTCAAGAAACCGCGCCAGACCCCTGTGAAGATAAGTCGAGTGATAATCGCTCCTACCGAATTTTGAGTTCAGATCTCGAAAAGCGATTTCGATTTCTTTCTCGGAAAGACCTCTGAATTCTTCTCCATTCCTCATCGCATCGCGGTGTGCAGACAGCACCGGGAGCGCAACCCCGAGCACTGTACGCTGTCCGAGGTGGCGGCGAAGAACTGCGAAGATGCCAGCCCTCGAGTTACCAGAGCGAACTTTCGAAGCGGAGCGTGGCATAGGCCTCTGGTCGCATAGGAGCGACAGGCGCTCACCAGTTTACAACGGGGCGACGATTGCGTGGTCCGACAAAAATGGTTGGGCTGAGACGGCGATTGCCCTTGCTCAGCCTTGTTTTTCCTCGACAGTCAACCGGTATCGCATAATTCCCACAGTTTCTCCACAGCAATCCGCCTCCGGTATGTTCCCATTAGCGGTGGTTCTGGCTCACAATCCTAATAAGGATAAGTGTCGATCACTGGGACCCATCATCCATCCATGCCCACTGAAGATTTTAAAGAGACGGTGAAACAGCAGGCGGACATTGTCCGCATCATCGGCGACTACATCAAGCTGAAGAAGGCTGGGGCGCAGAACTATTCGGGGCTGTGTCCGTTTCATGGGGAGAAGACGGCGTCGTTTTCGGTGCATGCCACGCGGCAGTTTTATCACTGCTTTGGCTGCGGCGTTTCGGGGGACGTGTTCAGCTTTGTGCAGAAGATCGAGAACATTACTTTTCCTGAGAGCGTCCGCCTGGTGGCGCAGAAGCTGGGAATTCCGCTGCCCAAGGCTACGTACTCGAGTCCGGGAGAAGCCCGGGATGCCAAGCTGCGGGCGCAGATGCTCGACGCGCAGGAGCGGGCTGCGGCGTTTTTTCAGGAATGCCTGAAGCGTCCCGAGGGGGCGCGGGCGCGCGAGTATCTGGAGGGTCGCGGGTTGAACGCGGAAACGATTGCACTCTTTCGCATCGGCTATGCGCCCGATTCCGGTTTTCTGCTGCGCGACCGGTTGGCAAGCGAGTTCAGCGAAGAGGTGTTGCGGGAGAGCGGGTTGTTTTCGTGGAAGGAAGAGGGGCTCCGGGCTTCGGGCGCCCGGCATCCGGAGAACGACGAGAGCGGTGGCGCAGTCGGCAAACAGCAGGTTCCTCACGGGCTTGCGCCCGTTCGGAATGACAATAGTGGGAGAGAGGGCGATTCGCCGGTGCCCCAAGCCGAAGCCCGAAGCCCGAAAGCCGATGCCCGGTCTGCCGCGATGTACTCCAAGTTCCGCAACCGGGTGATGTTTCCCATCTCCAACGATGCGGGCAAGATCATCGCATTCACCGGGCGAACGCTGGCCGCCGACGAGAAGTCTGGCCCGAAGTATTTAAATTCGCCGGAGACGGGGATTTATTCCAAGGGCCGGGTTTTGTTCAACCTTGATCGCGCCAAGGAAGCGATCCGCAAGCTGGATTATGCGATTCTGGTCGAAGGTCAGATGGATTGCATTTCCGTTTATGCTGCTGGTTTTCACAATGTGATTGCCAGCTCGGGCACCGCCTTCACGGAGATTCAAGCGAAGCTGCTGGGGCGTTTCAGCAAGAACGCTGTAGTCAACTTTGATCCGGATACGGCCGGAGCGAAGGCCACGGAGCGCACACTGGGATTGCTGGTGGAAGAAGAATTCCAGATCAAGGTGTTGACGCTGGAGCAGGGCTTCGACCCCGACTTGTACCTTCGCCGCAAAGGAAAGGACGCGTACGCCGCCGCGCTCAGGGGTTCGCAAAAATACTTCGACTACCTGATCGACCGCGCCCGAAGTCTATTTCCCGCGCGCAGCCCTGAGGCCAAACAGAAAGCTGTAAACTACCTGCTGCCGCACATTCAACGCGTTCCCAGCCGCATTGTGCGCGACGAGTTGGGGCAGGAGATCGCGCAGAAGCTGGGAATCGATTCGGCGGTTCTGCGACAGGAGTTGCGGCATGTGGCTGCGGACCGTTCAGCCGCGTCAGTGAAAGCTCCGCTGGAAGCGCAAGCTACGGATGCAGAACGAATTCTCATCCGGGCGCTGGCCTCGGCGCGGCAGATGCAGCCGGGAGCCGGACATCTTTCCGCGCGCGACGGCGCCGAGGAAGGCTTTGATCCCGCGCGGCAGGCGCAGTATGTGCTCCAGAATGAAGCGCTGCATCGCGGTCTGGCGACGGAATCGCTGGTCGAGGTCCTGCTCAATGCCGGAGCGGAAGTTGCCGATGTAATGGAAGTGCCGTGCTCCGAGAGTGAGCGCCGGATGCTGGCTTCCATCCTGTTGAAAGAGGACGAAGAACTCAGCGCCGAGCGTCTGGAGGGCGCAGTGCGGGCACTGCGGCGTATTCACTTGCGGCGCCGGCTGGAGCAGGTGCAACGCGAACTGAACAAGCCCGGGGTTGGTGACGATAAGGTGCTCAGGAACGAATTGCTGCTTGAAAAGGATCGGCTCAGCCGTGCGCTGAGGGATCCCAACCTGGCGGAAGACGGGTTAAGAGCACCTGCCACAAACAAGAAAAGTGCCTGAAACAAAACAGCGGGTGGAACCATCTAAGTATTTAGCAGAGTTAGGGATAGCGGCGGGTAAAGGGAACCTTTTGCGGGGCAAGTGATAGACGGAGCAGCACTTATGTGCTAAGCTCTACAAGTTTGTGCTAGGTGCACAACTCCGCACTGCCCCAGACCCACCTTTTAGAACTGTACCATACGCTCCGCGCGGGCGAATTGACGAATTTGAGGACACCCTTTGGCTCTTGAAGACAAGTACGACGACATAAAAAAGCTGGTCGATGCCGGGAAAGAGAAGGGATACCTTACCTATGACCAGGTAAACGAACTCATCCCGCACGATGTGGTTAGTCCCGAAGACCTGGATGACCTGCTGACAACGATCGGTACGCAAGGCATCGACGTGCTGGAAGGCCCGAAACTGCCTTCCGCCGCGCTCGACAAAAAATTCGAAGAAGGCGAAGAGGGCGACGACGTTGAACTCGACCTCACTCCCGGCGCTCTCGAAAAAACCAACGACCCCGTTCGCATGTATCTGCGCGAGATGGGAACCGTGCCCCTGCTCACGCGCGAAGGCGAAGTGGAGATCGCCAAGCGCATCGAGTGCGGCCAGTTGCGCGTGCTCAAGGCGCTCTCGCGGTCTCCCATTGTGATTCATGAATTGCTGGCCATGGGCGAAGACCTCAAGAAAGGTGTGCGCTCCATCAAGGAGGTCGTCACCTTCGATGAGGAAGAGATCACCGACGAGATTCTGCAGAACCGGTTGAACGAATTCACCGGCAAGATCGACAACATGGCGAAGCTTTACAAGAAGGTCGCCGTGGTGCAGGAAAAGTATATTGCGGTGTCGCAGAAGAAGCGGCCCAAGGACCATCGCCGCGCCCGCCGCAACCTCGCCCGCTCCATCGTGAGAGTTTCCATCGCGGTGCGCAAGCTGGGTTTCACCAACGCCGAGCGCAAGCGGCTGATCGACCGCGTCAACAAAACCGTCGATAGCATGCGTTCGCTTGACCGCCAGGCGCAAAACCTGGAGCGCAAAGCTGACGCTACCCGCAGCGAAGATCAGAAAAAGGAATACCGCAGGCAGTCGCGTGCCGTAAGAGGCGAGATTGAAAAGCTCGAAGTTGAGGCAGGCCTGTTGTTCCAGGAGATCAAGCGCACCCAGCGCGAGATCATCCAGGGCGACATGGACGCCGAGCAGGCCAAGC
>PMSQ01000021.1:24481-24607 GCA_003168355.1 Acidobacteriaceae bacterium | reverse complement strand
ACCTGCAGCTTTCCATCGAAGAGAAGCAGGAATTATTGGAGATCTTTGATCCTTCGGAGCGCCTGAACCGAATTGCCGACGTACTCGACGTGGAGATCGAAAAACTCAACGTCGACCGCACCATCC
>PMSQ01000021.1:0-24448 GCA_003168355.1 Acidobacteriaceae bacterium | reverse complement strand
AAGATCAAGGCCATCCAGAAGGAATTGGGCCGCGGCGAGAAAAGCGAGTTCGACGAACTGAAGAAAAAGGTCGAATCCGCCGGCATGCCCAAGGAAGTGAAAGACAAGGCGCTGCAGGAACTGAAGAAGCTGGAAGCGATGCCGCCCATGTCGGCGGAATCCACGGTTTCGCGCAACTATCTGGATTGGCTGCTGGCGGTGCCGTGGAAGAAGCGGTCCAAGGAAATCCGCAACATCGCCCGCGCCGAAAAGGTTCTGAACGAGGATCATTACGGCCTGGAAAAAATCAAAGAGCGCATCCTCGAATTCCTCGCGGTGCGGCAGTTGGTGAAAAATCCTAAAGGGTCGATCCTGTGCTTTGTCGGGCCTCCGGGCGTGGGCAAGACTTCACTGGGTATGTCGATTGCGAAGGCCACAGGGCGCAAGTTCGTGCGCATGTCGCTGGGCGGAGTGCGTGACGAAGCCGAGATTCGCGGCCACCGGCGTACTTATATTGGCGCGTTGCCCGGCCAGATCATTCAGATGATGAAGAAGGCGGGCACGAAGAACCCGGTCTTCATGCTCGACGAAGTCGACAAGATGTCGATGGACTTCCGCGGTGATCCCTCGGCGGCGCTGCTCGAAGTGCTCGATCCCGAGCAGAACTTCATGTTCGTCGACCATTACCTGGACGTGGAGTACGACCTGTCGCAGGTTTTCTTTGTGGCGACTGCCAACGTGATGCACACCATTCCTCCCGCGCTGCAGGATCGCATGGAAGTGCTGCGGCTGCATGGCTATACGGAGCAGGAAAAGCTGGAAATCGCGAAGCAGTTCCTGGTGAAGAAGCAGATGCTGCAGGCCGGCTTGTCGGAAAAGAACGTGAAGTTCGCCGATGACGCCATCACCACGCTCATTCGCGCCTACACCCGCGAAGCCGGGGTGCGCAATCTGGAGCGCGAAATCGGCAACGTCTGCCGCAAAGTCGCGCGCAGAGTGGTCAAAGAAGGCGAAAACTATACCATCGCCGTGACCGGAGAGAATGTTCCCGACTTCCTGGGCGTCATCAAGTTCCGCGATACGCTGGCGCACGAAAAGAGCGAAGTGGGATTGGTCACGGGCCTGGCTTGGACCGAAGTCGGCGGCTCCATCCTCAGCACCGAGGCCACGGTGGTTGACGGCAAGGGCAAGCTCACGCTCACCGGCAAACTGGGCGACGTCATGCAGGAGTCGGCGCAGGCCGCCCTGTCGTATGTCCGTTCGCGGGCGCACCGTCTCGGCCTGACTCGCGATTTCTACCGGCACCTTGACCTGCACGTGCACGTTCCGGAAGGCGCCATCCCGAAAGACGGGCCGTCGGCCGGCATTACCATTGCGACCGCGATCGCGAGCGCGCTCAGCAAGATTCCGGTGCGGCGCGACCTGGCCATGACCGGGGAAATCACTCTGCGCGGCAAGGTGCTGCCGATCGGCGGACTGAAAGAAAAGCTGCTGGCGGCGCATCGCGCGGGACTCTTTGAGATCATCCTGCCGCGAGACAACGAAAAAGATTTAGCCGAGGTTCCCGAGAACCTGCGCACCACCATGAAACTGCACTTCGTCGATACGATGGACCAGGTGCTGCAAATTGCGCTGGAATCTCCACTACCCTCAATTCGCGAGGAAGAAACCGCGCAGCCGATCGCACCTCTGACTTCCGGCACGGGGGATAGTCCGGCGGCCCATCAGTAAAGGCTGTTGCCCGTTGTCAGTACCCGGTTGCCAGTTTCCAAGCCGCCAGCAATGGCATGGTATTCAGGCAATTGCTCGCGCAGGCTTGACATGTTTTGCCTGCCTCCTTAAAGTGAAAGCACTTTCCAGCCTGCCAAGAGCAGCCTTCCGTCGGCATTTCGGATGGACTGCCAACTTCTCGCCCAGCCGCGAGGTATAAACTAAAGAGAGCACATCGCATCTCTGACGCCATGAAGAGATACGGGGACTAACGATGTCCACATCCAACCAGAGTCAGATTGCTTTTGAAAATGGGCCGGAGTTGCCGGCCGAAGACCCGCAAGCGCGGACAACGGGAATACTACCGTCGCAGGAAATCAGCAACCTGATAGCTCGTGGAAACATCAGCGCCATGCCTGGAATAAATCCTGACCATATCCAGCCGGCGAGTCTCGACTTGCGGTTGGGCGATATGGCGCATCGCGTGCGCGCAAGTTTTCTGCCCGGGCCGAATAGCACGGTCGAAGCTAAAATCAAAGACCTCCGGATGGCCCGGATCGATTTGACCGGCGCACCCGTGCTGGAAAAAGATTGCGTTTACATCATCCCTCTCGTGGAAGAACTGAACCTGCCGGAAAACATTTCCGGGAAGGCCAATCCGAAGAGTACGACCGGCCGCCTGGATATTTTTACACGCCTGATCACTGACTACGGCACCGAGTTCGACAGTGTGCCGCCGGGATACAAGGGGAAGCTATACGCCGAAGTTGTTTCCCGTACATTTACGATTGCTCTTCGAGCGGGGATGCGGCTAAGCCAGCTACGGTTCGTGCAAGGCAGTCCTCGCGCCGGCGACCGCACCATCAAGGGACTGGATCAGGAAGACCCGCTGGTCTACATGGACGAGGAAGATATCCCCGTCAAAGCGAAACTTCACCGCGGCCTGAGAATTACGGTCAACTTGGAAGGTGCGGAGGCGGGCGAAGTTATCGCTTACAAGGCGAAGCGGTATGCTCCAGCCATTGAGCTCGATCGCATCAACTATTACGCGACTGAGGAGTTCTGGGAAGTTCGCCACCAGAATGCCAGCAAGAGTCTGATCCTCGAGCCCGATGACTTTTACATTCTTGCGTCCCGGGAAAGAGTGCGCGTTCCTCCGGAATTCGCGGCGGAAATGGTCCCGTTTGACCCTTCGGATGGTGAGTTTCGGATTCACTATGCCGGCTTCTTCGATCCCGGCTTTGGCTATGGCTCCAGCGATATCAAGGGGACGCGCGCCGTGCTTGAGGTTCGCGCCCATGAGGTTCCGTTCCTGATTGAGCATGGGCAGTTGGTGGGCCGGCTGAACTATATGCCTCTGCTGTCCCGGCCCGACAAGATCTACGGCACGAACATAGGATCGTCGTACCAACACCAGGCGCTGACCCTAAGCAAGCAGTTTCGTAAGAGTTGAGTTTTGGCTTCTGGTAGTGCGCAGTCCGGCCCGAGTATGACTAGGCAAAACCTGACAATGTTCATGGCGCCTGAGGCGCACACTGCGATTCTGCGGACCACTGTCGTGGCCGCAGTGGCGCTCGTATGCATCGTCGGCGCAATCCGCACTGATCGCCGCTGGGCGCGTATTCTTCTTGCCGTTCTAGCCGTGCCCATAACTTTGTTTGCCATGTTCGGGCTCCTTACCATCTCGCTGATTATTCAGTACGGGCCGCGCTAAGATTCCCCCATTTCTCAGCCTTTACCCGCTTGCCAATTTCCGCTGGCGCATTGCACACTAGCGCATGAGGGTTATGGCGCGATTCATGGCGGCGGCTACCGACGCCGCGCACTTTCCTGCTCCGAGCTTGCCGGAGGTCGCTTTTCTCGGCCGCTCGAATGTGGGTAAGTCCAGCGTCATCAATACTCTGGTGGACGCCAAAATTGCCCGCACCAGTTCCACCCCAGGGCGCACGCGCAGCATCAATTTCTTCGAGGTGCGCTGGCCGGGGAAGCCGCGGCCGGAGGTCATCTTCGCCGACCTGCCGGGCTATGGCTATGCCAAGCTCTCACGCGAGATTTCGCAGGAGTGGCCCAAATTCATCGAGCCTTACCTCAACGACCGCCCCACGCTGGCGTTATGTCTGGCGCTGGTAGACGTGAACGTGCCTCCGCAAGACAGCGACCGCCAACTGCTGGACTTTCTGAATGCTTCGGGCCACGACTTTCTTGTGATCGGCACTAAGAGTGACCGTCTGTCGAACAATCAACTGCGCAACGCGCTGAAAAGCCTGGCAGAGGCTTATCCCACCGCGACTGTGATTCCCTTCTCAGCAAAAACCGGAGCCGGGCGGAACGAGGTGTGGAGCAAGATCCGGCAGGCTGCAGCCGAGTTTGCTGGAACTGTGTCCCCATCCTGAACTTCTCCCATAACGGGAGCCCATCGAGACCCTTCGTTGCCGGCCCCGCCGCTTCCGCTCAGTGTTTTCATCGAAAGCTCCTTAGACTAAGAGAGTAGATAAGCCCGGAAGAGTGTTCCCGCGGGACTCTAAGTGAAGAGTCGGGTTCACCGCTATGTCGTTTGATGAAACTACCGCCGGTGCATCGTATTTGTCCGCTTTGAAGCAATCAAGCTCGCCGCAAGGTGCCGGCACGGCTCCGGTGCGCGCTCTCAACCCCGGTTCTCTTGTGGAAAATCAGGCCGGCGCGGAGAAGCGCAGGAGTCCTCGATACCGGTGCCAGGGTAGCGCCCACATACGCGAAATCGATGGCGGTGCGGCGACATGGGCGACGTTCACCGACATCAGTCTGCACGGATGCTACGTGGAGGCAGCGGCCACTTGCCGCATCGGCTCTATACTCGCCCTCGAGATCAACGTGAACGGTTTCCGGGTCGAGACCAGGGGGGAAGTGCGCGTGGTCTACCCCAATCTTGGCATGGGAATCTTCTTCACCACCATGTCGGATGAACATCGGGAGCGATTGCGCGAGCTGCTGCGATCACTTTCGCAGCCTTCGGTGATTCTGGGTGGGGCAGTACCGCCGAGCGCTCCCACGGTTTCGCGAGCCGGCGCTCTGGCTCCTGTCACGAACCCGAAGGCTGCCGTTCAGGGGCTGGTGGATTTCTTCAAGGATCGTCAAATCCTCTCCCGAGACGAGTTTTTTCGGATTTTGCGAAAGAGCCAGTAACGGGGTTCGGTTTCCAGTTTCCAGTTTCAAGTGCCCTCCTATTTCCCCGGGCTGGCATGCCCAAACGTTTCCCGGATTGCTATGATGAAGCACTATGGCGCTTTACTTCATAACAGGCGTTGGCGGATTTATCGGGTCGTCTCTGGCGCGAGAGCTGTTGCGGCGCGGCGAGCAAGTTCGAGGGGTGGACAATTTTTCAACCGGCAAGCGGGAAAACCTGGCGCAGATCCTGGGGCAGATCGACCTGCGCGAGGCCGATCTCCTCGATCTCGATGCGATGAAACTGGCCTGCGCGGGGGTGGACTATGTTTTGCACCAGGCGGCCATCCCGTCGGTGCCAAAATCTGTGCTGGACCCGATCGGAAGCAACCGTGCGAACGTGGATGGCACGGTGAACGTGCTGGTGGCTGCGCGCGATGCGAAGGTGAAACGGGTCATCTACGCCGCATCCTCGTCTGTCTACGGCGACACTCCGACGCTGCCCAAACACGAGCGCATGACACCGAATCCGATTTCTCCTTATGCCGTCGCGAAGCTGGCCAGCGAGCATTACTTGACTTCGTTTTACCGCTGCTATGGATTGGAAACGGTGGCGCTACGCTACTTCAATATTTTTGGCCCGTGGCAGGATCCGTCGTCGCCTTACTCGGGTGTGCTGGCGAAGTTCATCACGCAAATGCTGGGCGGGCAGCAGCCCACAGTTTTTGGAGACGGTGAGCAGAGCCGGGATTTCACCTACATCGACAACGCAGTCGAAGCCAACCTGCTGGCCTGCAAAGCTCCCGCGGCGCAGGTGGCCGGCAAAGTATTCAATGTGGCTACGGGGCGGCGAATCACACTGAATGAAACGATCAAGCTTTTGCAGGGGCTCACCTCGTACTCCGGTTGCGCAGTTTATGGCGCGGAGCGCGGCGGAGACATCAAGCATTCGCTGGCCGATATTTCCCTGGCGGAAGAGCATCTTGGCTACAAACCCAAGGTCAATTTTGAAGAAGGCCTGCGGCGGACGGTTGACTGGTACCGGAGCCAGGGGAATGGCGCTGGCGCCTAGGGCGGACGTTTCCTGTTTCTTGTATCCTGTTTCCAGTTCTGGCCTTTGATTGCGAAGGCGATTGCATCTCTGATTTTTGTCCCAACAATCAAGTAGGTTAAGCATCTCGCGGCATTACGTTGGTGATCTACGTCGGGATTACCCAGGTGGATAGAGTGAAGACATGACACTTTCATCGATGGTGGTTTCGCGTGATTGGCAGGAAGTCAGTGTTCTGGAATGCATTCTGGGCGGCTTGCACATGGATGTTGCCGTCGAGAGCGAACCGCAGAAAGCTCTAGCCCGGCTCACGAACTCCAAGATTGATGCTCTCATTGTCGACTGTGACCTGAACGGCACGGGACAGTTCTTTCGCGAACTCCGGCGCGAAGCTCCGCGCGCGAGTACGGTGCCACTGGTGATCATGAGTGGTCCGCATGGAAAGCACGATATGGAAGCAACCGGCGCGATGTTCGCTTTTGACAAGCCGATTTCCGTGGAGCAGGCGGTGCGCACGCTCTCTGCCGCGCGCAACATGATTCTTGATGGACGCTTGCGTTATCACCGTGCCGGATTGGAAGTGCCCGTTACTCTGAGTGGACGCCGTCAAAAGCGAGTGGGAGCGCAACTCATCAATTTGAGCCAGGGCGGGCTGCAGGTACGCCTCGAGGATGGATTCGATGCCAGCGACCTGTTGCGCGCATCTTTCGCGCTGCCCGGAACGAAGTGCGGCGTGAAGGCCGACGTGGAAGTGGCCTGGTCTGACGACCGGGGAAATGTCGGCATCCGCTTTGTAAAGATCGCGTCGCAGGTGCAACATAGCTTGCGGCTTTGGCTGGCGCAGCAGTATTTTGCGAACTAGAGAGAGGCGGATCTCAGTTCTCAGTTCTCAGTTCTCAGTTCTCAGTTTCCGATTTCAGCTTCCACTTCTGTTTTTTAGGATTTTCAGTTCTCAGGCTGGTGCGGGGTGGGCTAGCGAAAGCGCGCTGCGCTGTCGACCTCTTCTTCTTCTAGAACGTATGTTGCCTGGGCCAGGCGAGTGCCCAGGCTTGTTCCTCCAAACATAGCGAACAAGGTCCGGTAGGCGGCGGCGACGAAAACCGCTGCGACCGCGGCAGCGCCCAGAGCGAGCGGCCATTGCGGCAGTTCGTGCGCAATCGACAGAAAAACCAGTGTGAACAGGAGCAGGGCTGCGATTACAACGAGGCTATCCACGAGCCATGCTAGAGTGCGCCCCGAGAGCGGGCGGGAAAGCCAGTTCGGTTGCGCACTCGGATCATAGGCGTTCGGATTGAGTGCATTCGAATCATGTGCACTCGTATCAGGTGCACTCGTATCAGGCGTACTCAAGTCATGCGCACTCAAATCATGGACCAGGTCTACGACCGTATTTCCCAGCTCTTTTCCGCGATGGTCGTACAGCGCTTGTGGCTCGTTCCGCTTGGTAAAACTTGGCTCCAAGAGGATCGCCGGGCGCGGCGGAGCCGACAGAGTTAGCCCGTCATTTTCCCCTGCCTCTTGAACATTCTCCTTACGAACAATCGAGACGACGGAAGCTGCGAAGATCGGGCGGGGATGGGCAGCCTCGCGGGCGACAGCATCCAGAAGGTTGGAGAAGATCCACTGATCGATCTGGTGACCGGTGGATGCCGGCAAATCCACGAAGCGGATGCCGCACTGTCCCGAGGAACTAGCCCAGGTGACCTGCCCGTAGGTTTCTATTCGGAGGCGGGGAAACCTCAACTCAAAACGCAAGCGGACGTGCTGTTGCGCGTGCAGTGCACCGACGGCCTGCACGGCCACACCCTCATGATTGAGGTTGCGGACGATGCCACCGTTGGCCTCGTCGAGGGTGACGTAGGTCAAGGTGCGCAGTTCGTGCCGGTAGTGGGTGCGCGGTTGCCGCGAAGATAAAGATACTGACTGCATTGTCTCCGCCAGGAACTGCTCGGACGGGGCCGGTTTCGTTAGATTCTAGTTTCTGGCGGGTGCGGGTTGGCAGTAACCGGGTTGATTCCTGGATCAAGCGATCGCCAATGTTGAGGACTACGAGCCTGCTCTTTTGCCCAGCAGGGCCTCGCGGGCGGAGCGTTCTGATGCCAGCCAGACCTTAACGACTTCAAAGACGACTGCCGTTGCGTAGGTAACGGCGATCCAGACACAAACTTCCTCGATCGGCAAGCGGGACCACGCGCCGATAAAGAGACCCGTCATCTGGCGGTGCTGGAAGTTCCACCAGTTGTAGGGGACGGCCAGAGTAGCTTCCCAGAGCAGGCTGACCAGCAGCATAAAGAAAAGTGTGAGGCTGAGGGCACGCCAGTTGATGAAGCGCCGCGCCACCGGAAAGAAACTCACGGCTGGAAGCAGAGCACCGGCAACAAGAAACGTGAAGTAGCCAGGAAAGCCGGCCTGGTCTTCCGGGAGGGCGAAATGCTTTTTGTAGAACCATGCAGCCCCAATCAGGACCACCGCGATGATCAGGGACGTGGGATGAAACTGCAGAAGGCGGCGCACCTTTCTGGCTTCTCCAGGGTAATCACGGACGTTATAGGCGGCCAGCCAGAACTCCCGAGCCACACGTACAGAAGGAGAACTGCGAGAAAGCCGGTCAGATAGAAAACATATTCCTCGAGGGGAACAGGTCTCCCGAGGGCGGGAGCGCTGATGCCCAGAGTCGCGCGGAGGTTGGGATAATCGAAGAACCACTGCGCGAAAACGAAATCGAGCAGGCAGCCCAGAGGGACGAGAATGACGAGGGTCCACCAGAAGGCGCGCTGCTGGATTTTCAATCCTTCGCTGGGCAGGAACCATCCGGCAATAACGACGATGGGGACGATGAACAGCAGAAGGCTCCAGGTGTAGCCGTATGGCGTGGGGTTTTGGCTGGTCGGCACGAGCGTGGCCGGAGAGTGAACAGTTTGCAGCGTGATGGCGGCGGGAATCACGATCATCGCTAACATGGCAATGACAATCCCGGCACAGACACTGGGGCTGGGGAGTCCGTGAGAGCGGGGTTCGGGCATAAGCAGCCTCCGAATTCAAGTCAGGCGTAGCGTCAGCGACGGGAGCGAAAGCCCCTCGACCTCAACGGTCCAGAGATCGCCTCGGCCGGCCGAATGACCGGCCGTGAGCGTTCCGGAACTCACGATCTCCCCGGCGCTCAATGGCTCGGTGGGGAATCGCCGTACGATGGCTGAGCTGAGTTCCGCCAGGCACAAGGCGGGACTCCGCAAGCAATTCCTGCCGGATCCTTCTTCTACAAACTCTCCGTTTTTCGACACACGCACCTTAAATCGCGGCAACTCCTCCACAAGAGTGGCGAGGAGGTCCGGCTGCACTTGCATTCTCTCGCCAATCACAAGTGCGGCATGAAGTCCAAAAGACGCGACGAAATCACTGGGCTGAAACTTCCACTCCGGAAAAGGACAGTCGATGATTTCGAAACCCACCGCCAGCCAATCCGTAGATGCGAGCGCTGCGGCGGCGGGAGAGCTTTCTCCCACGACCGGCTGCTTCATGCCGAAAATGATCTCGGGTTCGATCTTCAGCGAACGGGGATGGGTGAGCGCCAGCGTGGCGGAGTTGTCGTGACTGTAATGCACCGTGTCGTCGTACATGTGGGCCCACACCAGGGTTTCGAGCTTGAGGACACGCCACATGGCCTTATTGGCATAACCAACCTTGCGGCCGACAGATCTATGTCCACCCGCTTCGCGGAACCGCTTAAGAGTTGCTTCAACCTCATACGCGGTGTTGAGGTCGAAACCAGGGCGCCCCGAGGGAGGGACCGCGACCATCTGGCCCGTCTCATGTGCTGCCAGCAGTTCACGCGCTACGGTTTCAACCTCGTTGTGCAACATAGGTAGGTCCAGCTTTCGCGGTACTCACCGGTGAGCCTGGACGCACGGGTGATCTGCGATTTCGCGGGCCACTGGAAGTCCAGATATGTTCAGCATCTTAACACCGCGCCCCACTCCCCTAGCTCCGCACTGCAATCGAGAATTAACAGGCGAATGCCAGCTTCTCTCGTTTTCTCTCGTTTTCTACGCGTCGCCAGGATGGCACTTCGGACTCCAGCCCTCATCGCCAACGTAGCCGGGCGCAAGCGGTTCCAAGTGTGACAACAACCGCCATTTAGTCGACGGGCTTCCTCCCAACGATGGTAACCTGCCAGTGTTAGCTTCCAAGCCGGGCGGCGAATCGGTGAATTTGCCAGACGTAATGCGGCGATGCGGGTGGGACATCATGAAGGCAAGGGCAAGCCTTTCGAAATCAGACATTACGCGACGCAGTAACAGCTTTTTATCCTATCTCTGTTTGTTACTCCTTCTTGCGCTCGGGCTGCGCGGCGCTCGGGCCACGGCCCAAAGTACGGTTGTCCTGGTGGGGTCCGGATCGACTGTTCCGGCGCCTCTTTATAACCGCTGGGCCCAGGAGTACAGCAAGCGCAACTCCAACATTCAAATGAGATACCTTCCGGTCGGCACCAGCGAAGGCATCAAGCAGATCTCTCATAGCGCGGGCGATTTTGCTGCCGGGGAATCTCAGCTCACGGATAAGGAACGGAAAGAGGGCAATTTGATAGAACTGCCGGTGGTGCTCATCGGGATCGTTCCCATCTACAACCTTCCCGACGTGCACCACGAGCTTCGGCTTTCGGGGGAGGTGTTGGCCGAGATCTTCCTCGGGGATGTGAAGACGTGGAATGCACCTCAAATCGCGAAGCTCAATCCAGAGATCGCCTTGCCGAACCGTCCGATCCAAGTGGTCAATCGTCCGGCAGGAAAGGGATCCAACTACGTCTTCACTGACTTTCTTTCCAAAGCGAGTTCCAAATTTCGTGCCCAGGTTGGAGTCACCGTTTCACCGAAATGGCCGGTTGGCACGTCGGCGGAACGCAGTTCCGATATGGCCGACAAAGTGAAAAACAGCCCCGGCTCCATTGGCTATGTGGAGTATCAATATGCAGTGAAGGACGGCATCCCCCAAGTTGCGGTGCTGAATGCTGCCGGCCAATTTGTTAAAGCATCCGCTGAGAGTTTTAGCGCGGCGTGCAATGCGGTAGAATCGCCGCAGTGGAATAATTTCTCCGCCTCTCTGTCCAATGCGCCCGGAGCTGATTCTTTTCCCATCACGAGTTTCAGCTGGATTTACCTTCGAGTTCCGTCGTCGGATGCCTCTCGTGCCGCCGCGTTAGGCGATCTCTTGAATTGGATATACTCGGCGGGCCAGCAATATGCTGTTCAGGAAGGCTACTCCGAATTGCCTCAGCCGCTGCTTGCGGCCTTGCGAAAGAAAGCCAACGACTTGCAGTAGGGTCCGTTGCACGGAACCTGGCGCTCACCTGCTAGAATTCACTGCATTTTGGTTCGGAGGACTTATGCGAGATTGCTTTTTAGTCGCTTGTATCGCGGTGCTGACGCCCCTGGCCCTGGCACAAAAACCGGAGATGCCCGCTAAGACTGGCGACAGCCAGCCGTTGGGCAGCATCTCAACCGACTCCGGTCTAAAGGATATGTTCGAGTCGAAGATTAAAGCTGAATGGGAAGCGTTGAAGAACAAGGACAAGAAAGCGTATGGCGAATTGTTAGCCGACGACTATGAGGGCGTCGAAGTAGATGGCAGAGGCGAGCGGACCAAGATCCAAGCTTTAAGCGAACTGGCAAACACGAATGTCTTCAACTACACGCTGTGGGGGTACAAGCTGATTCCGCTGGGGCAGGAGGCAGCCTTCGTCATCTATGAGAGCACCATGCAGTTCCCGCCTAAGTCGACTATACGGTACTCACGCGTGTACATCACTGAATTGTGGGTGAAGCGCGCCGGGCAATGGAAGGAGGTGCATTACCAGGAAACTCATGTCAAGTAGGCGCAGTCTTCCCAAGATTTAGTGCAACCGTGGCAATCGCAATGCCATCCCATTCGTTGGGAGGAAAATCTCATGAAAAACTTGTGTTTTGCGATGCTGCTGCTTTCGGGCTGCTTGCTGCTGGCCCAGGACAGCACTCCGGCCGGCCAACAGGGCATGAATGATTCCAAGGGACAGGTAACGGTGCAGGGGTGCATAAGCCGCTCCAGCGGTGATTACATTCTGATGAAACAGGATCCGGCTGTGACCTTCGAACTGCAGTCCACCGGCAAAACCAAGCTCCGCCATTACCTGGGACAACGAGTGGAAGTGACTGGAACGGAATCGCCATCGATGAGCACAAGTTCCGACACGATGACAAGAACAGGGTCGCCTTCCCCGGTAACGCTGACCATTACGTCAATCCGGACTGTCGACAAGGATTGTTCCGTTCGCGATGTGTCGCGGTAGCTTCGCTTATGTCACATCAAAGGTGATTACTCGCAGTCGGGGGGCATAGCCTGAATTTCCGACTCGGAGTTGCACGGGGGTTTCTTCCTGGCCGGCTCGAATCGCGACGGATGGTTGTAGCGCAGAATCCATAGGCCGTCGTTGTTGGTGAGGTAGATCAACCCGTGCCCGCCGTCAGGAAGAAGGCCGGTTACTTTGTTAAAGGTTTCCAGCGTCTTGGGATTGACGGGATCGCTGAGGTCGAGCACACGAACGGTTTCAGTAGGATGATTACTGCTGGTTAAAGTGGTGGATGTCTTTTCCGGAGCCTCCGCGATTGCGACATCAGGGCTGACAATCTCCAGGTTCCCGCTAGTTGCCTGATTCGCTTCCGCCGTCCGCTTCAGCAGTGCCGGCTCCTCCGGCTTGCTCACGTCCACAATCATGAAGCCTTGCTTCGCGGCTTGTTGCACATAGAGATACTGTTTGCCCTTTTCTCTCTGCAACAACATCTGGCTTCCCGTGGCCTGAGGCAAAGGCAAGTGGGCGATCACGGTTGCGGGGACATCTGTGGGCTTTGCCGTGGGTTGCTCGGTCGCGCCAGCTAGCAAGGCAGGTAACAGCACAAGCGAGAAGCCCAAGGCGTGAACTCGCAGCAGCTTTCTGGAAAACGTCTCCATAATTCCCCTTCACATTTCCCGGTGCGAAACTCCGTCACGTTTTCGCACCTAGAGCAACTATACCACCGAGCCTAGCGCTCCTTACTGCTCGGCCGCGACCCCGACGCAACCGGCACCGGCCAGAGTCGAACAGACCGTGCCAGCCTGAAGCGGCACGAAAGCATGGTTCGTGTTCGGGTCTACCGAGATGCTGTGCGCATTGGATCCAGTCGGCATGTTGTACAACCACTGGTTCGTTTTGGCATCAATGACGCCCATGACCGGATTGGGCAGCATATCGCGAGCCGCAAGATAGTACTTGTTGTCGCCCGGGTTGTACCAAGTCTCGTCCACGCCTCCGACCTGCGTAATTTCGAGGCAGTTGGCATTCGCTGGCGCATTCGCTATCCCCGTATTGGGCGGCACGCAGCTTATGTTGCCGCTGGTTGTGTTAGTGACGATGTATTCGTTAGCCGGAAATGTTTCCCCGTCATGGTCGGCGCAGCCGACGAGGAAATTATCTCCCGGCCCTTGTGAGATGCCAGTAGGCATGCAGTCGTACATGGGAAAACTGTTGACCACCACCGGCCCATTGCCGGTTCCGAGTTGAAGATCAATTGCATCAAGGCTGCCGATTTGTGTGGTGGCGACGGAATTTTCGTTGGTCAGCAACCAGTAGCCGCTGTTCGGATCATAGGTCATTCCACCTAATCCGGCGGGCGCTATTGCGCCGGAACAACTGCTGTCTGAAAAGGGCGGAGTTTGGCTACAAAACGCTCCAGTGTTGTAGCTGATGATGGGCCCGTGATGGCAGGGAATGGTGTAGGCCGTCCCGCTCGGAGTTGTGCCGATGCCGGGCAGACCAGCAAGGCCGTCAGCAGCCGCAGATCCCGATACGCCGCTGAAGACGTGCGGATTCGAAGGATCGGGGCACGGGAATGTGGGCACACCCCCACTTAGAACGGTGTCAACCGGAGTACCCGCGTTGAGGCCGGCTCCCCCTGATGCTGCACCTCCTGCGCCGTCGTAGTAGATCTGGCCGATAATACACCGAGGGGGATTAAATGACCCGCCAACGCTCGGGTCCAGCGCGGGAGATGGGAGAGGCTGGCCGTTCGGTCCCGTTCCCGTTCCCACAATCCCAGTTCCCGTTCCTTGAAGAGGATATCCAAAGGGCCCTCCCGGCACGGAAGGATAAGGAAATGTGCCGGTAGCGGCGCTGTACCCTACGGGGTAGGGCCCATAAGCGAGATTCTGATCAATCGGCAGGCAATGCAGATCCCCTTGGCCAGTCGGGTCCAAGGCAGAGGTCCTTGGTGGGGTTGCGCCCACGATGTACTGCATGTCGATGAAAGTGATGAACGGCAGTCCCGGATCGCCGTTGATGACCGCGAGAACATGGTGAGTGGGGTCGTAGGCCATTTCGTCAGAGCGATCATCGCCACAATCGGCCGCCGAGCCGGCTTCGCCGTTCCATGAAGCGATGCAGCCTGAGATTCCCTGCGGCCCATCGTAGTCAGCCGAGACACCCGTGGGGATAGTGGCAAGGATATTCGGTGGGGTGACTGGACTCGTAGCCAGGTTCATCGAGCTTATGTCGAAAACTATAACGTTGGAGCTGCCATTTCCGACAAACAGGACCTTGCCATCGGCAGTGGTGGTATTGCCGTCTGGCCCGGACATAGGATTCACACCGTTGGCGCGCGAGGCACAACACTGGGCGCCGGGGAACCCTCCCAGGTTGCCGCTGGGACCAAAGCCCGTGTTTAGATGGAAGGTTGGACCACCCTCCCAAGACACATCCGTCCTGCAAGCATACCTGACGAAATTGCCAAACACGTCAGCAGTCGGCGGAATAACCTCTACATTCGGTGTAGGGGGAAGCCCGGTGTAGCCGGGTTGCGGGATGGTGGGGCATGGACTGGCGCCATTACCCGCGTCGGAGATGCCATTCTGTCCTTGAATCGAGAAAACTGCGAGATCCTGGGAGGTATCGATCACCTGCATGGCAATGCCGATGCGGTCGGAAATGTAGTCCAAGTATTTACCCGAGACGGCGGGGTTTGGGGCGATCGTGCTGATGTCGAAAGAGTTGAATGGACCACCGGGCTCGCCGGTAGGATTGTGCTCGGGCACGGCAATGACGTTAATGATGGTGTAAGCGCCGTTGATGGTGGTGCCGCAGGTGGGGCAATTCGGCGTTGTGCCGCAACCGCTCAGCATCACAAACAGCGCGGTGAGAAGAATGGTAAGAAGAATTCTTGGTCTCATTCGAACTTCCTCCTGCGATTTCCCTTCAGGACCAGCTTGCGGCCAGCCCCGCATCTGTTAACCCGTTAACCGCTCCATCCGCAACCAAACATGCGAGCAAACCCAACTCTAGAACCGGAACTGTAACTGCTGCAAAACCACGTAGTAATTCTGTGGCACCGCACCGATGGTGCTGGGATCCTTCAACTGATCGATACCCAGATTGACCGAGTACTTGACCCAATAATTGGGATACCAGGTAAGCCCAGCGGTCAACTCGTCGGTGTGGTAATTGAACGTGGGCACAAAACCGGGCGTGTAATAATTCAACAAGTTCGCGCCCGGTTCATTGGCCTGGATACCCATGTACCGGAACCCAACTCCCCACGCTCCCAACCCGCGCCCTTTGCCGCCCGGAGTATCGGGCCCAAAGAGCGGATGCTTCACCCGCGGCGTGCCGTTTTCCGGCTGCTTTTCGCCCGTAATCAGATAGGTCGCGCTGAGGTCCCAAGCTTTGGCGATGATTGAGGGAAGACTCAGGAAACCCAGCCCCCCCGCCTGCTCGGAGCCGACGTTGTTCCGCGACATGTTGAGCTGATCGAACTCGCCGCGCAGAGCGAACCGCGATTTGAGATACGTAAATTCGCCGTTATAGCGCTGGATCGGCCCGTTGATGGCGAATTGCGGGAAGAAGTTATACGCTTGATCGGGCAGGTTGCCGCTGAAGCTCTGATCTCCGGAAAGACCACGCGAACGGCCACGGTCGATGGCTCCGCCGAAAGCGAGCCCCTTCAGCCAGTCGCTCTTGGACTTGCGCCAAGGATAGAAGCGAAGGCGCCCGATAACTTCCGGTTGATTGGTGGTGTTGACGATCGCATATCCCTTGCCGTTGAATGCGCCCACCCAATACTGCATCACACCGCCGTCAATGTCGCCGTGGATAGCAACACCGGGGCTGCGGAACGCCGAGGCGGCAGACGGGTACAGCATCGACTGAAACCCACGCTCCACGAAGTCCAGGTTGGTGGCGCCGGTTCCGGCCTCTTGCGCAAATGGAGTCTTGAACTGGCCGGCCTGGAACTGGAATTCGGGCCGGATTCTTACGTTCAGGTAAACGTCACGCACTACCGAACCGGAAGTAGCGGCGGCGTCGGTAAGGAGTGCGAAATCGAAGTGAGAACCATAGCTGCCCTGGAAACCGAAGCGAGCGCGACGCAAAACGAACGTGTCGGCGGGCGCGCCATCACCCTTGTAAGTGCGATAGTCGTTATCGACGTAGCCGTAGGGGCTGATGCTGAACTGCCCATCGGGACTTCTGATGAAAAAGTGTTCGCCATTCCAGCCGGCGGTGAGCGGCGCATCTTTCTTCGGAGCAGCGGCGGCCGGAGCCTGATCCACTGCGGCCACCGGTGCGGGCTCAGCTTCCGTGAGGACCGCGTTCATCAAATGAACTGAACTGCCGGGAGCGTCGATGAGATTCGTATTCGAACTTGAGGAAGTGGCCTCTGCCACGGGGCGAATCTGCGCCGAGCTGTTGTCAGCCGGCTTGATCTTCTCCCCCGCCAGCTTCTCGACCAGCGCCTTCAGTTCCTCGATGGTCTGGCGCTGCGCTGCAACCTCGCTGCGCAACTGGTTAACTTCTTCCTTGGTGGCACTTACGGCGGCCGAGCCGCCGGTGTTGCTTGCAGGTTCGACGCCCTGAGCGCGAGCGAGCGAACCTGGCGCCACGAAACTGACCAGTAGCACGAAAAACGCTGTGAGCGAGCGCATGTGTTTCCTCTCCCGGAATGATTTACAAAACGGGCTTACCCTCAAGCCATGCGACAAACACGCCGCGCTGTCTTGTCGTTAGGGCGACGAACTGAAAGATCTCCAGAACTGTGAATGAGGTCTGTCCGGTATGAAAAGCGGACCAGTGCATTTACCACGTAAAAATGGATACTGTCAAGAAATTTCTCTAATACTGCCCGGCGGAGATAACTTCCGCAACAACCCCGCGCCTAACGAACTGTAGTCAAGAGTTAACGCCGGGCCGGTGCAGCAGGCCGATCGCGGAGACTTTCCCGATCGATTGCTGATAAATTGTGGCTGTGTTCGCGATTCCTTGTCACGGACGCGCAACTCTTCTGGAACCAGGTTCTTCCGGCTCTTCTGGTGCGTATGGGTTTACATTTCGGTCAGGCCATCTTCTTGCTCATCGCAGCCGGGATCGCTGGCACGCTGAACGCGTTGGCGGGTGGCGGCAGTTTCATCTCTTTTCCGGCGCTGTTGTTTATTCGGATTCCCGCCGTGTTAGCCAATGCCACGAATACGGTTGCTCTGTGGCCCGGGCTGGCGGCCAGCACACTTTCTTACTTGAAACGGTTGAACGCGCCACTACGCGTATTGGTTCCACTGCTGGTAACGAGCGTTGCCGGAGGCTGGGCTGGAGCGGTGCTCTTGCTCAGAACTCCGCAGCATGCTTTTCTGCGCCTTGTCCCCTGGCTGCTGCTCGGCGGCACTTTGCTGTTCGCCTTCGGCAACTCTATCCGCGCAATCGTGGGCACGAGCGTGGTCACGGATGATCTCCGGCGCACATCATGGCGGGCCATCCTGCTGAGTTCGATCGCGGAGTTTCTGGTTGCAGTCTATGGCGGTTACTTCGGCGCTGGAATCGGATTCATGACGCTGGCCATGCTGGCGATGCTGGGGATGCGCGACATTCATGCCATGGGCGCGATCCGGACAATGCTGGCCGTCGCTATTAACGCGGCCGCAGTGGTCACCTTTATCGTGGCTGGCGCTGTGTTGTGGCCACAGTGTGCAGTCATGGTCGCCGGTTCTCTTGCGGGGGGCTGGTTCGGTGCGCATTACGCGCAGAAGGCGGATCCCCGGAAGGTGCGAGTCGGAGTGATCGGCCTGGGCCTCGCGATGAGCGCGTACTTCTTTGTCACGGTTCGCTAGCTTCTGCGCTGTCTCGTTCGAGGCGAATGCCCTTATTCATTCAAGCAACCCTTTAAAGAGCCAGATACATCGCAGCGTCTGCACAATTTCCGCAGAAGATATAATTGCGAAGCGGATAGTCGTATGCTTATGACTGTATGGCGCTGGATACTCGAACCATGAACCCTCGCATGAACTACGCGCCCGCAGACTTGAATCCGGAGACCGATCTTCCCAAGGGATTTCTCGAGTTTTTGTTGCCGCTCCACAAGCAATTCACTCCCCGGCAGCAAAAGCTCATCGCGAAACGCGCCGAGGTGTTGCAGTTGTCGCATCGCGGGCAGGCGCCGAATTACCTGCCACCCTCGACGGCTACTACATCCGACTGGCGGATCGAAGTGCCCGACTGGTGTGCCGACCAGCGAAACCAGATGACCGGTCCCGCCGATGACGGTGAGTTGACGGTGAAGCTGCTGAACTCTGGATCTCCGGCCGTGATGATCGACCTGGAGGACTCCACGGCAAATCTCTGGGAACATATCATGCTGGCGATTGCGAACACTCTCGCTGCGTACAAGTATGAACTCAGCTACGACGACAAGAAGCGGCAGAAGAAAGTTACGGTGCAGCGCTCGAAGACCGTTACCTGGGTGCGTCCCCGCGGTTTGCACATCAGCCAGGGTGGGGTCGTTAAGAACGAGATCATTTCCGCTTCCCTCTTCGATCTGGCTCTGATCTGGTATCAGATCGATCCCGCGTGGTTGCCGCACAATTTCTCCGTGTATATCCCCAAGAGCGAGTCGGCGGAGGAGGCGTTGTGGTGGCGCGATCTCTTTCAGACTCTCGCCAAACATAAGGGCCTGCCTCTGGACTACATCAAGTGCATGGCACTGGTGGAGGCACACCCGCTGGCGTATCAGATGGAGGAATTCCTTTTCAATCTGCGCGACCACTGCCTGGGATTGAACCTCGGCCGCTGGGATTACATGGCCTCGCTGATTCATTTCATGATCGAGGATCCCGATTGGATTTTGCCGGATCGCAACACCATCCCGCACGATGTGGCATTCTTCCAGAACTTCCGCACGTTGATGCCGGAGATTTGCCACAAGCACGGCGCGCACGCGATCGGCGGGATGACCGCGCTTTTTCCGAGCCGCACCGACGCGGAACTGAACGAGCGCGCCCTGAAGGTGCTGAAACAAGACAAGAAGAACGAAGCCGATTGCCTGATGGATGGAGCCTGGACCGGACATCCCGATCAGAACGAGATCGCCGTCGCTCAATTCCCCTATCCCAATCAGATTGCGAAGCGGCCCAAACTGCCGAATTCCCATCCCGACCTGCGGCCGATCCCGAAGGGCGTGGGTGGAATCACTCTTGCCGGAACGCGAGCCGCTGTGCGCACCGTGATTCGTTATCGCAATGGCGTGCTCAATGGAAAGGGCGCCAGCCTGCTCGATGGCTACATGGAAGATCTGGCGACCGACCGCATCTACCGCTTGATGATCGCGCAGCGGGTGCTTCACAAAGTGAAAGTTGCGGGCGACGATGGCAAGCCGATTGAACACTCTTCCGCGTTAGTGACTCGTATTTTCGACGAGGAGCTGGCGAAGATTCAGAAGGACCTGCCCGCGGAGATCGATCGCAAGGCGGCGGAGAAACTCCCCGAAGCACGCCGCATCGCCGAGGAAATGATTGTGCAGGGACAGCACTCGCCGATTTAGAAGCCGAATTGGTAGTAGTTTGAGTTCCTACTGTTTCTATTCTTGTCGGCGTCATCCTGAGCGTAGCCGTTCTCCAGGCGAAGGATCTTGCACGCAGAACGGACTGCCGTCACTTTCGATGAGGTTCTGGCGTCTGTCCGCTTCGTACCGTAATATCTAAACTACCTTTGAAGAGGAACGAGGACTATGAGCGCCATCGAACAGACTGCTGCACTTCAATTCCCCGCCCTGCAACCGCCGCGCCGCTACCTGTTCGGCCCAGGACCCAGCATGGTTCACCCACGCGTCTATGAAGCGCTGTCGAAGCCGATTGTCGGACATCTCGACCCCTACTTCATCCAGGTAATGGGAGACGTTCAGCAGTTGCTCAAGACTGCCTACGGGACAACCGACGGTGCCACACTGGTTATTTCCGGCACGGGCAGCGCGGGCATGGAAGCGTCGGTGGCTAACTTCGTGGAGCCCGGAAGCAAGCTCGCCGTATTTGCAAATGGATATTTCTCTGATCGTCTCACCGACATGGCGAAGCGGCAGGGCGCGAATGTTGTGCGTCTTGAGAAGGCATGGGGTGAGACCTTTACGGAGGATGAAGCGGCAGAGTTCATCCAGCGCGAGAAGCCCGCGGTGGTGGCTTACGTTCATGCCGAGACATCGACTGGCGCATTGCAAAGGGGCGGCGCGATCTGTGCCGCCGCTCACGATGCCGGCGCGCTTGTAATCGCGGATTGCGTCACCTCACTGGGCGGAGTACCGGTGGAGTTCGACAAGACTGGCATCGACGTCGCCTACAGTTGCACGCAAAAGGGATTGAGCTGTCCTCCCGGGTTGTCTCCGATGGCGATGTCGCAGAGGGCGATGGAGTTCCTGCGCGCCCGCACTACTCCGTCGCGCAGTTGGTATCTCGACCTCAAGTTGATTCACGATTACTCCACCGTGTCTCACCGCTATCACCACACCGCGCCGATTTCCATGTTTTACGCCCTGCGCGAAGCGCTCATAGTGATCACCGAGGAAGGAATTGAGAACCGCTGGGAGCGGCACCGCCGCAGCCATAGGTCTTTTGTCAAAGGAATAGAGGCGATGGGTCTGCGCATGCACGTTCCTGAGGAACATCGAATCGCTACGCTAAATACCGTATGCGTGCCGGAAGGTGTTGACGAGGCAAAAGTGCGCAAACACCTTTTGGATGAACCGGGAATTGAAATCGCCGGTGGATTCGGACCTCTGGCAGGCAAAGTCTTCCGCATTGGCGTGATGGGGCCGTTGGCCACTGAAGAAAACGTGCAGTTTTTTCTGAAGGAATTCAAGAAGGCTCTAACTGCAGGGGGCTATTCGGTCTAGACTCGCAGGGTGTTTTTCAACGGGTTAAGACGGCCGATCATCCAAGGACCTGTCGCTAGGGGCGAGGACGAATGACGCTGAAGTCGGTGGACACGCTTCTTGATGTTCTACATTTCGCCGATAGTCATACGGCGATTGTCGTTCCCGAGCTTGGAATCCGTGTCACTTATAAATCGCTCCGGCAGCAGGTCGTGGCCATGGCAAACGCTCTGGCTTCCGCCGGCATACGCCGTGGCGATGCTGTCGCAATCGCATTGCCGAACGGATTGCCTGCGATTGTCAGTTTTCTCGCCGCTTCTATCGCGGGAACAGCAGCTCCTCTAAATCCGGCGTACCCCTATGAAGAGTTTCACTTCTTCCTGGGGGACACCGGTGCGCGAATTCTGCTTTGCCCCCCGGTGGGCGCCGAGTTCGTGCGCACTGCGGCAGCGGATCGCAAGATCCCCGTGCTGTCGGTAGAAATGAATGAGAAAGGTGACGTTCAATTGGCCGGGGCGCCGACCGGCGTTACCGCAACCACACCCACTGCCGACGACATTGCGCTGGTGCTCCACACCAGCGGAAGCACTGGCCGTCCGAAGCGTGTGCCCTTGCGGCATTTCAACCTCGCGGTCTCCTCGGCAAACATTGCGAACACATACGCGCTCACGGGGGAAGATGTTTCGCTCTGTATCATGCCGCTGTTTCACATTCATGGTTTGATCGGCTCAACCATGGCAACGTTGCTTTCCGGTGGCACCGTGGTTGTCCCCGCAAAATTCAACGCACTTTCTTTCTGGCGGACGGTGCGGGAGAATCGCGTGACCTGGTATTCGGGAGTGCCCACGATGCACCAGTTGCTGCTGGCTCGGGCTCGTCACAAACCGGATGAAGCTGCTTCTCTACGCTTCATCCGCTCCTGCAGCGCGCCCTTGTCGGCAGAGCTTATTCACAAAATCGAGGGACTGTTCGGCGTACCCTTCGTTGAGGCCTACGGTATGACTGAAGCGGCCCACCAGATGACCTCGAATCCTCTGCCTCCGAGGCATAGCAAACCTGGTTCTGTCGGAGTCGGCGTCGGCTTGCGCATCAGCATCATGGACAAGGAAGGCAATCATCTGGGCACCGAACAGCGCGGCGAGATCGCAATCCAGGGGGCGAATGTATTTCGGGGATACGAAAATAATCCCGAGGCGAATGCCCGCGCTTTTGTGAACGGGTGGTTTCGTACCGGCGACCAGGGATTTCTGGATTCAGACTGTTATTTGCATTTAACCGGCCGCATCAAAGACATCATCATCCGAGGAGGGGAGAACATCGCGCCGCATGAAGTCGATGAGGTTTTGCTCAGGCATCCCGCGGTGGCGGCCGCGGTGACGTTTGGCTGCGCGCATCCCACGCTGGGCGAAGAAGTGTCAGCAGCCGTTGTCCTGCATGAACCGCACGGCGCCACCGAAGCGGAACTCATTAGACACTCCCGCGAGTTTCTGGCGGAATACAAATGTCCAACGAAGATTTATCTGGTCGAGAGTATTCCGACGACCGCGACTGGAAAAATTCGACGGCGGGCAGTCGCCGCCGTGCTCGCAGGTGAGCACGAATGAGATTTCTGATCGCCGGGGCGGGGGCAATCGGGGCCTACATCGGTGCGCGCATGGCACATGCCGGATTCGATGTCACGCTGTTCGCGCGCGGGCCGCATCTTCGCGCCATGCAGGAGCGCGGCGTACAGGTAAAGAGCAGCGAGGGAGATTTCACGGCGCGGCCTACAATCGCTGCTTCTCTCGAAGAAGCGGGCCGGGTGGACGTTGTCTTTCTGGGAGTGAAGGCGCACGGATTGCCGCAGCTTGCGCCCCACTTGAGGCCGGTCCTAGGGCCAGATACCACGGTCGTCAGCACGCAAAATGGAATTCCGTGGTGGTACTTTGAGGGTTTCGGCGGTGAATGGGAAGGACTACGTCTGGAGCGGGTCGATCCCGGCGGTGTGATTTCCTCGGCCATCGAAGCGCGGCGAGTCGTGGGTTCCATCATTTATTTCGCCACTGAGATTTCCGAACCGGGAGTGATTCAACATACGGAGGGCAATCGAATCACTCTGGGCGAACCCGACGGCACACGTTCCGACCGCATCCGTGCGATTGCAGAAGCGCTCATTAGCTCCGGCTTGCGTTGTCCGGTGACTACTCGCATCCGGCACGAAATTTGGGTAAAGGTTCTGGGGAACGCATCTTTCAATCCCGTCAGCGCACTGACGCGCGCCACTCTGGCGCAGATCGCGCGCGATCCGGGAACTTCGTCCGTGATCCGGAGCATCATGCGGGAAGTTGAGGAAGTTTCCAGCAAATTAGGCATGGAGCTGCCTATTTCCATCGAGCAGAGAATCGCAGGCGCGGAAAAAGTTGGCGAGCACAAGACCTCGATGTTGCAGGATCTTGAAGCGGGACGGCCAATGGAATTGGAAGCGCTGGTAGGCGCGGTGGTGGAACTGGGGGAGCGCGTGGGGTTGCCCATGACCTGCACCCGGACGGTTTACAACTGCACAAAGTTACTGGCAGAATGTGCACGGCAGCCAGCACAATGAGCAGACTATGACAAGAAGTGAAGGCCAGAAGTTTTTTTTCTTTGCCCTACAAGAATATTTGCTAGAGGCTTGACAATGGGGGTATACTCCTCTCGTCTGCTGGTCCACTTATCGGACCACTTGGAGCGCGCAATTGGCAATGCCGGTCAAATCGGACTTCGAGGCGGTTCGAAAGAACAAAGTCTACGAAGAAGTCGCCAGGCAGATTGAACGCTTGATCCTGAAGAAGTTGAAACCCGGGGACAAACTTCCTTCGGAGCGTGAGCTTGCGGAGATGCTTCAAGTAAGCCGCAGTTCCATTCGAGACGCGATCCGGGGCCTGGAACTGATGGGCCTGGTTGAACCACGCCAAGGGGCGGGCACGATCGTCCGCGAAGCCGCCGCCGAGTCGACGGTCAATCCTTTTGCCAACGCGCTAAAACGCCGGCGGGAACTGGTGAGTGAACTCCTGGATTTTCGCAAGATGCTGGAACCGCCGCTGGCCGCGCGCGCCGCTACCCACGCTTCTGCCGACGAAATTTCGGAGATGGAAGAGATTCTGCAACGGCAAGAAGCAAAGCTGTCTCGCGGGGAAACGACCGTCGCCGAAGATACGGAATTCCACTACAGCGTCGCTCTGGCTTCCGGTAATAGTGTGGTGCTGAAGGTCCTCGACATTCTCATGGATCTGCTGCGCGAAACGCGGGAACGCTCTTTGCAGGTGGAGGGACGCCCACGAAAATCTCTGGCCGGCCACCAGCGGATTCTGGCGGCGATCAAGCGTCAGGACGTTGAATCGGCGAAGGCTGCGATGCGGCGGCACATTGAAGA
>PMSQ01000140.1 GCA_003168355.1 Acidobacteriaceae bacterium | reverse complement strand
TCCTCGCCCACATCGAAGATGGTTACGATCCCTGGATGAGACAGGCGTCCCGCAGCCTCGGCTTCGCGGAAGAAACGCTCGCGATACTCGCGTTCCTCCTCCGGTGGTTGGCCTTCGAGCGAAACCGTTTTGACCGCGACCACGCGGTTGATCTTGGGATCGCGTGCCTTGTAGACAATACCCATGGCTCCGCGTCCCAACTCGGTGAGGATCTCGTAGCGGCCGAAACGTTCGCTCCTGCGATCATCCATAGATACACATCTGCGGCTTCAAAGTCTGATGTCGAGCTGATTCGGGCGCATTAAGCCGCATGCCGATCCCAGTCTTCAGCGCACAGTGCTCCCCGCTCCCGAGGAATGTCTGCGGCGCCATTTGTATTGTCTGCTGGCGGGCGAACCGTCCCAAGTTACTGACGTAATTGCCGGACGGACCGATACGATACACCGTGGAGTTCCGCCCAAGCGATATGGAACAGATGTGTCCCGGGCGGAGAAAAAGCTTCAGCGGACAGTCTTACGAATCATTGTTCGTCTAAATACTCTGGAGGGACGTCGTCCTCTGCAACCTGGCGCGTAGTCACTTCAGACACATCCGGATCTTTGGCATTTTCCACACCGTCTACGGCGGCTGCTTCGAACGCGTTTCCTTCTTCGACCAGTTCCTCCACACTCTCAGAATCCGCAGCCGCTACATCCGATAGTTGCTGAATATCGCCAGACTGCCCAGCCGAATTCGATTCCAGTTCATCCCGGTCGTGCTTATGTTTCGCAGGCATAGTTTTCACTCCGTAACTGAGATGCTGTATCGCGCTATGACGTTGCGGACAACTATGCAAGTAGCGGATGCAGCAAAGCACAGTTTTTGCCGAGCCCAGCCCGTGTTTGAGGATCAGCAGTTCGGACCGCAGAATTAGGCGCAGTGCTGGCCCATCAGTCCGCTGCCGCTACCTTTCCTCCGGCTTCATCCCAGATGCGCACACCGCGCGTCTCTTTCAGAAGCAGGCTTCCCACGATAAACGTTATGCTGGCAATGATCATCGGGTAATAGAGGCCGGCATAAATATTGCCGGTGGCCGCAACGGACGAGAGGCCGATCAACGGCAACAATCCGCCAAACACGCCGTTCCCTATGTGATATGGCAAAGAAAGTGACGTGTAGCGAATTTTCGCCGGGAAAGCCTCAATCAGGTAGGCGGCGATAGGGCCGTAGACCAGGCACACGTAAAGAACCTGAATGAAAATCAGCAGCACCAGCATGGTGAGATTAGGATTCGTAGCTTCCTTCACCGGCACCAACGCTCCGGTGGGGTCCGTAGTCATCGCCGTGAGTCCAATCGCGCCGGTGATTTTGTTGCGGGTGGATTTGACCGTGACCACATTGTTCCCCGCGGCGCGTTCCATGGCCTTGTAGATCGGGATGTAGGTAAGAACTGCGAGCAGGCAGCCCGCCATCATAAGCTTCTTTCGGCCGATGCGGTCAGAAAGCGCGCCCACCACGGTGAAGAACGGCATCCCAATCAGCAGGGCGATCGCGACCACAATGTTGGCGGTTTTGACATTCACTTTCAGAATGGTCTGCATATAGAACAGAGCGTAGAACTGCCCCGTATACCAGACCACGCCCTGCCCGGCGGTCGCACCAAAAAGCGAAATCAGGACGAGTTTCAGGTTCGCCCATTTGGTGAAGGCATCTTTGAGCGGTTGCGTGGAAGTCATTCCCGCGCTCTTCAACTGCGCGAAGATGGGCGACTCCTTCATCTTCAGGCGGATGTAGAGTGAAATGATCACCAGGATGATGGAGATGAGGAAAGGGATGCGCCAGCCGTAAGCCGAGAAATCTTCCTTCGACATCGAATTCTGTGTAACCAGAATCACGATGAGTGAGACGAAAAGTCCCAGCGTGGCCGTGATCTGGATGAAGCTGGTATAGAAACCGCGCTTATTGTCGGGGACGTGCTCGCCCACGTAAACTGCAGCGCCGCCATACTCTCCGCCCAGTGCCAGGCCCTGCAAGATCCGGATCAGAAGCAGCACGATGGGTGCGAACCAGCCGGCGGTAGCGAAGGACGGCAGCAGGCCGATGGCAAACGTGGAGAAGCCCATAATGGAAAGCGTTACCAGAAAGGCATATTTGCGTCCCACGAGGTCGCCGATGCGGCCGAAAAACAGCGCGCCGAAAGGCCGCACCAGGAAGCCGACCGCAAAGGTCGCGAGATAAGCGATGTAGGCGAATGTGTCGTTGCCCGGCGGATAAAACTTTGGGCCCAGAATGGCCGCCAGGCTGCCGAAAATATAGAAGTCGTACCACTCGATCATGGTGCCGACCGACGAGGCCATAATCACGCGCCAGATGCTGTACTCCGCGTTGTTCGTTCCCGCCACTGCAGCATTCGCCATAGTTTTTCTCCGTTAACTGCCGCCAATTTTTTCGAGGACCTGCATCTCTGCTCACTGCTACTGCTTTTGCAAAATTGCCCCTACGGTTAAGTCCGATCCTGGCATGACCGTGAGATCCCGCTTCCACTGGGCAAATCCCGGCATCGACAGTACGACAGTGTGAGTTCCGGCGTTCAGATTGATCTCTGATGGTGTGCTGCCCACGTAGTTACCGTCGAGTGTGATTTCCGCGCCCCGCGGCGTCGAGGTGAAATTGCACTTTACTTTCTCTGCCTTGTCTGGAGTGATCTTCTGGGCGGAGCCAACTGCTGGAACTGGAGCGAGAGCCGGTGAACTCTGGGTTGGCGGGGTGGCGGGCGGGGCTGGCTGAGCCGCAACCGTGGCTGCAGTCGCCGGTTGACCTTCCTTTGCGTTCGTTGCGACCAGAGTGTACAACTGCTTTCGTGTCTTGCCTTTGTCATCCACGTAGTACACCTCAAGGCCGTGTTTCTCTCTTTTGGCGTCGAAGCTTTCTCCCTTGGGCAGGGGTGTACATCTGGAGTATTTCGATTCGATGGTGCAACTGATGCGGAACGGCGGCTCGTTGTCTTCCTGCACGAGCAAGGTACTCACCAGTGGCACGTTTGTAGTGGAACGGCAATATGCGTCGAAAGTAAGTTGTTCGCAATTCTGGGGGACACCGTTGTTGTTGTCAGGGGTCGACGCTCGAGTTACAGAATCCAGAACGGTGATTCGAACCGTGTTTTTCGGCGAGTCGGCGTTCGCTGACATGGCCACCAACAAGAGACCCGCCTGCAAAGCTGCAATTCTACGCATACTCATCAAACCAACTCCTCCAAACACTGCGGATGCCCGACCGATTCTGCAAGCCAGTCGCGCAGTTTCGGTACATTTTGCTCCCCCTGGCGTGTCCCGCACAATAGCTTTCCCCGCTGGAAGAAGTTTGGGACGACAGGCTCAACAGCGGGCCGTCGTCCGAATGGAGCCCGTCCCCCTTCTTTGGTAGCCAATGCCCTCAATCTGCACTGGCCATTTCAGCGACCCGCCCGGAACCCCGCGGGCCCGGTTTGGGCCCGCTGGGGTTTGAGGGTCGGTCTAGAACGTAAAGATCGGCCCGAATTCGGTGCGGTGATCCTGCCATTCGTTGGACTGCTGTCCAGCAATTGTGTATAGCGTGAGGTGGTCTTCTAAGCGGGTGGCGTAAACCGACTGCTCGAAGGCGAACTGGCACCAGTTGTTGAATTTGTAGTACAGGGTTCCAATCGCCGTCTTGCCCATCAAAAGGGGCAATGGGGCAGTGCCACCGCCGTTGTAGGCGGCAACAAAACCAGGATTATTCAGGTCCCGATCATTCACCTGGTCCTTGCCGATGGTGAACAAAAGCTGCCAGCCCGCGTTGTGGCCATGTGGGTCGGCATTGAACCACCGGGAAAGCGGCAAGCCGAGCTGTAAGAATCCGCCGAACGACCGGATGGGCACCTGGGGAGCAATCACGGCGCTCCCGGCGGGGCATGCTCCGCCGACAAGTGCGGCGGTGCATCCGAGGACGGCGCCACCGGCAGCAAGTAGAGGACCGCCATCTGTAGTTACGTATGGCGCGGATACGGCAGTCAGCCCGGCCACATCGGTGGCGAAAGAGTTAATCTGGCCGCCGAAGTAGAAGCGCAAGTCGCCTCCGCGATAGGCGCTCGCCACCAAGGTAAACCATCGGGTGGGCAATTGCGCCACGAGTTGGCCGCCCCACATTTTGCTGGAAGCTTCAAAGCCGTTGGGAAAAGCTTGCTGTAAAGAGCAATCCAGCACATTCGCGGTCGCCGTGCCGCAATCGGCGAAGCCGTAGGAGCTGTTGGGCACGATCGACGTGCGCCGGGAACGGAATCCAGCCAGCGCGATTTGTGCCGGGGCGACGCCCTTGGCCTTATCGAGTTGGAAACTCAAGGCCACTCTGCCTTCATACTCGGGACGATCAGCGTCTGCGCCTTCGCGCTCGCCTTGCCCGAGTTGGCCAGCGAGACCGAGCGACCCGAGCTTCAGGATTTGACCCGAGCTGGGCATCATGATTCCAAATTGAGGCTCGAACTTGATGTTGTGCTCCTTGTTAAGGGTCTGCACGAAGCCCACCCGCAGTTGTGGAGAACGGGTGTAAATGTTGCCCCAAAATGCGCCATTGAAGGTGGTCTCCACTATATTTTCCATTGCGCCGGATCCGAAAAGCGTCCAGTCCTGTCCGCCCACAAAGAAAATGTCGGTGGCCTCGCTGGCGTGGTAATCCATCCGGACGAATGCCAAACGCAGTTGCGGTTGATTGCTGCGGATCGACGAAACGTCGCGGTTGTCGACCTCACTGAAGTTGCCTTCGAAGTCGCCTTCGATCTTACCGGTCAGCGTCAGGTTCTTTGAAATATCCGGCCATTCGATGTTAAGCCCAAAGCGGGTGGACCGCGCCTTGACGTGGACCTCCGGATCCTGGGTCGGGCCGGTACTCAAAATACTCGCGGAATTCAGCCATATGCCGGGAAACGGGAAGTCATCGCCATCGGGGTCGCTGCTGTCATGGATGACCGTCGCCTTGATGAAGCCGTAAGGTGCAAGCGTGATTGGACCAGCCTTAATCCCGGCCAGACCTCCTGTCTTCGGCGGGTCGATCGGGAACACGCGGACCGGAATCACCGCCGTTACCACCCCAGGTGGGGGAGGCGGCAGCTCGCCCGCTACCCGCGACGGATAAGGTGGCTGCGGCGGGGTTTGGGGTTGCTGCGGCGAAGCATCCGGACCCGCCAGCGACGACGACACAGTTTCCGGAACCTCAACCGGAGCCGCTGCCGGGGCTGTCGGTTGCGCTGCCGGGCTCGTGGCCGCGGATAAATCCGCCGCGGTCAGTAATCCTTTGCGGTTGAGAGCTTCCACCAGAAGCTGAAATTCGGCATCAGGAGCCGCATTCCGAATGGAGTTGGCCTCGGCGGGCGCCAAAACTCCTTTCATTACCAGCACGCCCAGCAGCGCCGTAACATTGGCGTTCGCGGCGGTCGGAGCTAGGCTCGGGCTTGCCGCAGCAGGAGTCGCTTCTGCAGCAGTTGCGGGTGTTTCCGCGTCTTTTGCCGTTTTTGCCTCATTGCTTTCAGCCACGACGGATACAGCCGCGATGGCCAGCAATAGCAGG
The DNA here is from genome assembly GCA_003168355.1 of Acidobacteriaceae bacterium. Lineage (GTDB taxonomy): Bacteria > Acidobacteriota > Terriglobia > Terriglobales > Acidobacteriaceae > Sulfotelmatobacter. The sequence continues at coordinate 11,358 of PMSQ01000140.1, read as the reverse complement.
CTCGACAACAACTTTTTCAGCGTCGACATGGACGGTGTACTCTCTTTCCGGCCTATTTCAGGCCTGTGCACCAAACTTGGGGCGCAAACCTACTCCATCTCCATGACCGATGTCAAGAAGGTATTGTTTTTGGGAACCAGGAGCGCCGGACAAGGCTGCGGCATCAACTCCCAGTTGCTATTCGTACATACATGCGCAAGTGATGCTGAATTGAGGATTGCGGGATTTAGCTCACGGCAACCGAGTACGGTCACTAGCGCCACCGCATCTACCCGGCAAAGACGTAATCCACTGGCTCAGAAGGTCCACGCCTTCTTCGTGAACCACGTCGCGTCCGAGCGGCGGCATTGAAACCTTCGGCGCGGTCGATTCCAAGCGGTAAATCAGGATCGATTCGTCAGGGTGTCCAGGCACCAGGTCGTGGCGCAGAGCGCCCACCTCTCCTGCGGAGTTTGGCGACTTGCACAATCCCTGGTGAGCCAAGTCGGTTTGAGTCAGGCGAAAATCCACGCCGGTATAGCCCGCTTGGCCGCCCGGCTGGTGGCAATGGGCGCAATTGTTGTCCAGGTAAGCCCGTGCGCGCTGGGCCAACGATCCGCTACCGGGGTCATTCCACTTCGCCGCTATCGGACGGGTCGAGACGGCGGGCAGACCCTGCAAGTAACCCAGGCGATTCCAGCGCACAAGCTGATTCTCGGCGCCGTCGGCATAGGCGTAGTCTTTATTCAGGTTGCGCGCCTTCGGCCCGATGGGAAGCAGCACTTTCTGGTTGTCGTGGCATTCGCGGCACTCATTGGCATTGGGGATGACGTAGGTGAAATCATGTGGCTTGCCGGCGCGGTCGGTCCACTTTACTGGCACCGGATCCGGTACAAGTTGCAGGGTGGCATCATTCTGTCGGTTATCCCAGATGTATGGCAGCGCCACCCAGCCTGTTTTCGCATGCACCAGCAGCCGCGTTTCGATCAGCTTATCTGCTCCCTGGACGCCGAGCGGGAAAGCGAAAGTCTTGGCCAGCACGGTCCCGACGGGAAATTCGAAGGGCCCGTCGTCCGCGTACCGGGCTGACGTTCCCGGCGGCATCCATACAAAGCGGAACTTATCACTGTAGTCGGAAAACAGCGGCGTGTTCAGATCATAAGGGATCACGCCCCGGTTCGGTTGCAGCGCGGGAGAGTGCGCTGTGAACAGATGCCACGCAGAAAGCTTTGCCGGAAACGGCGCCTCGATGTACGCCTGCACTTCGCGTTGCCAGAGACGTCCACAGCCTGCGAGTATGGCGAGAGAAACGAGCACGCATCCCGCAATCAGCCACCAGCCCCGCCGCGACATTATTTCTGTCCCGCTGCCGTGTTCCCAGTGCTCTGTGGGAGGGAGACAGCTGTAAGCGGAGCCAGCGAGCAGCCGTACTGCTTCACATCCTGAACCGGATGCTTCATCTGGCCTGCAGCATCGAAGTTCAAGAAGGTCGCAGCACCATTGGCTGATAGACAAACCTGCCCCTGGTTTGCTCCTCCGCGGCCCCAGGTTGGATCGACGATTCCGTCATAGAGAATATCCGGCAGTTTTCCGCCCAGCGCCGCAGCCAGCACTTTCACGCCCGTGACCCGGTTATCCGGCGATTGGCCGCCGCCGCTGATGTCGTTGTCATGGATAGAAACGTCGCGCACAAACGGGTCAAAGCGTTTGTCTTCCGGAGCGAAGACCTGCTGGGTAATCGGAGATGCCGCTGTATCGCGGAGGGAATCTTCATCTACGCCGGTCTTGTAGTTGATGATGTAAAGGTTGACGGTGTTGTTGTTCTGAATATTGTTGTTAAAGATTTCCACGTCGCGGATTGCCATCACGTACATGCCGGTACCGGTCGGCAAATAGTAGATCGGGCCCAGACTCTTAGGGGCAAAGTTTGACGTATTGTTATCGATCAATTGATTGTTGAAGGCGCGCACGTGCCGCCCGCCTTGTTTAGGCAAATTCGGGAGGTTGAAGATTCCCATTCCTCCGGTGTTGTGCGTGGCCACGTTTTCGTAGGCATCCAGGTTCTCGGAGTTCTCGAGCTCATAACCGTCCACGTTGAACTCTGAGCGGTTTCGGCGAATGATGACGTTCTCCGACTGTCCCACATAGACGCCGGCATCGGCTGCGCCGCGGGCCACGGAGTCCTCCACCAGCAGATTCTTGCACTCCACGGGATAGATGCCGTAGGGGCCGTTGGCTGAATTGGGCCCGCGTGTCCACTCCGTGCGCACACGGCGCACGATGATGTTGGTACCGCCCTGAATGGTGAGCCCGTCGCCGGCCGTGTCTTCGATCGCGACGTCCTCAATGGTGAAGTCACTTGCCTTCACCAGCACGCCCTGTGCCCCGGTTTTCTGTCCGGCGAAGGAAAGGATGGTCTTCTCCATGCCTTTGCCGCGGATGGTCACCCCGTTGGCGGTGAGCGAAAGCGTGCGGTCGAAGTGAAACTTGCCCTCGGGCAGGTTCACGATGTCACCCGCCTTAGCGTTGATGAGCTGCTCCTGCAGGCTCTTCTGGAAATCTTCCGGGGCTTGCCTGGCACAGCTGGAAAGCAGAAAAACTCCGGCGAGTACACCGCAGACAGCCCACCAACTGGCCCGTTTCATGAGTTCCCCGTTCGGTTCATTCGACGAGAGGGATTCTATGCTGGCCTTGCGGTTTGGTCAAAGAGATCGGAGGGATCCAGAAGCCGTGCGGGACTCGGGTCTCGCGGGATAGAATTGGGTCGAGCATCTGGCGCGGGGAGAGCGATGCACTTTGAACAGTTCTATTTGGGTTGTCTGGCGCACGCATCCTACATGCTGGCGTCGGAGGGCGAAGCGGTTGTGGTCGACCCGCAGCGCGACGTAGAGATTTACCTGAAGGCCGCGGAGGCGAATCAGGTTTCCATCCGCCACATCTTCGAGACTCACTTGCATGCCGACTTTGTTTCCGGTCACAGAGAGCTGGCCTCGAGAACCGGCGCGAACATCTATATCGGCGCAGAAGCCGAGGCAACATTTCCTCACGTCGCTGTGCGGGACGGCTTCAAGTTGCCAGTGGGGAAGATACTAATCACGGCTCTTGAAACGCCGGGGCATACGCCCGAGAGCATGTGCCTGGTGATTACCGACGAAGAGAAGTCTCTGTCGCCGTGGGCGGTTCTGACCGGCGATACGCTGTTCCTGGGAGACGTGGGCCGGCCTGATCTTTCCAAACGCAATAGTCCTGCGCAATTGGCGGGTATGCTGTACGACAGTCTGCATAATAAAGTTCTCAAGCTCCCCGATGATGTTCTGGTCTACCCGGCGCACGGTGCCGGCTCGCTTTGCGGGCGCAACCTGCGGGCCGAGCGCAGTTCTACGATCGGCACGGAGCGGCTCACCAATTACGCGTTGCAGATCGAGAGCAGGGAAGAGTTCATTAAGCAGTTAACCAGCAACTTGCCGGCTCGTCCCGAATACTTTCTGCAGGATGCGGAAATCAATCGTAGCGGAGCGTCTGCACTCGCTGACTTACCTGGGTTGCCTCCGGTCGAGCCTGCGGAGCTGAAGGCGGTTCTGGCGGAGGGTGGAATTGCGCTCGATGTGCGTGCGGGCGAGGAGTTTGCGGCTGGGCACGTGCCCGGATCGGTGAACATTGCGTTGTCGGGGCAGTTTGCGTCGTGGGCAGGGGCGTTGCTCGGTTTGGCGGCACGTCCTGTGTTCATCGCGGAATCGCAAGAGGCCGTGGTGGAGGCGCGAATGAGGCTGGCACGCGTGGGTCTCGAGGATGCGCGAGGATACCTAAAAGGAGGCATTGCGGCGTGGAGCGACGCTGGATTGCCCTTGTCTACGCTGCCGCAGATTGCTGTTGAAGCTCTCAGCGAGCGGTTGCAAGGTCCCGGAGTGCAGGTGTTGGATGTGCGCCGCGAGCCCGAGTGGGAAGCCGGGCACATTGCAGGCGCTTCCTGGTGGCCACTGGATAATTTCAAAGTCGCGCCGCCAGAAATCGATCGCAAGCTTCCCATTGCGGTGCATTGCAAGGGAGGGTATCGCAGCATGATTGCCTGCAGTTTGCTGCAGCGGGCCGGTTTTCAGAATGTGATCAATGTAGTTGGAGGGTTTGATGCGTGGCAGCAAGCGAAGCTGCCTGTGACCATAGAGAAGCCAGTCATTGTTTGAGGCGCCGAACTGGTCCCGTGACACTCTTTCTTTCGCACCACGATGTAGACTCCTACAAGATCGCCGGAGCGACCGACAATGAAAACTGCCAAACTAGCGAAATCCTACCGTATTGATAACGGTAAGCATTTCCGGTTGAAAGACTTTGATCCCGCCGACACCGGGCACTGGCATTCGGTCGACGAAGCCAAAGAACACTTGCAAAAAGATATTGCGCGCCTGGAAGAGTTGCAGGCCAAGCTTTATGCTCAGGATTGCTGGTCGGTGCTGCTTATTTTTCAAGCGATGGATGCGGCCGGCAAAGACGGCACCATCAAGCACGTCATGTCAGGGGTGAACCCGGAAGGCTGCCAGGTCTACTCGTTCAAGACGCCCTCGGCTACAGAACTGCAGCATGATTTTCTGTGGCGCACGACGCAGCATTTGCCGGAGCGCGGCCACATCGGGATTTTCAATCGCTCCTATTATGAAGAGGTGTTGATCGTGCGGGTACATGCCAAGGTGCTCGCAAGCGAGATGCTTCCACCTTCCCTGGTGACGAAAAACATTTGGGAAGAACGCTTCGAAGACATTCGCAGCTTCGAGCGGCACATGGGGCGTAACGGCACCGTGATCCGCAAGTTTTTTCTTCACCTCTCGAAGAAAGAGCAGAAGAATCGCTTCCTGGCGCGACTGGATGAACCAGCGAAAAATTGGAAGTTTTCCGCGGCCGACGTTCACGAGCGCGAATATTGGGATGACTATCAGAAAGCTTTCGAAGATATGATCCGCAACACCGCAACCAGGCATGCGCCGTGGTATGTCATTCCGGCGGACAACAAATGGTTTACGCATCTGGCGGTTTCGGCGGCCATCGTGGAAACACTGGAAGAGCTTGGTCTCTCCTACCCGAAGGTGGATGCTGCGAAACGCAAAGAACTCCAGGCCGCCCGCAAGTTGCTCACGAAGAAGTAAAAGCGGTCGCCCCGTGCGGGCCGGGCTTTCCATTCGGTCAGCGCCGCGTTAACATGGCAACGATCCATTTCTCTATCTTCTTCCACGTTTTCCACATTGGGGGTATTCGAACATGGGTGGGCGAAACACGTCTCGCGTGAATAAATATGGAAAGACTGCAATGACTTGGTGGCTGCCGCTGTTTCTTGCCGTCCTCGCGCTTTGGGCGCAGGGCGCGGCCTTTGCCCAGACCAAACCGGAGCGGCAATCGAAAGCGGCCAAGCCCACGCAAGCGGCGCCGCCGTCAACCGCGAGCGGCGCCGATCAGAACACTCCAGGCGAAAACGAATCCGGCAAGCCGGAAGACAAACTCTTCAAGGGCATGAAGTATCGCCTAATCGGACCCTTCCGCGGCGGCCGCTCCTTGACCGCGGCCGGAATTCCCGGCGATCCCACAATATATTATTTCGGTGCGACCGGCGGCGGCGTTTGGAAGTCGACCGATGGTGCCATGACCTGGTCGCCGGTTTTCGATAAAGAGGGAAGCGGAGCCATTGGCAGCCTGGCGGTGGCCAATTCCGACCACAACACTATTTATGTTGGCACGGGGGAAGCCTGCATACGCGGCAACATCTCTCATGGCGACGGAATCTACAAGTCGCTCGATGGAGGCAAAACCTGGAAGAACATTGGCCTGCGCGACAGCCGCGCCATCGGCAAAGTCATCATCAATCCCAACAATCCGGACATCGTTTTCGTGGCTGCTCTCGGCCATCCCTACGGGCCAAATACCGAACGTGGTATTTTCCGCACGGTCGATGGTGGCAAGAATTGGGAGAAAGTCCTCTATAAGGACGAGAACACCGGAGGCATCGACGTAGCCTTCGATCCGCACAATCCTAACATTCTGTTTGCTGCGCTCTGGCAGGCGCGCCGCACGTCGTGGAGTATGACCAGCGGTGGTCCGGGCAGCGGACTATACCGCTCGAACGACGGCGGTGCGACCTGGAAGCGGCTCGACGAGCATGGTCTGCCCAAGGGACCTTATGGACGCATCGGCATTGCCGTTGCGGCAAATTCTGATCGAGTGTATGCCCTCATCGAAGCGCACAATCCCGACGGCGGGCTGTACCGGTCCGACGATGGCGGCGAAACCTGGGTCTTTGTCAATCCCAGTCACAGCCTGTGGCAGCGGCCGTGGTATTACATGCACATCTTCGCCGACCCGCGAGACGAAAACGTCGTGTACATCATGGACGTCGAGACCTTCAAGTCCACCGACGGCGGTCACCTGTTCAACAAGGTCAAAGTTCCGCACGGCGACAACCACGGGTTGTGGATTGATCCGAGAGATACGCGGCGCATGATCGCGGCCAACGACGGCGGGGTCACGGTTACCTTGGATGGCGGCAAGAACTGGACGCGCGAGGACAATCAACCCACGGCGCAGTTCTATCACGTGACCACCGACACGGCTCTGCCCTACCGGGTTTACGGGGCGCAGCAGGACAGCGGCACGGTTGCCATCACCAGCCGCAGCGATGACGGCTCCATCGATCGCTCAGACTGGTACGACGTTGGCGGAGGCGAGGCCGGCTACATCGCACCTTATCCGCCCGACCCGAATATCGTTTATGCCGCCGACTACCAGGGAAACATTACGCGCTTCGATAAGCGCATCGGGCAGATGAAATCCATCACCGAGCAGCCTGAGCTTTCCGACGCTCACGGCGCAGCCAACCTGGAGCATCGCTTCCAGTGGACCGCACCCGTACTGATTTCCCCGCACGACCCGAACACGCTCTATCACGCGGGCGAGCGTCTGTTCAAGACCACGGATGGTGGAGTGCATTGGCAGGCGATCAGCCCTGACCTCACGCGCAACGATAAGAGCAAGCAGCACGTTTCCGGTGGCGAAATCACTCTCGACGATTCTGGCACCGAGTACTACGACACGATCTTTGCGTTGGCTGAGTCGCCGATCACGAAAGGTTTGTTGTGGGTTGGCACCGATGACGGCCTGATTCAAATTACGCGGGATGAGGGAAAAAGCTGGACCAACATCACGCCTAAGGATCTGCCGGAATGGAGCCGCGTCAGCCAGATCGAAGCTTCGCCCCACGATGCTGCCACAGCTTATGTCGCGGCGGATCGCCATCAGAGCGACGATCTTAAACCGTACATCTACAAGACCAGCGATTACGGCCAGACCTGGACGAAGCTAACCAATGGAATCCCCGATGGCTCGTTCGTCCGGGCCGTCAGAGAAGATCCCAAAAAGCGGGGGCTGCTCTATGCCGGAACGGAGAACGGCGTCTATGTTTCCTTCAACGACGGTGCGGATTGGCGGTCGCTCAAACTGAATCTGCCGACCACGCCGGTACACGACCTCGTAATCAAGGACAATGATCTCGTGGTCGCCACGCACGGAAGAGCTTTTTGGATTCTCGATGACATCAGTCCTTTGCGCCAATTCAGCGACGACGTGGCGAAAAAAGATGTTCATCTCTACACGCCGGGAACGGCGTACCGCATTCAGGCGGGAGCAGGCGGCGAGCTCCATCCATCCAAGCGGACGGGGCAGAATCCGCCGGTCGGCGCTGTGATTTATTTTTACCTGAAAGATGCGCCGAAAACGGGCGCAGAAACCAAGTTGGAGATCCTGGATGCTTCCGGAAAGTCGATCCGCAAATATTCGAGTGCTGAAACAGAGTTGCCCGACGAACCCCTCGATCCTGACGACAAGAAACCGGAAAAGCAGATCAAGCTGGAGGCTGGTTTAAACCGCTTCGTATGGAATTTGCGCTATGAAGAAGCCCATCGCGTTCCCGATTATTACCTGTGGGAGTACAACGCCGGCGCGAAGGGACCGGTGGCTGCGCCAGGCCAGTATCAAGTGCGGCTGACGGTGGGCGGCGAGAGCCAGATTGTGCCTCTGGAGGTGAAATTGGACCCCCGGGTGAACGTCAGCGCGGCCGATCTGGCACAGCAGTTCAGCATGCTGACGCAGATTCATGAGGAGCTGAACCGGGTTTACGACGCGGTCAACCAGATTCAGGATGTGCGCTCGCAAGTGACCGGCCTCAAACGGCGGTTGCCGGAGAACGCCAGCACAAAAACGATTGCGGCCTCAGCAGATGATCTCGATAAAAAATTGATAGAGGTGCGCGATCAAATCGTGAACCTGACCATTAGCGCGAACGAGGATTCGTTGGCCTACCCACCGCAGCTTGACGCGAAGCTCGCCTTCCTTGCGATCGATGTTGGAAGCGCGGATTCGGCTCCAACAGAGGCCGAGCAGTTGCAGTTTGAGAAGCTGAAGCGGCAAAGCGGCGAGTTGCTCAGCCGTTGGGACGACTTGCAGCGTCGCGATTTGGCAGCTTTCCAGAAACTGACGGTGGAAGGCAGCCTTTCTACAGTCGTGGTTACACCCGCCGGTCGAACCGGAGAAGCGGACAACGCTGACGCTCATTGAGGAGTAACACTCGGCGCCCACTCCTGATAACACGTTGGCAAAAGATGCCGTATTACTTCCGTGCCACTGAGATGGCACGGTTGTGCCTTGTACACCCTCACGTCCACTGCTATGTTGCCGATAGTGATGCTGATCCTCCCCCTGAGGTGAGACTGGTTCGGAGATTTGGGGGTATCCATGAGGTTCATGCATCTGTGTTATGCAGCTCTGGGCTTTGCGGTGGCACGCTGGGTATTCAGGCGGCAGCCAGTAGCTGATCCAGTCTCGCGTTTGCGGTCTTCGGGCCTTTTGTAGAAAGTTTCAGGCCAAGGTCTTGGGCGTGCGTCCCGTTGCGCTTCCATTTCGTCAGCGCACGCCCACTTCTTTTCCCTCCGCGCGGAAGTGCTAGTCCTTCGGTTTGCCCGAGTCATCTCTGCTTTGCCCCGATTCTTACTACAATTCTGGAAGGACCACCGCGATCCTGGGTTATCTACCACGGGTGACCAATCGTGTTCTCGCGGTCGCGATGCCATCTCCGCTCGCCCTTCGGTTGCGGCAGAATGGTTTTGGGATGTCTTTTGTGGACTCTGGAACTCTTTTTGCGAGTGCTTACCTCAAGCCGTCTGAAGTGGGTCCTGCTGGTCGTGGGAATGCTCCTGCTGGCCCTGCCGCCCTGTGTTTACGCGCAAGAGGACGGCGATGACACGCCCCTCGGAGATGTGGCGCGCAGTTTTCGAAAAAAAACTGCTTCGTCTGAGACGGTCATTGACAACGATAACCTTTCGAAAGTTATGGACGATGCCGAAGGCAGGCATGCGGCCGGGTCGTCGCTGGTGTTCTCGCTCGACCCCTTCGGGAAGAACTTTCAGGTTTCTTCCCCCGATGTTACCTGCAGTCTTTCTTTTAGTGCAAAGACCAGTTCGCTGCTTAACGATCCATTGATGCTGGACGAGTTGCCGCGCAGCGAGCTCGCCAAGCTGGACGGTCCGGCCACGATCGATGGAGATTCGCTGCAGGTCTCGATGCACAACGGAACGTCATGGGAATTGCGTGAGGTGGTGATCGGTCTGACTATTGTTAGACGTCCCGATGCCGGCGATGCCACTTCCTACTATGGCCCAGCACGAATTGTTCCCGCAGTGGCGGGCGGCTCCGCGCAACAATTGCAAGACTCGTTCCCGAAGCAGCCCGATGTTACAGTCCTCTTGCGGGTAAAGGGCTCCGCCGCCCCGGAAGCGACTGCGCTGTTTCGTACCCAGCTGAATTTCGCTCTCTTTCCCGACCAGGAATGGCACTGGGCGATCGTGAAGGCCAAAGGGATTCCACATCAAACGTTGCCTGAGGTCCCGCCGACGCAACCCGAACCAGACCCAGGCCAAGCTTTGCCCGGACCCTCCCAAGCCGGTCCTCAAATCCCGCCAACGATTTCGTCGCCGCCGATTCCGCCTCCCTCGAATCCGGATGTCGCGGTCCATTGATTCGGCTGCGAATGATTTGGCTGCAAAATTCGCGGCCAGCTTTCTTCCATTGGAAAGATGTGGTGCTCCCTTGCAGCCGACGAAACCGCACGTGCTAAACTGAGCACAAATCCAAACCCATCAAGGACAGTCGATGAAATTTGGAGTCATTATATTTCCCGGCTCTAACTGTGACCACGATGCCTACTGGACCGTTCAACAGGTCGCCAAGCAGCCGGTGACATTCTTGTGGCATGAGTCGCACGATCTGGAGAACTGCGACGCCATCATTGTCCCCGGAGGCTTCGCTTTTGGGGATTATCTGCGGACCGGCGCGATTGCGAAGTTCTCTCCGGTGATGGAGTCGGTCCACCGCTTTGCCGATGGTGGGGGGCTGGTGCTGGGAATCTGCAATGGCTTTCAGATCCTGTGCGAGTCGGGCCTCTTGCCGGGAGCTCTCATGCGCAACACCGGCCTGAAATACGTCTGCAAGCCGGTGCAGGTGCGGGTGGAGAATGCTGCGACTTCCTTCACTAACGCTTGTTCGCAAGGAGAAGTATTGACCATCCCGATAGGCCACATGGAAGGGAACTATTTCTGCGATCGGGAAACATTGGAAGGGTTGCGCCGCGACAACCGCATCGTGTTTCGTTATTCCACGCCATCCGGCGAGACTTTGCCTGCAGCCAATCCCAACGGCTCTATGGACAATATCGCCGGCATCTGCAACGCGGGCGGCAACGTCGTGGGCATGATGCCCCATCCCGAACGGTCGGCAGAGACGGTACTCGGCTGCACCGACGGGATGCGGATTTTTCATTCGATGGTAGGTGCGATGGCCGGAAGATAGTGGTTTTCAAATTTAAGAACCGCGAACGCAATTCGTTGTAAAAATTCTGTTTGATAATTCGTTAGTTTCCTGCTAATGTCTCCGCGATAGCGCTTCCCATTTCGATCCCACAGGAACTAAGACGTCCGGGTAACTACAAGGGAGGAGTGTGCTCAATGACGGCGAAGCAGATTCTCGATGCTTTTTCTGAAACGTTAATGCAGGATGACCGAATCCTGAGCTTCCGGGAGCGTGAGTTGCTGACGAGTCTCTTGCAAAATGCCAGAGCCGCGTCCGGCAGCAGTGCAGAAACTCAATCCGCTGTAACCGCAGTCATCGCTCGCTCCGTGGGCGAGACGGTGGCGCAACGCGCTTTCTCACTGTTGGGTAGCAGCATCGTGGAAAAGATCGTGGCGCATGGTGCAACGTCCGAAAGCACGGCCGAGAATAAGGTGAACGACTTCCCGCCGGGGGCTCCCGAACAAGGGCCGCAACCCCCGGGTGGACCGCAGCCGCCAGGCATGC
>PMSQ01000197.1 GCA_003168355.1 Acidobacteriaceae bacterium | reverse complement strand
AGCGCTGGCCGATGATCTGGCGAGTGTTCTCGTGGTAGGTGTAGAAGTCATCGGTGAGCGTGTTCAGCGGGACCAGACCTTCGACGAACAAGTCGGTGAGTTCGACGAAGAAGCCGAACTTGGTGACGCTGGTGATCAGGCCGTCGAAGTCTTCGCCCACGCGGTCCTGCATGAACTTGACCTTCTTCCACTCCATCAATTCGCGTTCGGCCTCGTCGGCGCGGCGTTCGGATTGACTGGACTCTTCGGCAATGTCGTGGAGTTCGTCGAGCGAGATTGGGCCGCCCAAGGGCTCGTGGGCTTCTCGGTGCCCAGCATGGTCGCGGCGTTTGGACCAGGGCGATGGGGCGTCGGTGTCAAGGCGGCGCGGCTGTCCCCGCGACGCCTCAGGGGCTGAAACCCCGTTATCCAGATCTCTCGACGCGGCGCTAAAGCGCCGCTCTTCCACGGTATTTGATGCAGCAGGGAATATTCCCAACGGAACTTCGCCTTCGTGAGTCTCCGCCGAATCGCGCAACACTTCTTTCAAGATGCGGTGCACGACCAGGTCGGGATAGCGACGGATGGGCGATGTGAAATGTGTGTAACTGGTAGCTGCCAGCGCGAAGTGGCCGAGGTTTTCCTCGGAGTAGCGCGCCTGTTTCAGCGAGCGCAGCATCAAGTAGCTCAGAATGCGCTCTTCTGGCTTGCCGGCGATTTTGGCGGCCAGCTTCTGGTACATGCGTGGAGTGATGTGAACATCCTTGGGAACTTCGATGGTGCGCGCTTGCTTGCCACCACCGCGTGCCGCGCGCCGGTCGGTCTTGAACTGCACGCGGTGAATGGGCAGCGCGCCTACGCCCAGCGAATAGCCGAAAGTCGCGGCGATCACTTCGAAATCGTAAACGCGCTTGGCATCCGGCTTTTCGTGAATTCGATATAACGAAGCGATACGCTTCGATTCCAGATACTGGGCAACGCACTCGTTGGCCGAGAGCATGAACTCTTCGATCAGCCGGTGGGCAATGTTGCGCTCCGAGCGCGTAATACTTTTCATCAAGCCGAATTCGTCGAATTCGATGACCGGCTCCGGCAGGTCGAAGTCAATCGATCCACGGCGCTGGCGTTTGCGGTTGAGGATCAGCGCCAGATCACGCATGAGTTCGAAGGTGGGCACAAGCGCCACGTAACGCTCGCGCGCGGCGGCATCGCCTTCAATCACGGCATTGACGGCAGTGTAGGTCATGCGCTCGGCAGAGCAGATCACGCCTTCGCTCAGCTCGTAGCCGACGATTTCGCCGTGGGGATCGATTTGCATCACGCACGACAGCACCAACCGGTCAAGGTGCGGCCGCAGGCTGCAGATGTCCGTCGATAGTTCGAGCGGCAGCATGGGCACGGCTCGGTCGGGGAAGTAGACGCTGGTACCGCGCAGGCGCGCTTCCTGGTCGAGCGCTGAGTCTGGCGTGACATATTGGGCCACGTCGGCAATGTGAACTTGCAACTCGAAATTTCCATTGGCGAGATTGCGCACGGTGACGGCATCGTCGAAGTCGCGTGCGGTTTCGCCGTCGATGGTAACGATGGGCAGGGCGCGGAAGTCGCGGCGGTGGCGAAGTTCCTGCGACGGGATGACGGCGGGTATGTTCTGCGCCTCCTCGAGCGTTGCCGCGGGAAAGTGATGCGGCAAATGAAACTTGCGGATGGTGATTTCGACGTCGACGCCGAAGTCATCTTGCCGGCCGAGGACTTCAATGACGCGGCCGCGTGGATTTTGCGTGGGTGTGGGCCAGTCGGTGATTTCAACATCGACGACTACGCCTTCGAGATCGTCCCATTTCGCGCGGCGCGCGGCTTCGTCGCCGAGCACGCGGTCGACAGTGTTTCTTTGTAGCGCCGCCGGGGACGGCGGCGGTACAGTTTCGGGATACTCCATTCCGGCTGGGATCACGATGTCCATCGTGATCCTACTGTCGATAGGCTTCACGGAATTATGGCGGGCGCCGTAGTGAAAAATCCCAACCACGGTGGGATGCGCGCGCACCACCGGCCGCACGATGCGGCCTTCGGCGCGGCCATCGGGACGAGTGGCGACGATATCGACGAGCACGCGATCGCCGTGCATGGCGTTGCCAATGGCGTGGGGCGCGATGAAGATATCTCCCACAAGCCGCGATTTGAGAGAGGGACTCAGGGAACTAGCGTCGGGGATGACGAAGCCGAAGCCGTCGCGGTGCATGGTGAGGCGGCCGACGACCAAGTTCTTGTCATTCTTGTGGGCGGCGGGTTGCGGCAGAGCGTAGCGATCGGAATTCAATTGAACCAGCTCGCCTGCGGCGACCAGCTTCTGCAGATGCGCGTCGAGATCTCCACGAGCTTCGCCGTGCAGGCCGAGTTCACGCACCAGCTGTTTGAATCCGGCCGCGCGCTTGGGCTGCCGGGCGATGTGTTTCAGGATGGTGGAATCGGAAAGCATGCGGAGCTGTCAGAATACCCCACCTTCATTTGGGAGGTGGTGGCAGCGCCGAGATATCCAGATTGTGCATTACCACGATTTCCCATTGCGCCGCATTCTTTGCCATCACGAAGCTCAACAGTCCCTCCCGCTCCGGCCGAGGATTGCCTTGCGCGTCCATAGCGCCTGTCATCTTCCACCGCACATCGACGGCTGCAACGTCAGGACGGATAAACCGCGTCTTGATGTCGGTAGATTCCTGGTGGCTTTTGCTGAAGATGGTGGCAAACAGGGGCGCGTGGAAGGCTTCAATCCTCGCGCGGCCGCTCACGCCCATGCCTCGCACGTTGGTGAAGTCTGCGTCTTCGGCAAACACCGCCGCAAATGCTTTGGCATCGTGGCGATTCCATGCGTCCACGAACCGGTCAACCACCGCGCGAATGGCGTGCTCATCCGCGTCCGTGCCGGTCTGCGCCTTGAGCAGGAGTGGAAGCAACAGCAAGCAAACGGCAATGATTCTCATCGTCTCATCCTCCTTGCAGCAACCACCAGTGACAAGCCCCTGGCGACTCTGTTCCTACCACGCGTCTCCACCGCCCCGTGGCGGCCACGCGCCGAGCGCCCGCCGGATCACTGCGATCTGGCCAGTATGATAGCTATTGTGCGCGACCATCTGCCAGAGCACGGCCTCAAGCGTTCCCGCGACTTTCGTATCCCCCTCGTGCGCAGTTTCGATCTCCCGCTGCATTTCTTTCGGAGCGGAATTCGCCAAAGCGGCGAAATTGGCCAGCAGGTCGGCGAAGATATTTCGCAGCCGATCCCATTCTTCTGCGTCGGCGGGCGCCGGCGCCGGTGGGAAGCTCTCAGAATTGTGCTCCGGATAAGCTGGCTTCTCGCCGCAAATGCGGCGCAGTTCGTAGGTCATCCAGTAGTTCATGTGGAAAACAAGCTGTCCGATCGAATGTGGAAAGCCTGCAACATGGCGCGCGGCTAATTCAGCTGAGAGATCTTCGACGCAGGCCGCGGGGTCGGCGTGAGCTCCTTTGCCGTGGAGCAGTTCAATGAGTGCGCGTGACGACATGAATCCGAGTCTCAGCGGCTCGCCGAAAAATACTTCTCTTCCAGAATTCTCCGATGATGCAACTCATGGCCCGCGATGATATAAGCCAGCGCCCGCACGCTGACTTCATTCTTGTTGGCAATGCCGCGCCGCGACCACGCGGCTTGGTCGAGATTGCGCAACAGCGAAAGCGTGGCGCGGCGCACGGCGATGAAGTCTTCGACCAGATCGGCCAGCGGACGATGCGCGAAAGGACCGTGGCGTACGTAGTCATCCTGCTCGAAGCCTTCGAGGGGAGTAGCGTCGGCGCGTGAAATACGCAGGGCGCGATAGGCGAAGATGCGCTCGGTGTCGCAGACGTGGCCGAGAACTTCCTTGGCACTCCATTTCTCCGGCGCGTAGCGGAAGTCGCCGTCGTCATCGTCGCGGCCGGAGAGTAATAGCATCGTCTGGCGGCGCTGTTGGTCAAGCGTTTCGAGAATGTCGTTGCCCTGAATCAGAGAAATATAGCGCTCGTAGTAAGGCGCGTACTCGCCGGGCTGAGGCTGGCCAATGTTGAAGGTTGGAGGAGTGACTACGGCTGATTCTGGCATGTCTGGCTCCCGCGAGGCTGGATTCGGTCTTCGATAAATCTTCGATCCCAGAAGCATACTCCGAGGGGCTGTGGAATGGTGGTTCGGCGGAGTGTTTATTCGGGAATCCTTACACGGTGGCAGAGCAAAATGGACGGCCGGGAGATACGGTGCCGCGCCTCGCGTGGACACAGAAGTAGGTATCAAGGTAGGAAACTTCGTTGAAAATAAAGGGTTTTCCACAGCGCTCAGAATGAGACTGCAGAGTACAATTCGATTTGGTCACGTAAGTGCGGCACGTGGTCTCTAATCCCAACAAGGAAAGGAACTTTGCATCCATGTGGAAGCCGACGAATCAGCCTCAGACCCCCGGGCGGCCAGCAGAGCCGGAGCGTCCAACCATGTCTACCCCGAGCGCGCCCACCATTACCATAGCGAATGAACCCGCAGTTGCGTCGCGTCCGGCGATTACGACCACGACCACCGCGGACCAGGCGACCATCGGTAAATCGCTGGTGATCAAGGGCGAGGTAACCGGATCGGAATCACTCTACATTGACGGCCGGGTGGAAGGCTCGATCAGCCTGGCTGGCAACCGCGTCACCATCGGGCGTAACGGGGTGGTCGCCGCCAACATCAATGCCCGCGAGATTGTGGTGTTGGGCAAAGTGCGCGGCAACCTGACCGCCAGTGACCGCGTCGACATCCGCAGCGACGGATCGCTCACCGGCGACGTGGTAGCGGCACGCATCTCCATCGAAGACGGCGCCTACTTCAAGGGCGGCATCGACATCCGCAAGGGTGGCCAGCCCGGGCAGACCAAGCCCAACGGCGAAGACAAGAGCGTTGCAGCGCCCGAACCGGCGGCGATTGGCGCACGGGCGTAGGTCAGCGCTAGGAAACGTCTCGGTCGGGGGCAATGGTTACGGAAGAAGATCAGCGGCGGCGTTCGCAGGGAATGCGAATGTCCGCCGTTTTGTTTGTCGCCTATCTTACGGTTGCGTTCCCGCTCCCATAATTTCTTTGCTCTCACCCTCGGCAACTGCCGGATACGCCGTAACTCTACGGCGGCGCAGGTCGTTGGGCAACTGCGAGCGAAGAAGCCACAGCCCGACGGCAACTGCTGCGGCCCAGGTGATCGAGATTAACGCGAGCTGCAACACGTCCGCGGTGCGGCTGCCGTGACCCGAAATAAACGGCGTTACACTTCTTGCGACTTCCAAGCTGATGCCGCCGGCGATCACCGCGGTCAGAGCGGACTTTCCTATTTCATCCCAGCGCAGGGTTTTCAGCGAAACCAGTTTGCGGTAGTGCAGCAGCAAGGCCAGCGCCAGCAAATTGGCTCCGATGCCGATATCGGAAGCCCAGGCCAGGCCGACTACACCATATCTATGGAACAGCAGCGAATACACGGGCAACGAACCGCCCGTGATTACTGTGACTGCAAACATTGGCGTCAAGGTGTTGCCTGCGGCATAGAAGGCGCGGGCGTAGAGTCCCTGGGCGGACCAGAGGGCCAGCGAAAGCGAAAACCAGAAAAAATAAACTGCCGTCGTTTGCGTGTCGGAAACCAGGAAACGGCCGCGGCGGTAGACCAAGTCGATCAGCGGGAAGGCGGCGGCCATCATCCATCCGGTGGCGAGAAACGACGCGGCGGAGACGCGGTAGACCGAATCGTTTACCGTCGCAGCGAATTCCTTCAGGCGCTTCTCGTTGAACAATCGCGCAAAGAACGGCAGCGAGGCTTGTCCGGTGGCCTGCCCGAGCACGGCAATCGGAACGGCAAACAATCTCTTCGCGTAATTCAGGCGGGCAATGTCGCCGATGCCGCTGGAAGCGTAATGGCGCAGGATCCAGTCGTCGGCTGTGACCAGGGAGACGCCAAGCATCAGCGGGACCGAGAGCCGCACCCACTCGCGGAACGCCGGGTTCAGGATGTCGAATGAAGGCCTGTATCCCGTACCGATGCGGGCTGCGCCGATCACGCTGGCCAGAAAGGGTCCCACCACACTTCCCACTAATGCGCCGTAGGCCAACGCTGCGATTCCGAAGTGGCGTCCGCCAATGACTCCGCCGACGATAATGAATATGTTGTAGAGCAGCGGCCCGAACGCAGGGAAGAGAAAGAGACGATGAGAAAGCAGAACGGCGGAGACCACTCCGCCAACGTAGAAGAAAATCTGTGCCGGCAGCAGAATTCGCGTGAGGTGAACGGTTAAGTCCACTTGCGCAGGCGAGAAGCCCTGAAACATCCAGCGCACAAACTGCGGTGTGTAGATTTCACAGACGATCGTGCCGGCGACCATTACCGCGCTCATGACGGTGATGACGACGGAGAAGGTCTTCTGCGCATCGGCGTCGCGTTTCTCGGCCAGAAAACGCGTATAGATGGAGATGAATGTAATCGAAGCCGCGCCGCCGGCGACGATATAGTTCAGCCAGTCGGGCAGAGTGAAGGCGGCGACGTAAGCGTCGGTCTGCGGCCCGGCGCCGAAGGCGTAGGCGATGTAAGCCTCGCGCACGTAGCCGATCACGCGCGAGAGCATGACCGCCGACATCAGCAACAGAGTGGCAGAAAAAGCCGTGTGCTGATGGGACGGTCGGAAGAACCGCAGAAGTCTGGTCATGGGCCGCAGATTTACGCTGGCAACGCGAACTGCTGTTACCTGTGAACGAAACGTGAATTTCCTTCAAAGCCTACCAGAGGCTCGTATCCGCGATGGAGTTTATCGCTCGAATCAGACTTGGATGGTTCCTTTATTGACACTGGAGCCAATCCTTTTGCGCGGCATTTGTGGAGGCGCGGCTCGGCCCCAGTTGGATTAGGGCATAGCGTTCGGGCGGGACCGGCCCGATCGCGAAAGGCAGAGGTCCCCAGTCGGCGGAGTAGAAACCCGCGCCCAGCTCGCGTTGGGCCGTCGTGATGCCGAGATTCATGGGTATCTGAATGACCTCGCACGCAGTCACAAACGCTGGCCGCATTTCGAAGAGCCGGCTGTTCTCGGCCACGGCGAGGTAATCTCCGGTGCGGTGCGGAGGATCATCAACCACCACGGCATGCGCGCCAAAGGACTCCATGTAGTACTGAAACCCCCAGTGCCCGGTGAACCAGACTGCGCCTGGTTGGTTCCGGGTCCTCTGCTCGATCACGGTTGCTGCAGTTCGCGCCGAGTTTGCCAACTCCGTGTCGGCCCACGTCAGCCAGAGCGATAACCCGCCCGCCGCTGCTAACGCTACGGCCAACGTGACGGCGCGCCAGCGCAGGGGGTGTACTCGCAGCGTATCCACGCGCCGTGCGAAAAGGATGCCGGCGGCCGGAACCAGCGGGAGCACGGAACGAACGTTGATGATCCAGTTCACAAAACCGGCAAAAATGAATGTCCCGAAAACCCAAAGCATCAGCAACAAAGAGTCGGCGTCTCTGCGTTTCCATGCATCCGCCGCCGCCAGCCACATCACGGAGAATCCAGCCGCGATCAAGAGCGTCAACTGAATGCCGACCAAGAACCAGTGCGGATAAAACTCGAACGGCCACAAGTTTTTGCCGAGAAACATTCTGCCGGTGCTGATCAGGAATCCCACGATTGCGCTTGCTATGCAGACGACGAGAATTTTCTTGCGTGGCCAGAGGAGGGGAGCAAGCGTCAGAGCGGGAAGCGCGCAACCGCCAACAAAGCTGAGGTCTACCAACGCCTTGGCCAGGATTGAAGACTGCCTCGTCTGGCGCATCCCAGTGGAAAAATGGGCTGCGCTCGTAATCATGCGCAGTCCGTAGACCGTCTTCGTCCAATGCTGATATTCGGTCAAAACCAGGATAGGCAGCAATAGGTACCAAGCCCAGCTTCCGAATCGCCGCTGCCGTGCCAGAGAATACGCCGCGAGCAGAACAATCAAAGCTGCGCCAAAGTATTTCGTCAAGGCGCACAAAGTGATCAGCAGGACAGACAAGGCCAAATACCACGGCTTCCGCGGCTCAAGTCCTTCGATCCAGAAGATGATGGCCCACAGCCAAAGTGCCAACATCATTGTGTCGCACATCACACTGTTGGCTGATACGAGGAACGCCGGTGTGAGGAGCGTGGCTGCGGCAGCCAGCAGCGGTGAATTTGTAAACCGCTGCGCCAGACGATACGTGCCCCATACGACCGCCAGCGCCGGCAGGAGGAAGGCGAGGTGCAATGCCCGTTCAGACCACCCGACGAAGCTCGCGGCTGCGGCGATGTAGTAAGACGCAAATGGAGGATTCTTGGTTTCGTACGCCATCGGTACAGCGTCCAGGAACCAATTCACTTTGAACCCGAAGGGATCAAGCGGGTGCTGGGTGATCTGCCGCGCCACGTACACGAATAAGGTGTCGTCGATGTTGAAGGCTTTTCCAGAAAATGGGAGCAGGCAGGCGAACAAGGCCACCGTAAGAAATACGTAGGAACGAAGTTGCGAATGCTTCGTCTGGATTCTTTGGGTAGCCGATGCCATCAAAGGGAGTGTAGCAAGATAGCCGGAAGTCCCGTCAGGGCAAACGAGGCCTTCCGCCGAGATGATTCTTGCCTGTAACCAACTAATCCTGCAATCACTTACGCGATGAGGTGTTCTTGAGGAACGTTTGAGCGGCGGTGCATTGCCGCGGAACGCCCTTTGCCTGCAAAGTGGCTTCCGAGTGCAGTAGGCAGACGTTAGAGCGAAGCCGCGAGGGGGAGAATATGGCAAGTGGGATGACGGAATTTTGTGAGCAGGTGTATCCGCGTGTGCTACTCGAGATGAGGAGCACACAGCCGTTTCCGGAGATGCGGCGGGTGCAGGAAAGCTGGGTGGCTGGAGCTGAGAAGCGGGCGCTGCGGTGGCTGGCGGCTCGCCTGCCGCAATGGATCGGCCCTGACTGTTTGACGGCGTTGGGGCTGGTGGCGCAGATCGGGGCGGGCGCGTGCTATGCACTGGCTCGTTGGAACAGATATGCGCTCCTCGGCGCGATTGCCTGCCTGGCACTGAACTGGCTGGGCGACTCGCTCGATGGCACGCTGGCGCGGGTGCGGCAACAATTGCGTCCACGCTACGGCTTTTATGTGGACCACATGGTCGATAGCTTCGGCGCTCTGGTGCTAATGGGTGGGCTGGCCTTGTCAGGATATATGCATCCCTGGATCGCGATGGGCCTGCTGGTTGCGTTCCTCATGCTTTCGATTCAGTCCTATCTGGCGACATACGCGCTGGGCGAGTTTCGGCTGTCGTTCTGGCGCTTTGGGCCGACGGAGTTGCGAATATTGCTGGCAGTGGGCAACCTGGCATTGTTTTGGAAGCCGCGAGTGCATTTTCTCGGTGAATTCTACAAGCTGTTCGACGTGGGGGGAGCGATGGGTCTGGTTGGAATGGCGTTGATGCTGGTTTACTTCACTCTCCAGAATACGGTGCGGCTTTATCGCGAAGAGAGGATCGCCCGATGAGAGGTGGGGCGACCGGGTGCGGCACTGTCGTGCGCTGGTTGAAGTTCAACGCCGTGGGAGCACTCGGGATCGGAGTGCAGTTGATCGTGTTGCTCGGCCTGCGGAGCGGATTCCATCTCGACTATCTGCCGGCGACCGCGCTGGCGGTGGAAGCCGCGGTCGTGCACAACTTCTTCTGGCACGAGCGCTATACCTGGGCGGACCGGGTGCAGCCCTCGTGGCGGAAGTCGCTGCCGCGGTGGCTGCGTTTCAATCTAACCACCGGCGGAGTTTCCATCTTAGGAAATCTGGCTCTGATGAAGCTTCTAGTCGGCTTGGGTCACATCAATTATCTCGCCGCGAACGGCGTCGCGATTGTTGTGTGCTCGCTGGCGAATTTTCTGGTGAGCAACGAGTGGGTATTCGCGCCCGCACGGCTGTGTCACGCCTTCGTCTGAGGCTTTGCGCTAGGGACTGCAGATGGCGTCTTGTAATTGGGGAGCGAGCTGGAGAAAGTGGCGCAGGTTAAAGGTGTAGATTCGCTTGCAGTGGTTGCTGGTGGCGGCGGCGAGGTGGAGCGCGTCGTACACGAGGCCGCCGGTCCATCCCTTTTTCCGCGGCTTGCCGCAGCAGGGATGTATATTGCGTGGCGCTGAGCGCGGCTATGTGAAAATGGGGCAGAATGTTTTCCGCAAGGAGCCGCCACGCCTCACTCGGGTAGACAGGTGGAGTCAGAGGAGCGCGAGTGAGCACGGCATAAAACTCCGCGATGCCGTGCGCGCTGATGACCGCGTCCAGTTTCCCTCCGCGGATATGCTTGAGCAAGGCGAGCGACTGGGCATGATGAGGGTGGGATGATACGGAGGCCGCGACCAGCACGGTAGTGTCGCAATAGACCTTCATGGACCGATCTTCTATTGGCCGAAAATTGGCCGAACTTCATTAGGCCGAACCTCATCGGCCGAGGATATCTCGCAGCCTTTCCTCCTCCAGATCGCGGGAAAGCTGTTGCCAGTCGAAGGCTCGCGTTGCCTGGCCGGTGTGTACCAGAAATCCGTCGCGTTCGACCAAGGACGGCCGCTCGGTGACAGGCCGCAGCAGAAGTCCCTCGGCGGCATCCATCGCCTCGAACGTCGTGCCGGCCCTCAGCCCCATGCGTTGGCGGAGCGGCTTCGGCAAGACCACCCGTCCAGATTTGTCGAGGCGCAGTTTCATGCCATTTATTTTACCACATGGCATGAACAATGGCGCTCAGGGTCGCCGTCCACGATCGCCATCAAAGATCAAAGTCAAACGCAGCGGACACGAGTGCTCGCTCTACACGGGTTGTGTCGTCCCTTTCGGCGCGCTATTTGTCGTTCTCAACGTCGTAGGCGCCGGAAAGAATGACGTCGGAGTGCAGAGGCAAATCTTCCGATGAGCGGCCCACCTCTACGGAAAATTTTCCTGCATCCGCGTGCCAGTGTTTCGCGGCAACGTCGTAGAAGGCGAAGGCGCGCGGGTTGAGCGGCAGGGAAACGTGTTTAGTTTCGCCCGCAGCGAGTTCAATGCGGGAGAAGCCTTTGAGTTCCTTGGGCGGGCGCGGCACTTTCGGCTCTGCCTCCGCCACGTAGACTTGCGCCACGTCGGCGCCGCTTTGAGCGCCCGTGTTGGTCACGTCGAACGAAACACTAAACGAAGCTCCAGAACTCGCTTCCGTCGACGATCCGCTCATCGCTTTTACTTCCAGGTGGCTGTACCTGAATGTCGTATAAGACAAACCATAGCCGAACGGGTAGAGCGGCTTTACGTGATTATGTGCGTAGCCGCGATAGCCGACGAACACACCCTCTTTGTATAGGACGCGATCGGTACCGGGATCGGCGTAGTAGCTGTCGTGAGCCGGATTGTCAGCCCAGCGTCGTTCGAAAGTGACGGGCAAATGTCCCGACGGATTTACCGCGCCGAAAAGAATTTCCGCGAGCGCGGTGCCGCCACGCTCTCCGGGATACCAGAGTTCGAGGTAAGCAGGGACGCGATCGAGCCAGCCGTCGGGATCGACATTGCCTCCCGATGTGACGGTGACGATCGTGTTCTTGTTGATCGCGGCGAGTTCGCGGATCAGTTCGTCCTGACCGAACGGAAGACTGAAGGTGCGGTCCGATCCTTCCGATTCGCTATTCGCGTCAAACCCTGCGGCGATGATCACGACGCCGGCTTTGGCGGCAAGGGCCTTCGCGGCCGCAGAAACGATTTTGCCCTGGTCCATAATGCCGATGCGCAAACGGCCGCCGACGGGGTAATCCTGGAACGCTTCGGCAACAATCTTGTGCGGTCCCGCGGAGAGATTCAAGGTCGCGTGGTCCTGTAGCGCGGTGGCTGTCTTCCACTGATCGAATACCAGCTTGTCATCCACGAAAAGGCGATATCCGTTGCCTTCGCCGGAATATTCAGCGGCGACTTCGTAGGAAGAAGCTTGCGGAGCGATATAGAAGCCCGTCCAGCGCCGGGATGAAGGTTTTTTGCCGGCGACGAACAGATCCAAAGCTTCGTCCATGTTGTCGAAGTCCTCCCATGACCTTCCAACGAAATTCAGGTCGTGCACCTTCTGGGTAGATGCGGGAGATCCCGAGAGGTCGCCGTTTGGAAACGTTTCCAGCTTGAGGCCGCGCTCGCCATCTTGCGCGGCCGTGAAAAATTCGGTGGAGGTGGCGAGGTCGATCATCTTGGGAATGCCGCGTTCGTAGTAGACGGTTGCGGCCGTGCCGATATAGTCGCCGATGCCCTGCAGAATGCTGACCGCGGAGAACGGAATCGCTTTGCCGCTGCCTCCGGCAACGGGTTGCGCGGGATGAGCGTCCGGACCGACGACAAGAATGCTCTTGATTTTTTGCTTGTCGAGAGGCAGAAGTGAAGTTTCGTTCTTGAGCAGCACGATGCCTTCGCGCGCGCCGTCGAGGGCCACGCGGTGATTCTCCTCGTTGTAATTCGAAAGCGAGAGATCGGTCTGCACCCGATCAAGCCAGCCAAAGCGTGCCGCGGTGGTCAGGATGCGGCGTACTTTTTCATCTATGGTCGCCTCTTTGACGCGGCCGTCGCGGATGGCGGGGAGCAGCTGTTCCCTATTCATGTGGTCGCCTTTCGGCATTTCAAGGTCAAGGCCGCCATTGGCCGCGCCCACCGCGTCGTAGGTTGAAACCCAATCCGACATCATGACGCCCTGAAATCCCCACTGCTTTCGGACAATGTCGGTGTTGTAGTATCCGTTCTGCGTGGAGTGCAGGCCGTTGATCAGATTGTAGGAATCCATGATCGAGCCGACGTTTGCGTTCTTCACCGCGGATTCGAAAGCCGGCAGGTATATCTCGCGCACCGCGCGTTCGTCGATAATGGAATCGCTGTCGTGCCGCAGAAACTCCGAGTTGTTGCCGAGGAAATGTTTTACCGTTGAGCTGACGCCCTGCTTCTGCATGCCGGTGATATAGCCCGTAGCGACGGCGCCCGCGAGGAAGGGATCTTCGCCGAAGTATTCGAAGTTGCGGCCGTTCATGGGCGCGCGGTAGATGTTGACGCCGGGTCCGAGCATGAAGTGAATACCGCGTGCACGAGCATCCTTGCCGATGCCCGCGCCTACGCGCTCCGCCAGTTGCGGATCCCAGGAAGCGGCCAGGCCGATGCCGGCAGCGTAAGTGGTAGATGGGAACTTCGCGTTGCTGCGCACACCGAGCGGCCCGTCGGACATTTGAAGTGCGGGAAGGTTCAGCCTGGGCAGCGCCCGGACGGCGAAGCCGGTGCCGCCGATGTAGTCAAGTTTTTCCTCGAGCGTCATCTTGCTGAGTATGGACTCGACCCTGCGATCGATCTCGGGGCTGGATGGGACCGGAGCTTGCGCGAATGCGACGTGAGACGGAAGAAGTGCAAGGGTGATGAGGAGCGCGCACAACAAGAATCGAGAAAGCTTCGACATGGAAGACCTCGTGCCGATGGGATATGTCGTCGATGAGGATGCGCGGCGCGATGAATTCGGTTTGCCGCGGAACAAGTTTACACGGTTCCGGCGTGCAACTCGGGCTAGATCTTCAGCACGACCTTGCCGTAGTTTTTGCCTTCTTGCAACAGCTTGTAAGCTTCCGCGGCGCGGTCGAGCGGGAAGACGTGGCCGATCACGGGAGTCAACTTGCGCTGCGCGATCCATTCGGAGAGCTGGTTCCATGCGGGGTTCATGATCTCCGGCTTTTGACAGAGGTAGGTAAGCCATAGTCCCTGGAGGATGGCGGATTTCGCATACAGAGCCCGCACATCGAGTTGCGGTGGCTTGCCGGTGGCGGTGCCGTACTGGATGACGCGTCCGAAGTCGCGCAGGCAGCGCAGGCTTTTTGCGGTGTGCTCGCCGCCCAGCATTTCGAAGACGGCGTCTACGCCTTCGCCGTGGGTGAGGTTCTTTACGACTTCCTCGTAGGCGTGCTGCTTGTAGTTGATGCCGTGCTGCAGGCCGAGTTCTTTTACGCGCGAGAGTTTGTCCTCCGACGACGAGGTTCCGTACATTTCAACGCCGAGAATGTGGCCGATCTGAACGGCCGCCGTGCCCACGCCTCCCGCAACGGCGTGGATGAGCACGCGGCGCGGAGCTTCGCTCCGCCTGACAGCCGCTTCGACTTCGCTCAGGGCAGGCGAGGGCGGCTGCCCCCACATGAGCTGAGAGGTCATACCGGCCTGCCAGTAGGCGAGATAGGCGGTGAAGTAGTTAACGGGGAAAGCGGCGGCTTGTTCGTCGGTCCAATGATCGGGGACGGGCCAGAGCATATTGGCGTGGGCAGCGACTTTCTCGGCGAAGGCAGCCCACTGGATGTAGCCCATGACGCGATGACCGGTATTCTCCTCCGCACCGGAGAATTCGCGTCCGGCGATCAGCGGCGGAGCCGGCGTTCCGGGATAGCCGCCTTGGGCGGTCATGAAGTCGGCAAAATTCAGCCCTCCGGCGGCGACGCGGACCAGCGTTTGTCCCGGCTTCAGGGCGGGTTCGGCGGCGTCTTGGACGGCGAGCGCGTCCGGGCCAGACAAGCTGGTGATGACCAAGGCTTTCATGGAGGGAAGTCTAGCAGGCTGGCGATCCTTGCACCGCTGGGCTGGTATAACGTCAACTGGGCTGGCAGAACGTCAACGGGCGCCACCTCTACTTTCTCCGCCGCCTAATTGCAGTCAGGTATATACTCTTGGCGTTGGTTTACGAAGGTCCTTCCGGCCACGCCTCTACGGGCCGGAACGGGGCGTACATTCATTCCCCTAATTCTTGCGCGCCCCGCATACTGATTGGCCTATCCCTGCCCGGGGCGGCGAGGACAAGGCACCGGTGCATCTCGCCAGATGTTCAGCGAAGCGCATCCGGAGGAGGTCTTACTGTGGATTTGATTCTGGTACGTCTTCTTTTTGTTATCGTAGTTTCGGTTACCTGCTATGTAATTGCTCCGTTCGGATTGCCGCGCAACCTGGATGCCGGAATCGGCGCACTGGTTGGGGCGGGGATCGTTGTGTTCGAATGGAAGTTGCGTACCGTCAGCCTGAAGCGGCTGATCGGGGCGGCCATCGGGAGCATCCTCGGCATCTGCGGGGCCTACCTGTTTGCGCTGGTGATTCGCAGCAGTGTGCCTGCCGGCAGCACCCAGAGTTTTCTGCAAATCCTGGTCATGTTGCTGATGGCCTATGTGGGCCTGATCGTGGGCGCGAGCAAGGGTGACCTGCTCAACCTGGCGGCTTTGGGCGGGATCTTTGGCGGCGAGAAGCAAGGCAAGAAGAGCTACAAGATCCTCGACACCAGCGTCATCATCGACGGGCGCATCGCCGACATCGCAGAAACCGGATTTCTCGACGGCATCATCGTCACGCCGCAATTTGTGCTGCGCGAACTGCAACTGGTGGCCGATTCGGCCGACTCGCTCAAGCGCAACCGCGGCCGCCGCGGGCTCGACGTTTTGCAGCGCCTGCAGAAGATGGCCACACTGCAGATTCAGATTGTGGAAGATGATTTCCCCGCCGTCCGTGAGGTCGATCTGAAGCTGATCGAACTGGCCAAAGTCTACGAGGGTAAGATCATCACCAACGACTTCAACCTGAACAAAGTGGCGCAGTTGCAGGGCGTCGAGGTGCTGAACATCAATGAGTTGGCGAACTCTCTGAAGCCCATCGTGCTGCCGGGCGAGATCATGAAGGTCTTCATCCTGAAAGAAGGCAAGGAATACAACCAGGGCGTCGCTTATTTGGACGACGGCACCATGGTGGTCGTGGACAACGCACGGAAAATGATCGGCAAAACGATCGACGTCTCGGTCACCTCAGTGCTGCAAACCACGGCGGGAAAGATGATCTTCGGCAAATGGGATGAACGCGCTTTTGCGCGGACGAGCGCACCCGTCCAGCCCGCAGTGCAGGCGATTCCCGCGACGGCGGTGCCTGTGGCGGCGGTGCCAAGTGCACTGGTTGAGACCAAGCCCGCCCAGCCTTAGGGCACGGCGACGGCTCCCATTTGAACTCCCTGACCGGCACTCGTATACTTGCAGCCCGCTATGAAGGTGGTTGTGATTATTCCGGCTGCGGGGCTCGGAACCCGCATGGCTCCGATGCCCGTCGGCGCCAAAGGCAAGCAGAAGAAGACGCCGCCCTCGAAACAGTTCACCGAATTAGGCGGCACACCGATTCTCATTCATACGCTGCGCAAGTTTGCCGCCGTCGACGCTGTCAGCGAGATATGGGTTGCACTGCGGGAAAACGAGATTGAAGGGTTTCGTGCGCGGCTTGAGAGCGAAGCGAAAGACCTGCTGACGAAGAAAGTCGAGCTGGTGGTCGGCGGCGAACACCGCCAGCAGTCGGTGGAGAATGCTTTGAAGGCGGTGGTGGCGGCAGCGGAAGATATCATTCTTGTGCATGATGCGGTGCGCCCTTTTGTAACCCGCGAAATTATTCAGGAAGTGATTGAGGCAGCGCGGAAATATGGCGCGGGGGTGGCAGGGTTGCCCGCCGTCGACACGGTGAAGCAAGTCGAGCGCACGGCCGAGGGCGCGCTGATCAAGGCCACAATTCCGCGCGCGGGAATCGTGATGGCGCAAACGCCACAGGGCTTTCGCTACGGCGTGATCAAGAAGGCCTTCGATGAGGCTTCCGCGGATGGATTTCTCGGCACCGACGAAGCGTCGCTGGTGGAACGATCGGGACACGAGGTAGCTGTGGTGATGGGCT
The DNA here is from genome assembly GCA_003168355.1 of Acidobacteriaceae bacterium. Classification (GTDB taxonomy): domain Bacteria; phylum Acidobacteriota; class Terriglobia; order Terriglobales; family Acidobacteriaceae; genus Sulfotelmatobacter. Next base: position 67,382 of record PMSQ01000197.1, on the reverse strand, counting down.
CGCCACGGAATATCAAGATAACTGCCCCGGCGGATATGGAATTGGCGGAGTTCTATCTAAAGAGTGCGGATCGGCACTGAAAGGGAATGGCAACGACCCACGACCAACGACCAACGACCCGCATCGGCTACGGTTTTGATTCACACGAATTCCAACCCGGCATTCCGCTGAAGATCGGCGGGATTACGCTGATCCATGACAAGGGGCTGGGCGGGCATTCCGATGGCGATGTGCTGTTGCACGCCATCACCGACGCGCTGCTCGGGGCCGTGGCGGCGCCCGATATTGGAGCGCTGTTTCCGCCTTCCGATCCGAAGTGGAAGGGCGCGGACTCGACCGTCTTTCTGCGCGAAGCGCTGAAGCGCGTTCACGGCGCGGGATACGCTGTGGCCAACATCGATGCCAGCCTGATTCTTGCCGCTCCGAAGATTGGTCCGCACGCGGCTGCGATTCGGGTACGCACAGCCCAATTGTTGGGGGTTCGCGCCGATTGTGTCGGGTTGAAGGCGAAGACTCCGGAGGGTTTGAACCTGGAGAACGCCGCGGTCGCGCACGTGGTGGTGTTGCTGGAGAAGCGGCGGAATCCGAAGAAGTTGCGGAAGAAGACGCGGAAGAAGACAAAGCGGCTTTAAGCTACTTGGGCCGCGCTTCCGCTGCTTGGATCAGGGCGCGGAAGATGGCGCGGGAGGGTGCGTCTTCCTCGACGGAGCGCTCGGGATGCCATTGCACGGCGAGGACGAAGTGATCTGGGGTAGTTCCTTCCAGGGCTTCGATGATGCCGTCGTCGGGACAGCGCGCGGAGATACGCAGGTCGTCGCCGATCGCGTCGGCCGATTGGTGATGGGAAGAGTTCACTGGCAGCAAGAGCTTATTCTCCCCAGGGACTAAAGCCAGACTTTTTCCCGCAGTCGCATCGGTACGGCTGAAGCCGTGCCCTCCCCAGTCTTCCCTCTTCACGATTTCCGCCAGCCTTGAATCATTCTCAATCTCGACAGCGTGTGCAACTGCAACTTTCTTTCCTGCTTCGTGATCGACGCGCGTGCGCAGATCTTCCGGCAGAAAATCCGGGATGTGCTGGATGAGCGATCCGGCGCGGTAGACATTGAGGCTCTGCAGGCCGTAACAGATGCCGAGAACAGGCTTGCGCGTGTTGTATGCGTCCTGCAACAGGAGATCGTCGACGGTGTCGCGCCGCGAGTCGGCGGCGGCGGTGTGCGGCGAGCGGGCTGCGCCGAACCTGGAGGGATCGACATCGGCATTGCTGCCGGGCAGGAGCACGCCGTCGCAGTGCTCGATGATTTTCACCACTTCGGCGGGAGTCTGGTCGAGCGGAATACGGACCGGCTCGCCCCCCGCTTGTTCGATGGCGCGCTCGTATTGTGGGATGGCGCGTTCGGCATATTCGTGGTCAATCGAGTGCGGCATGGGGATGGCGATGCGGGGCCGGGAGTTAGTTGGCACTCAGCTCATCCTCGCGATCGCGGCCAAGGCCTTGGACTGGCGGTAGTGGCGGATTTCCATAGTCAGCGCGAGCACAAAAATGATGCTTCCGGCGACCACGGCTGCGGGAAAAGCGACTTGGCGGTAGGCTGCGGTCAGGTTGGGATGGACCCGGCGCAGAGCTGAGACGGCCACGATCCCGATGATGCCGAGCAGGAGGCTGACGGCGAACGAGATGAGCGTACCGATGAACGTCACCAGCAGGACGCGCACCGGAATGGTATACCAGCGGGGCGGTCGCGGGGTCGGCGGCATGCTTTTAGGCTACACCATTCAGGGATCCTGAGAGTTTCGATCGGCGGTATCGCGACGGCCGGGACCCCGGTTCGCGAGAACCTCAATCGCTCGCTCGAAAGGCGGCCAAGCGGTGCGAAGCACGATTCTGAAATTCACATACGCCGCATCGAAATTCTGAGTTGTACTTGTCGAGAGCGAGGGCTTATCACAGAATTTGCGAGGTAGGCTTGGAGTGAGGTGTGGGCTGCGCCCGCAGCCTTTGGCTCGAGTTCAGGAACAGCCCGATTCGTGGTAGCAAATTCACCCCCGGAGAAGCTGTAATGTCCCGTGCAAGGCTTATGAATGGCATGCCGCCGGCGCAAGGTCTGTACGATCCTGCGCAAGAGCATGATGCCTGCGGGATCGGGTTCGTGGCCAGTGTCCGGGGCGAGAAGAGCCATGACATCCTCCTCAAAGGGATCCAGGTACTGCTGAATCTGGCGCATCGCGGCGCCTGTGGTTGCGACTCCGAGACCGGCGACGGCGCCGGTGTGCTGATTCAGATTCCTCACAAATTTTACGCGCGAGAATGCGCCAAGCTGGGATTCGAGCTGCCCCTGCCCGGTTCTTACGGCGTGGGAATGACATTTCTTCCGGTGGAAAAGCACCCGCGGTTGCAGTGCGAGGGGATTCTTGAGCGAATCGTCCGCGAAGAGGGTTTGGCGGTGCTGGGCTGGAGGGATATGCCGGTGTACGCATCGGCGATCGGGCGTGTGGCGCGAGCCTCGCAACCTTACATCCAGCAGATTTTTGTCGGACGGCCAGCGGGTCTGGATGAAGACGCATTCGAGCGCAAATTGTACGTGGTGCGCAAGCGCGCAGAAAATGAAGTCCGCGAGTCGGGTATTGAAGATGCAGGGATGTTTTACAGTCCTTCTCTTTCTTGCCGGACAGTCGTCTACAAAGGGTTGGTGCTGGCTTCGCAGCTCACGAGCTTCTACCGCGAGCTTTCCGATCCGGATGTGACCAGTGCGCTCTGTCTGGTTCACCAGCGCTTCTCGACGAACACGTTTCCGAGTTGGCAGCGCGCGCATCCTTATCGTTATATTGCGCACAACGGAGAGATCAACACGCTCCGGGGCAATGTTAACTGGATGCACGCTCGCCAGTCGTTGCTGGCATCGCCACTGTTTGGCGAGGATCTGAAAAAACTGTTTCCCATCATCGAGCCGGAGGGGAGCGACTCCGCCAGTTTCGACAACGCGCTCGAACTTTTGCTGCAGGCCGGGCGCAGCCTGCCTCATGCGATGGCGATGTTGATTCCGGAAGCGTGGGCGGGGAATCCGCACATGAAACCCGAGAAGCGGGCTTTTTATGAATATCACGCGTGCCTGATGGAGCCGTGGGATGGTCCGGCAGCGGTCGCGTTCACGGACGGCCGTGTCATCGGAGCCACGCTCGACCGCAACGGCCTGCGACCCGGAAGATATGTGGTGACTCATGATGACGTCGTGATTATGGCCTCGGAGGCCGGTGTGCTGGATGTGGCGCCGGAGCAAGTTAAAACCAAAGGCCGGCTGCAACCGGGAAAAATGTTTCTGGTGGATACGGTCGAGGGCCGCATCGTTGCGGATAAGGAGATCAAGCATCGACTGGCCTCGCAGCAACCGTACGCGCAATGGCTCACGGATAACCAGATTACGATGAACCAACTGCCCGAGCCTTCGCGGACGCACCCGCCTAACCCTGAGACCCTTCTCCGCCGGCAGCGCGCCTTCGGTTATACCGACGAAGATCTGCGAATGATCCTTGGGCCCATGGCTTCGGCGGGAGAAGAACCGGTTGGCTCGATGGGAACGGACACGCCGCTAGCTTGTCTCTCAGACCGGCCGCAGCCGCTGTTCAATTATTTCAAGCAGTTGTTCGCGCAGGTGACTAATCCTCCGATTGATCCCATTCGCGAGGAAATGGTGATGTCGCTGATCAGCTACATCGGCAGCGAGCGCAACATTCTCGAGGAAGCGCCGGAAAACTGCCACATGTTGAAGCTGGAGCATCCGCTGCTGAGCAATCGCGAATTGGAGAAGCTGCGCCGGGTGTCGCACCGGGATCTGCTTGCCACCACGCTGCCTGCGCTGTTCCGGGCAAGCGAAGCAGAAGCCGGGCTGAAGCGGGCGCTCGACGAGTTGTGCCAGAGGGCGTCATTGTCGGTAAGGGCGGGATACTCTCTGCTGATTCTTTCCGATCGCGGAGTCGACAAGGACTACGCGCCCATCCCGTGCTTGCTGGCGCTTGCGGCCGTGCATAACCTGCTGGTCAGAGAAGAGACGCGAACTCAGGTGGCTCTCATCACCGAATCCGGCGAGCCGCGCGAGGTGATGCACTTCGCCTTGCTTAGCGGATATGGAGCGAGCGCAATCAATCCTTATCTGGCGCTGGAGACGGTGGAGAATCTTGCGTGGCGCGGCGAGCTGGCTGACGGCATTACTCCTGAGCTTGCGGTGAAGAATTTTATGAAGTCGGTGAAGAAGGGGCTGTTAAAGACCTTTGCGAAGATGGGGATTTCGACCTTGCAGAGCTATCAGGGAGCCCAGGTTTTCGAAGCAATCGGATTGAACAAAGAGTTGGTGGAGGCCTATTTCGCGGGGACAACGTCGCGCCTGGAAGGTCTGGGGCTCGACGTTCTCGCTCGCGAATCACAGGTTAAGCACGAGCATTCGCTGCGTCCCGTGACTGAATTCGAGACCGAGCTTGCGGTGGGAGGCAGCTACCACCAGCGTGTGGATGGCGAGTATCACCTGCTGAATCCGCTGACCATCAGCAAACTGCAGCAGGCCGTGCGGCAAGAGAGCTTTCAGACCTTTCAGGAATACACCGAGCTCATCGACAAGCAGAGCAGCAGCTTGTGTACGCTCCGCGGTTTGATGAACTTGAAGAAGAGCGAAACGCCGGTTCCGGTTGAAGAGGTCGAGTCCGCCAAGGAAATTGTGAAGCGCTTTAACACGGGGGCGATGTCATTCGGCTCCATCAGCAAAGAAGCGCATGAGACCCTCGCGATCGCCATGAATCGCATTGGGGGCAAGTCGAACACGGGCGAAGGTGGAGAAGATGAAGGGCGGTTCCTGCCAGATGCGAACGGAGACCTGCGGCGCAGCGCTGTGAAGCAGGTTGCTTCGGCGCGCTTCGGCGTGACGGCGAATTATCTGGTGAACGCAGACGAATTGCAGATCAAGATGGCGCAGGGGGCTAAGCCCGGAGAGGGCGGTCAACTTCCAGGACATAAGGTGGACGAAGTGATCGCGCGTTTGCGGCACTCCATTGCCGGGGTTGGGCTCATTTCGCCGCCGCCGCATCATGACATTTACTCCATCGAAGATCTCGCGCAACTGATCTACGACCTGAAGAACATCAACCCGCAAGCCCGCATCGCGGTGAAACTGGTGGCCGAGTCGGGCGTGGGCACGGTGGCCGCAGGCGTAGCGAAGGCGCACGCCGATGTGGTTCTGATCAGCGGGGACAGCGGTGGAACCGGTGCGTCGCCGCTGAGTTCCATCAAACACGCGGGCATTCCGTGGGAATTGGGATTGGCGGAGACACAGCAGGTGCTGCTGTTGAACGACCTACGCAGCCGCATTCGGGTACAAACTGACGGCAAATTGCAGACGGGCCGGGATGTCGTCATTGCGGCGCTGCTGGGCGCGGAGGAATTCGGGTTTGCCACAACACCGTTGGTGGCGATGGGATGCGTGATGATGCGAAAGTGTCATCTCAATACCTGCTCGGTGGGTATTGCGACACAAGATCCTGTGCTGCGAAAGCAGTTCCAGGGGCAGCCCGAGCACGTGATCAATTTCTTTTTCTTTCTTGCCGAACAAGTGCGGCAGTACATGGCGGAGCTGGGGTTCCGCAGCTTCGATGAGATGGTGGGGCGGGTTGACATGCTTGATGCTGAGCCTGCCATCGATCACTGGAAGGCGCGAGGCCTCGATCTTTCGGCGATTCTCTACAGCCCGCCGATGCCATCGCGTGTGGCCCGGCGATGCATGCAGGCGCAGGATCACGGACTGGAGGAGGCACTCGATCACAAGATTCTTGCCGCGTCGCGCGCCGCCATTGATACGCTCGTTCCGGTCGAGATCAACTTGCCCGTGCGCAATGTGCATCGCACGGTGGGTACGATGCTAAGTGGGGAAATAGCCCGCAAGTACGGTTCCGCGGGAATGCCGGACGACACGATTCGGATTCAGTTGACGGGATCGGCTGGGCAAAGCCTGGGTGCATTTCTGGCAAACGGTGTCACTCTCACTCTCGAAGGGGAAGCGAACGACTACGTCGGCAAAGGCTTGTCCGGTGGGCGTCTGGTCGTGTACCCCCCGCGAACCTCCGGGTTCGCTCCCGAAGAGAACATCCTGATCGGAAATGTTGCGCTCTACGGCGCTACCAGCGGAGAAGCTTTTTTCAACGGAGTCGCCGGAGAGCGGTTCGCAGTTCGCAACTCCGGAGCGACCGCAGTGGTGGAGGGAGTTGGCGATCACGGCTGCGAGTACATGACGAAGGGACTGGTGCTAGTGCTGGGATCGTGTGGAAGAAATTTCGCCGCCGGCATGAGCGGGGGCGTGGCCTATGTCTTTGAGGAGCGCCGCAACTTTATGGAAGAGCGATGCAATCTAGGTTCTGTCGATCTTGAGCCCGTGGTCGAAGTGCAAGATGTGCAGACCGTAAGAGAACTTGTTGCCCGGCATCTGGAGTTGACTGGCAGCCGCCGCGCAAAGTGGATTCTCGAAAACTGGCCTGAGATGCTGCCGCGCTTCATCAAGGTTTTTCCACACGAATTCAAACGAGTGCTGGGGATGAGCCGCAGGCGCGAGGTTTATGGATCGAGCCAGCAGTTGGCGGCTCTCACGCACACTGAGCACGTGCACGATGCGCGGGTGCAGAATGGGCCGGTTCAACATGGGTAAGACCACCGGCTTTCTGGAATATTCTCGAGAACTTGCCCCGCGCCGTCCCGTCACGCAGCGGGTGAATGATTGGTTCGAAATTTATCTCGATCTTCCTGAAGAGACCCTCAGGAAACAGGGCGCACGCTGCATGGATTGCGGCGTACCTTTCTGCCAGACAGGTTGTCCGGTCAACAACCTGATTCCCGACTGGAACGATCTGGTGTATCGCGGACGCTGGAAGGACGCGGTCCGGCAGTTGCACGCGACTAACAATTTTCCTGAGTTCACCGGCCGCATTTGCCCCGCGCCGTGCGAAGCGTCGTGCGTGCTGAGTATCAACCAGCCGGCAGTGACGATCAAACAAAACGAAAAGAACATTGTGGAGCGCGGATTTCTGGAAGGCTGGATCCGGCCTGAACCGCCAAAGGTTCGCAGCGGCAAGAAGGTTGCGGTTGTGGGTTCTGGACCGGCGGGACTGGCGGCGGCGCAGCAACTGTGCCGCGCCGGGCATGCGGTTGTGGTCTACGAAAAGGCAGACCGCATCGGCGGATTGTTGCGCTACGGAATTCCGCAGTTCAAGCTGGAGAAACACATTATCGATCGCCGGCTGGAGCAGATGTCGACTGAAGGCGTGAAGTTCGTTACCGGTGCTGAAGTTGGGAAAAATGTTGCGGTGGAAGATCTGCGCCGTGACTTCGACGCCATTGTGCTGGCGGGCGGATCTGAGCATCCACGTGATCTCAAGGTTCCAGGGCGTGAGCTGAAGGGAATTCATTTTGCAATGGAATACCTGCCGCAACAGAACAGGCGCTGCCTCGGAGACACGGTCGAAGCAGAAACCGAGATCCTGGCTACCGGCAAACGAGTGGTCATCATCGGAGGCGGCGACACCGGCGCAGACTGCCTGGGAACGTGTCATCGTCAAAAGCCGATTTCGGTGTATCAGTTCGAGATCATGCCCAAGCCGTCAGATGAGCGGTCACCACTGACTCCCTGGCCGCTGTGGCCGATGCAGCTTCGGACGGAAGGAGCGCACGAGGAAGGCGGCATTCGCGACTGGAGCATTGCCACTACAAAATTCACTGGCGAGGCGGGCGGCGTCAAACAACTGCATGCCGTGCGCGTTGGTCCTCCGCCGAAATTCGAGCCGATTCCGGGCAGCGAATTCACCATTGAAGCAGACCTGGTGCTCATTGCGATGGGCTTCCTCGGTCCGGTTCGAAATGGGATGATCGAGCAGTTGGGAGTCGTGCTCGACCAGCGCGGCAATGTGGCGACCGATCAGAACTACATGTCCTCCGTGACGGGCGTCTTTGCGGCGGGTGACATGCGGCGAGGCCAATCGCTTGTGGTGTGGGCCATTTCCGAGGGCCGCAAGGCGGCTGCGGCGGTTGATACATACCTAAGAGCTGCGGCCGTGCGTACTGCTCCCCTGCTTTCCGCAGCGCAGCAAATCGCGTGATAATCGTGACCACCGGCGACGATCCCAAGGTATGATGACTGCGCGAACGCAATGATTGGGATCCAGGATATTCAAACTGCGATGGGGCGGATTCGCGAAGCCATTCGCGTTTCTCCCTGTACGCATTCGGAAACGTTTTCGACGCTCACCAATAACGCAATCTTCCTCAAGCTGGATAATCAGCAGCGTACCGGAGCTTTCAAAGAGCGCGGCGCGCTGAATAAATTACTCACGCTGACCGCCGAAGAACGAGTCCAGGGGGTGATTGCCGCGTCCGCTGGAAATCATGCGCAGGGCGTGGCCTATCACGCGGGGCGGCAGGGAATCCGGGCAAGCATTTACATGCCTTTGCCCACGCCGCTCACGAAAGTATCGGCCACGCGCGCCTACGGGGCAGAGGTGGTTCTGCACGGCACGAATTATGACGAGGCGTATGAGGAGGCGGTTCAACAAAGCCGGGAACGCCATCTCACCCTGATTCACGCTTTCGACGATGATGCCGTCATCGCCGGGCAGGGGACGTTGGGACTGGAAATTCTGGAACAGCAACCTGACATCGAGGCGATCATTGCGCCCATTGGCGGAGGAGGACTGATCGGCGGCATTGCCTGTGCGGTAAAAGAGATGAATCCGCGCGTCCAAGTTTTCGGAGTACAACCAGTCAGGTTGCCTTCCATGAAAGCTGCGATCGAGCAAGGAAAACCTGTAACCCTTAAACCCGCTGCGACGATTGCCGACGGAATTGCCGTGCGACGAGCCGGCGAACGGACATTTCCGCTGGTTCAGAAATATGTGGACGACATTGTCACGGTCGAAGAGGAGGAAATTGCCAACGCGATTCTGCTGCTGCTGGAGCGGGAGAAAACTCTGGCGGAAGGCGCGGGCGCGGCTTCCATTGCCGCCATGTTAAATCACAAACTTCCACTCGAGGGCAAAAAGGTTGCGGTGCTAGTGTGCGGCGGCAACATCGACGTTACGCTGCTTTCCCGGATCATCGAGCGCGGCCTGGTGAAAGATGGCAGGCTGGTGCGCTTGCGAGTTCATTTGCCGGACTATCCGGGCGCGTTGCACCGGCTCACGGGAATCCTGGCCGAGCATCGCGCCAATATTGTTGAAACCGCTTACGACCGGGCTTATCACGGGGTAAATCTGGGCGATACCGCCATTGACATCACCATGGAAACCAGAGGACCGGCTCATATCGCCGAGTTGCTCGCGGCGTTGCTGGCGGCCGGCTATGCCCACGAAAGAATTCTGTAGGCGCGTCTGGAAGTCGGGCAATTCGTGCCGGGCAGTTTCGTGTTGAGCAATTCGCGTCGAGCATGATTGAAGCCACTGATCGGCGCTATGAGAAATTTGAATTGGACTCGATTGATCCATCCCTTTATCGTCTGCGATTAGGGAGAGGACTGCGATTGAACGCAAATGGCGCTCATCGGGGTCGGCTCTTTCCTGGGTCAGCCCTTCCCTCCAAGATTCGCGAGTGCGGTCGTATCGGCATTTGCTGGTGCTTTTCCGGCAGGCGTACGATCACCAAAGAATTATCCACCCCGCAAAAACAGGAGCAACCAAACATGACAAAACGAGCCGACAGGCACTTTCTGCGCCTGTGGTTGGTGTCGACCGGTGCCGCCATCCTTTTAGCCGTCGGATTGTTCGCTGGCTTGTCAACGCCGTGCTTTGCTGACGATGGGCCAAAGCCCGATCCGTCGGGCACGGCGACGGGGGACAAGACTACCGCGGTGGATGCTGCCGGAAATTCTTTTGTAGTTTCCGAGCCCACCGATAAGACCGCTCCAGACTATGCCGCGAACAAAAAGGCATTCGATGACTATCAGGCGCAGGCGGCAAAAGAGCCGCTGGTGCTAAAACTGGCTGACAGTGTGGGGCACGTTCGGGTCGCGACAAATTTTGCCTGGACCTTGAATACGGGCTACCTAGTCCTCTTCATGCAGGCGGGGTTTGCGCTGCTCACCTGCGGACTGGTTCGAAAGAAAAACGCAGCTCACTTGATGATGCTGAATTTCGCAGCCTACGTGTTTGCGTTTCTGGCTTATTACGCCGTTGGATATGCATTCCAGTTTGGAGCCGTTGCGATCAATGCCGCGCCCACCAACCTTGGGGGCATTCCTACGCTCAACCACTTTCTGATTGGAAGCGGGCAGTGGGGATTCGTCGGGGGGAAAGGATTCTTCCTTGTCGGTCCAGCCTACGACAGTGCCAGCAACTGCCTAACGCTATTCGAAGTCGTGTTCATGGAAACGGCTGGCTACATTATTGTCGGCGCGGTGTGCGAGCGGATCACCTTTTGGGCGTTCCTGCTTTGTGAACTTTTCATCGGCGCGATCCTTTACCCGATCTCCGGTTGCTGGACGTGGGGTGGGGGATGGCTGTCGCAAGTGGGATCCACATTGAACCTGGGTCACGGCTATGTAGACTTCGCGGGATCGACTGTGGTGCATGCGGTAGGTGGTTTCTGCGCCATGGCTCTCGCTATTATTTTGGGTCCGCGTCTGGGCAAATATGGACCGGGGGGGAAGATCCGCGTCTTTCCTGCTCATAACATTGTGTATGTCGTGACCGGGACGTTCATCCTGCTCTTTGGATGGATGGGATTCAACCCTGGTTCTACGCTCGGAGCAACGGACCTTCGTATCTCCGTAGTCGCAGTGAACACCAATCTGGCTGCCGTCGCGGGCTCCGCGGCTGCGATGCTGTTGTGGTACTGCGCGTTCGGCAAACCCGACATCACCATGGCCTGCAATGGAATGCTGGCCGGCTTGGTAGCCATCACTGCTCCGTGCGCTTTTGTGTCTCCGACTTCGGCAACAATCATCGGCGCACTGGCGGGATGCCTGGTCTGTGGCGGCGTTCTCTTCAACGACCGGGTTCTCAAGATCGATGACCCCTGTGGCGCGATTTCGGTACACGGCTACTGTGGATGGTTGGGCGCCGTCAGCGTAGGTATCTTTGCCGACGGTGCTTATGGCGCCGGATGGAATGGCGTGGGCGCAACGTCCTACTTGGGACGTGCCGGCCAAGGGGTCACGGGATTGCTCCACGGAGATATGCGGCAGTTCTGGTGCCAGCTTATGGGCGCAACCTTGTATGCCGTATGGGCATTCGGTGCGACGTACGCTGTCTTCTGGTCCGTTAACAAAGTGAAAAGCATGCGAGTGGCGCCGGAAGTGGAGGAAGAAGGCCTCGACGTTCCTGAATTTGGGATGCTGGGTTATCCCGAAGATGCGGTGGTTACATCTCCTTACTGACGCGATACGGTGCACGACGATTATTCTGTTCTCGCCAGGAGTGCAAGACCGTTGCCGATCCTCGCCTCCGGATCAAATACCATGAAATCCGGCGCAACCACTTCTCCTGCGCGAAACACACGCTACAATGTCGAGCATAAATCGGAAGCCCCGGTTCTGCATCGACGCTGAGCACCTTTCACTCTGCGACGTGCCGCCGACGGACCGAAAGGATCGACCATGCACATGCCACAAGAGAAGCACGCGGCAACTGAGCAACGCCTTGTCCGCTTTGGCCTGGGCCTGGCCAACTGGAGTGAACGGTGGTTTCCGGATCCGCTGATTTTTGCGCTGCTGGGAATCGTGGTGGTCTTTGTGGTTGGCCTGATACTTCATCAGAGTCCTGCCAAGCTTGCCATCCAGGGCGGGAAGAACTTCTGGACTCTGGTTCCCTTCACCATGCAGATGGTGATGATCATCGTGGGTGGGTACGTCGTCGCCTCGACGCCGATCGTGTATCGCGCCATCCGCGCCCTGGCCGGGATTCCGAAGACACCGCGGCAAGCGGTCGCGTTGGTGGCGTTGTTCTCCATGCTGACTTCGCTGATCTCCTGGGGCTTGAGTCTGATTTTCAGCGGACTCTTTGTCCGCGAATTGGCGCATCGCATCAAGGGACTTGACTACCGGGCCGCCGGCGCTGCTGCGTATCTTGGGCTGGGAGCGGTCTGGGCGATGGGGCTGTCTTCTTCCGCGGCCATGCTGATGGCGACCAAGTCTGCCATGCCGCCGACATTATTCAATATCAGCGGGTTGATCCCGCTGACCCAGACTTTGTTCTTGTGGCAAAGCATCGCGACCACGGCGATCCTGATCGTGTTATCGGTGCTGATTGCCTACTTGTCTACGCCGTCGCCGGAGAACGCCAGAACCGCGGAATCCTACGGCATTGAATACGAGCCGATTCGCTCCCGCCTTGAGGTCAGGAGCAAACCCGGCGAGTGGCTGGAATACAGTCCCCTGCTGACAATTCTTGTCGCCTCGCTGTTGTGCTGTTATCTGATCGATGTCTTCCGCACCTCACCGCAAGGCGCACTGGCAGCGCTGGACCTTAATACCTACAACCTCATGTTCATCACGGTTGGGCTTTTATTGCACTGGCGCCCGAAGCGCTTTATGCGCGCGGTTGTGGAATGCGTTCCCGCCACCGGAGGCGTGCTGATCCAGTTTCCGTTTTACGCAGTGATCTTTGGGATGATTGCGGGGACGGGGATCGCGGATGCGCTGGCGAAACTGTTCGCTTCCGTCAGCACGCACAACACATATCCGTTGCTGGTCGCGGTGTATTCGGCGGTGCTCGGGGTTTTCATTCCCTCCGGCGGCAGCAAGTGGGTCATCGAAGCGCCGTATGTGTTGCAGGCCGCGAACCTGCACCAGGTGCACCTGGGGTGGGTGGTGCAGATCTACAACGCGTCGGAAGCGCTGCCCAATCTGGTGAATCCCTTCTGGATGCTGCCGTTGCTGGGCATCTTGAAATTGAAGGCCAGAGACATTGTGGGATATGGAGTGCTGCAGTTGATGGTTCACGTGCCGGTCGTGTTTTTTCTGTGTTGGCTGTTCGCCCGATATATTCCGTATCTGCCGCCCATGAAATAGCGACGGGATGGAGAGGACCGGATAATTTTGTTGGCAGAGAGATGATCGGAGCTGCATGGATGCTCACTTGGTTGACGGAACCTATGAATTGTTCCGATATTTTTATGCCGTGCCCGCCGCGGCCGATGTGAATGGCCAGGAAATTGGCGCCGTGCGTGGTGTCCTGGCTTCCGTTTTATCCATGATGGAGCGAGGCGCAACCCACATTGGAGTCGCTACCGATCATGTTGTGGAGTCGTTTCGGAATGATCTATATCCCGGGTACAAGACCAGCGAAGGTGTAGCTCCGGAGTTGCTCTCGCAGTTCCCCGTGCTCGAAGAAGCGCTGGAAGCGATGGGAGTTGTGGTTTGGCCCATGGTCTACTTCGAAGCGGATGATGCGCTCGCTTCTGCGGCTGGAAAGGCGGCGCAGGATGAACGCGTGAGCCGGGTGCTGATCTGCACGCCGGACAAGGATCTCAGTCAATGCGTGGTGGGGACGCGGGTCGTTCAACTGGACCGCAGGCGCGACATATTGCGCGATGAAGCGGGCGTTGTGGCCAAGTTTGGGGTGAAACCGCAATCGATTCCGGACTATCTGGCGGTGGTCGGCGACAGCGCGGATGGCTTCCCAGGTATGCCTGGATGGGGCGCAAAGGCTGCCGCTCTTACCCTATCTCAGTATCCCCACCTCGAAGACATTCCGAAAGATTGGCGGGAATGGCATCCTTCCATCCGCAAGGCCCGCTTGCTTTCCGAGTCGCTATTCAATGCATGGGAAGACGCACTGTTGTTTCGCACGCTCGCCACCCTGCGGCTGGATGTGCCCGTTTTCGATACGGTCCAGGATCTCTGTTGGAAAGGACCGCGCTCGAACTTTGAGGAATGCTGCCAGCAAATGAAGGCGCCCAATCTGCTTGCTCGGGCAAAGTCGGCGGCATCGACGATGAAGGATCGATGAGATCCCGCGGCGTGTAGGGCTTGTGAGTATGGGATCGGTCACGAAGCGTGGTTTCTGTTTACCTCGCATTTCCCTTTTTTAGTCCTTGCCAGAGGTCGTATGATATGAGCCCTTGCCCGAGTTGATACTGTATGCGTTCTCACGGAGCAGAGAAGATGAAAGTGATTCAACAGGTACTTGCCTTTATTTTCGCCGTACTTTGCCCGCTTGCTGTCACCGCCCAGGCGTCGCGCCCATTGCTGCAGCGGCCGGCATTCAACGGCAGCTTGATTGTCTTTTCTTACGCCGGCGATTTGTGGACCGTGGACCGCAATGGCGGCCACGCCTCTCGACTGACCACGGGGACTGGCATTGAGACTGACCCGGTCTTTTCGCCTGACGGCAACATGATTGCCTTTACGGGGGAATACGACGGAAACACGGATGTCTTTGTTGTCCCATCCATCGGAGGAGTTCCCAAGCGCCTCACGTATCATCCGGCAGCGGATGCTGCCGTTGGGTGGACACCTGACGGAAAGTACGTGATTTTCCGCTCCAACCGCGAAAGCAGCAGCCCGCGATACACGAAACTGTTCAAGATCTCGCTGAATGGTGGTCAGGCCACGGCTCTGCCATTGCCGATGGCCTTCTCCGGCAAGTTTTCCGCCGACGGAAAGTACTTTGCGTATTCGCCGGTGGGCGGCGCGTCGCCCTTCAATTATTCCTCGTATGTGGCGTGGAGAAATTATCGCGGCGGCCTTGCAAGCTCGGTGTGGATAGTCGACATGGCAACTCTGGACGTAGTGAAGGTCCCACGTGAGCGGTCGAACGATTTCAATCCTGTCTGGGTGGACAAGCAGGTGTATTTTCTTTCCGACCGCAACGGGCCGATATCGTTGTTTCGTTTCGACCCGGAGACGAAGGCTATGACAGAAGTGGTGAAGAATGACGGCGCGGATATTCGTTCGGTAAGTGCGGGACCGGGCGGCATCGTCTACGACCGGTTTGGCGAGCTGTTTTTGTACGATACGCAGAGCGGCCAGGCACGCCAGATCAGCGTGGAGGTAAACGCCGACTTGCCCGATGTGCGCCAACGTATTTCGCCGGCGGATCGCGAGATTCAGCGCTATAGCATCTCGCCCACCGGCCTGCGGGCGGCCTTTGAGGCGCACGGCGACATCCTGACTGTGCCCGCGAAAAAGGAAAGCACCACACGCGATATCACCGGCACCCCGGGTGTAATGGAGCGAGAGCCGGCGTGGTCCCCGGATGGACAGAGCATCGCATATTTCTCCGATGAATCAGGCCAGTATGCGCTGCACATCAGCAAACAGAGCGGCGCGGGCGAAGTGAAGAAGTTCCCGCTAGCCAACGATGCGACATATTATTTCAAGCCGGTCTGGTCGCCGGACTCAAAGCTCATCGCCTTCCACGACAACAAGACGGAAATCTGGCTGCTGGATATGGCGACGGGCAAGGCCACGGTCATCGATAAGGCTGTTGACGACGACGGAGACTACGACGCTGCCTGGTCACCAGACTCAAAGTGGCTCGCCTACACGCAGACGGTGACGAATCGATTCCATGCGTTGTTCGTACACTCCGTCGCGTCGGGCAAGAGCATGCAGGTCACCGATGGCATGAGCGATGTTCGCTTCCCTGGATTCGATCGCGACGGGAAGTATCTTTACTTCACGGAAAGCACGAATTACGGCACGTCCACCAGCGGGCTGGACATGAGCAGCGACGCCTTTAACGTGACCCGCAGCGTGTACGGGCTGGCGCTGGCGGCGGATACGGCTTCTCCCGTTGCACCCCAAGGTGAAGACGAGAAGCTGCCCGACGCAAAGGACAAGGACAAGAAGGACTCGGACGACGAGCACGCGGATAAGGACAAATCCGCTGATGCGAAAAAAGACGATGCGAAAAAATCCGAAGACGCCGACAAGCCCGAAAAAATAGAAAAGCCGGAGAAGCCAAAGCCGGTGAAGATCGATCTCGAACATCTGCAGGATCGCGCCGTCGCGCTCCCCCTGCCTGCAAGCGGTTATACAGGTCTGGCGGCCGGCAAGGAAGGCATTCTTTATCTGCTCGAGAGTGGAGGAAGATTCCAGGCAGACCACGGCCAGACCCTGACTCGCTTCGTTCTGAAGACAAGGAAACCTGAGAAGCTGGCCGATCACATTGCGGGATTTGATCTCTCATTCGACGGGAACAAGATGCTTCTGGAGATGGCGCGCGACGAGCCAGAGGGCCCGCAGGCGGCCGACGGCCCAGCGCCAACCTTCGTCATCGTTCCCGCCGACGCACCCGTCAAACCCGGCGAAGGCAAACTCGAGCTATCCAAGATGGAAGTCCGCGTGGATCCGCGTGCCGAGTGGCAGCAGATGTTTCACGAGATATGGCAGATCGAGCGCAGCTTCTTCTACGATCCGCATTATCACGGCGTGGACACGGTTGCGGCGGAAGCGAAGTACAAACCATATCTGGCTGAGGTTGGGGCGCGCAGCGATCTGAATTATCTCTTTCAGGAGATGCTCGGCGACTTCTCGATCGGCCATCTGCGGGGCAACGGAGGAACAATTCCCCATCCCAATCGCGTGCGGGGTGGTCTGCTGGGGGCCGACTACGAGATCGTGGACGGGCGTTACCTCATTGAACGCATTTACACGGGTGAGCACTGGAATCCACAGGCGCATGCGCCGCTGGCGGAGCCGGGAGTGAAAGTTAAAGAAGGGGATTTTATCCTTGCCGTCGGAGGCCGGGACCTGAGCGGCTCCGATGACATTCAGCGGCTGCTGGAGGGCACGGCCGGAACCCAGGTTGTACTGAAGATCGCCGCAGACGCGAGCGGCAAAGATGCGCATGAGGTTACGGTGACGCCGATCGCCGATGATCTTAGCCTGCGCAACCTGACGTGGATCGAGGCGAACCGGCGCAAAGTGCAGGAACTGAGTGCCGGAAAGCTGGCCTACGTTTATCTGCCGGACACGGCGATGGGCGGTCTGACGAATTTCAACCGCTACTACTTCGCGCAGCTCGACAAGCAAGGGGCTGTGATTGACGAGCGCTTCAACAGTGGAGGTCAGGCGGCGGATTACATCATCCATGCCATGCAGCGCACGCTCATGAGCTGGTGGGCTCCGCGCTATGGAGCGATCTACCGCACGCCGCAGGCCTCCGTGCTGGGACCAAAGGTGATGATCACCAATGAATTCTCCGGCTCCGGTGGCGATGCGATGCCGTGGTACTTCCGCGAAGCGCAACTGGGCCCGCTGGTGGGCAAGCGCACGTGGGGCGGGCTGGTTGGAATCGGAGGCATCCCGGTGCTGATGGACGGCGGCCGAGTCACCTCACCCAGTTTTGGATTCTTCAATCCGCAGGGGCAATGGGATGTAGAGAACCGTGGCGTGCAACCAGATTACGAAGTGGATATGGAACCGAAGGAGGTCCGCGAGGGTCACGATGCGCAGCTTGAAAAAGCTGTAAGTCTGGCGCTGGACGAACTGGCGAAGCACCCGGCGCCAGAACCGCATAGGCCGGAATATCCAAGCTACAACCGGCGCGGGGCGCAATGATCCGAAAATCGTGTGGGCGGGGTACCAGTTATTAACAGTTTGGGCAGCCCCATCTTTTCATTGAAATGATTTGCGGGGTCTTTGCACTATATGGCATTGAGCAGAACAAGTCGCGGAATATGCGGCTGCAGTAGATTCAATAATCCCGACATGGAAGAACCCACAGTAGCCGGGGGGAGGCTGGGGTGCTTCAGATCGCCGGAGCCGAAGGGGAAATGGCTCCGGCGATCTTCGGGCTTTCAGTGCAAGAACCAGCTTGGGAACTTCTTCAGAGCATTGCAGGCCTGCGCTTTCCTCAACCATTTCCGGCCCGCTGCACAGCACTCACGATCAATCGGATGGGATCTGCATTTCAAGCCAGCAGTAAAGGATGTTGCGCGATGGTGGAACCGGCTAGGGGAAGATTCTCAGCGCTATCACGAGGACGGTTGGAGCCGATCGTCTGGCCAGTTCGATGAGTTCAAGAAGCTTCTCGCCTGCCCGTGGGCATCGCCGGTTGCCAAGGTCGTTCACAGGCCGGTGAACATCGGTTTTCTCTGGGCTGGATTCGATCCTGTCCAACATTATTGCGGATTGCGGTCGCAGAGAGGAATTCGCATAAGCTGTCATCGCGTACGCTCCATGTCGGCGTGGTCCTCAACAGAACCAACCTCACGGCGTGCTCGTTTCAGGCGGGCGCGCGCAGTGCCGGTGCTGATCCTCAGCATGGATGCAATTTCGGGCAGCGTATAGCCTTGGATATCCGTCAGAACAAACACATCCCGGTAGGCTTTGGGGAGTTCGAACGCCCGCAGCAGGGCGCGCTGGAAGGCCCCCGGTTGCCGCATTCCAGCGACAGCCCGGGTGCGTGGCGGCAGAGAGTGTTGAGTCAATGAATCTCCTCGAATTTCGGTGGTTTCTTGGTCAACTTCCAAACGGAATGGTGCTGCCCGGAACCCTTTCGTTACACCGCCAAAGGCCAACACCATCCCTTTCGCGCGAAATGCTAAACTAGCTGCCACTTGTGGGCCGAGGGAAGTCCTTGCAATTCCAGTCCTTTGACGAATCCTATCTAGAACGTCTTCGTGCGGGAGACTTTCGCACGCAGGAGCATTTTGTTGCTTACTTCAGCGAACTGGTCCAACTGAAACTCCGTTCCCGCGTGCAATCGCCGCAAGCGATCGAGGATGTGAGGCAGGAGACCTTTGCCCGTGTGTTTGCGGCGCTGCGCGCGGAGGGAAAGATTCGCCAGCCGGAGCGCCTTGGATCCTACGTAAACTCGATCTGCAACAATGTGTTGCTCGAGTATTACCGATCGTCGCAACGCGACACATTCCTCGAAGACGAAGAGGATCAGGACTTTCCGGATCGGACAGTCGACTTCATTGGGGCCATCGCCGCCAAACAAATGCAAGATAAGGTCCGGGAGATTCTGGAGGAGATGCCGGAACGAGACCGGCGATTGCTGCGGGCCATTTTTCTGGAGGAACGGGACAAGGATGAGGTTTGCCGCGATTTTGGCGTCGACCGCGACTACCTTCGAGTGCTGCTTCATCGCGCCAAGCGATCTTTTAAGTCATTGTATCTAAAGGACCTGGCGGCCCGTCCGCCGGGCGTGGTGGCCGCTGTAAAAACATGAAACGCTTTGCAGTCGCGGCACACTATTCTATTGAGGGGGATCGACAAATGGACCATGATGAGGCGGTCCGGCAGAAAGCCACGGAAAAATACATGCTCGATGAACTCGATCCCGGGCTGCGCGACCAGTTCGAGGAGCACCTCTTCGACTGCCAGGATTGCGCACTGGATCTGCGTGCGGCAGCTATGTTGATCGAGCAGAGCAAGGTGATCCTGGCTGAGAAGGCGACCCCGTCTGCGGTGCGCGTGCGCGTTCCCGTATCAGCGGGTTCCGGATGGTTCGCATGGCTGCGGCCTGCGATTGCGGTGCCCGTTCTTGCCCTGTTGCTGGCCGTCATCGTGTATCAAAATCAGGCCTACTCTCGATTGCAACAGGCGGCAACAAGTCCCCAGTTTCTGGCATCGGCAGTGGTCAACGTCGGTACCAGAGGCATGGAGGCAATTGCGGTTCCGGCCCGCGCGGGACAACCCTTCGGGCTGGCCTTGAACGTTCCGCCCAACGGCCGTTATTCTTCTTACAAATTGGACTTGTATAGCGCGCAGGGAAGGCTAGAATGGTCGCGCTCGATCCCGGCGGCAGGGAGCGACGCGCTTTCGCTCTATGTTCCGGGAAGCGATCATGCGCCCAGTACGCTGGCGGTGTATGGCATCACCACCAGCGGTGAAAGTGTGGATCTCGGCCGGTATCCGATCGAGCTACAAGATCAGAAGTGAACTCACCCGAACGGAGGAAATGTATGGCAGCACTACCGAACGACCTATCGATGGTTGAGCCAGACCCCGATGCAGTTCACGAATATTATGCGGAAGCCGATGTTCTGAGTGCAGACATTCAGCAGCCGGTGCAAGATGTGATCAAGCCTCGAGCGTATGTGGAGCTGTCCAAGAAAGGGCATTGCGAGGACAAGGGGCACTATCACTACAAGAAGGCCGATCCCTTGCACCTGGATGGCATTCTTTCCTATGAGGGCGGATACACCCAGGTGGCGGGACATCCGAGTTCGAAGATTGCTGGGTTCTCCACGCTGGCCACGTCCGTAATCGAGGGGCTGAACGTGCTCGACGTGGTGACCGCCGACCGCGTGGTGGCGCAAATCTCTACTGTGCATCCGGCATACGGAACGGGGCAGGTGCCTTCGGTTACGTTTCTGGGCACGCGCTTCGACAATCTGCGGATTGCCGGACACAAGGTTGAGGTGGACCGTTGTCTCGACATCCTTGGTCCCAAACCGGCGGACGACGAATCGTACTTTGAAAATGGCAATGTCCTCGACCGGCTTTCGCAGCAATACGACCGGATTGCCACCGCAGCCGAGCTTCCAGACTGGGCCAGCGAAGAGTATCCCAGGGGCCAGCCTGTGCTGAACGGGAATGGAACACTGAAATGCTCATTGGTCAACCGCGTGGCGGGCGCTCCCGGGCTTTCGTTCGGACACGTGATCGACTTGCCGCATTTTGGGAAGATATTTTTGGGCGAGTTAAGGGTGGTGCGGGAGCTGGGCGATCCGAACAAGGGAATTTACGACAAATACAGGTTCCACCTGACCATGATCCGGGTGAAGATGGGATGTATCGGAGAAGGAACGACCAACATCACGACGGCGGAGACAAACGGTCAGGGCAAAGGCGGCGGCTAGAGCTCACCTGCCAGTTCACTCCAAGTCGCCGCAGGAGTAGAACTCAGGAGTAGGAATAGTGAAATAAACCAGGGAAACATGATCTTCCCCTCGCGGGATTCTGTGAAGGCTGTCTGCCTTTCAAGTTAGAATCTTGTGACGGGAACAGCAATGGTTCTTGCGCGGATCGTCGGCCGAGCCGACTCAAAACCTGGATGGCGGGAGCGTGCTCCAGCAAGGGCGGGCATGGTGGCCGCGTCGATGTTCGTGATCGCGGCGCTGTTTGGCTGCGCTCAACGGAATCCACAGGTTGCGTTCGATCACGCGAAGCAGTCCTTCTGGCACGGTGACATAACTGCGGCTGCAGACGAAGCGGATAGAGGCTATAGGGAGTTCCATCGCGTCAGTCCGAACTGGGCATGGCAGTTCACGGTTCTCAGGGCGAGAATACTGAATTGGCAGGGCAGCAGCGACCGGGCGCTAGGCCTCTTGACCGCTGAGCCGGCACCTCCTTCATCCGACGATCTAGCCGTCCAAAGGCATCGTCTCGAAACTGTCGCCTACGCAGCCCTGCGTAGGTTTCCTGAGGCCGAGCGCGAACTGGCCGCCGCGGAACAACTGTGCATCGATTCCTCTTACCCTTCCTGCATGGACCTTGCGAGCACGCAAGGCGTATTTGAAATGAGACGCGGCCATTACCCCGAAGCGCAAAGTCTCCTCGAGCGCGCTTTGGCCTCCGGGCGCACGATCAGTGATCGATTCCTCGAAGCCAACATCCTGCTGAACCTAAGTTGGTCCGCGAACAAGCAGACGCACTTTGATGAGGCGCTCGATTGGGCCAATGCCGCCCGCCAAATTTCCACGGCGCACGGATATGCTGACATCGCACAAACCGCGCTCGGCGATATGGCCTGGGCCTACTACAAGCTTGGCGATACCGAAAAAGCTGAGGGAATGTTTATTGAGGCTAAGGACCAGGCGGGAAAGCTGGGGGATGTAGCCAGCGAGGCGGGTTGGCTCGCCGCCTTGGGATACGCTTACATGGATGCGGGTGATTTCAAACTGTCCGAGGGGTCTTTTCTGGAGTCGCGGAAGCTTGCCGAGCAAATTAACAGCCGGGAAGACATCGTCGACGCACTCACTGCCCTGGCTTTTGTCTCCGAGCGAACCAGCAGACTGGACGACGCTAAGCGTTACGCGGACGAGGCACTTGCCAAGGCGCGAGAGGATAAGAATGGACGGGACCAGGTGTATCCGCTGCTGGTGGAGGGGCGCGTTGCGGCGCGGCTGCATGATCCTGCTACCGCGGAGAATGCGTTCCGCGAGGTTGCGCAATCGCAGGATAGTCCGGTCTTCTTGAAGTGGGAGGCGGAGCGGTCGCTGGCTCGGCTGTATGAAGATGAGAGCCAGTTCGATTCCGCCAACCGCGAGTATCGCACTGCGCTTACCACTTTTGAAACTGCGCGCTCCGAACTGCAGCACGAAGATTCCCGGCTGCCGTTTCTCAGCAATGCAGCGCGCATCTATGACGACTACATTCACTTTCTCGTGGCTCGGGGCAAGACCGCCGAGGCCTTACAGGTAGCGGACTTCAGCCGAGCGCGAACTTTGTCGGAAGGGCTGGGATTGTTGCCTAAGGGAACCTCGTTTGCTCCGTACGAGGTGAATGCTCGGCAGATTGCTCGCCAGGCCGGCGGCACAGTTTTGTTCTATTGGCTGGGCGAAGAGCAATCTTATTTGTGGGCGATCACGCCGCAGAAAATTAGTCTGTTTCGATTGCCTCCGGCGGCGGAGATCAAGACGAGAGTAGAGCGCTATCGAAAGGCCATCATCGACCAACGGGAATCTTCGCAAACCGCGAACGACGATGGCGCCGCGCTCTATCGCATCCTGGTGGAACCGGCGGCCGATCTTTTATCAAAAAACGGAAAAGTTTTCATCATTCCTGACGGCAGCCTGAACAGCCTGAATTTTGAAACCCTGTTGGCGCCTGCGCCTCAGCCGCATTACTGGATCGAGGACGTAACGCTATCGAGCGCGAGTTCGCTCCGAATGTTGCAAGCCTTTCACGCAGCGCGCCGCAAAGACACGGGTGACCTGCTGCTCTTCGGCAATTCCATTACGCCAAGCGAGGACTTTCCTCAACTGCCGAAGGCCGCTATCGAGATGGAGAGCATCGAAAAGCACTTTCCGGCCAGTCATGAGCACGTGTTCTCGCGCGATCAGGCGACTCCCTCGACCTATCTGAGCAGCCAGCCGGAGCGCTTCGCTTATATTCATTTTGTCGCGCATGGAACGGCGAGCCGGCTGAGTCCGCTCGACTCGGCCATTGTGCTTTCCAGGGCGAATGCCACCGAAGGCGATTCTTACAAGCTCTATGCCCGCGATATCATTCAACATCCGTTGCGGGCTGAACTGGTCACGGTTTCCACTTGCCGCAGTGCGGGCGCGCGTGCCTACTCTGGAGAAGGACTGGTGGGGCTTTCCTGGGCTTTTGTTCGCGCCGGCGCTCACAATGTGATTGGAGCTCTGTGGGATGTGAGTGACGACACAACTCCGCAGCTGATGGACGAACTCTATGCGGAGTTGAAAAAAGGAGAGACGCCCGACGCAGCCCTGCGCACCGCCAAACTCACCCTGCTTCACTCCGGCGCTGCCTTCCGGAAACCTTTTTATTGGGCGCCATTTCAGCTCTACACAGGATCTTGATTGCGGGCTGGGTAGTGGTGGGTTCAGCCGCGCTGTCGTTTATGCTTCAGCGCTGACGAAATGCAGTCCGCCAGGCAGGCGGCGTACAGTCCGGTCACAATACCGGAAGCAATACTCACAGAGTTTTTGGAATTTAACTGGAAATCAGAGGGAAGCAGACGGAGTCGCAAATCTTGCCGGAGAGAGAGATTCGAACTCTACTGGATTCTTTCAGGAAGGAACAAGGCGGGGTGCGAACCGAGGCTGTATCGAGCGGGCGTGGAGGAATCGTCAGGAAATCGAAAGGTTAATTGCACATGCACTCAGGCGCCGGTTCGCAGGCGGGAAGAAGAAATGCTTGCAGCAGCGAATGGGGACTGGGTAAAACGGAAACCGCGCTGCCGAAGTTGCGTCCGGCATGCGGTTAGGATTTGCGTGGCCGTCAACGGAAATATTCTTCGAGTTGGCCGAACGAGAACTCCCGAAAATCCGGAATGACGGGGTCTGCACCCGCAGTCCGGAGAAGGGAGGCCCGCCGTGAAGGCGCGACCCCGAGGCACCGCATTCCCGCGGCCCTCGCGGACTTTACGCCAGAGGCTGCATCCTCTACCGCGACCAGGCGCTCCGGAGATTCCTGCATGCGCTGGGCGGCGAGCTGATAGATGGCGGGATCAGGCTTTCCGACAGTTACGTCATCGCCCGTCACAATCGCACGGAAATAACAGGTGAGCCCCAATTCCTCGAGGGTTCCAAAGGCGCGGCGCCGAGTGGCTGATGTTGCAACGGCGCTAGGAATACCTGCCGCCGACAGATGCCCCAGGAATTCGACGATACCAGGCATGGGCTGGACCGCGTCACCGTGCTTTTGCAGGAGCTCGTCCTTGCGGTTTCCATAGTCGGCAATTTGCTCGGGAGTCAGCTCGCCCAGGAAGTGCTTCAATATTTCAGCGCGCTTGCAGCCATCGAGAATGAAATCCAGCTCTTCATCGCGGGTCTCGCAGCCCACGCTTTCCAGGAAACCCTTCCAGGCCAAGCGATGCGCCGGATGGCTGTCGATGATCACTCCGTCCATATCGAACACCACACCACCCAACATGCGATTCACCTCAGGCCTGCGGAAATCCGGGCCAGGTTGCCTGCGCCTTTTGATAGTTCTCCATCGTGCCGATGTCGATGAGGTAATCGTGTAATGGGAAAGGCGACCATGCGGCCGGTGAGCCGCGGCAGAACGGAACCCAATGTTGGGGGGATTCTCCGGGATAAACATCCAGCATTTCCGCCGTGCCTATCATCAATCCCGAAAACGCCCAATTTGCCTGCCGGCTCTGTGGGCGTTTCAACGAACTGCTCGATTACTCCGTCGCCATTGGTGCTGACAATGCCGGAGCAGGGGTACGGGACTTGGTAGCCGCCGAGAATCGCTGCCGGCCTGCGGTCAAGATGCATGCGCAACATGGCTCCAAGGTCGGTAGCAGTTGAGAACATAAGTATAGAATATCCCGAAACAATCATCCGACCCAAGCCAATTGCGGTTCGCCCGCAAAGTTCCTGCGCTGCCCAGCAACGACGGCTTTCCACTATGCGCACCGGAATTGCCTCGGTCTGCTGCCGCACGAACTCGGGCACCGAGGAATGCTACCACGGTCATGCAAGTTTCGGACGAACACACCAGCGCGTTTGCTCGAAGGACTTCTCGTGGGTCTTCTACACTAAACACACCCGATCCTTCGAAAGACTGATCCATCTTCCACTGTCAGCCGAGGGCCGGTACGAGACTCCAGCGCGGATTAGTCGAACGAACAAAATACGTTGAATGTTCCCCCGGCAGTCGCGGAGTGGTAGAGCGTAGCCGCGCCAGAACCGGTGACAATGTAGACTCCAGTAAGGCTAGCACCGACTGAGTTTGTCGCCTGGGCGCTGCAATGACCGGAAGACGTGAGTCCAGAGATGGATAGATTATTGCTGGCAGAGGTTGTGGTGGCGATGGTTCCAACAAACTGGACAATATTGCTGCTATTCGCGATCTTCTGACCGCCGCCAAGACTTACACTGTCCAACGCTAAGGAGTAGAACGACAAATTGGCCGGAACCTCGACAGTTGGGCCATACAAGGGAAGATAGAAAACCCGGCCCTGAAGTCCACTATAAACGTAGTCCAAAGGCTGCTTGATATAGTTCTTATTGAAAGGCGTGAGCCAAGCGAGTGCGTTCACCGTGAAATCGATGATTTCCGGGATGGCTCTTCCCGCAGTCACGACGGGCACATGGTCAAACACAAGAGAGTTTCCCCCGAAAGTAATCGGAGCACTTGCGGTTCCCGTGGCTACATCGTCAAAAATATCTCCATACGCCCAAACCACATCGCCGTTGGTTGCGACCAGCCAACAGTTGGTTCCATAGGAAGGATTCTCGAAGTGATCACTTTTTAGTGTCAGGTCGGAATTCCCCGTGAGCGAAACCGCACATGTAGAATTGGCGTCAAAAGATATGTATTCAAACCCAACATCCGACCCTCCGGCGGTGATCGAGAGGCCAATCCCGTTTCCTGAAATGGAGCCGCCGATCCACTTTGTATTTTCTACGGCTCCGCTCTCGAGAACACCGACGGCATTGCCGTTGGACGTGTCGTTCAGGAACTGGGCCAGGTACCCCGTAACCAACCCTTGCCCGCCAGTCACAATTCCAGTTAGAAAACCATTCTTACTCCGGCCAACGTTGACATTCGAAATGAATGCTCCGTCGACTCCGTTGTTGAGACCAAGCACCAAACCTTGAGAGGTCACACCGTTACAGTTGGGGACTCCGCCGCTGCTCGCAGTGCAGGTTCCCAGGATAGTTAAATCTCTCACACCGGCCCCAAACAAATGCAACAAACCCCAGTCCAATAGAACGGCAATGCCTGTCGAAGGCGTGAATAAAATGCAGCTGGCACCGCCCGCGTCGCCCTCAAGAGTCACCGGCTTCCCTACAACATTGAAAGCGATCGGAGTTGTGTACGACCAGCACCCACCCGCGGGGTTGGGAGCGATGCGAATCCGGCAACCACTGGCGAGGCAATATTGGCTGTAGGCCTGCATCACGCGGTCACCTATATCGCCGTTGCCTGTTCCAGGCAAAACGCTGGCATAGATCACTCCATTTCCGTAGTCAGAATTGTAAGAACTAGTCTTCGGAGCTCCGGGGTTCCTTCCGCCTGGCTGGGAAAAATCTAGGATCGAGGTTACGGGATACGAAAAAGGCGCCGGTTCGTCAGGGGACATAGCGCTGGTGGGGGAGGCTAAAGCGAACGCGGAAGGCGGCAATCCGCCGATGGTCTCCGCATCGGCCGCTTTCAGAGCGTACGGGGTGCTCACCAGCATTACGCGGGGTTGCTCTGCCTGCCCTCGGGGTTGTACTCCCAACCACTGCGCCTCTCCTGAGGTGAACAAAGCAAGTGGAACACCGTTGGGCTGTGTGGAACCGAGCAGAGCTGAGTAATGGCCGTTAACGTCCAGCACAAGGTTCTGCGTCTCTTGCCAAAGGGGCGTTCCGCCCGTTTGATCGGAGTAGAGCGAGAACGTAAGATTCAACGTGCCACTCAAGGGATTCCCAGACTCGTCCTTGAGAGTTGCGCCAAAACGCACCAATCGCGGCACTTGAGCGGACGGTGCTGTAATGTTGCTTCCGTCGATCTGGGCCGCTATTGATAGTACTAGCGAAAAAAATGCAATTGCCGCGCAGCTAATGCGAAGCTTCATCCCCACCTCTTCTTCAGACTGAAATATTGTTCACATCAGAAATCCGACTTCCACATCCCAAAACGCTCACGTGTTTCGGCAGCCCATGCCGCTAATCTCCGCACAGTTCTCGAAACTGAAATTTTCTGGATCGCTTCAGGAGACAGTTTCGAGTAGAGACGCACGTTCCTTGGGTACCGCGGCAACCGTAGCGTGCGGCGGGGAATTGGGAATTGGCGCATCGCTCCCCAAAACCCGCCCAACATAGTCCAATTGGGCCAGCCGTTCAGCTACCGCGACGCTGGTAGAATGCACTTCGATAATCAGCAGTGGGCGCGTTTTTCGCAGGACGTGAGTTCCTCCATCTAACACATCCGCTTCCGCACCCTCTACGTCAATCTTTATCAAGTCTGGCGGAGTCAATTTGTCAATTTCAACCAAAGTATCAAGTTTCCGGATCTCGACCGTCAGCATCGTCTCACTGTAGCTCTCCACAGTCGGCCTGCTTAGGAGTGCCCCCGTCATGACGTCTGGAGCAAGTTGAAAGGTGGCCTCGCCATCGCGATTGCCTAGAGCCTTGCGCTGAACGATGACTTGTTGAAACTGATTCAAGTTTGCGTTGTACTCTGCCCGGTTTGCCAATGACGACACCGGCTCAAAAGCGTAAACTCTTCCCGTCTCGCCGACCAGGCGCGCTGCAATCACCGTGAGAAACCCGACGTTGGCACCGATGTCATACACGGTCATGTCTGGGCTCAGCCACTGTTGCAGCAGATCCTGCAGCGGCTCTTCAGCCTTACCTAGAAGATAACTGGCGACGGAATTACCCGGGTTAAACCGTAGGCCCTCACCAACCCCGCGCTGAATGAGACCGTCTTGGTTCCTCATTCTCTTGGCGCACCAATCGAATGCGGGTTTCAAGATTGGATTGTTTAGCCGTGCGCGCAATGCGGCTTCTATGATCGGATTGGGTAGAACTCGAGCCACCTGAAGCATCCATGTCATAGATTAGGAATCCAATACTGTCGCGGCTTTGGGTGTCGCACAAAGCAAGAGCGGAAATCCTACTATAGCAGGAAGAGAAACCTCATTGTTCCTTTGGTGGCAGGACAGTTTCGGGATATACTGCCTCGCTAAGACTCCCCTAGCCCTTTCTTATTCTGGGCTCTCTTACATACGCTCGTGCGGTTAACAGGTGTCCAAATGAGAACTCAAGGTTTCTTGACCGGAACCTCCATAAAGTCTGCAGGGCTCAATGTGCTGTTTACGCTTCTTGCCAGCACA
Source organism: Acidobacteriaceae bacterium (assembly GCA_003168355.1). Classification (GTDB taxonomy): domain Bacteria; phylum Acidobacteriota; class Terriglobia; order Terriglobales; family Acidobacteriaceae; genus Sulfotelmatobacter. The sequence goes on along the minus strand of PMSQ01000197.1, from coordinate 38,942 downwards.
ATAACGCTGGCACAGACAAATCCAGTCCCATTGATTTACCTGCCGCTGGCCGCTGTAAGCGCTGCTCCGGGTGCCACCGTTCCTGCGGCTGACTTGGCCACTGCAAGCACCGTTCTGGTTACTGTCACGAACCCCACTCCTGGAGGCGGCTACTTAACCGTCAAGTTGATTGCAGTCGTCTTGTACTTGCTAAACTTTCATTGGAGAATAGAGATTCCAGCGCTCGCCGACAGTTAGCCTTCTCTGGCGTTTCTACTCAAGGAGGTAGTGGGCTGGTTTGCTGAATCCTCCCGCCCGGAACGGCATCAAACTTGCCAGAGCGGTCAAGCATTACGAGGTCTCGGGAAAGCATGTTCGGATTCCGTAACAAAGCCTAGCATTTTAGTTGACAAGCTAACTAGTACGTGGGCATGATTATGTCATGCATAAACGCTCAAGCAAGGATGTAAATGAAATGGCATTCGGGGTTGTCGAAAGAGCTGCGAAAATCGGCACACCGAAGAAAAAGCGGAGAAAAAATCCCGCTGCAGTGCTGCTGGGCAGACGCGGCGGCCTGAAGGGTGGTAAGGCGAGAGCAGACAAGTTGACTCCCGAGCAGCGATCCTCGATTGCTAGTATCGCTGCTAAAACAAGATGGCAAGTCACGAATAAGTAGGGTATGCTTCTCGGTTCAATGCAAGCTCCTGCCAAAACGTCCACGTACCTGAAGGTCTTGTACGAGGCCAATCAGGACCACAGCACCCGCAAAGACCTCTACACTAAGATCGAGGCCCAACTTGGGGCAGATAAGAAGCTGGTTTCGTTTTTCACGACATTCGAGTGGCCTGTGCAATTGGACAATCGTGATGCGGACATGCTGGAGGAGGTCCTTCACAATTGCTGCTACGGCCAGAAGGAATTGGTGCTGATAATAAATTGCCCAGGCGGAGACGCACTCGCTGCCGAACGAATGGTTAACGTGTGCCGGAGCTTCGGCAAGGACGGTAAGTTTTCAGTGATCGTTCCCAAGATGGCAAAATCAGCGGCGACGATGGTGTGCTTGGGTGCGGCTACCATCGGGATGAGCAGAACATCAGAATTGGGGCCAATTGATCCGCAAATAAAAGTGGGCGATGACGCCTATTTCGCAGCCCATGAAATCGTTGAGAGCTACAACGAACTGATGACTAAAGCTAACAAAAGCAAGGGTAATTTGGACCCCTACTTGCAACAGTTAAGCAGGTTCGATGCAACTCAGATTCGGTGGATAAAATCGGCGCAGGACCTCTCTAAAAGCATTGCCATCAGCGTGCTTAAAACGGGAGTAATGAAGGGCAAGAGCGATAGGCAAATAGCGGCCAAGATAGAACCATTCCTGTTGCCGGAATTCACCAAAGTACACGGACGACCGATTTACGCAGATGTCGTCCAAAACTGCGGCCTAGATGTAACAATGTACGAGTTGGATAGTCCTATATGGAAGGACATCTGGGAGTTGTACGTGCGCTGCAATTATATGGTTTCGACGTTTTCGACGAAGACCGTGAAGCTAGTGGAGACCGCAACGGAGCACTTTCACGTGCTGAATCCGTTTGCCAATTGAATGAAAGGAGGGAAGCGTATGACCAAAAAGAAAACGACGGAGCGTAAATTTGAGCCTAGCGACAGCCTCAAGAGGTTTATTCCGCCGCCCTATGAAATCGGCAAGGTGACCCCTCCGAAGGCGTGGGATACTTCCCGCCGAAGTGCCTCCTACGGAGAGCGACGCGAGGATCAAGATCAAGCAAAGCAAAAAGACAAGCGTCGTGCCGCAATGATGCAGTAATATCACCGACAACCTAAGAAGCCAAGGGCCGCCATCGGCCCTTTCTTTTTTGCTTGACATTTGCATGACCGCTCAAGCATACTGTGGTTGCCATGAACTGTCCGAATATTGAGAAACGTGCGCAGGTTGTATCTGCACTCATCGAAGGCAACTCTGTGAGAGCCACCGTCAGGATGACTGGCGTCTGCAAGGATACAGTTCTTAAACTATTAGTCGATCTCGGTACGTCATGTGCTGCCTATCACAATAGCCACGTTCGCAATGTAAAACCCCGGCATGTGCAATGTGATGAGATTTGGAATTTTTGTTACGCGAAGGCCAAAAATGCGCCGGATGATAAGAAGGCACTCGGCGCTGGCGACGTGTGGACATGGATTGCAATTGATGCTGATACCAAGCTCGGTATTTCCTACCTCGTAGGCAAGAGGGACGCGGCTGATGCCCATCGTCTGATGCTTGACCTATCCAGTCGGGTGGCCAACCGATTCCAATTAACAACAGATGGTCATCACGTGTACCTCAATGCGGTTGAAAAGACATTCGGCTCGGAAATCGACTACGCGATGCTGGTCAAGGTTTACGGAGCGGCACCCGAAACTGAGACTCGCTATAGTCCCGGTCGAATCATCAGCACACAACTGGCGGTCGTCGCTGGCGCGCCGGATTCGAGGCACATTTCAACCAGTTATGTAGAACGACAGAATCTTACGATTCGGATGAGTATGAGGCGATTCACTCGCCTGACTAACGCTTTCTCTAAGAAGCTAGACAACTTAAAACATTCGGTAGCTTTGCACTTCATGTACTACAATTACTGCCGCGTGCACCAGACCTTGCGGGTTACGCCAGCGATGGAATCTGGCCTCGCGGATCACGTTTGGTCATTGCATGAACTGGTTTCCATACTAGGAGAAAAAGCAGTGTCCGCAGCGGCATGACACTTCATGGCAGCTAATCTGACCTTACCTAATCCGCCGCTCACATTAGAAGGGGCGATTCTCCCTGGCTGGATGCCTCGCGAATTTGCGATTCACTATCTCCAGAATGAATGCTACTTCGATTCCCCGCTTACAGCAGAGCAAGCAGAGGGAATCTGGCAACGATACAAGGCCGCAGTCGATAACCTCCCCGAGCGCCCCGCCCTCGCGCCACAGCGATTGCCCTTGACTGCCGCTGAAAACCGGGAAGCAGCCACTTATGTCAATACGCTGAGAGCACGCGGCGCTACCAACGTGCTGGAGGCCATCAAGGTAAACGTGATGGAGTGTGTCGCGCACCAATTGATTGTGGTAACAGAAAGGTCGCAACAGTACGCACGGCAGATGCGCGCACCGAATGGGAAAATCCGGCACTGCCTTGGATTACACGCCGCACCCGCTGCGCAGCAACTCCAGATTGCCGCTGCTCCAAACGCGGTGAACGTCAAGATACCGCACGGTGAGTTCGTGTTTACGTTTCTAAATCCGGGAGGATTTGCGATTCAGGAAATGGCCAAGCACATCACCACGACGGCGTTCGATCAGCGGTTGCTTCTATGGGCCGGTTACCACCGATCCTTTGCGCTCATGACCAACGAGTACCCGGAGGGCATGGATCGTTCGCTCATAGCGCTGCTTACCACCGATGCGGACTTTGTTTTGTCTCCGCAATCCCCAAACCAAGGCGTGCGCGATATGGTTCGCGGTTTGCGACCGCCTCTTTTCGCGGATTTCTTCGATGAACGCTTTTGCATGAGAGTCAGACTCCGTAAAAAACGATGCGAACTTCAGATTCGATCCCAAGTCGTTTGGTTTGACGCCGAATCATAGAACTAACCTGTCTATCGTTCAATAGCTAAATTTTATCAGTATTTCCGGCCTTTTGGGGCGGGTACGTAAGTGTACTGGTCGAATTACCCTAATATTCCGGGAAAGTTACCGGAATCGGGAACGGGCAAAATCTCCCTGCCCTGTGGAAATTCAAAGTCGCCCACTACCCTCAAGGATTCCATATTGACAAATCTCAAGCAGAATCGCATACTGGGAGGCCGTCCACATTGTCTTCCTTTCAAGGAGGTTTTAAGCGTGCGGGTGAAAATCCTGGTGCTGGTCGTCCTTTTGATGCTCGTAGGAATTCCTGCGTACGCTTACGGCGATCCAAGCGGTGGAACATTATTCCAAATTCTGATGCCGACCTTAGCCGCGCTTTGGGCCATGTGGATGATTTTTGCCAATCGGGTTCGTCGGACCGTGGGCAATTTCGTGCGCAGGTTGAGAGGATCGGAGCCAGCCAAGCCAAACGCCGAGTAATCCGAACGTTCCTCTTGCGAAGCTGGATGTGACGCAAGAGGGGACAGCAGTCATTCCCCCTTCTTCAGCTTGACATATTGCCCGTCCCAGCCATAACCCTTGTCTCGAATGATTTCGCTCCATGCCGATTCAACGCTTGCTTTCTGACTTTCGGAAAGCAAGAAGTGGTTTCGGGCATGCCCGGCAATGCTCAAAGCGTGTTGTTGGACCAGGGGTCGTGCACTCTCGAAATCATCGAGCCCTAGCTCTGTATATAAACGAGCCATTTGCCGAACCGGATCCGCAACCAAATCTTCGTAGCGCACTCTTGCAAAAGAGCGGGGTGGCAATTGGTGAACGCCCTCTGCGATCGCTTCTTCATGGAGCAGATAAGCGGCAAGTACGAATGACTCCACAACCTGCGAAGAAATGGATTCCAGGCCGTACAAGTTGACAAGCGTCGGCCAAAGTTTAAGATTCGAGGCAAACACCTCATAGGGATTACGCTCGATGAGGACATAGCGCGCCTCGGGAAACAACGAGGGCAATGCGGGTAATTGGAAACCATGCGGCGGGGACTTGAGCACCATCGGCTTATTTTGTTGGACGGTGAGCAGACGCAAGAAATAAAGCAGAGCCTCCTTCCATCGCTCTTGCTGTTCCTCTGGACGCGTCCGCGGATCAAGGAGCGATCTGGGGTCACACATCAGAGAGGGCACGAGCAATGCTTCGTAGGGCGAGGGAGCACCCAAAGCAAACAGCGCGAACTCGTCTTCCTGAGGCGAGGACCACGAGTAGTTCATATTGTCCATTGCCCTTCGAACCGGTCGCTGCTTTGTCTGGTTGCGGACCAATGACTCAGTGAGCAAGAAGTGCACTGCGTTCAGACACGCGTAGGTGCTGGGGAAACCGAATCGCAGGTCACGCGAGAAAAACTCATGTAACAGTGTTGTGCCGGATCGCCAAAATCCGAGAAGAAAGATCGGAGCGGGCGGACTGGCTTTCTCTAGAGCCTCCCTGTAGCTGGCATGTTGAAGCCGAAGCAGGATCGATGAGTTGATGCTGGTCAAGCGGTAAAGAAGATTAGTCCGTCGCGTCAAACGAACGCCAGCAGCCTCTATTTTCGACGACAATCGCCGCCATGCCGGGCGAGTTAGCCGCAAGCGTTGGGTCATTACTTATTGGGTCATTACTTATAATGTCGGTCTTAACTGTCGGTCCGTGGAGTGGTGGCTTCACGGTTTCCAGATCGGTGGTTGATTGACCTCTCTCAATTTGTCAAGTAGCGCAGCCCGCAGAGCTGCCGCAACACCGCGTTCCGAGTCGACGAGATCATTTTGCTCATACTGATCGTTTCTATATCGGTAAAGCGATTCTTTTTTTGCGTCGAGGTAGTCGATATATTTGTACTCATTATCAATGATTGCCACTGTGCCTTTAGAGACTGGGTCAAAGACGCGATTGCGCTCTAAGTTCATGGTGTAGATAAACCGATTGGGCAATTCTTTGCCGTCCAAAGCGGGTTTGAGCGACACCCCGTCGGTCCAATCTGGCTCCGGTATTCCCAAAAGGTCCAGCACCGTAGGAAGCAAATCCACCTGTTGCGCCGCTTGGCTGACGCGTGCGCTTTGCTTTTGCCCGGGGACGTGGATGAGCAGTGGAATGTGAACCAACCCATTAAACAGGTACGGGCCTGTGTGCATCATCCAATCGTGTTCGAAGGACTCGCCATGATCCGCCGTGACGATAACGATTGAGCGATCCAGCCGCCCTGTCCGGTCGAGCCAGTCAAGGTAGCCTCCCACCGCAGAGTCTGCATACAGAACCATTTCGTCATAGCGCGCCTGCAGATCTGACATGGTTGCCCCATGGGGAAGCGTCGTGGCGTGAAAACCCAAATAGTCGTACACATGAGTTAACTTGTTCGAGGCCAGGAAGTGCGTTCTAAATGGCGCAGGCGCCACGTAAGGATCATGCGGAGGAAACACATGCGTCCATACAAAACGTGGTTGCGCGATATCGTGGCGCTCAAGTAAGGAGCGAGCCCGATCAAAGACCGGTTCCGCAGGGTAGGGATAGTCGTTGCCCCAAACCAGAGAATCCAGGTAAAACCTGATGCCAGCCAGACTCTGTAGCAACGAAGCAAACAGCGTGTATTGAGTATTGGCGCCGACGAGATTGGTAAAACGCAGCCAGGGCCCGGATGCATCGATTGGTGCAGAAAAACCCACCGCGTCGTAGCTCTCGATCGTTCTGTGGTGGACCGGAGATGCAAGGTAATTCGAAGAAATCATTGCGGTGTAATAGCCGTGCTGACGCAACACGGAAGCGAGTGTTTCATGCTGAGACTGAACCCTGGGAAAGCTCCCTGCTTGAAATACACGATGTGTCCAAGGTAGCTGACCGGTCTCAATGGACGTCGTAGCCGGCGTAGTAAAATTCGAATTAGCAAAGAAATAATCAAAGGTGTATGCCTTCTGGGCAAATCGCTCCAGGTTTGGGGTGGTAGGGCGCCAGTACCCATAAAGAGATAGATCATCGGCTCTCGCCGCATCGATAGTAATGAGGTAGACGTCAGGCAAATCCGCAGTAATCGAAGGCCGGCCCGGGTGTGCGTAGTCGCGGAACAGATATACTCCGGGCCTACACAAGAACAAAAATGCGACGAAACCCAGGAAGAGGTGGGCCCACGCAATAGGCGCCAACCGAGTCTGGCAGAATTCCTGCAACCTCGCCGCGCTGATTGCACAGAGACCGCCAATGGCGCTTCCCAGGAAAAGCAGACTCAGGAATATCCAGCCGCGCAGCGCGGGATGCCAATGTGGGATAAGCTCCAGCCTCACAGCACCGAAAATGTCCAGCAATAAGTAGGAGAAGGGAATTCCGAGTCCCAAATGCCAGCCCAATGCCGTGATGGATTGCTTTCTTGAAGACGGGAAAACTAGACTCGCAAGCTTCACACCGAGTAACATCAAGACCCACCACACTACTGAGAATCCCAGCAGGATAATCAAAGCGACACCGACGTCCAGCGCTATCTCGCGGTAACGCATGTAAAGCGAAAGCCCGTCGATTTTTTCCAAGACCTCGACTTCCAGACTCAAACATATAATCGCGATGATGCCGGTGAGCGCCAATGCGGGACGAAGGGCGAGGGGTATTTCCTTTTCGGACTCAATTTTCTCAGGCGATTCGGTGAGCATGATTCTCCAGGAACGGAGTTTCCGAGCATCGATCAGGATCTCGGATCAACACACTGAGCACTAAAAATTTACTGAAAACTGGTGGGATAGCCTGAATGCCTGGCGCTTTGCGAGTTTCGCGTTCGAAGCGGCCTGAGCTCTCACCCGCACTGCAAAACGGCGTAGGGTACGTCTATCGCTACGGTGCGTTCATACTACGTTAGCTGACGCGGATATTTCAAGCACGCGCCGGCCGATTCTCGCATCGTCGGTTCCGCCCGCAGCTTAGGTTGTCGCTGAGGACGAGAATCGTTTAGTGTATGGATCATGTTACTTGATGCAAAAGCGTTGCTAAGAAGAGCCGTGGCCAGGGTGGGAGACTACGTTTTAGAGGCCGATGCTAAGAATCTTCACCGGGCCATGCGAAGAAAAGCTATGCAGGAAACGCTTTTCTTCGTCGAAGAGCATATGTCTGACACGAAATCTTTCTGCGATAAATTCGGTCTTCTGGAGGCCGCCCTTGGTTCCGTAGCTTCTAATGCCGGCCTCTTTTGCGAATTTGGGGTCTACAGCGGCTCAACCATCAACTTTATCGCCTCCCGGGTTCCGAAAACAATTTATGGCTTCGATTCTTTCGAAGGCCTGCCGGAGGATTGGCAGCCCGGCGTAGAGAAGGGCACGTTTCGCATGAAGGCGCTTCCGCGTGTCCGAAAAAACGTTAAGCTCATAAAAGGCTGGTTCAATGAAAGCGTGCCCGCCTTCGCACACGAACACCCCGGCAATTGCTCCTTCCTCCACATCGACTGCGATCTTTATTCATCAACCAAAACTGTATTCGAGGTCTTCGGAAATCGAATCGTAAAAGGCACTGTCCTTGTGTTCGACGAATTCTTCAATTATCCCGGCTGGAAAAAGGGAGAATTTCTCGCCTTTCAAGAGTTTGTCTCCGCGCGGCAACTGCAATTCGAGTACCTGGGATATGTGATGACGAATGAGCAAGTCGCGGTGAGAATCACGGGCACCGCAGCCGGCTAAGCTCCGTAATAACTGCTTCAGCCATGGTTTGCCATCATTCGACTGCCACCGAAACAAAGCTTGATCCCTCGGGTTCTTGCACGAGAGGCCACCTGCGGTTGTAAAGGCAGCGGAGGCCGGCTAGAATTCACCCGAAAGTTTGCCAATGCCCAAACAGCGCGAATCGGCAAAGGCTTTCCGACAAGCTGTTGCGTGGTCTTTGCTTGTTTTACTGTCGCTTGCAACGCTCTGCTGCGGCGGCAGTGGTAGTAGCAATAGTGGCACTTCATGGGTCGGTACCTTCAGCCAGCCCGATGCATTCGGCGGTGGCTACGGGACCATCCGCTTCATAGTCGAGCCTAATAACACGGTATTCTGCATTCAGTTCTCTGGACCTGGCGCACCGGACCAGATGCAATTCGACACATCTTGCAAGAACCCCGCTACTGAGAGCTTTCCGATTGCTGGCAACCAATTCTCGATCCCGTAGGGTGGATATACGCTCGACGGCCAATTTACTTCTCCCACGCAGGCCAGCGGTAATATTTGGTGGCCTCCTAGCGCGGACGAAATCACCCCTTATTTATTTTGGAGCGCCTCCAAGAAAACTCCTTGTCTACTTCGCCCGACGACACACGCCGTGCCCTCTAGAGAATTCTTCCGCTCCCCCGGCTATAATGGCGACGACACTAGGAGCGAAAGGAATCGCTCGGTTTGAGTTTCCTTTTCCGAAACCCCAATCATCTGAGGTGCATTTCAATGCAATGGACCGGAGCTAGTAAGGCAGGCATTCTGTATTGTGTGCTTTTTTTGACGTTCACCATTCTAGCTGCAGGACAGACGCCTCCCAGTGACTCTCCCATTCCGCCTAGCTATTTCGGTATGCACTACGGAGATAATGCGCCGTCGGTGCCTTTTGGCGGTCGAAGGCTTACTCTGAGCTGGACCTGGGTGCAGAAAAATCGCGGGGAATGGGATTACAAACGAACGGACTCGCTGGTACAGCAAACCCTGAAGACGCCGAATGTCGACCTAATCGGCGGGTTGGCATTTAGTCCCCCCTGGGCTTCTTCCAGGCCAAACGAAACCTGCCCAGTGGGTCCCGGGGCGTGCTGGGAGCCGGCGAACCTCCAAGACTGGCGCGAGTACGTCAAGGCCATGGGCAACCGATATAAGGGGCAGGTTCACTACTGGGAAATTTGGAATGAACCGAGCGAAGGAGCCTTTTACCGAAGCGACGTTGGGGCCCTGGTTACTTTGACCCAGGCTGCATACGAGGAATTGAAAAGGATTGATCCAGCAAACCAGATCATTTCACCCTCTCCCGTGGGCGCCTCGGGTTTCACTTGGATGGATCAGTTCTTGCAAAAAGGTGGAGGGAATTACGTCGACATCGTAGGATTTCATTTCTATTTTGCGCCTTCCCCTCCGGAAAGTGTTTTCGGCGAGGTCGCGGCGGTGCGCGCAATTATGGCGAAAAATGGGGTGAGAAAACCGCTGTGGAACGATGAATTTGGCTGGACGGGACAGAAACTCGACGAACGCACGGCGGTAGCCTACATCGCACGCGCGATGATTCTTAGCTACGCGGCCGGCACTTCGCGGGCTTACTGGTATATCTGGGGCGATCCCAAGGTCCCACTTCCGCTCGTCCGGGAGGACGGAGTAACCCCCACGCTGGCAGGGAAGGCTTTTGGCGTTCTGCAAGAATGGTTAGTGGGGGCGGTGCTGAAGTCATGCACCTCGACCGATATCCCGCAAGCTTGGCACGCTTCCCATGCACCCTGGATATGCGATATTCAGCGTGGCGACACCACCAGTAAGATCATCTGGAATCCGGATGGCCCTGCGGGCATGGACATTCCACCATCCTGGCACGTGAACCGTGCCCGAAATCTTGAGGGAGAAGTTTCCGTAATTCCCCCGAAGGGAACAGGCTACGGAATACAACCCTTGTTGCTTTACTGGGCTCAATAACTGTAATCATACTAGGCCGCGACCGTGACACGACTCCCGTTGCGCGGCGCGAGCGCTCGACTTGCTGTCCTAAACTGAAAACTCGACCCGCTGGAATCTCGGCCGGCCTCAGAGGATCTCAGTGATACGGCGTAAGATCTGATACTGCCAGATATTATTGATGAACCAGAGAGTCAGCAAGTCCACCCTTCGGGCTCGCTCCATCAAACATCTTGCCAGCTACGCTGGGCCTGATAGTAGTTCTCCATCGTGCCAATATCGATCAGGTAATCAGAAATGGTGTAGGCCATCATGCGGCCCGCCAATTGCGGTAGAACATCAAACCCAATGTCCGCCGGAAGCTTGCGTGGAATAGCATCAAGCAGCGCTGGGGTGGCAATCATGAGCCCGGAAAAGGCAAGGTTGCTCCGGGGCCGTTCCGGCTTCTCGACGAACTCGCGGATAGTGCCATCTTCCGCCACTTCAACAATTCCGCAGCGCGTAGGATCCGGAACCCGGTAAACTCCAAGCGTTGCGGCTGGCTCCTCCGACTCTTGTATCCGGAGCATCGCCGAGAGGTCTGCTTGGTGCAGGACGTCTGCGTAGAAAACCCAGAAAAAAAGCTCCCCCTTCACCCACTCACGGTTCGCAAGCAACGTTCCGGCGCTGCCCAGCAGTTCCCGCTCTTCAACGACTTGAACATTGAGACCGTTGCTATTGTTTGCGAGAAAGTCGCGCACCTTGTCGGCATGGGTATGAACATTGACGAGCACTTCATCGATGCCAAATAGGCGACACTTTTCGAGCCAGATCTGGATCATGGGTTTGCCGCGCACAGGCAGAAGACACTTAGGCGTCTGGTCTGTCAACGGCCGCAACCGGGTGCCACGTCCAGCTGCCAGCAGAAAGGCCTTCAAAACAAATCCTGCCCTTCGGACCGGTCAAACGCGGTTATTTGCTTGAAGCGGCGGCTGCGGAAGTTGGAACAAATATCCAGCGTGAACCACCTTTCTGATCGGCATCAATAAATGGATCGTTTACGATGACCTGTGCTCCCTGCATATCAAAATCAAAGGCCATTTCCTGAACCCCTTCCGTCAGCAATGCCCGCCGCACCGCTTGCTGGCGATCCAATTCGCAGTACAGAAGCAGGAATCCTCCACCCCCCGCTCCGGTGATCTTGCCGCCAATCGCCCCATGTTCACGAGCCATGGCATACAGCAAATCGATCCGAGCGTTTGAAATCTTACTCGATATACGCTGTTTTGCCAGCCACCCCTCGTGAAGGAGCTCGGCAAACCGTCTGAGTTCTCCGCGCTCCAAACTCCTTCGCATCTCAGCTCCCAGCGCCTTGACCTCGTGCAAAGCGTCGACGGTCGAACCGGTTCGTTCTCGAGTGGAGTTTTCTTGTTCGCGCAGAATGGTCCAGGAATGGTGGGCGGAGCCCGTGAAAATGAGCATCAGCTTGGAGTGAAGCTCTCGTAAGATGCCTCCTTCCAGGTCAAGCGGCTCCACTTGCGTGCTGCCGTCCCTATGGAATGATATGTAATTCAGGCCCCCAAAAGCGGCCGCGTATTCGTCTTGCTTGCCAACGTGTCTGCCCAGCGTGTGACGCGCGATGCTAAAAGCCCGGTCTGCCAGATCATACTTCGAGAGTGGTTTCTGAATATAGTTAGTGAGCGTCTTCAGAATATTCACACATACGCTCGCCGAAGACCCTAGCCCAGTCCCTGGAGGTATTTCCGACGCCAAGAAGAGATCCACAGAAATCTTACATCCTACCTCCTTAAGCACAGCCAGCGGGATCTCCAATTCGCTGCCCTTCAGCGGCATGTTGGCAATGTCGTTCCAAGTTTCGAAAACTCGTAAATCCGAGGAGATCACCTGGATACGACCATCGTTTCGCGCACCCAGAATCGTATAAAAATACTTGTTGATCGAGACACTGAGGACCGCACCTCCGAACTGCTCGTAATATGCGGGTAGATCGGTACCGCCTCCCCCGAAACTAATCCGCACTGGACTGCGTACTATGAGCACTGGGTAAGGCTCCTTTTAAGAGTATGTTAGCTTCATTTTCATCCTGCACAAATTCGACGTTGCGCCCACCCAATCGGAACAGTCTTCCCGCCAAGGTCCACATTGTCTGTAGCAGCAAGGAGACATCTAGGAACAACGAAGGATGCAACATGTATTGGAGATCAAACCGGGTCTTCTCTTCTGACAAGTTCTGCTGTCGCAACCCATGAACTTGGGCCAGTCCCGTCATCCCTGGCTTTACTTTGAGACGCTGCCGTTGCCAATCGGAATAGTGCTTCACTCGCTCCGGCGATTCCGGCCTTGGGCCGACCAAACTCATTTCTCCGCGCAGGACATTCCAGAGTTGGGGCAATTCAGTGATACTCAACTGCTGAAGGATTACTTCAGGGCGAGGCAGGTTCTCGCAATCGCGATCGGAGTTCAGACGACACATCCAGAACAGCTTGCCGGATTGTCCGCAGCGAAGCTCTCGCAGAAAAGGACCGCCCTTCTTGCCCAGCAAAAGAGTGGCTCCAATGGCGATCACCGGCAGGGAAAACACGAAAAGTATAAAGCTGAAAATGATATCCATGCCGCGTTTCCAGAACACATTAGAGTAGTTCACATTCCCCTCGTGCAAATGCAGTACGGGTAATCCTCCAATATCGAGAAGTTGCGGTTTAGAGAGGTAGAGCTCGTAAGGGTGTGGCACTACACTGACTCCTATGCCTTCCCGGCGGCAACGCTCAGCTAAATTCATGACTTCCGGAAGCCCAGGCTTGGCGAGAGTGATAATGACTTCGTGTACTCGCCACTCCCGCAGCACATCGATAACGCCCAGGGTGTGGACCGCGACAGTTTCATCTGCGACTCCCGGGATGCGACCGTCGACGGACGTGTCCTCGGAGCAAAGGAAACCCACTACTCTGCATAACATTTCGGGGTGACGTTCGATTTTGGTAGCCATCTCGCGCGCCACTGGCCCGTTACCAACAATAACCACGCGGCGCACAGCTCCGAGGACGTACTCAGAACCCAAGATCTCATGTGCGACCCAGCGGATTGCAACAAACCCCGCGAATAGCAGCACGCCGAAATAGGCTAAGGCCTGGCGGTAAACAAAACTGCGAGCCAGATAGCTGCCTGCTAGCAAAAATGTCACCAAAAAGCAAACCCCTAGAAATAACTGTGAAATAACGGCCGAAAATTCCCAGCCACGGCGAAAACCGTCCAGCTTCATGACCGAAAACATCACGGTCCAAAGACCTAGCGCGGCCAGTAGAGCGGGCACGAGGGTTGCGAGAGAGCTACCGCCAAGCCCATACCACCTGGGGCCATTCCGCAAAATGTACGCCGTCGCTATGGCGATCAACATCCATGTCAGATCCGCAGCTAGAATCCAATGTTGAAGCCTTTGCTTTTTCATGGGGTTCATTTAAGCATTTCAGAACGCGGGAAGCATTAAAAGTATCGAAGAGCATCCATTCTGGCAAGGGCCGTACAAGTCGTCCCAAAACCCAGACCTGGAATCTTGACCCCGGTGAAGAGTTGTTTTGCTAGCGGTTTGCCACTGTAGGAGAAAATCGTATGCGACCGGATTCTAGACCATGCTTATGAACGAGGACTGTGAATTACAGCTGCGGCGAGTTCGGCAATTTCGTTATGCACCAGGCTAAATACGCAGTGACTAATGCTCAAGTGCAGGTCTTCGATGACTTGCATGTTCTCAGAGGGAACGATCACACAGAGGTCGCACAAGGCTTTCATCCTCCCCCCCTGATAGCCCGCTAGGCCGATGTTGAACCCTCCCGCTTCCCGCGCTGCCCGAAGACCATTCAGCACATTGGGCGAATTCCCACTACCACTAATACCGAATGCCACATCGCCGGGCCGAATGAAATTACGCAATTGCTCGGCAAATATATCTTCGTATCGCGCATCGTTCGCCCAGGCTGTCATCAAAGGTACGTTGTCGGTGAGCGACAGAACCCGGAATCGTTCGCAACCGTCGATGGCCGTACCTTTTCCAAGGTCGCAAGCCAGATGCGAAGCCAGTGCCGCACTCCCACCATTGCCGAAAACAAAGACCGAACTGCGGTCCTGATAAGCCCGCAATAAAGCCCGGGCAACTTCGTCGATACCGTCGTGAGCCAACGTCTGCAATGTCCTGGCAAGACCGCGGAAGTAGGTCTCGGCGCAGTTAATTTCCGATAAGGCCATATTGCCCGCATCCACATATAGCCTTCGCGCGGAACTCGTCATGGAAAAAAAGCTCCTATGCTGGGATTATAAACACATCAATCCAAGAAAAGTCGTTGCCGAACTTCATACCGCAGAACTAAGGACATTTTTCATGAACCCTGCCCAGGAAATCATGTTGACACTTGACTAGTGCACTGTTGAAACTCCCAAGCGGTACGCACAATATTGGTGAGATCTGAATGCCTCGGTTCCCATCCCAGGGTACGCCGGAGTTTTTCCGGACTTGCGCATAGAACAGCCGGGTCTCCCGGACGCTTCTTGCTGCCTCGAACGGGGATCGACTTCCCGGTGACGCGCTCGGCTACCCGGATGATTTCTCTCACCGAGTGACTTTGCCCGGTCCCTATGTTAAAGGCATCCATGCCCGGCGCATCCAGCAACTGCATGCTTCGGATGTGCGCATCAGCGATGTCGAGCACATGTACGTAGTCGCGCAGACATGTTCCATCCGGGGTGGGATAATCGGTCCCGAAAACGTTGAATACCTCGATCTTCCCTACTGCCGCCTGCAACAGGAGCGGAATAATGTGAGTTTCAGGGTCATGCCGCTCGCCCATAGCTCCCGACGCACCGCACGCATTGAAATAGCGCAACGCAGCGACACCCCAGCCATAGGCACGAGCATACCAAGCCAAAATCCGCTCGAACATCAGTTTAGTCTCGCCATACGAATTGACCGGCTCTTTGCGATGGCCCTCAAGGATTGGGGTTGTCTCCGGGTTACCGTATACAGCGGCAGACGAAGAAAAAACAAAAGCCCGGATTTCGGCCCGACGCAATTGTTCAAGAAAAAGAATTCCGGAAGCCACGTTTTCATCGAAAAAGAGACCTGGATTGCTTACCGATTCTGGAATCAGTGCCTTGGCCGCAAAATGGAAGACCACATCGATGGGATTCTCGCCCAGTATCTGCCGAATGCGCTGCTGGTCTCGAATGTCAGCCTGATAAAAAGGAACCCCGACAGGAACTGCTTCTCGAAAACCAGTGGAAAGATCGTCCACGACGATCGGGGAATGGCCATTTTCAATCAACTGTGCACAGCAAATTGACCCAATGTAACCAGCACCGCCCGTAATCAAAATGTTGGCCATGCTAAAGAGCACCTTCTCCTTTTAGAACCTTCCACGGAGTCTGAAGCAAGATGCGGAGATCAAGTCTCAGAGACCAATGCTGAATGTAGAGCACGTCCATCTCGATGCGCTGGGAGTATCCCACCTGTTGCCGCCCATTCACCTGCCAGTATCCCGTCAGCCCAGGGCTTACGGACAACACCAACTGCCGATACTCACCGTATCTCTCGAGCTCTTCCGCTGTGATCATGCGCGGGCCGACCAAGCTCATTTGACCCACGAAAACGTTCACCAGTTGAGGTAGTTCGTCTAAGCTGTACTTGCGAAGGAAGGCGCCCACTCTCGTAATGCGGGGGTCATTTTTTAGCTTGAAATTTTGCTCGAAAAGTTTCCTCAGGGCGGTGTCACCGTGCAGCATTGCATCCGCAGCCGGGTGCATGCTTCGAAACTTGAACGCATCGAATGGCCCTTCGCGCCCAACCACGTTCCGCCGGTACAGGACGGGACCTCCATCTTGCAACTTTACTAGCACGGCTATGATCACTAACACCGGGAACAATAACAGCAATCCGAGAGAGGCCCCGACCACATCAAGGCAGCGCTTCAGGGCCGCCGCCCAGAAAGGGCGGTCCAGAGGAATTAAGTTGAGGGCAGCCGCAGCGCGCAATTCAGCATCGCGATCAACTCCAGAACCAACCGACCGAATCACGATATCCATCCTTGGGAAGAAACCTCTTGTGAAGGCTCGGATGGCTCGGATTTATGCTTGACAGGGCCGCTACTTTGCGGTCTGCTCTGCGTGAGTTGGAATTGTTCTAACTTCGAAACCAAGAAATGCGACATTTCTGATCTAAACCGCTGATAGCTGAACTGCCGAGCGTGCGCTTGAATCTTTCTCGCGGAGAATTGCTTGTCATTGCCCTCGAATTCCAGAATAGCCGCCTCCAACGAGTGCACGGATGGCGCTTCGAAAAAAATGCCCGTCGGGTCAAGACAAGGGGAAGCTCCGGCAAAATAGCCTCGCACGCTTTCGAGAGCGCCTCCGCGCCCAAATGCAATCACCGGACGACCGCTGGCCTGTGCCTCAACCGGCGTGATTCCGAAATCCTCTTCTCCCGTAAATAGCAAGGCCCGGCAACGGGAATAATGATCTCTTAGGACCGCGTCAGGCTGCCATCCCAGCATCGTGACGGTCGGTCCCGCCATACGGCTAAGGCGATCCCATTCCTCGCCTTCGCCAATTACAACCAGCTTTCGCCCAAGACGATTACAGGCTGCGATTGCGAGATCCACGCGCTTGTAGCGGACCAACTGGCTCACCACCAAATAAAAATTTGCTGTTTCATCCACGGTGTCAAACCGGTCGACCGCTACCGGAGGGTAAATAACGTCGGCGGGTCGCCGATAGGTCTTCCAAATCCTGCTTGCAACGTGTTGAGAATTTGCCACGAAGTAGTCGACTCGTGCAGCTGTGACCTGGTCCCAAAGACGCATGTAATGACTGACGACAGAATAAAAAACCCGTCCCAGGCTGCCGCCGGGAACATCTTTCCGATAGTCCGCATACATGTCCCAAAGATAACGCATGGGAGTGTGACAATAGCAGACGTGGCAGGTGTGGTTTCCGGTAATCACTCCTTTCGCCGGACCCGACTCTGAACTCACTACCAAGTCATATCCCTCAAGATTGAAGTTCTCCAATGCCAAAGGAAAGAGTGGAAGGAACTTTTGATAGTGACGCCGAATGCCTGGAACACGCTGAAGAAAAGATGTGTATATACGACGGTGACGCAAGGTTTCCCCAAGCGAGGCAGGATCCACCACAAGAGTAAAGATGTCTGCCTGCGGAAACATCTCGGCCAGCGCTTCGAGTACCTGTTCACCGCCTCGCCGCCTCACCAGCCAATAGTGGACCAGCGCCACCCGCAGGTTCTGCAGGGCCGGAGGCATCGCGTTCAATTGAGTTGTAGAACTCATCTTGAACCAGAAAAGGAATGCACCGTCTCTTTATTCAGACTGAGGGGTGAGCGGGGAAACACCGCGATCCCCAATAATGACGACTTTGATGATTGCTCGATGATGGACCAAAAGGGTGGACTTACCTTTTCCGCCCATTCACTAAATGCGGGATTTCCATCGATGTCGTCGGAAAACACTACAGCTGGCCCGGTGAGATACGGAGTGACCATCTCGAGCTCCCTGCGGATGTTACGACAAGTGTGGAGGCTGTCGTGAAGAAAGAAATTGACACTCCCGATTTGCTTAAGAACTCGTGGCAATAACATCCGGCTTGTTCCTCGGTGGAGTTTCCATCGGGCGCGAAGATCGGCGGGCACGAGAGTGCCAACAAAATCACGAGCCTTTCTTCCTAAAGGTGGCAAATCAATGCTGTGCAACTCTCCAATTCCGTTCTCCTGCAATGACTGCAAAAAGAATGCCGTCGTTACGCCATAACAAACGCCCGTCTCAACGACGTGCCGAGGACGTAAGGCCCGGCAGGCCGCATAGCACAGTCTCGCCAACGAGAAGTCACCGTTCAGAGATCTGGGAAAAGGAGCATCCTCGGGAAGAGCTTCCATGCGCTCCCGAACCACTTCCTCGATGCTTGCCAGTGCTGGCTCATTCAAGAATTCGTCAAGCCGCAGGCCCAGCGTGTCATGAAGTCCTTCGTAAATGGAAGCGGTGGGGGACGATCTGTATTTCGGCGGTCTAACCCACAGATACTCTAATCGGGAATCCGCAATCCCTTCGATGCGACCGTAGGCTTCCGAAGGACGGGTTGCCAGAAGGGACAAGAAATCGAGAATTTTCAATTTATTTGTCCAATAACCGGAACAATATTTCCTCCCGTGTGGATTCCGCCCGTTAGGATCGTGCGATAACAATGTTCAAGCGCGTCGAGGTGCTTTTCAAGAGTGAAAGGGGCCTTCCAGTGGCGATCATAAGCGGCCCGGCCCATTCGTGCGGCAGTCTCGGAATTCTGCAATATCGTCATTTTATCGCGCAAATCATTGTAATCACCGCTCCGGAACCAAAGTCCTGTTACACCGTTTTCAACCATTTCGCGGCCCGCACACCTGTCCGCAACGATCGCCGGTACTCCAACCGCCGCAGCCTCGGCTACGACCATGGGTTGAGCTTCATACCAAAGAGACGCTAATACCAGACATCGAGCCGAACGCAGGTAAGCTTTCACCTGTTCCCTGGGCTGCCAGCCCGTAATCTGCGCTTGCAAATTGATGGAGCTAATTTGATCGCGACTCGGCCCCTCACCCACGAAGACAACCTCGCAGTTGAGGTCGCGGGCTGCCGCCGCAACTAAGTTTNNAAGTTTAGCCCCTTCTCTGGTGACAAACGACCAAGGCAGATGAACCGTCTGTTTCGCGTCACGTCAACAGCAGCTTCCTTTGTGAAGTCACTCGGACTGGCGATGCGATAGATTGCCGCATCGGGAGGCAAGAAGGGTTTCAGTACACCTTCGCTGAAGTCGGAGATCGTAATAAAGTTCAGAAGCTTGGAACCAGGAAAACCGAAACGATTCTGTACGGCTTGTCTCAAGCTCCGCCACAGCTTCTCCGCATAACCATCGCGGTCGCAATTCTCCTTGAGGCAGGCGGCGGACAGCGGACGCAAGCCGCAAGACTCCTTCTTTTGAAAGTTAAAAAATCCCCCATTCGGACAAGCATAAAAGTAGTCATGCAAGGTAACGACCACTCGAACGCCCCGTCGAATCGCGGCTCGAACAATGCTCGACGTCAGCGCCTTTGTCCATCCATGGACATGAAGAATCGTGCGATTCCCATCGGTCGTGGCCAGAAGCTGTTCCATCCGTTGCGCGGATCGCGGATTCCATATCCCAAGGGTGGCAGCCCGGAGACGGTTAGGATCCGTCTTAATGTCGTACTGGCCCGTGAGCACTATGTTGACACCGGCGCTTTGCAGACTCTCAGCCACCGGAGGCACGGCGGCAAGAAAAGTGACACGATGGCCTCGCTCAGCCAATCCAACTGCCGAACTCAAAGCAACCTGGGCCGAACCTCCATTTACATGCGCAAAATCGTTTGCGACAATAATGTCCAAAATATCCAGCGCACTAACATCACTTTTCGCATCGCTGTTGCTACTCATTGACTTCCTGGATATGCGCCCAACCCTTGGGATAACGTCGAAGGCATCGCAGCTCATTCTTCCTTAGTCCGTCGCCTGTCTTGAGGCCACAATCCTGATTAGTCTGATGCGAGTCAGCCAGGCCCAAATCTTGCAGAGCAAGCGAAAAACCGGAAGCGAGACCAGCGGATAAATCCTGTGCACTTTAGGCAACCATCTATGGCACAGCAGATCTACTCGCTCAACGCGGAATCCGGCATGTGCGAACAGATTTCCCAAGCTCAGGGGTGTCCACGCGTAAAGGTGCCGGTTGATATCATTCTCCCGATATACCTTCTGCCGTACCCAACTCTCCGAAGGGACAACGAGAACCATTTTGCCACCAGGCTTGAGGCGCGAACGGAGCTTTTGCAGAACCTCCAGGGGATGATCAACGTGCTCCAAACAATGATGCGAAACAATCGCATCGAAAAGAACATCATGAGGCAGTTCGTCGATGTCCGCGTAAACTTTGGCTACCTTCATAGCCTCACGCCTCGCTTCAAGGTTCAGTTCGATGCCATAGCGTGCACCGCAGGGCAAAGCTGCCAAGAGGTAACCGCCGCCGCATCCGAAATCCAGCACCGCGTCGTCTCGTCCAATAAATTGCTCGAACTCCCAACGGTCGAGGACAGCTGATAGTACTCCACCAGCGCGCTGCCATGCGAAATACGAAGCGTCATAGTGAACTCGTGAAACAGTATTCATCTTGCGCGCCCCATTTGCGCTGTCTCCCGGTCTTCTATCTCGGCTTCTGCAGCCAAAACTCTCCGGCAGAGCTTCAGCACCTGCTCCGCCATTCTCCTCTGCGTGAAGAACTCCAGTACGCGAGCACGTCCGCGCTTGCCTAGCTCAGTGACTAGCCCGGGATTTTGAACCAGGCGCAGCAACTGCGCGGCGAGCCCCTTTACATCGCCTTCCGGGAAAACTAGACCGGCATCCCCGATCACATTAGGAATCTCTCCCGAAATAGAGCCCACAGGAGGAGTTTCACAGGCCATGGCTTCTATCAGAACACGTCCAAACTGCTCTTTCCAGCCGGCAGTCGTGCGCGACGGCAGCACCAACGCGTCCATCGCGCTCAGGTAATCGGGCACCTCAAGGGAAGGAATTTGAGGCACCCAATGGATTCGTGAGTGAACGCCCAAGCCACCGGCGAGACGCTCCCCTTCGCCACGAAAGTCACCGTCGCCCACAATCAGAAGGCGACATTGTTGGGGAAGGACAGCGAACGCTTGAATTAGGTCGGCAATACCTTTGGCAGCAATTACCCGTCCGACATAGCCAATCACAAAGGAGTCCCCAAGTCCCAACTTCGACCGCAATAATGAGCTTTCTCGTCTAAAAAAAACTTCGGGATATACTCCGTAAGGAATGATAGATACCGGTTTCGTAAAGCCTCGAGTGCGCAGCAATTCTACCGCTTCCTTATTCCCGGCAATGGCCGCCCCAGCGTGCGCGAAGGTATAACGCTCGAAATAGGAGAACGGGGGCGGATACGTCTTGGATATAGTCTGCCACGTCGTAAAGATCACGGGTTTACGTGCCTTCACACAAAGCCTGACAAATTGATGCGTCACCAGACTCCAAGGTTCCTCTTCCAGATACACTACATCCGCGTCGATCGGTCCAATGCGAACCGGATAAAAGTGGAAATGGGTATAGCCGGTGAGCAGACAGGGAAGCACGCGAATTCTATAGAGCTCGGACTCTCGGATTTCGAGGGGCTGGCTGCCCCAGCGTGGCGGGACTATCAGGGTTAGATCCACACCCATCCGCACCAGTTCCTCCAGCTTTCCATGATGGGCAGCAACAACGGACGACTTTGAGACCATCAGAAGTTTCATTGCAAATCAATCAAATACGGTATTTTCCCCAGTCGCTGACTACACAGATCCGTTGGACCAAATGACCTGATACGCTAGCCCGTTTAATGTAGGATCGTCTGGCGCGGGCGCCGCCATTTCGTTGAATCGTTCTAACAAAATCATACGCGCAGATCGAAGCAATTCCCCCCACTTCGCCCGTGGTGTAGTAGCGCACCCCGCATGGGTGATTTCACCGGGTGGCTCCGGGGCACCATTCGGCTCGAGCAATAGAATTTGAAACAAGAACCTCTCGCCCGGCTTCAGAACCCTGCCCACCTCCGGGATGTAGTTGGCTACCGACGCTCGCGGAATGTATTGCAGCACCATAGAATGGTATTGAAAGAATCGACGCGCACGCCGATTATGATCCTTAGGTTTGGGGTTGGATTCGAGTCTGAAACATGCGTAGTACGAGCGAAAGATCTTCGGTACCAAGAGAACCCGTTACGATCAGAACAATGCCGTATGTCAGCAGGCCCAAGCCAAATTGGATCAGGACAGAGGTAGGCGCGAGCGAACCAACCGCTGCCATCAACCCGCCGGCAATCGACAACCTCAGAAGCATCGGAGGAATGCTGGCTTTGCGGAAAAGCGTGCACACTCTCCAGGTCGCAAGAGCCGCAAAACTAGAGTTCGCAATGAGGGCAGCCCAGGCCGCCCCCAAGTATCCAATTCTTGGCACGAGAATGACGTTGGCGACTAAGCCTGCGATCAGCGCTGCAGAAGCCGAAAGCAGGTTCGCCTTGGCGTGACCTGCCGCGACATTTACGAACATCAAATAGAAGAATAAGAAAATAGGAATGATGCACCAAATTATGATTGCCAGGGCGGCGGCCCCCGGCAGATAGGTCTGGCCATAAACGATGGAGATAATCTGGCGACTGAAGAGGCTGATGGTTGCAGCGACGGGAATAGAGAAAAGAAGCACCGCTTTCGTGCTGGCGAACAATAACCGATCCAGTGCAGCAGGGTTCTCGGTACGAAGCTGCAAGATCATGGGAAACAACGCCGCGCCCAAAAGCGTGGGAAGCGCCGCAAATGCCTCGACGATCTTGAACGCGCCGGCATACCAGCCGATCTCCTGTTTTCCCACATTAAAATAAGAAAGCACCAGCAGATCCCACTTCAAATAGATCGTCCCCACGATTATTGTGCCCGCGATGGGAAGACCGGCCTTTAGAACCTTCGCAATTATCTTGGGATCCCAGAACAAATAGATCGGAACCAGTCGCCGTCGCAAAACAAACAATGCTAGTACGCAGGCTAGAAAAGTGGCAGTCGAAATCGCCCAGAGTAACGTTGCGGTGTGTCCCAATCTAAGCGCCACAAAACCGAAAAGGACCATGCAAAATCGGTTGAAGACCTTTAAGAAGGCCTCCAAGTCCATCCGGTGAAAGGCATTGGTGACGGAGCAAAGATATTCAAGCAGAGAAGTGAACAGCGCAAAAAACGACGCCAGCAGAAGAATTGTAAACGCGGGAAGTCTGTTCCCCATGGCCCGACTCATTGCCCACATGGTCAGCACCAGGAGCGGATACGCCAGCAGTTTGAAAGTAAAGACCGCACTGGCAGTCTTGTCTCTGGTTTCTGGGTCGGCGACCAGGAATTGTAGGGTCGAGAGGTTCATCCCTGTGTCCAAGAACAAAACTCCCAAGATGTACGTTGTCGAGAGCGCGACGTTCAGAACGCCGAAGTCGGTGGTCCCCAGCTTTCTCCCGGCGTAAAAGAAAAATAGTAGAAATAACCCTCGCGAAAATATTTCTCCCGCAAACTTGGAGAAAATATCTCTGCGAATGACGCTGAGCAGATGCATTTAGCTGGTTCTACTTCTCAGTGTCGAGGTCTCCAAGGAATCAGTGCCGCGACGTAGACCGAGCATTAGGCCGATGATCATAAAGTGCATGTGGCCGGTACCTTTAGAAAAGTAGTGTTGGGACATCGTAAACCAGAAGACATGGTAAGCAAGAAACGCAAGGCACAGAGCTCGGACCGTCGACGGGGGATCGCGCCGTAAGACGAGCGTGGCCAGCCGGAGAATCGCGATACAGAGTATTAAGTATGTAACGAAACCAATTACACCCTGCTCAGCCAAGGTGCCGATCCAGACATTGTGAGTATCCAACGTGTCCGATCCCATCATGTCTTCCACGGAGAGATAATGCGGGACCAGGCTTGTAAAATTCTTCGGGCCGACGCCCAGAATCGGATTTTCCACAAAGAACTGGAAGGCCACACCCCACAGAGCCAGCCGGGATAGAAGTGAGTTATTTTGTTCGGAATCGTTATCCGTTTCAGCCAGGCGGGAAATCGTGGCATCGCGCAATTGCGGAATGCTTGATACCAGAATGACTGCGGTCAATACGGTGGCCGCGAAAGTTATCAGAAGCTGTTTGCGCCGTTTCCCCGCATAAAGGACTACAACAAAGCCTGCAACAAGGAAAGACAGCCAGGGAGCACGCTCTTGACCGATGAGTGAACCGAACAACAGGATCAATAGAACAACCAGATACGCTGCACGCATGACCTTCTGCTTCTCGTTCACAAACAATGCAAATGCGATCGCTGCGCTAAAACTTGCGTAGAACGCAAACTGCTGATGCCCCCCGAATGTGCCAGTTGGGATGGCTACCCCCGCGGCGAACTGGAAGGCCGCGACCACAGTCTCAAAAATGAAAAGCCCCAGTATGAAGTGAATAATTCTCAACGATAGTTTCGGGGACGTTATCAACGAGAAACACCATGCCAGAAGGCCAAATTCCAAAATCTGGACTACACCGGCCGCAGCGCGCAGCTTGTCGGAAGCATTGATCGATGAAACGATGGCGGAGAGGAGAAAAAAAGACAGTGGCAGAAAAAATGACTTCTGCAGGGAGTGAAATCCCTTAAACATGGCCCTCGTAATCACAAGCAACGCTACCAATATGAATACAACATCAGGTTGAGTGAACTCGACATCCCCGACTGAAAGTAAAGGCTCGGCGTCGACCGAGTACAAGCAAACCGCAACTGGAAGCAGGCATCCCAGGAAAACCAAGAGATTCTCAAACCCAGTTCCAGCCATCACTGCGGGCCCTGGAACCGAGTTCGTCGCCCGAAGCGCGGTCAATAGCGGTGTCGAATTGGAAGCGCTAGAACTCATCTCACGAGTTGGGATCTCGGCTGTAGCCGGTCTTCTTTTCAGGCGATGCCGTAGGCCTGGAGGCTGCTGCCGACGTTCTCATGTAGACTCGTCGCGCCTGGTAAAGAATGAGCCCATGCGTTCCGTAATAGGGCGGAGAAACCCTCTAACATCCGCCCACACCTCCTGCAGCAACTTCTTATGAGGTTCATTGACATCGACTTCCGCCCAGATTTCAGCGCCTACAATCCAGCAAGACGCGAAGAAGAAACCTAGCAGACCACCGACTACCGTAAGCAATTTACGCGGCGGGAAAGTTGCTTTCTCAGGTAAGAGAGCGGCATCTAACACCTTGACACTCGGAGTTTCCTTGGCCTCCTGAATTCTCGCCATTTCGTATTCTTCGGTCAGTAAAGCAAAAACGGTTTCGTCGATCTTTACTCGCCCGTAGAGGTCAGCGTATTGCACGCCAAGTACGGGTAGTTGGCGCAAGGACGGATACAAGGAATCCGCATCCAGAGTGGTTGAACCGGTGTAGTTCTTCCCACCCAATTTGTTCAGTTGGGCTTGCAACTCGGCAATGTGAGCTCTCAGGGAACGCACGCGAACGTTGTCCCCTGTGTAAATCTGTTCCAACCCACTCAATTCGGATTGCGCGCCGATCAGCTGGCCCTGCAGTACAGCGGCAGCTTCGACCATGGCCTTACCCTGTTCTTGGGGATCCAGCGTTGTGTTCCGGGACGAGAACTCGCTCAAGGACTTTGCCGCAGCCTGGAGTTCTGCGTGGACGACAGTCAGCCGTTGCTCCAAGAATGCTCGCTCACGTGAGGCGGCTGAGTTGTTCACCTGGGCTAGCAATCGATCCAGTTCCTCGACGTGCGCCTGTGCCACAGCCGCGGCACGGGCTGGATTCGTATCACTGACCGTAATGGATATGATTCCGGTCTTTTTGTCCTCGGCAATCGTCCGTCGAGAGGCAAGTTTCTCCCGTGTAGCTAAGTATGTCTTGCGCCAGTAAACCTTCCGCAAATCGAACCGATCGATGATGCGGTCGCCGATAGTACGGCAACCCAAAACGCCTACAAACAACGCCCCGGGTCTCTGCCCCCCCAAGAGCTCGCCGAGACCGCCAGAGAGACTACTTCCGACGCTGCTACTGCTACTGCCCGCTCCCAAGCTGCTGCCCATTACGGCCCCTAGCATGCCCAGCCCCATACTATCGCTATTTTCGGGAGGCATGAGCCGGACCGTGGCTTCGTAGCGACTGGGAATCAGAATGACAATTAGAGCGGTGATCGCCAGCCCCGCCAGGGTGGGCTTCCAGAGTCGCCGCCTTTGCTCCCACAGCAGCCGAGTAATGGCCACAAAAGGCGAATCCCGATCATCCGAGAGGGTTACGGACTCCCGGATGGAGGGCACCATAATCAAATCGCTTTCGTCCGCACTCTCTACCGTGATTCGACCAGAAGGTTCCACTGCTTCAGGCTCCAGCGCGGTCAACATTAGATCCAGGCAGACCGCACGTATTGTCAACAGCTAATTAGAAAATGAATCGTGATCCACGAACCGAAATCCGCCTACGGCTGGAAAACCCTCTATCAATTCCGTGTCTCCATTGAATGGGTGCAACTCAACCCCCGCACAGCACGCCATGGCGAATTGTAAATTATCGCAAACCACCACCAAACGACCGCCAAACTCCGTGAGGCATAGTGAGCGTCCGGCTCAGAAATACCCGCGTGATGCTGATAGAGCCACTAATGCCTTGCAACTAAATTATACCGACCAACTCGACTCGCAACTTGATGTCCTCTTTCTATCAGCGAACCGTCCAACGAGGATAGAAAGTAACCTGCATCGACGCCGTTACGTCGGACTGCGGGACGGGGTTCAGGACCGGGAATCTCCACAGCTCATACTGCAGGAAGCCTGAGATCGAGACGGCGCGCTTCAGCACGAATTCGCTTTTTGCAGAATAGTCCACCAGTCGACCGCCGCCAATAAAGTCCGGAGCAACGGTTTGCAGCCGATAGCCCAGCTGCAGTTTGTTGCGGGGAGAAAGCCAGTAGGTCAGCCAGCCTTGGCCGCCTCGCCCAGCTCGTCCAATCCAGCTCCCCAACAGATTGCCGTCTTTAGTGTACCCAGAACGATAACGATCGCTATTGGCATAAACAAATCCCGGGGAGAATTCACTGGTCCGCGATATGTTGAAGCCCTCCGCGCGCAACTCGAACTTCGGGATTCCTGGTATTCGGGGCATGTAGATACCAGGGTTTACGTTTGCGCGGGTGGAACCAATGGGCGAAATCTCGTCCCACACCATAGAGTCCATGTAGAGGGTCAGCCAGTCTCTAAGACCCGGTATCCGATAGGAAAAGTCGGCAGCCGAAACCCGCTTCCCAGGATTGTTCGCCAGATTCGGGGTGTGGATGTAGTAGGTGCGAAAAAAATTCCCGAAGGTGACAGGTAGCCCCGGTCCACCGAACATGGCCGTGACCCCCATGCCGAATTCGAAATTGGGAGTGGGTTGAAAGCTGATTTTTTCCCCGTGAATAAACGGCTGCGGCGAAACATTGGGGCCAACCACACCGGGGAATCCGGGATACGATTGGCACGTGGATACGGTACATTCTTCCCAATGCTGTCCCGAAAGCTGGCCAACGAAGAATTCTGTACGAAAGGGCCCGAGTATCCGCGAAATTTCGGGGATTCCGTGGGGAACGACATCGTCAATCTTCACCATCGGGAAGGGCGCGGCATTGTCACTCATGAGCAGTGGTCCCGATTCGCCTGGGCCAAGCCAGAGGCTCTGCGTTCCAAAAGAAATCTCGACATTGTTGATATTGACCGAAGCCATGCTATCGAGCAGCGCAAATTGGCTCGCCTGGGCAGTGCCGTTGGCAAGAGGTGGCGTTCCGTCGGCGGCCGCGGTGGCCGCCAAGACTTGCGGCGATTCGGACGGCATGGCAGGCGAGTGTTGATACTCTCCACGAAAGTAAACGGATACTGGTCCGGCCTCGGCATCTGCGCTTAGTCCCGTAATGTTATTGAATCCTGCCCAATAGGGCCTGCCGTAATCATTGATAATGGTTTGGCCGAAATGGTAGCCGTCCCGAAGCGGCGTCCCGGAAACTCCCATCATCCTCGTATAAACGGACTCCACGCGTGCCCCGACATTCGCGGCCCCATCCAACTTCGCGATTTCTGGGTTGAATTCACTGGTTAAGGCCGCGTAAATCCGTCCCGGTTCACCCTCTTCGACTCCGTTATTCGGAAACTTGTCTTCGGCGTCGTCGAGCAGGCGAGCGCACGCCATCCTAGTCCAGGGACGCATCCCCAAAACGTCGGAGTGGAGGTATCCCAAAGCGATAAGACGTTCCAGCGCGGGATAGATCCAATTGTCCAAGGGGACGTAGGGGGAAGCCATGTAGTTTGGGTTGCGGGGTTTTTCCCCGGCTCCCCCCTCAAAGAAGCTTCCCCACCCGGTGCCACCGACTTCCGGATCGTGGTGGGCACGATAAACCTGCCGCGCGAAATACCAGCCCAGCGCGCTGCCGATGATGGCATCGGATGCGAAATGTTGTCTTGCGGTCACTCGTGTGATGGTCACAGCGGAAGCCAAACCGTATACTGCGGTTTGACTGAGCCATCCCGGATACTCGTGTGCCCAGACGCTGGCCACGGACCAGGCAATAGCTGCGTGCTCGGCAGGAAACGAAGCACCTCCCGCGAAGAAGTTGCCGTGTCCATTTCCCTGGTCGGGCCGTTGCCTCTGGGTGATTTCCTTGAACGCATATGCTACGGCCGTGGCGTTGATGGCGGCTTCACCCGTGAGCAGTCCCGCTTCCGAGAGGTGATCATCATGCGTCATCTGGCCTAGAAGAAATGAGGCGCCGCTGATCCCGATGAACGAATACGCACCGTAGTCGGAAACCTTCTTGCTGGTCTCTATGTGACTAACTGGAACTTGCTTCGACCACCAGCTATCACTGGCGATGAAAGCCGCCGTAATGCCAGCCCCCGGCAGGATCCACTTGAGATCTTTGCTTTGCAAGTGCAGCGGACTCGTCCAGAACTGCTTTTGGTCGGCAGCGAGGTGCCTCAAGAATGGCGATAACAAACGGTTTTGAGGATCAGCGCCCGGGTCGAGCTGATAACGAGACTCAGCTTTTTCAGAAGACGAGCCCTGATCTGGATGCTGCCCCGATGCCGGTTCTTGCTGTCCAGCAACAGATTTCTCGGGTGAGGCGCTGCCATCCGTCTGGCTGATCGCTGACAGAGCGCTCAACATTAGAGTTAGCAACAAGCACCATTTCCCAACACCTACCATCAGGATTCAGACCACATCGAGAGTAGGCATCTTATATCATGTTCCCGAGGGCCTTCAGTGAGTTCCATAGTAGGCCGCAACGGCAATCGCGGAACCGATAGCAGCTGCGGTCTGACCAATCGCCAGCGTGGTTTTGAACTTATCGTTGAATACGTAAATCTGTTCGGGTACAACCACCATATCGCCGGGACGCAGTTCCGCGCTTTCCACACCACCGCCAAACATGCTGCCAGCCCCGCCGACGACGGAGCCATCCGCGCGAATCACGAATGTGCCCTTTCGATTGGCCATCGCAGTCGGACCGCCTGCCTGTCTCAGGTACCAGCCGGCATCCTTACCTGGCTTGTATGCGATTCCCGTGGGGTTGTAAACCGAGCCATCCACCAGCACCATGCCCGGCAGCTTGGGAATATAAATTGTGTCTCCCGCCCGCATCTGTACATCCACCGACGTGTTAGCCCAGCGCTGCACGTTCGACGAAATGTGGACCACCAGGCGGCCCGCCGGCGGCGCCTTCTCCAGATTCTCGATCGTCCTCTTATATTGAAGAACGTTGGCTTTAGCCTCTAACTTATCGTCGTCGGTCATCGCAGAATCAACCTTTTGGTCTTTGGCCTCCGCTTGAATACGCTCAATCAAATCGGCCCGGTTTTTCTCTTCTATTTCCCTCAATTCAACCCGCTCGAAGATTGTGCCATACACGTATGCAGTGGGGAGAAAGCCTCCGGCGCGAGCGATGACGGAACTGAGGTGCTCGCCCGGTTGAATGCCGTAGCCACCAGGGTGCGCGACCTCCCCTTTGATTTGGATGGTGGCTCCCACGTCCTGCCAGTCCGATATCTGGGAGACAGTCAGAACGTCGCCGTCGTGTAAGCGGACATCGGCGTCGGGCTGACCGGCCAAGGCTGCGGCGATCGGGACACGCATGCGATCACTGACCATCTTACTGCCTTGTTCCAGCTCGAAACGCATCAAGTCCGCCTCCTGGGTGTAAGCCCCCCGCTTGAAACCACCCGCAAGCCGGACTAGATCAGCCGTTGTCATTCCCTCACCCAGAGGGTATTTTCCCGGACGGGCTACTTCCCCTTCAACAACGACGGTGGGTGGGTCAAGCTTGTTGATGTCACGGTAGATAAAAACCCGATCCTTGGGCTCCAAAGCGATGTTGTCCTTGGTATCGCCTTCGAGCGCCTTGGCCAGATTTACACCGATTACCTGCAGCTTGCCATCGCTCGTCTTGCGAAACACCTGGGCGTCGGTCAGCAAGGCATCGCGTGTCGTCCCTCCCGCCAAATAAACTGCGTCTCGAAGGTGGGCGACGCCGTTGGTCAAATGATCCCCTGGATCCCTTACTTCTCCTGTGACCGTAATCACCGGCGGATCTTCGAAGTCGAATCTTCCGAAGACGCGAACGATATCAAAAGGCTTCAGCACTAAATCCTGATCTTGTCCGGCCAGTGCATCGCCTAGGTTGAAGGCGAGCACTACCGGCGCGTAGTCGGGTTGGGAAAGGCGGATGATTTCCGCATGACTGATAGAAGGCTCGGGCAACAGGTCTTTATAGGACTTAATCAGGTCCGTTATCTTCATACCCTCGCGATAGGCAAACTTGCCGGGGCGGGAGACGTGGCCGTCGAGGTAAACAGTCTTGTCGGCGTAAGGCAGGATCGGGGTAATTTTGACTTTGTCTCCATCCTGGACCGAAAAATCCTCCAATGCCTTGGTGACGCTTGCGTCGCTATCCGTTTCGGGAATATCCAGACGCAGCATGGTGCGGCCTTCGTGGCTCTCCACGCGCTCCACATCCACATGGCGCAACGTGCCCGAAGGTAAAACACCTCCCGCTAGCTCCAGAACTTCCGCCAGACTCTTTTCTCCGTGCAGTTCGTAGATTGAAGGGCGGCGTACCATGCCTTCCACGGTCACTTCGCCGCTGAGTGGAGGAACTTCAATGGTGTCCCCGGCCTGCAGTCTTTGCATGTCCCCGCGAATCCCATGCAGGAGCAAGTCGTAAGTGTCGACTTCCTGGACGAGCTGTTTGCCTCGATAGTGGTGGAGAATTCGAAGGGAACCAGCCGATGTCGGTCCGCCCGCGGCGTACAGAGCATTAAGCGGCGTGGAGAGTGAACTCACGTCGTAGGCTCCGGGACGCTCGACGTCGCCGACCACATAGACGCGAACCGTACGTATCCGGGAAAGAGAGACATCGGCGTCTACGCCCCGAAACTGGCTTCGGAGAACGGTTTGCACCAAATGCTGTACGTCACCCAAACTGCGACCCGACACTTCGACCCCTCCCACCTCCGGCAAAGCAAGACGGCCTTCGCGATCTACCACACGCTGCAGCCGCTGCGAGATTCCTCCGGTGAGGCTAATCGTGAGCCCGTCACCGGGGCCAACCACGTAGTCTGGCCCCGCAGGTAAATCCATCGGAAGCTCGTCGAGATTCCCGGTACCGTTGCGGAAAACATCCTCGCCGAAGCGCTCCAGTCTGGGCGACCGCTTTGAGTACTGGGCATACAAATCGTAAAGGGAGGGGACGTCGGCATAAGGGTTAGGCCGATGACGGAGCGATGGCTGCTGAAGCGGTTTCGGAGGTAAGTACTGCTGGAGCGGAAGCCGCGTCTGGTCTAGGCGTGTTTCCGGCGGGAATCCCGAGGCCCCTCCTTGGCTTCCAAGCAGCGACCCGATCGACGAACCCAGTGAGGACCCCACTGAGGATGGCACTGACAAACCCATAGTTCCGCTGCCAACGCCTCCCATTCCCTTGTTTAGCGCACTCGCAGCGCCTCCCGTCTGACTTGCGCTCAACAGGCTTGGGAGTTCATCGGGAAGGATGCTCGACATCTCGCTTTGGTCGTTTTCCATTCCAAAGTAGCCTTGAGACGGTTGGGTCTGAGTCAAATTTAGCTGACGGCGATAGTCAGTGGATGGGCCCTGTTGCGGACTCTGGGACGGGTATTGCTGTTGAGGATATTCCTGTCGCGGGTACTGTTGCGGGTACTGTGGCTGATACTGTTGCGGGTACTGCTGCTGCGGATACGGCGGCGACGGATATTGCTGGGAGGACGGTGTCTGGGTGTTCTGGGTCTGTCCATACAAGTATGGCGCGATCCCATACTGAAGATACCGATCCAGCTCGCAATCCAACTCGCTCTCGTGTTTGACCCAGTAAGCTTCTTCCTGGCTGGGAGTGTGCTTCGTCTCCGGTGATCGCTGATCTTGCTGCTTGGCGAGGGCCTCGCCGGCGACAGGCATGGGTTGCCGGCAGGGTAAGTCTCGCGCCAGTTCTTCCCGCGTGGGCTTGGCTTTGATATATGAACGCTCCTCGATCTCCCGAGTGGCGATAATGCGGATACTCTCGTCCTCGCGAATGATTCGGAACAGCGCATCGTCCGTAAGATCTTTCGGGTCGAGGATCCGTCCCTGTTCGAAGGCCTTTCGCACGAGTGCCTTCTTCACCTCGAGCAACAGCCCAGTTTCCTCGCGCAGGATGGCGATTATCTTGTCGGCAGAGAGCGAAACCATCTGCTCCGCGTCCTTTTCGGCGCGGGAATCGGTTTGATCGATCGCAGTGCTCGGCGTATAGGACAAGCGCGGCTGCTGGCTCCAACCCAGAGAGCAGAACGCCAGCGCTAGACAAAGGGATGTGGCTGCAAGATTTGTGCGGCGACCCAACCTATCTCTGAATGTATGCATAATGTCTCGACTCATTGCAAAGCAGATGGCATTCATTGCTTAACGCAGTGCTCTATGCCAAGAGATGCAGCTTCGCCCCGTCGCCTACAGGGGCATCATTAGGTAAGTATTTTATTTTCAGTTACATGCCATCCAATTACAAGTTGGGCGCATTGCTACCCCCGCTCGTTCAGTCCGTACGTAACTCACTTGCTGCTGTAGGTCGCGGCACCCGATACACTGGCGGATCTACTTGCTCGAACTTCAACACGGTTCAATATCGGCCTCATCCACTTCCACCGCAACCGCGCGCATAATGAGATCCAAGGAAAGGATGACGCGAAATTTATCTTTTCTCCGGACCAGGATGCCTTCCGCTCCGGTCAGCGGACCCGACCGTACGCGCACGCGACGCCCGGCGGTGAGGTAGGGATGCGGTTCCGCACGAACTCCCCTGCTCAACCCGTTCATCAAAGATTCCATTTCTGCGGCGGGCAGTGGAACCGGATGCCCGTTAATGCTAACGAAGCGGACGGCGCTCGCCATCTGTAACACCCGCACTCGATCCTTGAGCGCGATATTGACGAAGACATATCCGGGGAACAGCGCCAGTTCCAGTTCTTTGCGACGATCCTTCCAGCGCCTTACTGAACGATAGACCGGCAGGAAGCATGAAATGTGGCGCTGCTCGATCTGTCGAGCCACTTGCTTTTCGTGGCGCGCACAGGTGTACAGGGCGTACCAGTTCGTTTCCGCCGCGCGATCTTGGTTCGCCGAAGCGTAAATACTATTCTCGATCGTTTCAGCGGCTATCACTGATACCAGACACAGCTTCGCTCTCTCACTTACAGGTGACATGTGAG
This sequence comes from Acidobacteriaceae bacterium, assembly GCA_003168355.1. Classification (GTDB taxonomy): domain Bacteria; phylum Acidobacteriota; class Terriglobia; order Terriglobales; family Acidobacteriaceae; genus Sulfotelmatobacter. The sequence goes on along the minus strand of PMSQ01000197.1, from coordinate 5,365 downwards.
CTAAACCTATTCTTTTCAATGTATCCCGCCCAATTTTCGCAAACTTCAAAACCCTTCAAGCTGGGTTACAGCAAGTCCAAGCACCGGTCAGTTTTGCACAGTCGCTACCAGCGCCGGACGCTCGCGGACCGCGTTCAAGATGCCGGCCTCCGAGCTCTCCAGAGCTTTGGTCCGAATATCGACAATGGCCCAATAGAAAATCCCACGGTTCTGCTCCGGCGCGAGCGCCAGGATCCTCATTTGGGGATAACGCCCCAACAGGAACCCGCACAGGCCCAGGCTCTTCTCGGGCTCATTCATGGCTAGAATGAGCACGTCGGGCTGAACTTGTTCCACTATTTCAGTGAGGTCATGCTCGTCCGCCACCTCGCCAACAACTTCAATGTCGGGTTGTTCCGAGATGGTGGCCAGCACGAGTTCCCGCATCAATCGGGGCCGATTTGCAACCAGCACGCGCACTCGTTTCACATAGTTCTCCGATGCCGAGGACGAAGTGAGAGTATGGCTGCGACGGTCGTAATTCACAAGGTTCAAAAACGATCTACGAAGGGAACCCATTTCGCTGACATTAGTTGCGGCCCCAGGGTCCAAACATCAACACCACGAAGTACCATGGGCGGTACTAACCACGTACCATGAGCAGTACCACTCAGTACCAAGCTACTTGAGAGCGAAGCCGCGACGACAGTTGGCCGGGTCGACGGACTGGATCGCGAAACCGAGTTCTACGCGCGCGGAAACACGGTGAAACCCGATTAAGTTGAGGGCTAAACAGAATTACCCACGCCCGATCGTGGTTAGCTGGATGGATGATGTGATTGCTATGACGTCGAAGGGAGAAAACCGCGCTCGGGCCGTTCTGAACCCACCTCGACCGATGTTCGTTATCAGCCCGGCTAAGTGAAGTTAACGCTTTCCGGGCGGTACAACTCCGCCATGGTGAGCCGGTCAGCAGCCCCGGCCTTGCGCAACATGCGGTGAACGTGGTTCTTTACCGTCTGCTCCGAAAGATTCAACCGCGCGGCCACTTCTTTATTCGACAGGCCCTGCCGTATGAGCCCCGCCAGTTGTTGCTGCCTCGGACTGAAGTCCGGGACCCTCGGTGCGCTTCCGCCGGTCAAATTCATTTGTGAGCGAGCCACCCACCGGAACAGCGAGACCGACAACGACGGAGGACAGACCGCTTCGCCGGCCGCTACGTCTCGAATCGCGCGCCAAACTTCGAGGGCGGAAGCATCCGTGAGTACGTAACCCAGCACGCCTTCTCGTACCAACCGCAGAAACACGCCTTCGTCCGCTTCCATCCCGACCATGACCACGCCAATCTCCGGTCGCGCCTCGTGCAGACGGCGGATCACTCTTTCCTGGGACAAGGCCTTCGAAACAGAATCAAGCACGACTATGGCCGGCTCAGCGGCAAGGATTTGCTGCAGAACTTGAGGAGAATATGGTTCGCTGCCGACAATACGGATATCGTCCTTCTTGGCCAGCAGACGGATGAGCGCTTCGCGCAGCAGGCGGTTTTCAGCTAGCAAGAAAACCGGAACAACACTTCCAGGAGGGACATTGCGCACAGATGCCATAGCAACTACCGCCTAAGGCACACCGCTGCACTCCTGCATCGATGCCTTAGGACTGCCTTTCCGGATATCTCGCTTAAAAGCCAAAAGATCCGTCCCGCCCCCTCAAACAAGTGACGGAATTGTGTCACATCGTTCGCTACGCTTGCAAGCGAAAATTAGAACGCAGTATCGAAGGCAATCGGTTCGGGAAGGACTGCTTGAAGCCGGGGAAGAAGAGGGAATCGTCGGCCATCCAGAGACTTGCCCTTTTTGGTCTTGGAGGCCATTGAGTCGTCGAAAGCTTGAGGATTGAAGAACGTTAAGATGCGTTTCGCCTGAGTTACTAGCGCTGATTGCTCAAACCGCAGTCGCCTTCCGCAACTCTGCCAGGTGAGTCGACAGAAATCCCGGGTAGTTTTCCATTTCCTCCCCAGTCTTAGCCGAAAGCTGAAAGATCGGCATGCCGGGCCGCACTGCGTGGATGCTGCTGTGTGCGGTCTCCCAGCTGAATTCAACCGCCGCCGCCAAGTCAACCTTAGTAATGACCGCAACGTCGGCGCTGTTGAAAATTGTGGGGTACTTCAGAGGTTTGTCCTCTCCCTCGGTTACCGAAATGAGTACGAGGCGGAGATCCTCGCCCAAATCATAAGAAGAAGGACAAACCAGGTTCCCAACGTTTTTCGATAAAGAGAAATCCAGCTGGTTGAGATCCCACCCTTCGAGCGCGCTCTGGACCATCGCCGCCTCGAGGTGACAGAGAGTGCCGGTCGTGATTTGCCTGACTGGGGCCTCGCTTCGCGCCAGACGCAGCGCATCATTTTCGGTGGCAAGGTCGCCGACCAGAGCCGCCACGCGGTAGTTTGGGCGAAGAAGAGTAAGGGGTTTTTCGAGGAATGCAGTCTTCCCCGAGCCCGGGCTGGAGACGAGACTCACGACGAAAACTCCGGCGGCGCGAAAGCGGTCGCGAAGGGACCGGGCCACTACGTCGTTCTGCTTCAGCACATTCCTTCGGACTTCAATTAAACGGGTTTCGGGGCGCATTCCTGTATCTCCAACGCAACCACTTCGAGTTCCTTGCCCGCCGCGACTGCCCGGCGGTTCCGCTGAGAGCCGGACTTTGTTGGATTGTCTCCGGAATCCCTCCCTGTCATTTCGGGAGGAACCGCCTATGAATGCTCGATCCACTGATGTTGCAACCTTTAGGTTGCTTTTTGATGTCGCTATGTTAATATGCAACCCATAAGTTGCTTAATATGAATGATCGTATTGAGAAGCGCATTGAACTTAAGGCGCCCGTTTCCCGGGTTTGGCGGGCACTGACGGATTACCGTGAGTTTGGCGAGTGGTTTCGTGTGAAGCTGAGCGGTCCATTCGTACCGGGTCAGGCATCGCGTGGCCAAATTACCTACCCTGGCTATGAGCACGTCCAATGGCAGGTCGTCGTGCAGAAAATGGAGCCCGAACGGCTCTTTTCCTTCACCTGGCATCCTTATTCCGTCGATCCCCAAATCGATTACTCTCAGGAGACGCCTACACTCGTTGAATTCAGGCTGGAAAAGACTGCGAACGGTACGCTGCTTCTGCTCACGGAGTCCGGCTTTGACAAGATCCCCAGCGGCCGCCGCCCCGAAGCATTCCGCAGGAATGACGGTGGTTGGACAGGGCAGATGAAGAACATCGAGAACTATGTCACGCAAACGCCGTAGCACCATGCCCGCCAAACGGCGGACTCGGGCACCCGTATTTGCCGCGCTGGGCGACGAGACGCGGCTATCGCTGGTTGCCAAGCTCTGTGGCCGGCGGCCTTATTCGATCTCGCAGCTGACGCAGGGTTCCAAGCTGACCCGGCAGGCGATCACCAAGCATCTTCGAGTGTTGGAGAGGGTAGGAATCGTGCATAGCGTCCGTGCCGGTCGCGAGAGCCGATTCGAATTCGATCCGCAGCCAATGGAAGGAATTAAGCAATACCTCGATTTCGTCTCCGGGCAGTGGGATCAGGCATTGTCCAGGCTAAAGTCGTTCGTAGAAGACTGAGCGTCTGAAGTGTGACGAAGGTCCCTGGGACACACTCGAAGCTAAGGAAGAAAGTTCTCGTTTAAGACCACCGTCTGGCTCTCGAGTCGTCGACAATTCCTACCGTGGGATGAGAGCGGATGCATTTTGCCGGGGCATTTCCTTAAAGCTCATAATCCAGGACTCGACCGTCAATGAACACAAGCGCGTTGGTCAATACCGATCATTCCCTTGGCGGCCAACTTCCCGTTTGCCCGTCATCCGGGCACAATCCCCTAGGAGCCCGGTTAGCAGGTTGGAAGAGGTCGAAAATGGAAGATTTGATCTACGATGTTGCGATCTTCTGCGCATGCAAGAGAGAACGAAAACTGGTCCACGTCGAAATGCAAATACCCAAGCATCCACAACAGTAGCAGCCCTGCCAGAATCGCGACGATTGCCGCTATAATCCCGAGTCCTTGCCGCGTCGTGAATTTATCTACGGTCCTTTTCCTGCCTTTGAAGAAATATTTACCCCTAGATTCTCTGAATCTGAACCTAAGGTCGCGAAATTTGAGCAGCACGTGTCCACGCCTTCGATGTTTCGCTCCAAGCCGTCGATCTGGATGGCATCAGACCCCGAGAGAGTATCCGCAGCTCGTTCGACACACTCGATGAGTTTTCCGGGTTCACGCCAGTTTTCGCCTAGACCTGAAGCACATCGCCCTCCCGCGCAACCATTTCGTACAACACTGGATTGACAAAGAACCCAATGAAGAGGCGGGAGATGAGGCCGGCAACGATGACAATGGCGAATGGCCTTTGAGTATCCGATCCAATGCCGGTGGAAAGGGCCGCCGGCAGCAATCCCAGGCACGCGACGAGCGCCGTCATCATGATTGGGCGCAGGCGTAAGAGCGAAGCTTCCCTGGTGGCCGTGCGGATCCCCATGCCCTCCTGCCGCAACTTATTAATATAGGAAACGAGAATGACGGCAGTCTCCACGGAAACGCCGAGCAATGCCAGAAGACCCAAGACTGAGGAAACGCTGAAAGGCGTGTGCGTAAGTTTCAGCGCAACCAGCGCTCCTACGGGTTCAGTCATGATTACGCCCAGGGCAATGGTTACGGGAAACTTGAAATTTCCGTAGAGCGCGAACAAGATCATGAAAATCAGCACGACGGCGAGTGGGCCAATAAAATACATCTGGGACCTGGCTTCGAGAAACTGGCTGTATTCGCCGCCCCATTCCATCCGGTAGCCCTGCGGCAGGGCCACGACTTGTTTAACAGCCGCTTGGCCATCTCGCACCGCCCGCTCCAAATCACGCCCCTCGACACTGTACTGCACCCCGATGTAGCGGGAGTTATTTTCGCGATAGATAAAGGACGCACCGTTGCCCTGGGTGATAGTGGCAAGCTGGCTGAGTGGAATTTGCTGACCATCCGGGGTGCCCACCAACAAGTTTCCGATCTCATGGGCGCTGCTGCGAAACTGGGGCTGCATGCGGACAACCAGATCGAACAGCTTCTCCCCTTGAATCACTTGAGTGACCGCCTGCCCGCCCACTGCGGCCGAAATCACAGCTTCCACATCAGCAACGTTGATCCCATACCGCGCGATCTTGTTACGATCCACGTCGATCAGCAAGCTAGGCTGGCCAAGTTCGCGCACCACCGTGAGATCGGTGAACCCGGGTACTTTCGACAGAGTGTTCTTGATCTGAATCGCTTTGTCCTGAAGCACGTTCAGATCGTCGCCATACACTTTGACCGCCAGAGAGCTCTTCAGGCCGGTCAGTGCTTCGTCTA
>PMSQ01000008.1 GCA_003168355.1 Acidobacteriaceae bacterium | reverse complement strand
AGGCAAATCCACCAGCGGATTAGGACTTCGCAGACGACGAACAAGACTGCAGATCAAAAAGAATGCTCCAGCGATAAACAGAGCTGTGAACACCCCGGAGCGCCACCAGTCGAGCCGCTGTCCCTGATCGAGCGCGGCGAAGATCAAGGCGAAACCAGCACTGGCGTAGAGAAACCCAACGAAGCTCGGCGCTGTTCCAGATTTTTGTGGCTTCGGTGACTCGGGTATTCCGAAATAAATGCATGCCATCATCACGGGCGTGATGACTGCCGAGGTCCAGAACATCCATTCCCACGAAAGATGCTCCCGGTAGAAACCATAGAGAGAAGGCGCAAAATTGACGGCCCCTTCGACGCAAGTGGCGTAGAGTGCTACCGTGAACGCAAGATAGCGGAGGGGGATGTTGCGCAGGGCAAAGGTTAGGGTCAGGGGATAGAAAGTTCCGGAAGTCAGACCTGCGATCACGAGCAAGAAAATCAACAAGCTGTAGGTGTGGACTAACGGAAGTAGAGCAGAAACCACGATAAACATTGCGGCGGAAACCAGCAGAGTTCGTCGCGTTCCCAACAAGGCTCCCAGATATACAGTGAACGGCCCGATGAACATGATGGCGGCGTTGAATGCGCTTGCGATCCAGGCTCCGTCATCAAACCCGATTCCCACATTCCCTTTGAGATCCGCCAAACCGAGAGATAACAGGCGGCCAGCCAGGGTTACGATCCCAGCGCCCATGACGACGCCTAGAATTCCCAGCAGCGGACTATGAGACAAATCCGACGGCAGGGCGGCGACCATGCTGGCAGGGCCGCCTAGGCGCTTAGTCGAAGAAATCGTAATGGTCGTGGCACTCATGATCTATTTGGCTTACTTTCTGATTCGCACTTTTACAACCGCAGACAGCCCAGGTCGTAACTGGGACGTAAGAGCCGAGCTATCGAGGCTGATTTTCACAGGCACCCTCTGCACGACTTTCGTGAAATTTCCGGTGGCGTTATCGGGAGGTAGAAGTGCGAATTGCGATCCGCTTGCCGGTGCAATCTGTAGAACTTTTCCTTGAATAACCTGGCCGGGATAAACGTCAATACGAATCTCCGCCGTGTCTCCAATTCTTATGTTGGTCAGCTGGGTCTCACGGAAATTCGCTTGCACCCAGCGTGTGTTCTCCACAAACGTGATTACCTGCGTACCGGGGGATACAAGTTGGCCTGGTCGTACTTGTCTCTCCCCGACGGTACCGTCGGCGGGGGCAAGGATCTTGGTGTAGCCCAAATTCACCTGCGCCACCGCGAGTCCGGCCTGCTTGGCATGAAGGTCGGCAAGAAGCTGCATCCCTTGCGATTCCAAAACACTTTTGCTGCGCCTTTCCGCTTCGACCGCCAATTCATTACTGTGGAGGAGGGTTCGAGCCTGCGTCAGGTCGGCCTCGCGACTAGCGGCCTGAGCAGCGAGCCGCCGCTCGTCCGCAATGGCAGTCTCGACTTTCTGCTGAGTCGTGGAATGTGTCTTGAGGAGGGCCTCTTGTCGCGTGCGTTCTTCCTGCGTGCGCAATACATCCGCTTGAACTGCTTCCTTGCCGGCCTGGGCCGCGGCGATCTGGGCGTTCGCCTGATCGATTCCCGCCGCTGCCCGCTCAATCCGTGAATCCTGGAGACTGCCCTGGCGCCGATTATTTACAATGGCGGCTTTCGCCGCCTCCACGGCAGCCTCAGCTTGGGCAAGCTGCGCTTTGTAGTCCTCATCTTCCAGTCGAAGCAGCACATCCCCTTTGTGCACCTGCTGGTAGTCGCCAACTTTCACCTCACGAACAAGACCGGGCACCTTCGTACTGAGAGGCGTGAGATCGCCGCGTACAAACGCGTCATTCGTAACTTGCTCGCTCGCGCTTCCTTCCCATGTATTCCAGTTGCGCGTTAGCGTGACAATGACCGCCGTCGCCAGTAACAGTACAAGAATAGGTATGCCGTACTTTTGCCAAGTTGCCTTGAGCCCTGAAGGCCCGTGTTCAACGCGTGTTGGCGAAACCGGCGAGACGGGTGCGGCTGCCATGATCAATCCCCTCCTATAGTCAGGGCTTCAAGCGGCAACATTGGGACGCTGGTCATTGATATATCCTCGATTCGCAAGTTGATCGCTTATCTTCTTTGCTCCCATTAGCTGCATTTGCCTCGTAGGACCCGGAACGTTCAGCGAGGGAGCAGGTTGGTAGTGGCCAGATCGATTATTTCGTCTCCTCTTCCGCTGAGAATCGCTCGCATCATGTACAAACTGAATCCCAAGGCCTGCTCCAACATGATTGTGGGAGGCATCGAAAGCTCCTGTCGGTTTACCTTTACGTCCACGAGACATGGGCCATCATGGTCCAGTGCAGTTTGTAAAGCCGGCCGAAGATCTTCCGGCGCTTCCACTCGAATTCCCATTATGTCGGCGGACTCCGCCAGCTTGGCGAAGTTGGGATTCATCAGGTCGGTGCCGTAGGAGAGCCATCCGGCTGCTTTCATTTCCAATTCCACAAATCCCAGCGCACCATTGTTGAAGACGACCACCTTCACCGGCAGGTTGAGTTGCCGCAAAGTCAACAGGTCGCCAAGCAACATCGCAATGCCTCCGTCGCCCGAAAGGGTAACGACCTGTCGTCCGGGCATCGCGGCCTGTGCGCCGATGGCTTGAGGGAGTGCGTTGGCCATCGAGCCATGGTTGAAGGAGCCCAACAGCCTTCGCTTGCCGTTCATCCGCAAGTAACGGGACGCCCAAATCGTAGGTGTACCTACGTCGCAGGCGAAGATTGCACTCTCCGAGGCAAGCTCATCCAGCAGCTTTGCCACGAATTGCGGATGAATGGGA
>PMSQ01000122.1 GCA_003168355.1 Acidobacteriaceae bacterium | reverse complement strand
TGGTGTTTACTAACTGAGTTCACCCAGTCGGAAAGTTTGCGCAAGCACGCGCTGGCCGTGGAAGCCTGCATGCGCGCCTGCTCGCATAAGTTTCCGGATGGATCCGGGAGTTCTGCGGTGGAACTTGGGCTGTCGGAAGAAGATTTGTGGGGCATCGTCGGACTGGTTCACGACTTTGATTACGAGAAGTATCCCAGCCTCGAAGACCATCCCTACAAGGGGAATGAGATTCTGAAGGAGCGGGGATGGCCGGAGGTGATAAACCGAGCCATCATGTCGCACGCCGAATACACCGGCGTCACGCGCGATACGCCCATGGAAAAAGCTCTTTTCGCCTGCGACGAACTGGCCGGATTCATCACCGCCGTGGCCCTGATCAAGCCGGGCAAGTCGCTGGCCGAGGTGGAGACGAAGTCGGTGCGAAAAAGAATGAAAGACAAAGCCTTTGCCCGTAAGGTGAATCGCGACGACATCATCAACGGTGCCGCCGCGCTGGGCGTGGATTTAGATGAGCACATCGCGTTCTGCATTGTGGCGCTTCAGGGAATCGCCCGCGAGTTGGGACTAGATGGGAGCGCGGCGAAGACGGCCTGAACTCGAACAACCCGAGTCGAGTTCGGACTGACCTTACATTCACGAACGCTGCTTCGTGCCAGAGTCTCCTAACAACTGTCTGTTGTTGATTACGGGTTCGTCCATCGACTCTAGCCGCGCACTCCGCTATCTAAAGTCCCATCCTTCCGTCTAACGCGTGTCGAACGCGATCACGCTCGATCCGCAATGTCGTTCGCACATGCTAAGGAGCCCTCCAATGTCCCAAAGAAAAACTCTGCATCTAGTTTGGACCGCGAGCATACTACTCGCTTCCGCGGCACTGATCGCCTGCAATCAAACGAGCGGAAACACGACCACTGCTGCCGCGTCGGATGGAAAGCTGCCCATCACAACGCGCTCCGACGAGGCTCGACAGGAATTCCTGCAGGGACGCGATCTCTCCGAGCGGCTGCTCGGGCAAGAGTCGTTGCAGCACTTCGATAAGGCGTTGTCGATTGACCCGGAGTTTGCGTCGGCCGAGCTGGCTCGGGCTAACAATTCTCCTACGACGAAGGAGTTTTCCGAACATTTGAAGAAGGCGGTCAGTCTAGCTGATAAGGCTTCCGACGGGGAGAAATTGCTGATTCTTTCGAATGAAGCTGGTGCCAACGGTGATACCGAGAAACAGAAAAGCCATCTGGAGAAGTTGGTGGCGGCGTATCCCAACGACGAGCGGGTGCAGTTCGCCGTGGGCACATATTATTTTGGCCAGCAAGAACTGGACGAGGCGGTGGCGCACTATAAGAAGGCGGTGGAAATCGCTCCCAATTTTTCGCCCACGTACAACATTCTTGGTTACGCGTACCGGCAGCAGGGCGATTTCGCCGGCGCGGAGCAAGCTTTCAAGAAATATGTGGAGCTGATTCCGAACGATCCGAACCCTTATGATTCCTACGCCGAGTTGCTGCTGAAGATGGGCCGCTTCGAAGACTCGCAGGCGGAGTATCGCAAAGCCCTTGCGGTCGATCCTCATTTTCAACCTTCGCACTTTGGGCTGGCGGGAGCGTTTCTCTACGCGGGCAAACCGGAGGACGCGCAGGCAGAATTGCAGAAGATGGCGGACCAGGCGCGGAATGACGGCGAACTGCGCACAGCTTACTTTGGGATGGCCGTGGTCGCTTCCGATGAAGGCAAATTCGACAAGGCGTTGCAGGTGATGGAAAAGGAATATGCGGTCGCACAGAAAACAAACGACGTCGCTTCCATGGCGGCCGATCTGCAAGCTGAGGGAAATATTCTTGCCGCGAAGGCGGACTATATTGGCGCGCAAGGGCGTTTTGACCGGTCGTTCCAGATGATTCAGGCCTCGGATCAGTCGCAAGGAATTAAAGACAACGCGAAGTTGCTGCACGAATTCAATCTGACGGGGATTGCGATTGGGAAAGAGGATTTCGCTTCGGCGAAATCTCATGCTGAGGAGTTCCGCAAGGATGCGGAGGCCAGCAAGAATTCGGTGCAAATCAAACAGGCCCACGAGTTGACGGGAAGGGTTGCCTTGGGTGAAAAGGATTATGCCCAGGCTATTGCTGAGCTTGAGCAAGCGAATTTGCAGGATCCTCGTAACCTTCTTCGGTTGAGCCAGGCGTATCAGGCGAAAGGCGATTCGGTGAGGGCTAAGGAGGATTTAGCGAAGGCGGCGGATTGGAATTCGCTGCCGGCCTTGCCTTACGCGTTTATCCGGGTTAAAGCGCAGAAGATGCTGGAGAAGAAGGCTTAGGGTTTCATGCTTCGGAGTGTAGGGAGGTGACAGCACCCATGTCTCGCAACAGAAGCGAGGCATGGGGCACCCGGCGTTGGGTGTGCCCGTATGCATTCGGTTAGAATGGCTTTCGGCGAGGTGTCGCTAATTATTGTGTGCTAGAGCCAATGAGAACAGCCATTGTCATTTCGGGGATACTTGTAACGGTCTTGTTCTTTGCGTGGTTGGGAGACTACATATACACCGATGCTGTGGATTTCACCCACAGCCCCTCATGCGGGGAAAATGGTAATTGTGGCAAGTTCTTTGACCGTACGAAGGCCTCTTACGATGAAGGCAAGGACCTAAGTAAGTCCTTTCTGACTCTTATAGTGGCCGTGTTTGTAGCATCCATCACCTTCTCCGAAAAGATCATTGATATCAAAACGGCGGGCAAATGGGCAAAGGCAGCGATGATAACGTGTTGGATTTCGCTGCTACTAGCAATTGCTGCTTGCGGCACGGGCATAGTCTATCTTTCATCGGTGCTGGCTCAAGCCCTGTGGGAAAATCGTGCAGGCATTCATCAGATGGAGATGGCGGTAATTCTCATAAGCGTATCAGGTTTATTGTTTGGTTTAGGGTTGGTAATGATGTTACTTGCAGGTCTGCCCGCTTTTCTTCGCTGAGTTCACTAGGTTCCCAGCGGAATTGTTGCAATCAGGCGATCGCGCTTAAATCCCCGAGATCGTTTGTCTGACGATAGCAACCCGTCCGACCGCGTTGTGTGCAGGTCAATTTTCGGTTATCACAGCCCACTATGCTACAGCAAAGCTTCGGCGATTTTGCCGGCGCCGATTAAATCGGATAGGCTAGCGAAATCTTTGTACATCACTCTGTCTTTATTTACCGTTGGGCACACCGAACGAATTACGGCGTGCGCCGCCTGCCCGCGCTTCGAGGTTTTCAGTGGAGCCAAGAAATCGATTGCCTGCGCGACGGCCATGGCTTCAATCGCCAGCACGTTACGCGTGTTGTCGACAATGCGCCTCAGCTTGTTCGCCGCCGTCATGCCCATGGAGACGAAGTCTTCCTTGTTGCCCGAGGTGGTAATCGAATCCACTGACGCGGGATGGGCCAGAACTTTGTTCTCGCTGACCAAAGCCGCCGCCGTGACCTGCGGCATCATGAAACCGGAATTCAGTCCCGCGCCTTGTGCCAGGAACGGCGGCAACCCTTCGCTAAGCGCGGGGTTTACCAGGCGCTCGATTCTGCGCTCGCTGATGCCGGCGAGTGCGCTCAGGGCGATGGCCAGAAAATCCAAAGCAAATGCGAGTGGCTCGCCGTGAAAGTTTCCTCCGGAGACCACATCTCCCTCAGAATTCTTGGCATCGGTGATGAATACCAGAGGATTGTCCACCGCGGAGTTTGCCTCGGTTTCAAACACCTCGCGGCAGTGCGCCAGAGTGTCGCGCACCGCGCCATGCACCTGCGGGATGCAGCGCAGCGAGTATGCGTCCTGCACGCGGCCGCATTCGCGGTGCGATTCGCGAATCTGGCTGCCTTCGAGCATCTTGCGCAGATTCGCCGCCGATTTCATTTGTCCACTGTGCGGGCGCGCTTTGTGAATGCGTTCATCGAAGGCCGCGTCGGTGCCTTTCAGCGCATCGCAACAGAGGCCGCCTAGTACGTCGGCCGAATCGACCAGCGTCTCCGCGGCCAGCAGCGCCAGCGTGCCTACGGCCAGCATCCCTTGCGTCCCGTTGATGAGAGAGATGGTTTCCTTGGCCTGCAGCGCCAGTGGTTTAATCTGCGCCCGCTTCAGCGCGTCGCCGCTGGGAATGCGTGCGCCCGCCGAGTCGAAGCATTCGCCCTCACCGATCAATGCCAACGCCAGATGCGCCAGGGGAGCCAGATCGCCGCTTGCGCCCACGCTCCCTTGCGATGGCACGAACGGCGTTACGCCGCGGTTCAGCATTTCGCAAAGTGTATCGATGACGATTGCGCGCACGCCCGAATAGCCCTTGGCCAGCGAATTGGCGCGCAACAGCATCATGGCACGCGTCTCGGCCACCGAGAGCGGCTCGCCGACTCCGACCGCGTGGGAGCGTACCAGGTTGATCTGCAGCTCGCGAATCTGGTCGCCGGCGATGCGCACGTCGCTGAGCTTGCCCACGCCGGTGGTGATGGCGTAGGCCAACTTGTTGCTGGCGACGATCTCATCGACGACCGCGCGCGCCCGGTCCACGGCCTCGCGCGCGTCGGCTGACAAGAGTACGGGACGCCTGTTGTTGATCTGCGCGACTTCGCGTACCTCGTCCAGAGTGAGATCGTTGCCGCTGATGTGAAGTGCGTTCAAGAGAGTTTCCCATCCTGTTTCCCCACCGCTTCGCGAAACACTTTTAAATACTTCTCCGGCAGCACGGCAATCTTCATCGCTGTATCCGTGACGATGTGCGTCGTCTCGCCTTCCGCCAGCAACAGGCCGTCTTCGGCGCGCCGCAATTCATAGCCAAAGTGGACCACCGAGTCGCGCACGTTCAATAATTCAGTACGTACCAGCACTTCTTCGTCATAGTGCACGGGCGCGCGATAGCGGCATTTGGCTTCGGCCACGGCGATGAAGCAGTTGTCCTTGCTCTCCATGTCGCGATAAGAAAAGCCCAACTGCCTCAGCAATTCGACGCGTCCCACCTCGAACCAGATGAAATGGTTGGAATGGTAAACCACCCCCATCTGATCGGTCTCCGCATAGCGCACGCGCAACCGGATTTCATTGACTGCCTGTGGGTGATTCGAATTCATTTCCCGCTCCACACCGGCTTACGCTTTTCGAGAAATGACGCAATGCCTTCGCGGAAGTCTGCAGTGGTGCGGATCGCGGCATTTTCCCTCACGGCGGCATCGATCTGCGCATCCAGCTCAGCCCGCCCATGATCGCTGAGCAGTTGCTTGGTCGCGCGCAACGAAGCCGGACTATTTTCCATCAATAGCGCAGCCAATTCCCGTGCACGAGCCATCAGGTTTTCCGGCGCGACGATTTCGTTGACCAACCCCATCCGCGCCGCTTCCTCCGCGCCAATAATCCGACCGGTCAGCAAGAGATCGCGCGCCTGCTTTTCCCCAACCTGGCGCAGCAAGAAGGTGGAAACAATGGCGGGCACAAAGCCGATGCGCACCTCGGTGTAGCCGAACTTGGCTTCCGGCACAGCGAGCGTGAAGTCGCAGAGCAACGCGAGTCCTGTGCCTCCGGCGATGGCCGCACCGTTCACCGCTGCAATTGTGACCTTGGGAAATTCGTAAAGTGAGCGGAACAGCCGGACCATCGTGTCCGAATCTTTCAGATTTTCTTCGGGTGACCGGCCAATCAGCGCTTTCAAATTGTCCAGGTCCATGCCAGAGGAAAAAGCTTTGCCTGCGCCCGTCAGGATGAGCACGATCGCGTTGGAAGTCTCCACTTCCTTCAGCGCGCGCAGCAGATCGTCAATCAGTTCGAAGCTGATGGCGTTGCGCTTGTCGGGGCGGTTCAGCGTGATCGTGGCCACGCCGGAATCGTATGCGAGTTGGATGGTTTCGTAATTCATATCCTCAATATCAGTCATATATCTTCAGCTCTTGAACCGCTAATCATCAATGGCCGAGTTCGTGTACCTCGCGCCCATCTCGTTGGCTGCTCGCAATAGGGTATCCAGCGGCTTCAGAGGCGGCAACTCCGCGCCACGTTGCTTCAATGCCTCAATCACTTTCTCGGTCGCAATGTTGCCGACTAGCGCGTCCTGCGCGAACGGACAGCCCCCCAGCCCGCCGATGGCAGAATCAAAGCGGCGGCAGCCGGCATCGTAGGCCGCGAGAATCTTCGCCGCGGCATGCTCGGGACGGCTGTGCAGGTGCACTCCGATCTCCAAGTAATCGTACTTCGCCATCACCGCGCCTACCAGTTCGTTGACCTGTTCCGGCGTGGCCATGCCGACGGTGTCGGCTAGGGAAATCATGCGCAGGTTGTCCACTTCCATCAGAGAGATGGCCTCAATCACTTCCTCCACATTCCACAAATCGCCATACGGATTGCCGAGGGCCATCGAGATGTAGACCACCACGTCGAGCGCGGCATCGTCGGCTTTCTTCTGGATCTTTTCCAATTCGTCGAGCGCATCTTCCGCCGATTGATTTTGATTCTTCTGCAGAAAAGTCTCTGAGATCGAGTACGGAAATCCCAAAGTGTGAACGGCGTGCGTGTCGATAGCACGCTGCGCGCCCTTTTCGTTGACCACGATGCCGATAATTTCCACGTCATCGGGCGGGTCGAGCTCTTTCAACACTTCTTCCGAATCCGCCATCTGCGGTACGGCCTTGGGCGACACGAACGAAACCGCATCGATGTGCTTGAATCCCGCGCTGATCAGCGCCTGCAGGTAGGCGCGCTTGATGTCGGACGGAATCTGCCCCTTCAGCCCTTGCCAGGCATCGCGCGGACACTCGATAAGCTTCACTAAGGTCGACATGCCGTCTGTGGAATCGGGTGATCGGGCCATCGGCTCAGCGGGTGATCTTAAGAATCGCCAGATGACCCAATCACCCGATGGCCCGATGTACTATGTTTGCAGCACTCCCACCTTGAACTCCGGCACGTCGGGATTCAACGCCGTGGCTTCCAGAGCCTGTGTGATTGCATCGCGCGTCTCGATGGGATCAATGATCTTGTCGATCCACAGCCGGGCTGCGCCATACCTCGGGTCAGTCTGTTCGTCGTAGGTGCGCTTCACCGATTCGTACAACTCTTTCTTTTCTTCCTCGCCCAGCTTCGTGCCGCCGCGCTCCAGTTGCTTCACCTTGATCTCAACCAAGGTCCCCGCTGCCGCATCGCCGCCCATGACGGCATAACGCGCCGTTGGCCAGGCAAACACAAACCGTGGATCAAACGCCTTGCCGCACATGGCATAGTGTCCTGCGCCGAACGATCCTCCTACAATCACAGTGATCTTCGGCACCACGGAATTCGACACCGCATTCACCATCTTGGCGCCAGCTTTGATGATGCCACTCCACTCCGCGTCGCGGCCTACCATAAAGCCGTTCACGTCGTGGAAAAAAATCAGCGGGATCAGGTTCTGATTGCAGTCCATGATGAAGCGCGCGGCTTTTTCGGCGGACTCGGTATAGATCACCCCGCCAAACTCGATCCGCTTGTGGCCCTCATGGTCGGTCTGCTGAGCGTGCAGCTTCTGGTTGGCGACAATGCCCACGGCGAAGCCGCCGATGCGTCCGTAGCCGCAGATCAGCGTCTTGCCGTATTCCGGTTTGTACTCGTCGAAGCGGCTGCCATCGAGCACGCGCGCCAGAATCTCCTTCATGTCATAAGGGCGCGCCGGTGAAGAATCGTAAATGCCATAAATCTCCTCGGCCGCCAGCGCCGGCTCGACCGGTTTCTTACGATCCCAGGGAGATTGGCGCCGGTACCCCCATTTTTCGACGATCGAACGAATGCGCGCCAGGCAGGCTTGATCGTCCGGTTCGCGAAAATCCACCGTGCCGCTGATGCCGGCATGCATGGCCGCCCCACCCAGATCTTCCGCCGAGACCTTCTGTCCGATCGCCGCCTGCACCAAAGCGGGCCCTGCCAAAAATAATCCGCTGCCATCGGTCATCAGCACGTGATCGCACATCACCGGCAGGTATCCGCCACCCGCCACGCACATGCCCATGATGGCCGCGGTCTGCGGAATGCCCAGAGCTGACATGACGGCGTTATTGCGAAAGACGCGGCCGAAGTCGTCCGTGTCGGGGAAAACATCTTCCTGCAGCGGCAGGAAGACGCCCGCCGAATCCACCAGATAGATGGTTGGGATCCGGTTCTCGATGGCAATGTTCTGGGCGCGAATGACTTTCTTCGACGTCATGGGGAAAAATGCTCCTGCCTTCACCGTGGCGTCGTTTGCGATAATCATCACCATGCGGGTATGAACCCGCCCGAGACCCGTAATCACGCCTGCTGCCGGCGCTCCGCCCCACTCTTCATACATGCCATGGGCCGCGTAAATTCCCAGCTCGAAGAAAGTTCCAGGATCCACCAGCAGTTCAATGCGTTCCCGCGCAGTGAGGCGTCCTTTGCCATGCTGGTTCTCGATAGCTTTAGCACCGCCGCCTTCACAAATCTTCTCTCCTTCATTGCGCACCTGTGACATGAGGTCGGCCAAAAAGCGCATATTGGCCTCAAAGCGCGCGGAGGTGGGGTCGAGTTTCGTGCTCAGGACGTTCAACGCCTGAGCCGAAGAAACCGCGGGAGCTTCGCTGCGATCAGCCATGAGTGAAGAAAGCGGACTGATTACGGTATACCACCGCAGCCGGGAGGCGCAACGCGGCATGCTCCGTCTCTACGCCGCAGCCGAACGCCCAGGCAAGGGCCACCCCGAAGCCATCCTCAGGAAACGGCGTTTCTTTAACGAATTTTGTTACTGCAAGCGGAGCCGACGTAGCAGGTCCTGGAAACGAGGCTTCGGGCGTAGGTTCGTCCAGAGTGGGTCAACCTTTAGATAGAGCAGTGAGGGGTCGGCTTCCCGATAGCAGTTCTCGAGCGCGTTCAGAGCAGCCGCATTTCTGCCCAGCACAACATCAGCCTCGGCCGAAGCGCAGGGATCCACACGGAAGTCCTTGCCGTTCGCAACCTTGCCCGGTCCCCCGGGTTTAGCCGCATCCTCCATTACCGCCCGGAACCCGCCCCGGGCATAGAGCTGCTGCAGAGATTGGGCATTGCTGGAAAAACCGGAAAGGCGGTCGTCCTCAACGCTTTCTTTGAGCCACAGGTCGTACTCGCCCGTCTGCATATAGAATTTCAACAGGTAGAAGTGCACCGGCACAAAGTTGGGATTCGTGGCTAGAACCTTCTGGTAAGTCTGCAGCGCCAGGTCGTACCGGCCCGCCAGGTAATACGCGAACCCAGTGTCGGCGTTGATGATCAGAGAGAGCGGATCCAACTCCTGTGCACGTTGCAGCTCCGAGATGGCTTCGTCGTGGCGTCCTTCAGGCCCCAGCAGCAGATTGCCGTACCAGTGGTGGGCTTGCGCAAAATTAGGATTCAGTTCGATCGCCCGCTGGAACTCTTGTTCTGCGCCCGCCCAATCCCAATCATGCAGGATTCGGACCGCCGCCAGGGAGGTATGCGCTTCGGCCAGCGTGCCATCGAGTTGCAAAGCCTTCTCAGCCGCCGCCTTGGCCTCCGTCACGCCGGTGGGACCCTCCCCGTAGAGCGCGAGCAACGTATGGCAATCGGCCAGGCCCGAATAGGCCAGCGCGAAGTTGGGATCTTTTTCGATTGCCTGGTTGAAGTATTCGATTCCCTTTCGAAATCCTTCTATATTTCTCTGGTTCCAGGCATAGCGCCCGCGAAGATAAAGATCGAAGGCCTCCGGATTCACGGCGCGCCCCCGTCGAAGGCGGCCGCTTTCCTCGGCGGTCAGGTTCAGCTTTACCTCGTTGGTAATCGCTTCAGCCACGCGCGCCTGCAGCGAAAGAACGTCCTTCAGGTCGCCGTCATAGGCCTCCGCCCAGATGTGGCGATCGGTTGCCGTCCGAATCAACTGCGCCGTGATCCTTACCCGGTCGCCAGACCGCAAAACCGACCCTTCCACCACGGCGTCCACTCCCAACTCGCGCCCGATTTGCGGCAGAGGCGTGCGCGTCCCCTTGTATTGCATGATCGAGGTCTTGGAAACGACTTTGAGCTCACGAATCTGCGCCAAGTCGGTGATCAGCTCGTCCGTCATCCCGTCCACGAAATACTCCTGGCTGGGATCGTTGGAGAGGTTTTGCAACGGCAGCACGGCCACTGAGCGGATGGGACCAGGGTCCGCATCCCCGAACAGCCGCTGCCTCCAACTCGCACCTTCGAGCACAGCCACCACGACTACCACTGCCAGCCCACCAACCACGCCCAGCATCCAATGGCGTCCATTAGATGATTTCGGAGTCTGAGTTTTGAAGCCGTTTCCGTTCCCACCAGAAGCCGGATGGAGATCGCCTTCAGGCACTGAACCCGCCGGCTTTGCTGCCAAGGCTGCCACCGAGCCGCCGTGATTGCCTGAAGAGGACGCCGAAGACGCCGCGCCCAAGCTGGCATTCCCAGCCAGCCCTGCGCCATTTCCATTTCCCTCGTCAGTCTCGATCTTCCGGACCCCGGCGACGAACCGGTAGCCCCGCTTGGGAACCGTCTCAATGTAGCGGTTGCCGTCTTCACCATCCCGGAGCGCCTTGCGCAGCAGGTAGACCACCTGGCTAAGGTTGTTTTCCTCAACCACCGTATCCCGCCACACGGTGCGCATCAGCGCATCCTTTTCCAGCAAACGGCCGTTGTTTTCTACCAACACCAATAAGGCGTCGAAGGCCCGGGGCGGAAGCTCCATGCGCGCCGCACCATGGCGCAGCAGACGCTCGCCGGGGTCCAACACAAAAGGCCCGAACTGGTATAAGTGTTTTGTTTCTTTCGTCAATTTACCGCCCTGAGAAAATTTTCACAAAAAAATGAGTTCCGCTAAGGACTTCCAGGTGCCCCCTGCGCCACAGTACGGATCGCGCCACTTCAACTTGGAAGCCTGAGAGTTGGTTCGGCCAGAAGTTTAGCCGAGTCTTGCGAAAGGCCGGTAGGGCACGAACGTGGTGGTGGGGGCCACCTTTCTCCCAGGCATCCGTCAATGCTTCAGATGCTTTCGCAAGCATCGCATGCTAGAGTTTGCCGCTCATTTTTACGGCCGATCCCTCCAGCCGGAGTGGGCAAGCAGGGCACAGGGGGAGGATTCACGGCTTTCCAGCTTTTGATCTCGGAGGGTTACGAGGGAGAGGGCAAAACTGCTTCGTCAAACCTGAGAAACCTGAGCTGGGGAGCTCTGAATCCTTCCCCGGTGCGCTCTGCGCCGGACCAGAGTCGGATTCATTCGAAACGATTCCCCCTTAAGATCTTGCTTGAGCGGCAGCCGAAAGGGATTTTGCTGTCACGGGCACGCCAAAGGTGGGCGAGCTCCTCAACTCCCATCAAGTCGCCGCCATCGTTAAAATAAAAACTTCAGCGCCACCTGAATCACGCGCGGGCTAACATCTGACTGGATCTGCCCAAAGGTCGGCGATTCGATGTCGCTGACCGGCAACCGGAAATTGGTATGGTTCAGCACATTGAACAACTCACCGCGGAATTGAAGTTCTTTCGATTCCGCCACCCGAATGTTCTTAAACGCCGAGAGATCCCAGTTCACGTATCCGGGGCCCTGGACTACGTTGCGGCCTTCATCCCCAAACACTTCGAACCGGCCCAGAGGGTCCGGCTGGAGTTGCTGAAAGGCACCTACGTTGAACCATTCCTGCGGCGTGCGCGGGCCAGAGTTTGGGTTTCCAATCAGATTGGGGCGGTTCGCCGAAAAGCCGGTGATCTCCGGCGCCTGTCCCTGCAGCGAAACGTCATTCGAGTCGAATACTGTGAACGGCCCGCCACTCATAGCGGTCATAATTCCGTTCAACTGCCAGTCACCGAAAATATGACCATACCAGTTGCTGGAGTGTTGTAAGAAAGGCAGGCTCCACTGATAACTCAGCACAAAGCGCTGCCGGGAATCGAACATGGACCGTCCGCGCTCGGCCGCAAGATCAAATGGATTCTGCGCCAGATCGTTTTCTCCGGCAACCGGCTGCGATGCCGAGCCGGTAATGTTGAAGGAGGAAACGTCATCAATGGAGTGCGACCACGTGTAGGACGCGAGGAAGGACAGACCGTGGCTGAAGCGCTTGCGCAGGCTGGATTCCAAAGCGTTGTAGCTGGAGTTTGCGATGCTGGCCATTTCGCCGACCGAGCCATAAATGCAATTACCCGTAGGATTCGCCAGCGTACATCCAGAATAGAGACGACGGTAGTTCACATTGTTTTCAGTGGAAATCGGACACGGGGTCGCCGGCGTACAGCCAGCGCTAGGGTCATTGGTGACGGCGCCGGGGACAAAGACTGGAGGATCGCCTTCAATAAATCGCGGCAGCCTTATACCGGTGGTGCCCACGTACCCTAGTTGAAAGAGCCAGTCCTGGCCAAGAGACTGCTGAATGTTCAGATTCCAATCCTGCGCGTAAGGCAGATGCAGGTTGCGTGCAGTCACGAGCAGTGTCATCGGCTCGGGGAAAGCCTGCGCAAAAGGATTGGAGGTGGTGTAGGGATCGGCAAATGAGTTTAAGAAGGGAGGTCCCAACTGCAGGGTCTTCAGGTAAGGAGGGGAGCTGACCGGATCCTGCAGCGGCCCACCTTCGCCGGTATAGTAGGGCTCGTAGAAAATTCCGTAGGCCACGCTGACCACGGTTTTGGAGTCCCGTCGCGGATCCCACGCTAAACCGAAGCGCGGAGCGAACGCTGTTTTCTGAGTTGGAATCAAACCTGCCGGCACACCCGGATCGCCAGGATAGAGGAGTCCCGCTGGAGCATTGGGAACGACCTGCGACTGTGCTCCGGGAACAAACAGATTCACCTCGTTGTGCCGCTCTGTCGTGGGGAAGGGCAATTCGTAGCGAAGTCCCAGGTTCAGCGTCAGGCGAGACGTAACTTTGTAGGTATCCTGCCCGTAAGCGTCAAGAGCTCGATCACGGATTTCGCGTGCAAAGTTACCGCCACCCTGTAGAAAGACCACCGGATTGCCGGACAGGAAACTGGCAAAGCCGTCACTGTAGGGAAAATTCTCGAATACAAAGAAGCCATTGCTGGCGATACCCTGCAGGGCATTGATCTGTTCGCGCCGATAGCCTCCGCCAAATTTCAATTCGTGGCGGCCGTGAATCCAACTTAGAGAGCCGGAGAGGTCGAAAGTATTCTGATAGGTGTTGCGTGGTCCCGTAATGGGGTCGCCCACCGAAGCGTATCCCCCGACCTGGATAAACGGCGGTCCCGCGGCCGAAGGCAAAGTGGGCTCGTACTGAAAACCCAATTGCGCAGGCGACTCATGATTCAGGTGCTCGTCAAGCAGGAACTCGTTGCGCAGATAGGAAAAACGCGCGACGCCGATGGTCGTCGGCGAAAAGATATGGGTCTCCTGCGCAACAAAGTTCTGTGCGCGGTCGTACTCGCCCACCGGAAAGCCGGGAACATTGGCTCCAACTGGCGAAAGAGGGTCCGTTGTCGGGCCGCTGCTGTACATGTAGCGGAAATTCAGAGTGTTCGTACGGGAAAGGTAATGATCCAACCGCAACCCGAATTGGTCATTATTCTCGCTTAGGGTTTGCGTGGCGATGAACCCATTTTCGCCCTGGTTGGGCAGAGGGAAAAAGGGCAGGACGTTGGTCGCAATCGGATTGATGGAGGGTAGCTGGTTGTTCGGGATTGGAACCGGCGCGCCCGTGGCGAAGTTGAGTAGTTGCCCGTTGAAGTCGGGAGCGTTGGTTGTGGTGTTGGTACAGATGCCGCCCACAAGTGCGTCCCCGGGAATAGAAGTGCAGAGCTGAGCGAAGTCGCCCTGCCTTTCCGCGACCGAAGGCACGGTAGCGGGCACGGTCTCGCCCTGCCGGTTGCGGAAGCCCTCGTAATATCCAAAGAAGAAGGTCTTGTCTTTAACAATAGGGCCGCCGAAGGTGGCGCCGAACTGGTTCTGCTTCAGGGGCTGAACGCTTTGCGTGAAGTAATCGGACGAATCCATCGCGTCATTGCGCAGAAATTCCCATGCGACCCCATGAAACGAATTGGACCCTGACCGCGTAACGATATTGGTCGTGGAACCGGTGTTGCGTCCGAACTCCGCATTCGCGTTATGGCTAAAAATTTTAAACTCGGCAATGGCATCGATCGGCGGCTTGAGAACAAATCCACCGTCCACAGAGCTCTCATTGTCGGCGCCGTCGATCATAAAATTGTTCGATTCCGGCCGCTGGCCGTCGACGGCATAGGCCTGATTCTGCCGCGCCGGACCACCGGCCTCGAGAAGCCCGGGAGTCAGGGGCACGACGCCGGGCTGAAGTAGCCCCAGCTGAGAAAAATTGCGGCCGTCCAGCGGCAGGTCGAGAATCTCGTGCTCCATTACGGTCTCGCCGAGGCTACTGACTGTGCTCTGCACCAAAGCCGCATTCGCGCTCACTTCAACTTGTTGCGTCTCCGACCCGAGCTTGAGGTGAATGCCGACCGTCGCAGTCTGGTTCACATCCAGCGAGATTCCTTCCTGCAAGTACGTCTGGAAGCCCTTCGCCTGAGTCTTTAGCTGGTATTGCCCGATCGGTAGCTCGACCAGCACGTACTCTCCCTGACGGTCTGTGATCGCAACCCGTGTTAAGCCGGTTTCGATCTGTTTTGCGGTCACTGTAGCGGCTTGGACAATCGCGCCGCTCGGATCCAGCACAGCTCCACGAATGCTTCCTGTGATTTGCTGTCCAGCCACGTTCAAACTTACGAGGTTCAAACCAGCTATGATCGTCACCAGTGCAAACCCCAGCCTCCTCGAACTGCTCGTGCATCTCCCCATTTTCCCTCACGAATTGCGATTAACGTCGGGATGAAAATCCCCGGTGGGCGAACATTCAGAATGCTCGGTCAGATTCCGCCCACAGATTGAAGTGCGGCGATTATAGGGAGACTCAGCGGGAGGTCAATAATTGGAAACAAGTATTCGCTCTTATCGAAGCGGCGAAGAGATCAGGCTTGTAGTGTTTTTGGATTATTGGCGTAAGGGGGTTGAGCCCATCCTTACCGGAAGAAGCTGCCCCGCGCATATATACCGGTACATACACGATTGCCCGCACAAAATGTTCCAGTCGGAACATTAGAGCGATTATTCCGCCACCCGAAACTTAAATCCACTCCGCCAGCCGGCACCCGTCTTCCTCCAGCAGAAAAGTTCCCGCCCCAAAGCATTCTCCGAAGATGCGATGTGATTCCTGATCACGCGCGGCACGCGAAATCCATTGCTTCCCCACCTGATACTGCGAGGCGGTGAACCATTTCTGCGGCAACACTTCCACCAGCCCCGCCTGCAGATAGAGAACAAAGAGCGCGAATGCCGGATCGTCATTCGACATCGCCTTGTAACTGGTGGGAACGATCAA
The DNA here is from genome assembly GCA_003168355.1 of Acidobacteriaceae bacterium. Taxonomy (GTDB): domain Bacteria; phylum Acidobacteriota; class Terriglobia; order Terriglobales; family Acidobacteriaceae; genus Sulfotelmatobacter. The sequence goes on along the minus strand of PMSQ01000122.1, from coordinate 14,425 downwards.
CTCATCCACCGTCGCCATTTCCGGCGGCACTTCGATCTTGTGCATACCCGGACCGGATGTGAGCGGAACCTGAAAGTCCGCGACCGGCGGGGTCTTCGAGTAGATGCGGTCAGAAGATTGCTTGAACCATCCCGCAATCTCAGCCAGGTCAAACGCCTCGAGCTGATCCGGATTGAAGCAGGCCAAACGAATGTTGCGTCCCTCCGGAGACCAAACCCCGAGGCCATGCGGCGACACCACGAAGGGCCGGCAGTAGGTGTTTAATGCCAGCCGCGGTTTGTCCGGTTCCTGCTCCGGCGCCAGCGAGACCACATATCCAACCGGCCCCTGCTCGCCGTGATGCGTCCAAACAAACCGTTGCCCCGCCGCAGAATCAAAGGCCGGGAAAGTTTTCCAATACCACGGCGCAGGACCGACCGTGCGCTCGAGTTGTTGCCGGATGCTGGTTAAATTCGGAATGGGCATTCAGAAAAATTGGCTGATCGGGTGATTGGCTGATTGGGCAATCGAAAATCTCGAGCTGTTAAATCACAAAATGACCCGATCGCCCGATCGCTCAATCAACTGGGCACGCCGGCGCCCTTCACATTGGCGCGGATGAACTTCACGATGTCGTCCATCGCCGTACCGGGCTGGAATATCGCGGCCACGCCGCGTTTCTTCAGAGCCTCGACATCCTGATCGGGAATAATCCCGCCCACCAGCACCAGAACATCATCCATCTTGTTCTGCTTGAGCAGATCCATCACACGAGGCACGATGGCATTATGCGCGCCGGAAAGGATCGACAGCCCAATCACCTGCACGTCTTCCTGCAGCGCGGCGCTGACAATCATCTCCGGCGTCTGCCGCAGCCCGGTGTAAATCACTTCCATGCCGGCATCACGCAACGCCCGCGCAATCACCTTGGCGCCGCGGTCGTGCCCGTCAAGCCCTGGCTTGGCCACCAGCACGCGGATCTTGAGATCAGCCATCGCCCTTCATTTAACCACAGAGGCCCCAGGGGAGCACAGAGCTGCGTCCTGTGGCTAAAGGGTTTTCATGTCCAGGCTCTGCCACAAATACCAGCAAGCCACGCTGCGATAAGGCTCCCAACACTTTGCGATCTTCTCCATCTGCTCCGGACTAGGCAATTTGATCTGCCGCTTGCGGCCTTTCGGTCCGGCTGCGGACTTCTTCGCTGTGGAAACCTTCTTTGCCGCCTTCGCCCGCTGCACATCGAGATAGTGCTTGTACATCGCCATACGTACACCAAAGTCGCCCGTCGGCAGCACGTTCTCGCGTTTCAAAGTGAACATCAAAAACATTTGCGCCGTCCACACGCCAATGCCTTTCACCTGGGTCAGATGCTCGACTACTTCCGCATCCGGCAACCCCGGTAGCCGGGTGAAATCCAGCATTCCAGCAGCTGTCTTTGTCGCGAGATCTTTTATGTAAGCCGACTTTTGTTTCGAAAGTCCGGCACTGCGCATTTGTTCATCGCTGAGCTTGAGGACGCCTTCAGGCGTGAGCGGTTCGCCTGCCAGCGCCGCGAAGCGCTTGAAGATAGTCAACGCGGCTTTGCCGTTCAGTTGCTGGTAGACGATGGCTTCTGCCAGGCTGTGAAACTCTGCCCGCCCAAATCGCATGCGGCACGGTCCAATGCGCTCAATGATTGCGCGCATGATTGGGTCGGACTTCTTGAGATGGGTGAGAGCTCTTCTCATGAATTTATATCTTTACCACAAAAGCCATTGTAAGGCGAATAAAAACCGAACACGGTACGCTCGCATTTCACCGCATGGCTGCCCTCCCATGCCTGCGAGTTCTTCGCCCAGCAACGCAGGCGGGATCGATACCACTTTGACAACACGGGGACCTCAGCTCGCTTGAATTAAACACGGTTGCCGCCATGATGGCTCCATGCTCGGTGAAGGCATACGGCGCATATCGGTGCCCACCCTGCGGTTCTAGTTTTTCTTTGAGGTCGCAAATTGCCACCTCAAAGCGACGTACTTTTTGGACGGAAGAAGGTATCTGTGATTTTCTTGAACTTGGAGATGCGATGCTAGCCTTGCTAAGTTATGCTCACTTCCGTATAAGTCCCATAAACCCCGCGCAGCGCTTCGCAAATTTCGCCGACGGTCGCGTACGCGCGCACAGCGGCGACCATGTAAGGCATCGTGTTGGCGGGAGAAATTTCTCCATTCGCACCGGCCTTCGGCTCCTGTGCCGCAGCCTGCTTGAGTGCGTCGAGGCAGCGCCGCACTTCGTCATTCGATCGCCGGGACCGCAATGCCTTCAGCTTGGCGGATTGCTGCCGCGCTACGGTCTCATCGATGTAGAGAATATGTGGCGATTCTTCTTCAATCGCAAACTCGTTGACGCCCACGATGACTTTTTCCTTCGCCTCGGCGGCGCGCTGATATTGGTAGGAGGCTTCGGCGATTTCTTTCTGCGGATAGCCGCGCTCGATCGCCTTGACCATGCCACCCATTGCATCCAATTTGAGGAAGTAGTCGAGCGCACCCTTTTCCATTTCGAGCGTCAAACTTTCCAGAAAGTATGATCCGCCGAGCGGATCGACCGTCTGCGTGACTCCTGATTCATAGGCGATGATCTGCTGCGTGCGCAGTGCGATGCGCGCCGCCTCTTCGGTAGGCAGCGCCAGCGCCTCATCGTACGAGTCGCAGTGCAGCGACTGCGTTCCGCCGAGCACCGCGGCCAAAGCCTGCAATGCCACGCGCGCGATGTTGTTCCGAGGTTGCTGGGCGGGCAACGATACGCCGGCCGTCTGGGTGTGGAAACGCATCAGCCAGGTCCGCTGGTTGTTGGCGCCGAAGCGGTCTTTCATCACTTGGCCCCAAATCTTGCGGGCCGCGCGGTATTTGGCGATCTCCTCGAAGAAATCGTTGTGCGCGTTGAAGAAGAAGCTGAGCCGCGGACCGAATTCGTCCACCTCAAGTCCGCGCCGCCGCGCCCACTCCACATATTCCACGCCGTCGTACAGAGTGAATGCCAGTTCCTGCAGAGCGGTGGAACCGGCCTCGCGAATGTGGTATCCGCTGATGGAAATCGTGTTGAAGCGTGGAGTGAACTTTGAGCCAAACTCGAAGGTGTCGATCACCAGGCGCATCGAGGGGGCCGGCGGAAAGATGTATTCCTTCTGCGCAATGTACTCCTTGAGAATGTCATTCTGAATCGTGCCGGAAATCTTCTTCCAGTCCGCGCCCTGCTTTTCAGCCACGACGAGATACATGGCCCACAACACCGAAGCGGGCGAATTGATGGTCATCGAGACGGTGGTCTTTTCCAGATCAATCCCGCCGAAAAGAATCTCCATGTCTTCGAGCGAATCGATGGCCACGCCGCACTTGCCCACTTCGCCCTCGCTGGCCGCATGGTCGGAGTCGTAGCCCATCAGCGTAGGCAGATCGAACGCGACGGAGAGCCCATTGCCGCCATGCTCGAGCAAATACTTGTAGCGCTGGTTGGTCTCTTCGGGTGAGGCGAAGCCGGAGAACTGCCGCATGGTGTAAAGCTTGCCGCGATAGCCGGTCGCATGAATGCCACGCGTGAACGGCGCCTGGCCGGGGTAGCCGAGATACTTTTCCTCGCTCCAGTCTGCGGGCAGATCCGCCTGGGTGTAGAGGCGGCGAACGGAAACACCGGAAATCGTTGTGAAGCGGGCATGCCCGTTCTCGTCGAGATTCACTCCGGTGGCCGCGCCGATCGGCTGCTCGGGAGATTTTTCGAGCGTGGGTGCAAGCGTGTTCTCCGCCCAGTTCTTTTCCGCGGCGGAGGGATGGCGGTTTTCAAAAACGTCAGCGACGGGATTTTCCGCAACTTGCGGTTTGGACGGTTTCTTTTCCATTGCTCACCCCAGTGTTCTGTTGTGATCATAGGGAAGAGCGCGTCGGCGGGCAAGGCGGGGAGGTGCGGCTGGAACGACCGTCGGTCAGGAAAATCGCGCCACTGTTCACAGGGTGTCCTCCTGAGCGGAGCAGGAAGTTGGCATTGCGAACTTCCTGCGGAGTCGAAGGATACTATGCATTTTTGCTGCATCACCGGCTGGTCAGCAGGTTTCTGGAATGACTCAGGGTTGACCGTTGATGTGAGAACGCCCTGGCGCACCCGATTCAGCGCACGCGATTGCAGGGGTCCTTCGACTACGCGAGCCGATTCGCGAATGCGATTTCGGCTCACTCCGCTCAGGATGACATTTGATTGGTGTGCAGCCTGCGGCTCAATTCCCACGCCTTGGCGTATTTCCACGAAACGTAAACCGAGTGGTAGAGGTGCAGCAGCAGGCCTTCGCGTCCGTCGAGGAAACCGAGGCGGAAGAAGTAGTTGTAGACGAACGTNNTCGGAGAGCGTGGGGTAGGAGTGGTGGAGGAGGGAGCCGACCTTAATGATTGCGGTTCTTCGATTAGTCTGTGCGTCTTCGTGGACTGCTCGACTCTCGTCGAATCGAGCGCTGCCTCGCGCAAATAGGCGTAACTTTCGGTCGGGATAATATCCACCATGTTCAATCCGGCGGCCAAGAAAATAGTTCCTTCTTGCAATCCAGAAGCCGTGTGGGAGTGGTCCGTCGTTGGAGCGTAAGTCCTCGTAGGGACGCTCGACCCAACGTGCGAGGTTCCATTCGAAAGGGCTGTCCGTATCGGAAGCCGAACGGCTGATGTGACTTGCGAGGTCGGCACTTACTTCCTCATCGGCGTCCAAGCTCAGAATCCAATCCCCAGCGGCCTTGTCGATCGCCGAGTTCTTCTGCGCGGCGTAACCTTCCCATTCCTCGATGAAGACTTTCGCGCCGAACGAATTCGCAATCTCAACCGTGCGGTCGGTCGAGCCCGAATCGACGACGATGATTTCGCCCTTGCCATCGCTGACCAACTGCCTCACGCTTTCGAGCGTGCGGCCGAGATTGGCTTCCTCGTTGTGCGTGATGATGACGACGGACAAGGTCACGGGAGGAAGGATACAACGTCGAGCCACAGATGGAGAATTGACGGCAAAGCATCTCCCATCTGGCCGTCTCCGACTAGGGGCTCGTGTCCTGGCGCGGCGCGACATACGGCACCTGAGGCAAGTGCGTAACCTGGCCGCGCGTTGCGTCGGCAACGTCGATGCCGGTGTGATCCAGCAGCAGGCCCGTGGCGCGATCGAGTTCGACGCGCGACTTCTCATAGGCCGCCTTGGCGGAAACCAGATTCGACTCAGAGGTGGTCAGGACGGAAGCATCCTGCAGGATGGCGGTTGTTGTGGTGAGTCCGACTTTCAGCTTTTGCTGATCGGCGTCGAGAGTCTGCCGCGCGAAATCGACCGCGTACTGGGCTGCCAACACGGAGGCGCGGTTCTGCTTCACGTCGAATTGCGCGTTGCGCACTTCGATGCGCACCTGATTTTCCAGTTGGTGCAGCCGCACCTGGGCTTGGCGGTATTCCAGCTCCGCGCGCACTTGGTTGGCCTGCGCCTCGCGGTTGCGCAGTGGAATGGTCAGCGTAAGTCCGATGCCCTTATCGGGAGCGGTGCCGTTGAAGAGCTGGTTCAGCGTGCCGCCGTAGCCAACCGAGTTTGTGTTCTGAAACGGCGGCGGAACCGATGTGTAGCAACCGCTCGTAGCCGCGCCCGAGCAAGCCGGCAGGGCCACGTTCCCGCCCACCCCTGATCCGCTGTAATAAGCGAAGGCATCGAGCGAGGGCAGCATGGCGTTGCGAACGGCTTTGCTGCTGAGGTCGCGGGAATTGAGATCGATGCGCGACTCGACGAGTTCGGCACGGTGGTCGAGGGCCTGGTTGATCAGATCTTGTGTCGGAACGACCGCTTCTTCCTGCGGAATCTGCATGGTGGAGGTGGGAATCACGTCAGCTTCAGCCAGCACCGGATCCTCAATGCTGCGGCTGAGCGCATTCTTTACCAGCAATTTTTCCAGTTCCAGGTTGTTCTGCGCCAGGATCAAATTCTGCTGGTCGGTTGAGACCGTGCTCTGGGCGCTCACCACTTGAATGGGTGGGATGGTGCCGACTTTTGCCTGCTGCCTGGAATCGTCCAGCGCCTTCTGCGCATAGGTGAGAGCCTCCTGCTGCACGCGCACGTTTTCATAGGCGTAGACCAGGTCCCAATACATATCTTCGATCTGATCGACGGTAGTAATGATTTGCAGGCGAAAGGCAACGTCGGAAATCTCGCGGTTATTCTTGGCGATGCGGATGAAGCGGGTATTGGGGAGAGATCCGAAACCTTGCAGCAGGTTCTGTGTAACGCGGACCTGGAAGTTCGAACTAATGGCTGGGCTCAACAGACTAAGGGGACTGTTGGTGGCGAAGTGAGTGTTGTTAAATCCGGCGGCAAGCGTGGTGCCCCATTCAAATCCCTGGGCGTAGCCGAAATCCGCGGTGTAGGTGTTTTGGGAAAGTATGGGCGCGCTGTCTATGCTCGTAGATTCCGAGTCACTCCTATCGAGCTGCAGCGTGCTGGTGACGATCGGATCGAAACTGGTGATGGTCGAGCCGATACCGAGCGTGGAACTGACCAAGCCGTTGGTTCCGGTGCCCACGCCGCTGGGAGCGACGGTGGTGCCTCCGGTGCCGGAGCCAACCGTTCCTCCCAGGCCGCCCACGCCGCCGCCCGGAGTGTTCTGCACAATGCCGGCGTTGACGCCGAGAATGTTGGCGCCCGATTTGGCGCGCAGGTAATCGGTATCGGCGATGTTCAGGTTGTAACGCGCGATATCGATATCGAGATTGTTCTCCAGGGTGAGCGCGATGGCGTCGTCGATGGAAAGATAGATTTTACCGTCGCGCATAAGAGAATCGATGCGCGGCGAGTTGCCCAGGTTCGGCTGAGCCACTTCCTGCGGCTGGTAGGGGTGCAGGACATGAGGGAAAGCCAGTCGCGGCTTGGAATAATCCTGCAAATGAACCGTCTGCGTCTGCGCCGGAGCCGGCACGGTCTGCGGCGCTGGAGCCGGGGGAATATCCTGCGCGTGCAAAGCCAGCGGTAGCTGCACGCAGGCCAGGATGGCAAAGGCCTTCGACAGCAGGGCAGAGCGCGAGATTACCGCGCTCCGTCGGGGTAGGGGCAAAGACATGTTTCGTCTCCTCAGTATAGAAACGGAATAGAAGCCGTCGTGCATTGTCTTGACGGCACAAGATAGAGTTCGAAAGCTGAGTGCGTAGAACATATGGCGTCTCTCCATCTTAGCGGGACGGAGCGGGCCGAGCGGGCGCAGATTGTAAAGAATTGTTAGGCAAGAAATAAGGCGCGGCTTGTGGCCGCGCCAGTTTTTTGTTGAGCAACATCCTACTGAGGCTGCTGCGGAGCGGCAGTCTGCGGCGCCGGCGGGGCCACCGGCGGCGGTTCCTTGCGCGGCGCGATGTAAGGCACGCTGGGTGCGCGCGTAACCTGGCCCTTGGCCGCGTCATCGATGCTGATGCCGGCATGGTCGAGCGTCACGCCGATAGCGCGGTCAAGCTCGATGCGCGACTTTTCGTAGGCTGCCATGGCCGACATCAAAGTGGACTCCGCCGTGGCCAGACCGCTCTGGGTTTGCAGAACCAACGTCGTGGTCGAGGTGCCGAACTGATATTTCTTCTGTTCCGCATCCAGCGATTGCCTGGCATAGTCCACGGCAGCCTGAGCTGAAACTACGCTGGCGCGGTTCTGTTCGACGCCGAACTGGGCGTTGCGGACTTCGATGCTGATCTGGTTTTCGATCTGCTGCAAGCGCATTTGGGCCTGCTGGTATTCCAGTTCCGAGCGGATCTGCAGCGCTTGAGCGGCACGGTTACGCAGCGGTATATTCAGGGTTACCCCTACGCCCTTGTCAGACGCGGTGGAGTTGATGAGCTGGTTGAGAGTGCCGCCGTAGCTCGTGGTGGTTGCGATGGGGATGAATGTCTGGCCTCCGGCGCCGGGGGCGTTATTTGGTCCCGCGCAAAAACCCTCGGCTTGCTCGGCCACCGGCTGATTCGCGCAAAGATTCGACGCGTTCTGCGAACCACCTAATCCCGAGCCGCCGTAATATGCGAAAAGATCCAACGTAGGCAGCAGGGCGTTGCGCACCGCTCGGTTGCTGATGTCCGTTGTGTTGAGCTGAATGCGGGACTCTACCAGATCCGCACGATGGCGAAGAGCATCGGCGATCAGATCCTGCGTGGGCTGGATCGGCTCACTCTCTGGAAGTTCCACGGTGGAAGTCGGAATCACATCGGCTCCCGCCAGAATCTGATCGCGCAGGGTGCGGCTGAGCGCGTTCTTCATGAGCAATTGCTCCAATTGCAGGTTAGTCAGGGCAATCGTCAGACCTTGCTGATCCTGGGCAACGGTGCTCTGGGCGCGGACAACTTCGATCGGCGCCAGGCTGCCGATTTCCACTTGCTTCTTGGTATCGGAGAGCGTCTTGTCGGCGAAAGCCAGCGATTCCTTCTGCACCCGAGCGTTCTCGTAGGCGTAAACCAGATCCCAGTACATGGTCTGAATCTGGTTCACCGTCGTGATCACCTGCAGGCGGAAGGCAACGTCGGAAAGTTCACGGTCGTTCTTTGCGATACTGATGAAACGATTGTTGGCCGCAAGACCGAACCCCTGGAGCAAATGCTGCGTGAGTTGCATTTTGAAACCGGAGTTGAGTTGCGGGCTTAACGGACTGAAAGGGGCGTTCCCGGTCGTGACGCGGGTGTTGTTAAAGCCCACCAACAAGCTCGTGCCCCAGGAGAAGCCCTGCAGGTAAGAGAAGTTGCCTGTAGTGGTGTTCTGAGGCGACTCGGGACTGAAGGTGCTGCTCGGGAGGATATGGAAGCGATCGTCCTGCAGTGTCCCCGTGAGAACCGGATCGAAGCTGGTGATGAGCGATCCGAACCCGAGAGTAGAACCGACCAAGCCCCCCGCGCCCGCGCCCGCGCCGCCCGCACCGAGAGTGGTGCCTCCCGTACCGGAGCCGACCTGGCCGCCGAGTCCGCCGATGCCGCCGCCGGGAGTGTTCTGCACCACGCCGGTATTAACGCCGAGAGTCGAGGCGCCGGCTTTCGCGCGCAGGATATCGGTGTCAGCGATGTTCAGGTTGTAGCGCGCGATGGCGATATCCAGGTTGTTCTCCAGCGCGAGCGCGATGGCGTCATTGAGCGACAGGTAGAGCTTGCCGTCCCGCATCAGGGAATCGATGCGCGAGGTGTTGGCCAGGTTCGGCGCCGCCAGATGCCGCGCCGTATACGGTCCGATCGGGTTGGGAAAATGCGATACCGGCTGAGAATAGTTCAGGACAGGGAGCGGCTGTGTTTCCGGCGTATTCTGCGGGACGGGCGCGGCGGGCGGTTCCTGGGCCCAGCATGCGACAGTCAGCGTTGCGAATAGAATTGCGGCGGTAGTCAGCCGGATGTTTGAGGCTAATCGTGCGAATGGCATCTACTCATCTCCGTTCAACTAAGACCAGTTCAGTTAGGTCAGTTCATGAAGGCTTTGCAACAACACAATAAGGACTTGCTTGGAACCCCGGGGCAGCCGGATTTACCCAAAATGAGAGCTCTACTCAATGAGTGGTACGCAATCAGCCGTGCCTGGGTTCCTGAAAAAATTTGCTGAAAAAGCTCCTGGAGAACAAAAGGCTCAAAAACTTCGTGTGAAACCCTGCCTCGCGACGAAACCCAGGTGAAACCCATCAGTATATCCGACGCAGCAGCTCCTCTTTCGAGTGTTCCGGCGAGTCGAAACTGGTAAAGTGCTGGCGATGGCCAAGCATTTCCCCGGGACACGCTCGCGCGGAAAACTCCGACGCATGAAATGACTTGGATGAAGCGGCGCGGCTGTGGGACTCGAAAGATCGCATGCGCAATCTCAAACTGATTCTCTCCTATGACGGATCGGACTTCTCGGGCTGGCAAGTGCAGCCCGATGCCGTCACAGTGCAGGGCACGCTCGCCTCAGCCATTGGACGAGTCACCGGAGAAAAGGTATTGCCGCAGGGCTCTGGGAGAACCGATGCGGGAGTGCATGCGCTGGCCCAGGTGGTGACATTTGTCACGGAGTCTTCCGTCCCGGCGGCGAACTTCGCGAAGGCGCTGAACGATATATTGCCGCCGTCAGTGCGGGTTCTGGAAGTGGAAGAGGCCGCGGCGGATTTTCATGCGCGCAAGTCGGCGCGGGGGAAGACTTACCGGTACCGGATTTATCGGGCGGCGATCTGTCCGCCGTTTCTGGCCAGGTATGTATGGCACTACCCTTTTCCTCTGGATGAGCCGGCGATGGTGCGGGCGGCGGAACTGGTGGTGGGCGAGCATGATTTCACTTCGTTTGCCGCGGTGGATCCGGAGCGTAGCGCCGGCGTCCCGCCGGCCTTCGCGTACAGGGAGATTGCCCGAGGAGGCGAAGGCGCGCAAATATCGAACGTCCGGAGGATTTTCTCTTCGAGCTGGGAGCACCAGGGAGACGAATTTGTCTACATCGTGAAGGGATCAGGATTTCTGCATCACATGGTGAGAAATCTGGTGGGGACTTTTATTCTGGTAGGCAAAGCAACGTTGCAGGCGGAGGACGTTACGCGGATACTGGAGGCGCGCAACCGATCGACAGCGGGGGCAACCGCCCCAGCGAGCGGACTCTACTTGGTAAATGTGGAGTACTGAACAGGAATGGCCACGGATTTACAAATCGCGGCGCGAAAAATTTCGTCGGTGAATCCGGCCACGGGCACTTTGCTGCGCGAGTTGGAGTGTGCTACCGAGAGTGAAATCCTGGCGGCGGTGGCGCGAGCGCGGGCTGCGCAAGGATCGTGGGCTGAGATCGGCGTGCGAAAGCGGATCGCGAAGCTGCGCGAATTTCAGCGCAGCCTGCATGAGAAGAAAACAGAGATTGCCGAGGCCATTACCCGCGAAGCGGGCAAGCCTTTCGCCGAAGCTCTGACCACGGAAGTTCTGGTGGTGCTCGATGCGGCGCGGTTTCTGATTGACAACGCCTATCGCCTGCTGGGCGACGAGCCGGTCCCGCATGGAAATCTTGCCACCAGGCTCAAGACTGGGCGGCTGGTGCGCGAGCCTTACGGCGTAGTGGGGATCATTTCGCCGTGGAATTATCCGTTTTCGATTCCTGCCACCGAGACTCTCGCGGCGCTGGTCGCGGGTAACGCCGTGGTGCTGAAGCCCTCGGAATTTACTTCTCTTGTGGCGCTGGAGCTGGAGTCGCTGCTGCACGCGGCGGGCGTGCCCACAGATGTTTTTCAGGTGGTGATCGGCGATGGCGCAACCGGGGCGTCGATGATTCATTCGCGGAGTGGACTCGGGATTGACAAGCTGATCTTCACCGGAAGCGTGGCCACAGGCAAACGCATCGCTGTCGCTGCGGCCGAGCGCCTGTTGCCGGTGGTGCTGGAGTTGGGCGGCAAGGATCCGATGCTGGTCCTCGACGACGCCGATGTGGACGTGGCTTCGAGCGCGGCGGTGTGGGGAGCGTTCGTGAATGCCGGGCAGACTTGCCTGTCGGTGGAGCGCTGCTACGTGCATCACAGCTTGTACGAAAAATTTCTGAAGGCAAGCGTTGAGAAGACAAACAAACTGCGCATGGGGAACGGAAAAGACCATGGAACCGATGTGGGCCCAATGATTCATGAGCGGCAGTTGCAGATTGTGGAGTTGCAAGTGGAAGACGCTGTGGCGCGCGGGGCACGGGTTCTGGCGGGAGGCTCGCGGTTGCCGGAACTGGGGCGGAATTTCTATAAGCCGACGGTGTTGGCGGATGTGACGCACGAGATGCGCATTATGCGCGAGGAGACATTCGGCCCTGTGCTTTCGGTGATGGCATTCGACAGCGACGAGGAAGCGGTGCGTCTGGCCAATGATTCGGAATTTGGGCTGGCAGCGAGTGTGTGGACTCGCGATCGCGCACGCGGGGAGCGGCTGGCGCGGCGCATTCAGGCGGGTACCGTCATGGTGAATGATGTGGTTTCGTGTTTCGGCATCAGCGAGGCGCCGCACGGCGGAGTGAAGTCAAGCGTGGGCCGCGCTCACGGACGCTTTGGCCTGGAAGAAATGGTGCGTCTGAAATATCTGGATGTGGACCTGATGCCCGGAATGAAGAAAGTCTGGTGGTATGGCTACGGCGCGAGTTTTGCGCGGCAGATGGAAGGGTTCCTGGACATGCAATTTGCCCGCGGCCTTGGAGAACGCCTGCGCGGAGCGTTGCGCGCGGCGGGAGTGGTGAGGCGCAGGCAGTTGTGAGTTGCGAGTACCTAGAAACCTAGTACGGGGAACTGAGAGGTGATTCATGAGCACTCCTTCCACTTCAGATCCGAAACGCGAATTGCTGCGTCACTGCCTGGCCACGTTGGCTTATCGCGGAGGCAAAGCGATCCGCAACGTTCCCAACACGTTTGCCGATTTCCAGGCGGGCGAGGGTGTACGCACGCCCGGAAAAATCTTGGCCCACATCGGCGATCTGCTGGACTGGGGGCTTTCGATAGCGATTGGTAAACGGGATTGGCACGACTCCAAGCCTCTGCCCTGGGAGAAGGAGGTGGAGCGCTTTTTCGCCGCGCTGAAGAAGTTCGACGATTTTCTAGCTTCGACTGAGCCGCTACAGGCTTCTCCGGAAAAGCTCTTTCAGGGACCCATTGCCGATGCGCTTACTCATGTTGGCCAGGTCGCCATATTGCGGCGCATGGCGGGAGAGCCGGTGAAGGGCGAGAGTTACTATGATGCGGAAATTATGTTAGGACGAGTGGGCGCCGATCAGGTCAAGCCGAAGCGGGAATTCTAGAAGCAGCGGATTGTCTGTTCGGCGATCGTGGAAGGGTCGACATGATATTTTTATGACCAGAGGCCCGCCTCAGCGCTGATTTTTCAGCGCCACTTCCGCACGGTAAATAGCCTGCCAGCGCCTGGCTTTGAAGACGTAAACCGAACTGCCGTTTACGTGGACCGGCAGGCTTTCTCCATTGCAGGTGGCATATTGCTCCGCTTTGTAGGTGAGCAGGTACGCGCCCGCGGTCAGCGGGAGCGCTCCGAAATCGGAGAGGCCGTAGCCTTCCACGGTGCAGGTTTTCGCGGAAGTTTGCTGCTCTGCGAGTTGCTGGTCGCGGGAGAGCGTGCCGTTTTCGCCCCAGAAGACTCCGTTCTCCGGCATGTGCTCGCGGAAGTAGGCTTGATTATTCGTCTTCCATGCCTCGAAAAAACCGGTTTCAATGCGCACCAGTTCCTGTTGCACGTGGCTCGGACCGCCGGTTTTGGCATCATTCTTATGTGGCATCTGTGCGCCGGCTCGCCCGAGCAGAAGCGCGAGCGGGAAAAGAATGGCCGCGCCAGTTAGAAAGATCTTTTTCGCAGGAAACCGCTCATGGTTCATAGGACGCTCATTCTGGCGCTGGACTACCGGTAACGAGATAGGCATAGCATACGACATCCCCGGCTTGGGTTGGCCTTTCGCCTTCGAGTACAATGACGCTCGTAGGGCCGAATCAGGCGGCGCGAGCGCCGCGCGAACGAGGTTAAATCCTTTGGCGACAGGCGAAATCACGACTTCTTCTACGCAAACTCCTGCGCAGCTTCCTCATCACAAAGTCAAGGTCAAGAAGGCGGGGCAGCGAGCCTGCAACGAGAAAAACGAAAAAGGCAAGTTCTGCGGCGGCCATTTGAAGCGCTGGTTCTACTCGGAAGATGTGATCGAGCAGGCTTGTGGAGATGCGGAAAAAGCCTGGGGGCAGGACGCCGAGGTCTACCGCTGCGAACACTGCCAGACTTTGTACTTGCCTAATCCGGCGGAAGCGAAATTGAATGTTGCAGGGCAGGGAATGATTTCGGTGTTTGGGCTGACTCTGCCGCCGAAAGAAAAATGAAGCTTCTAGCTGCTAGCTTTTAGCTCCTAGCCAAGCAGGTTCGGTTTGTGCCCTCCGTGGGTACAGCGATTAGCTAGAGGCTAGCAGCTAGAAGCTGTCTCTCCATGAACACTTCTGAGCTTATCTACGACTGGAACAAGAACCATCCGCCGGGACTGAAACCGCCGGGGCCGGTGCTGCTGAACGATGAGAGCCTGCGCGATGGCTTGCAATCGCCTTCGGTGCGCGATCCCTCAGTTCCGGAAAAGATTGAGATTCTCCATCTGATGGAGGCGTTGGGGATCGATTCCCTCGATCTCGGATTGCCGGGCGCCGGATCGCGCGCGGTCGAGCATGTGACGGCGCTGGCGCGGGAAATCGTCGCAAGCAAGCTGAAGATCCGCGCCAACTGCGCGGCGCGCACGCTTGAGAATGACATTCGTCCGATTGCCGAGATCGTGCAGAAGACAGGGCTGCGCATCGAAGCCGCGACATTTATTGGATCGAGCCCCATTCGTCGTTTTACCGAAGGTTGGTCCGACGATTTTCTTTTGCAGACCACCGAGAAGGCGGTGAAGTATGCGGTTTCGCTCGGCCTGGACTCGATGTACGTCACCGAAGATACCAGCCGCTGCGATCCGGAAA
>PMSQ01000003.1 GCA_003168355.1 Acidobacteriaceae bacterium | reverse complement strand
ATCGCTGACTCAATTGTTCCAGGGAAAATCCTCGCCGAATTCGTTCGTCCCGCACACGGCGGCCAATCTCGCTCAAACTCAAGATCCCGCGAGTCTTCTTTTTTTCCGACACGTAACTTCTCCTCACAGAACTGATTCTATAGTAGAATCATAACACTATAGTGTCGAATGCTGGAACACTGCTCAATAAAGACCGTCGGCGGTTGAGCCTAGTTAGGGAGCCTTTTCCCCAGTTCGCCAGCGGAATGGAGTGGATCAAATGCCCTTTGTGGAGTTGCCACACTCGCCACATGTGCCCGGGGTTCGGCCCGTCAGGATCCACTACCGGGTTGTGGGCAGGGGCGGCCAGTGGTCTTCTTGCATGGTGGGTGGGGTTATCGGGTCTATCCCATTCAATCGGCAGGTCGAGGCATTTGGAGACCAAGTCCGCTTTGTAATCCCGGATCGGTCCGGCTATGGGCGTTCGGCGCGATGGCGCAAACAGATGCCGACGGACTTTCATCAGCGTGCAGCTGAGGAAACCCTTTCCGTATTGACTGCATTGGGAATCGAGCAAGCGATTTTTTGGGGACACAGCGACGGAGCCGTGATTGCCACAAGGATCGGCCTGTCGGCGCCGACACGGTGCGCACGCCTAATCTTGGAAGCATTTCATTTCTATCGGAACAAACCGAATTCGCGAGCGTTCTTCGAGCAATTTGCCACACATTCCGAGGAGATAAAGGAAAAGGCGCAGAAGTTGCTCGTGATGGACCACGGCGAGGAGCAATGGAAGATCGTGGTACAGCGGAACTGCCGGGCTTGGCTGAGAATCGCGACCCAAAGCATGCGCTCGGCCAACGATTTGTACGATGGGCGGCTGAGTGAGTTAAGAGTGCCGGTGACATTTGTACACGGGAGGTGCGATCCCCGGACCGAGACGGGAGAGATCGAACGGGCGCGCGAGGCGTTGGCACGTGCAGAGTTGCGCTTTATCAAGGCGGGCCGACCCACGGAACGCATAACATGTTTGGTTCCAGCTTCGCCCTGATCACTTGTCATCACGTGACACCGGCGCGGGCCAGGAAATTATTTCTTCGTGAGGAACTCACGAAGGATCCCATTGCATTCCCGCCAGGATTCTCTTTCACTGTGGGGACTGGGACGCCATGGTATCTACAGTGGATGTACGACTTACCTCAGTCGATCCTTCGACCGCTAGCGTGGATGTGACGTACGTTCGCACGGCTCTGGATACCTCGGCGAATGAAAAGGTGCAAGCGCTGGGGCAAGGCGACCGCCAAAAGGGCCCGCACTGGCAGAAGACGATCGAAACCTATCTCAGAGAGCAGCGCAACAAAACCGAATAACGAATGGGAATTGTCAGCTTACAGGTGTTCAGCATGAAATAGGATTCTCAGGTTTTACGGAAGCCTCCGCAGGAGATGTGTTGCTCCAAGTCGTTGGTAGTCATGCGAATCCTGCCGGTGTTGAAGGAGTTTATCGGTTGACATTAAGTGTCCTCTATAGTAGATTAATGACACTATGATGTCGGATTGCCCTCCCCCTAAAAGGCGCCTGAAGAGATGTCTGAGACGAAGAAGGGAATTGGAAACATGAGCTCACGTCGCATCGAAGTCTTCTTCTACGGATTGTTCATGGACGCCGACCTTCTGCGCACGAAAGGCGCCCATCCCATAAACATCCGCACGGCGGGCCGCAAAGGCGGCAGCCGAAATACAGCAGCACAGCAGCACAGCAGCACAGCAGGCCGCGCGCAGGCGCAATGGCCAGCTACACGGATTCCAGCGCGTGAAACCTACGCCAGAAATCGAGACGCACGACTGCTGCAATATCTTTGCGGACAAAATCCTGCCCGCAAATCCCGTCATCGTTCCAGCGCAATAACCGGAGGCAAAATCGTGACAGCAAAGCAAGCCCGCGTTTACCTGAGCAGATTGCTGAAGATGAATGAAGCGGCCCTGCTTATCCGGCGCGGTCGAGGATCTTCGCCAGAGGCTGGAGCGGACACGGTGGCCGGACCAGATACCAGGTTCACACCTGGGAATACGGGGTAAGTCTCGACTACATGTAAGAGATCTGGCCTGTCGAGTACCATCAGCGTGGCCACGCCGGCGGAACGGGGCAACGGGGGCTATATCGAAGGATGGGTGATAGCTCTTCCGTCCTGTCAACCCTCTCGCTGCTTTCTCTGAAGATGAGAGATAAGAACAGAAGTACGATGGCCGGCAGTCCCTCGCAAGGCTCCGCCCATCTCTGCGTACAAGCCGTGGCACGAACCGGCGCGAGCCGGCCAGACCCAGTCTGTTGATTTCATCAGGAGGAGTAATGGATCACCTCACCGCACCTCGGCGCAACATCTCCCGGATCGACGTTTTGTTCGCCCTTTTTTTCCTGGCTGCATCCATGAGCGCACAGGTCAACTCTGGCACGCCATCCTTCTCGGCGTACGACTCGCACGCTGTCGACACCGTCAACCTGCAAAACTTAAACGTCGTACTCAACGTGCCGGTGATGTCGAAGAGCGGGGCTTTCCCATTCACTTACGCATTGACAGGCGGTGACTCCTATATCTATGCAGCTTATATCGATTCCTCCCTGACTGAGCTCCTTCCCGGCGTGGAAAACGCCCCACTAATCGCAGCGGCCAATGGAATATTAGATGTAGGTGGAGCGTACGCTACGCCGTCAGTTGTCACGTATAACCAACCTTGCCCAAGTGGCGACGGCAGCGGCAATGCTACTGAATATGGCGGGTGGTTCATCCATCTAGCAGATTGGACCGAGCATTACCTCCCAACGTCGGATATTTCTTACTCGGGCTCAAGTTGCTCAAGTTCCTTTACCGACGTGGTGACAGACGACACAGGCTATACGGTCAGCGTCACGGGTGGTACCGCAAACTCCATCTATACCGGCGGAGGGATGAGCATAACCGGCAGCTCAATCGTGGATTCGAACGGAAATTCGATTTCCCAAGTTTATAACAACGTCAGCAACACCGCCTCCTATATAGATACCTTAGGCGTCACAGTATTAACGCAAACGGGAAACGCGAGCGGCCTACCCCCTCAACAGTCAACTTGGACAAATGTCAACGGTTCGTCAGTAGTATTCGGTGCAGCATCTACGGAATACACCCTGAAATCTGCGTTTGGCTGCGCCGGCCTGACTGATTACTCCAGTAGCCTGTACATGCCAAGTGAGTTCACCTTCCCTGACAACACCACGATTGGGCTCACATATGAAACGACACCCGGTTATTCCAGTGACACAACCGGGCGATTAGCCAAGCTGACGCTGCGCAGCGGGGGTTCCGTAAGCTACAATTGGAACCCGTCCGGTGCAGTCAGCTCAGGACACTATGGATTGAACTGTACCTATCTCGTACCGAACAGCCTAACGCGCACCACAAGCGACGGAACTACAACCTACACTTGGGCCCCAGTGAATAACGGCAAAGGGCACTGGGGTAACACAACGACGCTTGTCGATCGGGGCGGCAACAAGACCGTGTACACATTCACCGGCCTGACCTCGACCGGCAATGCCGCGCCTCCAGTGACGCAGGCGCTGACCGAGATCCAGTACTACATAAACATAGGCACAGTCTCGAGCGCGTCCTACTCCTCGATTCCAACCCGGCAGGACGTGTATTGCTACAACGCAGGAATCGGCCAGCCTGGCGACTGCGCCACGGCGGTCGTTTCATTACCCATCACCGAGAAGGATGTTTATACCACGCTGGCGGGCATGTCGAACTCTTCACGGACGCAGACCCAGTACGATAAATATGGCAATGTAACCTTCGTGGGCGAGTACGACTTCGGGGCAACGACTCCGGCCAGTCGCCTGGTTAATGCCTATGGCAGCTGGAACGGCCCCGGGTGTAGTCCTATCGGAAATAATATTAACAACAAGCTGTGTTACTCCGGCGTCACGGATGGCGCGCTCAACAATCTCTCTGACAGACTATTTACCTACGACCCGCACGGCAACCTTCTTAAAACTCAGGTCACCAATGGTTCAGCGTGGCTGGGGAACTCGACGAACAATGTCTACAACAGCAACGGAACTCCTTCCGTGATCTACGACCTGGCGAACAACCCAACCTCCATTGGCTACTCCAGCGCGAGCTACTCCGGCTGCGGCAGCTGTACTAACTACCCGTTCGCGACCTCAGTCACAAAGGGCGGCTTGACCGTTTCATCCACCTGGAACGGAGTTGGCGGTGTGAAAACTCAAGACACGGACGCCAACGGCAACGCAACACTCTACGGATATCAATATTGCTCCCAGAGTATTAATACCAAGGCCGATCCATTCTGGCGGGTTGTATCAGTAACTGATCCCCTCGGCAATACCTTCTGTAAGACGTATCCCACAGGCTCCTCGCCAGACACAATAACCAACGCCTTTTCATTTAATTCCGGCAATTCCGCGCAGAATGTTACGCAGACCACTGATGGTTACGGACGGCTGATCAACACGCAGAAGCAGCAGAGCCCATCCAGTTCCAACTACGATACGGTTTCCACAACCTATAGCTCTAACGGCATCCCAACAAATGTCTACTCGTACCTCCCGTGTACAACGACTCTAGGGAGCACATGCTCAGGAGGGGTGGTCGGCAGTAGCTTCTACGACATGTTGGGAAGACTTATATCAGTACAAGACACCGGAGGCGGTGTTGACGCCATCACCTACGCACAAAATGACGTGCATTCGAGTGCCGGTCCCGCACCATCCCTGGAAAACACTAAGCAAACGCAAAACGAGTACGACGGGCTCGGCAGGCTTACGTCTTCCTGCAATATCTCCACCACCGTTAGCGGCTATGTTTCCTGTGGCCAGAACGCCGGCCCATATTCGGGAGTGCTCACCACTACTTCGTATACCTCGGCTGCGGGCAGCCAGACCATGGCCGTAACGCGGGGATCGCAGACGCGCACGTCAATAGTGGATGCTTTGGGCCGCCTGACTAAAGTTACCCTGCCCGAGTCCGGTTCCACTTACTACTACTACGATGGAGCACCATGCGGGGGCACTTCTCAAACCTTTCCAGGGAAGCTGATCGGTATTTCTTACGCAAACGGCAACTCGGTGTGCAACTGGTACGATACGCTCGGTCGGCTCATCGTTAGCGAGGCATACAATAGCAGCTCAACTCTCTGCAGACGCTTAATCTTTGATAGCACATCGAAGGGCATAGTCTCTCCACCCTCCGGATCGAGTATCGCAAACACAGCAGGACGCCTGGTGGAAGCGGAAACCGACGCTTGCACGGCCGGCACGATTACCCCAATTACCGACGAGTGGTTCAGCTACGATAAGGATGGCAATATAACGGACATGTGGGAACTGACTCCGCATTCTGGCACTTACTATCACTCGCAAGCGACGTTCGCCGGAAATGGCGCGCCGCTGACTGTCCAACTCGCCAATCCAAGCTTCTATACCGAAGCTTATGGTTTGGATGGAGAAGGCAGACCAGCCACACTCACCAGTGGCACTCAGGCGATCGTATCGGGAACGACATTCAACGCAGCTTCTCAGCCGACCTATATCGATCTCGGAACTGGAACAGACCGGAGCAGTTATGTCTACGACCCTCTCACGGGGCGGATGACCAACTGGACCTTCCAGGTTGGAAGCAGTGCAACCGAAACGGGGGCTCTCACCTGGAACGCGAACTGGAGTCTTCGTCAGCTGGTAATTAATGACGGATTCAATTCCGGGGGATCGCAGACCTGCACCTTCGGCGCGAGCTCCGTGATGGGGTACGACGATCTAAGCCGCCTACTGAGCGATAATTGTGGCTCCGCCTGGGCGCAAACATTCAGCTACGACCAATACGATAATTTGACAAAAGCGGGCAGCAGCACCTGGAATCCCGGATACAATTCCACAAACAACCACTACAACATTGGAAGCTACGATAACAGCGGTAATGTGCTCAACGACACCTTTCACACATACACCTGGGATCCGTTCGGCAAACTTTTCTCGATTGATTCCACGGCCTGTGCAACGAACGGCGAGTGCGTGACTTATGATGCATTTGGCCGCATTGTTGAAACCAGTTCTGCCGGAGCATACACCGAGATCTGGTACACGCAAATGGGCAAAGGCGTGTACATGAGGGGCAGCACTCCCTACTACGCCTATTGGCCTACTCCCGGCGGCGGTACGGTGGAAATCAACGGCAACAACGCCACTGCCTACTACATGCACAAAGACTGGCTGGGAAACGCCCGCATTTCCTCGACAATCGCCAATCACACGGTGGTTTCGGACCAGGCCTACGCCCCGTACAGCGAAGTCTATAACAAGCTGGCTACCGGGGCCGGTGTGCCTGCGCAGATGTTCACTGGAGATACGCAGGATATTCTCAGCGGCCTCTTTGATACTCCAAACCGGGAGCTTAATGCCAGTCAGGGCCGCTGGCTTTCGCCCGATCCCGCTGGCGCGGGGTGGAACCCTTACGTCTATGCCGCCAACAATCCCCTCAGTTTCGTTGATCCCTTGGGACTATACATAAATGGTCCCGGCGAGTGCAGCATCGGCGCCGGCGACCCCTGCGGCGGAGAAGGCGGAGGCGGCGGAGGCGGCGACGATGACGACGACTCGTGCATGGAGGCTAGCTGTGGGAGCGACGGTGTTGACCCATCAAGCGACTGCCCGATCTGCAGTGGCCCTTGGGGTGCCTTTGGCACTTCAGGCATAGAATTTGGATGGGATGCCTTTCTGCTGAACTGGGACGGCGCACTGTCAGGTCAGTTCCAAGACACCTCAGGATTTATCAATGAATTTACAACTCCGGTTTACGGAAATGGAAATTCGGACTCACCATACATCTTGTACGACTTCGTTCTTGAAGCCATGTTGAGCGACTGGAACTTTTCTCTGCTCTCAGATGGGAACGGCGGCAACCCCGCAAACAACGGAGACTCGACTGTTCTCGACAACAGGGCCAATGCCCTGATCGCGGCAATGCGAGGCGTGCCGGGTCTCAAGAAAACCACATTAGCCGGCGACTGTCTGATACTAGGAGTCGGAACAACGTTGGGTATACCTACCTCAAAGACCGGAGCTCCTTCCTATGGACCGGCAGGAACCGCCTACGTCAAAAGTGGGTATAGCTGGGCCAAAAAGAGAGCTCCTGCGCTGGGTGAATACCTTGACGAAATAATAGAAAACACTTGGGTCTCCGACGTGATGCCGTTAGTGCCCATAGTGGGTACGGCGAACACTACGGTCCGCTGCTACAACAATAACGCTGCTGGTGGGACGAACCACCCGTAAGAGACTCCCCGTCCGGAAGGCGAAGTCAGCTTTCACGCAGGAAAAAGAAGATGACGGACATTAGACCGATCTCGAGTCAGCTCAATCTCGGAGGCGAGCATGGAGAGCACCGCAGCGAAAAGGTTAAGCAAGCTTGGCTGCATATTTTGTGACTGTGCCTACCGAAAATCTTAAACCTGTCCCTGCCAAGAAGTCCATCCGGTCTCCCAAGGTCGATAAAAAAAGTAACGCGCGTAGGCGCGCGTCCTTTCCGGCACTGAATTTTCATGGGTCTGAATCAAACTGTCGTCCAGCGGAAGTGCAGCAGGTAAAGGCCTGCCTGAGTTAGAGCATCTGTGTTCAACCCGGACAAATCTCTAGGCGGCGCGCCGTTCGTAGCGATGATGCAGCCCTCCAACTTGCGGGATTTCGATCACCTCGCCTAACGCTGGCGGCTGAATGGCCCGATGGGCGGGCATCTTTGCCCAGCGCTAAGTGGGTTCGCGATCGGTCGTAGTAGTCGAAATAGGTCTTTAGAACCCGTCGCAGGCCAGCTTCGCTTATGACAATTACGTGGTCGAGACACTCACGCCGGATGGAGGTGGGATGCCAAGTTGCCCATACTGTTCCACGTGGATGAGTTCGTGAAACAACAGTCCATTCGAGAATGGTCCGTGTGAAACCACGACGTCTGAGAACGTAATCGCTCCCATCGTAGATTGATCAGGCAGATTGTTGAAACCCAAGCTTCTCAACATCGGGTAGAACTCCGGATTGGCAACTCGCTCGCCTTGCAGCACGAGCAGTCGAGTACTCTCCAGAATTTGCGGCGAGAAGAATCCCCCGATTGCCAGCCTCTGTTGTGCGGTGAGTGCGATTGCACGCGGAGCATATCAAGGCTGTGTCGCATCGCCGGTCTGGTGGTCTTCAATTTGGAAGTTCAAGAAGTCGTGTATCGCATTTAGAGCATCGTGATTCGCTGTCGTGATGCGAACTCTTCCACCAGTGGGCAATTCCTCAAAGGTGTAAGCGATGTCCGCCCGCCTGTCCTTCATCTCAGTGACTCCCGGCGGAACCTCACTGTGAACGAACATCGGAACGGAAAAATCACCGTTGGAGAACATCGTCGCGATGTGTTTCAGGTGCATCCGAATCATTCCCAGATTCTCAGCGTCCTTAGCATCGTTGACCGTGACTTCAATTGCGCCTCCGTCCGGCAGAAGGCGGAAGTGATGGGTTGTCTTATCATGAGGGAATCCCATCGCCATGTCGCCGTGCTTCTCAACGTCGGCCTGGTGGTCAGACTTCTCTTTGTGCATCGGACAGGACTTCATGTCTTGTGCTGCGAGTTGCAGGCCACAGAACAGAGCGAATATCACCAGTGTCTTCATCGCCTTTTCCTCCGAAACTTTGTAGGACTGGGGTGGTTCTTCAGCACATCAGTCAACGAATGGAGGAGAGGAGCTTTCTGTCCTTTGCCCGCTCTTTGAACTCGACTCTTCCAATCCCTCAGCACCTTCGTCAAATAATGTTCAGTCTTCTTCAAAGCGGCGATGTCCGTCCTGATCCCAGCGAGCTTCTGTTGTGCTAGTTCAAAGACCCGCTGGCACGGAGCACCACCAGCATCACGAGCTTTCAAGACTTCAGCAAGTTCCGACAACGTAAACCCGATGCGAAGTGCCCGTTGGACGACAAGGACACGTTCGACCGCACTCTCCGTGGTAAACTCTGTAACCCGATGTGCTCCGCACTGCCTTTGGCAAGACGCCGATTCGCTCGTAATGCCGAATCGTGTCCGCACTCACTCCCGTCGCTTTCGCGAGTTCGCCGGAGTGAAAGGTCACATCTGATCGCCGCACCATAACGAGTATCAACCCTTGAATGCACTCCAATGTCAAGGACTTTCGGACAACCGCTGCCGCAGCCGGTACTTTTTGCTCCCCGTGCATTCATCTGGCACAGCGTTGCCTCACCTATGCCAGCACTGCGCAGAGAATAACGTTTAAGTGACCACTGTCTAAGGGCGCCCGGATGCGTAAGATTTCAACTGTGCAAAAGGAAACACTTCCCACATATGTCATGATTTTTAAAAGAGGATCTGAACGAAGCGTAACCCTACTTTGCGACAAGGTTCAGGTCAATGCTTTTGGGAAAGGCAGGGCCAGCCGGGAGCATAACTTCCTTTTTCGATTCTTTCCCTTCATAGATAACCGCCAAGCTGTAGGGTCCCGCAGGCAAATCGGGAAAAAGATAGATTCCATTTTCGTCTGTGACACTCTCGCGCGAGAGTTCCCGGAGAAGCACCGTAATTCGCGGCACGGATATTTCCCTCTGGGACGTGGGATCATAGATTGTGACTCGTCCCGAAATGTTGCGAATAGCCCTCAATGTGAACGCGCACTGGCCAGGGGCCGACGGATCGACCATTGTTCGTTGTGTCTCTAACTCCGTAACCGAATAACCGGGCGGGACGGAATCTCTATCGATTTTTATTTGATACTCGCCGCTGGACAGTCCTTCCACACGAAACCTGCCCTCGGCATCAGTCTGAGCGCGAAAGCGTTGTCGGCCCTTGGAAACGCTGATTTCAACCCCTGACAAGCCGATTCCCGTGTCGCTACGGACAGACCCAAAAAGCCGGGCGAAGGATAGGCCGACTCCGAAGTTGACTTCGGCATTTATGTCGGACTGCACTCTAGACGCCGTTGTAAAGAAGAACGGCTGTGCTGAATCGTAAATCGCTTCGACGCTATGCAAACCGTAAGACACGCGGGAGAATGTGTAGCGCCCGCTCTTATCGGTGCGGATCTCTAAGTCTTCAAGAATCTAAGAGCGAGTGACCGTGCCATCAAAACCAAAAGGCTTGATTAGGAAACTACACATTTCTAACGCCAGGTGCGGAAACCAAGAAGGCCGATCTTTGCGGCTTCCAAGTGAGCAGCTCCGGTCAGGCTTTTCTACCGCCGCTGCCGTAAACGCACCGACCGAGAAACGGGCTTATGGGAAGCG
>PMSQ01000002.1 GCA_003168355.1 Acidobacteriaceae bacterium | reverse complement strand
GTAATACGAATTCCCTTATACAAAAACATAGGCACCCCTATCACAAACAATAATTGCGTTCTGCGAAGACTCAGGCTCGAATACGGTTGGAGGTTGGGCCGGTTCGTGCCGCACCGCTTATATCGCCGCCAGCTTGATAAGGAAGAGGGTCCTCGCGGGTTTAGAATCATCTTCGTTGCGGGCAACTTTTGGTATCACTTCTACCAAAGGAGCGTTTTTCGCCCAATTCCACGAACGTCTCGGCTTCGGCTTTAGGGACTTGACGCCCTTCATGGGGTTCCAGTGAAAGCAATCAGCAAGGATGAAAGGGGTGCCGAGCTTTTTGTTCGAGGCAGGGGTGTATTCAGTTCAATTCTTGTCCCTTTAGCCTTAATCCTGTCCTTTCTCGTTGGCACACCACCCGCAGCGCCTGGGCAGGCACAAACCGCGGGCGAGATTACCGGACAAGTCCTGGATCCATCCGAGGCTGCCATTTCCGATGCTGCCGTTACGGCCACGAACAGCGCGACCGGCGGTGTTCGCAAAGCACAAACCGATAGCCAAGGACACTATGCATTGACGAACCTTCCCGTGGGGACGTACAGCATCACTGTGGAACACGAAGGCTTCCAGCAGTTAAAGCAAACCGGCCTCATGTTGAACGTGGCGACGACCGTCACATTGAACTTAGTGCTTACGGTAGGCTCTGTGAATCAGGAAGTGGTCGTCATGTCCGAGGCGCCCATTATTGACAAAGCTGACGCCAGCACCGGCACAGTCTTCGACAATCAGCAAGTCGGCCAACTACCGATCAATGGGCGCGACTACGCTCGTTTCAGCTTGCTTACTCCAGGGGCGATTTTCCGTAGCAACTTCATTGCGGACCTCACTTTTGACGGCCTCCACTCCGTTCACAACCAGTTCTCGATCGACGGCATCGACGCCTCACGCGTCGATCAGCCATACATGGCCAATGGGTTCGAGCGTGGCGCCCGGTTGCTCACCGGCAGCCTGGATACGGTCCAGCAATTCAACGTGCAGACCAGCGACTACAGCGCGGAATACGGCCGTGCCGCAGGCTCTTATATCAACATCGCCACGAAGTCTGGAACCAACGACTTTCACGGAACCGTGTACGACTATTTCCGCAACAACATTCTCGATGCGCGGAACTTTTTCGCGACCACCGGTCCGGCGCCGGAATTCCGCTTTAATGATTTTGGCGGGAATATTGGCGGCCCAATCCGCAAGGAAAAGACCTTTTTTTTCCTAAACTACGAAGGATCGCGCCAACGCATCGGCATCACCGGTTCGGGCACGGTTCCGAGCGCCCTCGAGCGCAGCGAAGTCCAGGCCACTTCTCCGCAACTCCTGCCGATTCTGAATATGTTTCCCATCGGCACCTCTGCTGGTCCCGATCAGTTCACCGACAACTACACGACCACGCAGGTTTCGGATGTTCGTGAAGACACAGCCTCCATCCGCCTCGATCAGGTATTCAGCACTCACGATTCCGCATTCGTGCGCGTCAATGTTAACGACTCCGACGTTCATGGGCCGCTCTTTGGTGTTAGCCCGTCTTCCTTGGGCCTGGACGACCACCAGATCGTTCCCGTGCGCACAACGAATGTTGCCATTCACGAAGAGCACGTCTTCAGCAGGAGCATGGTGAATGACTTCCTCGCCGGCATCCAGCGCTGGGGCAGCCAGATCGATCAGGCGGAACCGTTACCGCTGACCACCGTGGTTGGGTACAGCGTCATCCCCGGAACGCGGGGCAACTCGCTCGATAACAACACGAGCTTCCAGTGCGGCGACACCATGAGCAAAGTGAAAGGCCGCCATGTCTTGACTTGGGGCGGCACCATCTACCGCATCTGGGTCAACACCAACAGCACAGCCAGCCCAACGATGCAGTTCAACTCACCGCAAGCTTTCGTCAACGACCAGCTTTCAACCGTCACCATCGTGAACGCCACTCCCGACAACGGTGTGCGCGCGACGCAAATCGGTCTTTTCGTCAATGATAAGTTCCAGGTGCTGCCGACTCTGTCCTTGAACCTCGGTCTCCGCTACGACATTGAAACCGTTCCTCACGACTCGCGCTACGCCACTCGGCCCTACGACACGCGCACCGGCACGCTCGGGCCTCCAGGCGATCCGTACTTCGCGATCAACGATAAAGACTTCGGCCCGCGTGTGGGCATTGCTTGGTCCCCAACGCAACACCTCGTGATCCGCAGCGGCTACGAAATTTACTTCCAGGATTATCCCGTGGGCTTCGGCTCGTACTATGTTCCCGGAAACACCGTGTCGGGCAACATCACGCTTTTACAGCAGCAGATTCCGAACCTGTCCTATCCCTATGATCCGTTCCTCTCGCAGGCCACACCTCCGCCACCGAACGTAAACGGCTTCCCTTGGCATAAGCCGGATATCTATTCGAACCAGTGGAACCTAAGCGTGGCGGATCAGTTTGCTCAGAACATGTCTTTCGAGGTGACTTACGTTGGCAACCACGGCGTTAATTTGCATCGCGAAGGGGGCATCAACTACTTCGATCCCGCGCTCGGCGCTCGTCCGAACCCGAATTTCGGCAACATCACCCTCCAGGCCAACTCGGGGTTCAGCTCTTACAACGCTCTTCAACTCTCCTTCATTCGCCGTGCGGGCAAGGCTGGTTTGAGCTTCCAGGCAAACTACACCTTCGGCCACGCGATTGACGATGTGGAAGATCCGGGGGTTTTTCCTTCCGACCCCCAGAACCTCAACAACCTAAAAGCCGAGAGAGGCAACGGTTCCGGCGACGTTCGACAGAACTTTACCTTCAACTTCCTGTATGACGTGCCACTCGGTGAGGGCCATCGCTTCCTCAGTTCAGGCCTCGACAGCAAACTGGCGTCTGGCTGGCGCGTCTCCACGCTGGGAATTTTGCGCACGGGCGTCGCCGATACCGTCTACCTCGGCACGAACACCTTCGGGAACGGCGATTTCATCAACCAGCGGCCGGACTGCGTCGCTGGCATTGACCCTTATGCGCATCCACAGACTATTAGCGACTGGCTCAACCCGGCGGCATTCTCCATGCCGGCCGCGGGGACGTTTGGCACTTGCGGCCGCAATACCATCTACGGGCCTAATTTCCGCAGTGTGGACTTCTCCGTGCTGAAGGAGGCAAAACTCGGCGAGTCGCGTAACCTCGAGTTCCGCGCCGAATTCTTTAATATCTTTAACCATCCGGCGTTCGGTCAGCCGGATACCACGTTCGGCACTCCCGGCTTCGGAGAAATCTTCAACACTCTCGGAAGGACTTTGGGTGCCGGCACTTCACGACAGATTCAGTTTGCGTTGAAGTTCAACTTCTGATTCGGAATTGAAGAGCGAAAAGAGATTCACAGGGCACAGTTTTGAGTCTGCGGTCCTGACCAACGCGTTTTCAAACCGTGAAGACCTAACACGTATGGCGGGTCGGTATATGCGGTTATATATTCTCTGGGAGTACACCTTGTACCTGAAAATTTAATCGGGCTGGGATGGGTTGCCACTGATGCAAGCATACGAGGAAGCACGGATTAGAATCGCGGCTTTCGCCGTCGTCGCGTTAAGCCTGTCACTCTTGTGTCCTTCCGCACGTGCGTTAGACCCTTCACTCGACGTGAGTCAATACGCTCACACAGCGTGGCAGGTTCGCGAGGGTTTCACGCAAGGCTACATCAGGTCGATTGCGCAGACGGCAGACGGCTACATATGGCTGGGCACCGGCTTCGGGTTGTTTCGGTTCGACGGTGTCCGCGTCGAGCCTTGGCAACCTCCGTTGAATGGCGAACCACTTCCCAGCAATTTTATTCTGTGCCTCCATGTTGCCCGCGACGGCACTTTCTGGGTCGGCACAAGGGGAGGCTTGGCGAGCTGGAGAGATGGCAAACTCACCCGGTACCCGGACCTCGCTGGCTTAATTGTCGGTTCGATTCTTGAGGATCGCAGCGGAACGGTTTGGGCCGGCAGCTACTCGTTGGCACCGCCTGGAAAGCTTTGCGCGATCGATGGAACAAATGTTCACTGCTATGGATCGGACGGCGCTCTCGGTAACGGAGTAAATGCCCTGTATGAAGATAGCCACGACGTGCTGTGGGTCGTGGGGCGTGACGGAATCTGGCGATGGAGGCCCGGCCCTCCCAGGTTCTTTCACATGCCATTTGGGACTTCCTCGGTACAAGACCTGGGTGAGGTCGGAGATGGAACCCTTTTGATTCCTTTGCCGGGAAGGCTCGCTCGATTCGGGGGCGGGAAACTTGAAACGCAGGATGCGTACCCCGCTCCAGCGCACAACATCGCTGGGGTTAGACTTCTCCGTGACCGCGATGGTGGCGTCTGGATTGGAACCTCGGGAGCCGGTGTTGTGCATCTCCATCAGGGGCGCGCCGAAGTATTTTCGCAGGCTGATGGACTCTCCGGCGATCTCGTTAGCTCGCTCTTCGAAGATCGCGAAGGTAATGTTTGGGTCGCCACCTTGGGCGGGCTCGATCGTTTTCGCAACTACGCGGTCGCGACCTACGCCCAACACGAAGGCCTGGGAACTACCCCAGGGTGGGGCTCTGTGGTCGCAGACAGAGATGGAAGTATATGGATGGGCACCAAAGATGGTTTGAGGATGTGGAATCATGGAGAAGTGACGATATACGGTAAAGGCAACGATCACAAATCACAATCAAGGACTGTATGGTTACCCGTGCGGTACGTTCCCGATCGTAGGTTGGGTGATGGTGTATTCGTATCTGTTTTTGCGGACAATGCTGGCCGAATCTTGGTATCGACACCGTACGCGTTCGGCTACATCGAGAATGGCCGGTTTGTGTCAATAAGAGGCATTCCGGGGGGCGTTGTAGCTTCCGTTGCCCAGGATAGACAAGGGGATCTCTGGATCGCGAACGAAGACCAAGGTCTGCTGCGGTTATCAAAGGACGGAACTGTTCAGAAAATTTCTTGGGCCAGCATCGGGCACGGGGACGGTGCGCAGTCTTTAGCGGCTGACCGCTCGATTGGCGGGTTGTGGCTTGGATTTAATGGAGGCGGAATAGCGTATTTCAGCGAGGGTCGGATCAAAGAGAGCTACGGACGCGCGGAAGGGCTCGGCAATGGCAGGGTCAGCGCGCTGCACATCGATACCGATGATACCGTTTGGGCGGCAACGGAAGGTGGCTTAAGCCGAATCAAGAACGGTCGAGTTCTAACACTGACCGGCAAACATGGCCTGCCCTGCGACGCCATTCATTGGATCACGCAAGACGAGAACCACTCGTTCTGGCTCAACATGACTTGCGGCTTGGTTCGTATAGTGCGCAGCGAATTGGATGCGTGGGCCACTGACTCTCGACGAAAGATCCATCCGGAAGTTTTTGACAGCTCAGACGGAGTGCCGAATGCACCCATCAGCTTTCACGCAGGCTCCCAAGTGCTCAGGTCCTCAGACGGGAAAATGTGGTTCCAAGGATTCTCGGGGGGCGCAAGCGTAATTGATCCGCAGCATCTCCCGAGTAACAAGATTCCGCCACCAGTACACATCCAGCGAATCACCGCGAACGGCAAAACCTACGATGTGTCGAACGGAATACGCCTCCCACCCCGAATCCGCGATCTTAAGATTGATTACACTGCCCTCAGTTTTGTCGCGCCGGAAAAAGTTCAGTTCCGCTACATGCTCCAAGGGCAGGATCGCACCTGGCGGGAGATCGCCAACGACCGCGAGGTGCAGTACTCAAACCTCCCGCCGGGGGATTACGTTTTTCGCGTTACCGCAGCCAACAATAGTGGCGTGTGGAATGAAACAGGAGATACGCTCCATTTTTCGATTGCACCGGCCTATTACCAAACGAACTGGTTCCGTGCGCTGTGTGTGGCCGCTTTCCTTGGAGTGCTTTGGGGCTTGTATCAACTCAGAGTTCGCCAGTTGCGAAACGAAGAAAAAAAGTTTCGGGAAGCAGTTGAGACGATGCCTGCCTTGGCATTTATTGCTATGCCAGACGGCCAACGTACGTTCGTTAATGGTCGCTGGGTCGAATATACGGGACTGACGGAGGAACAGGCCTTAGGCTCCGGTTGGCAGGCTGCGATTCATCCCGACGATCTCGCCCGAGTTCTCAAAACATGGGAGGAGTCGCTGATTGGAGGTAGGCGGTTAGAGTATGAGGCACGATTGCGGCATGGCGCGGAAGGATACTACCGTTGGTTCCAAACGCGAGCTGTGCCTGTGCGTGACAAACGGGGGAAAATCGTCAAGTGGTATGGAGTGATAAACGACATCGAAGATCGTAAACGCGCCGAACAGCTTCAAGCAGACCTTGCTCACGTAAATCGCGTGAACACACTGGACGAATTGACCACCTCGCTGGCACACGACATCAAGCAGCCAATTGGTGCGGCGGTAACAAACGCTGAAGCCTGCGCACGATTTCTTGATCGCGATCAGCCCGATGTATCAGAAGCACGAGAAGCTGCATTGGAAATGGCCAGGGACGCGAGGCATGCAGGCCAAATCATCGACCGTGTCCGTGCACTGTACCGCAAGGATTCTCCACACTTAGAGATAGTCGACGTAAACGAAGTCATCGAGGATATGGTCCTGCTGCTGCGAGGCGAGTCCCACCGGTATGCAGTTTCGCTGCGCACAGACTTAGCAGATGAAGTACTGAAAATCACAGCTGATCGTGTTCAACTGCAGCAGGTATTCATGAACCTCATGCTCAATGGTATCGAGTCGATGAGGGAGAACGGCGGAGAACTGATCATCAAGTCGCAGTTGAGAGAAGATGGTAAATTGCAGATCTCGGTCACAGATAACGGCGTGGGCTTACCGCCTGAAAAAGCAGATCAGATCTTTAATGCATTCTTTACGACGAAGCCTCAAGGCACAGGTTTGGGACTGGCAATCACTCGCTCCATCGTGGAATCGCATGGTGGGCGCGTGTGGGCCGCCGCGAACTCCGAACGAGGCACAACCTTTCACTTCACACTACCCATCAGAACGGCCGTCCCTGCATGACTTCCTCCGATCAACCTACCGTGCTCATCATCGACGATGACTCGCGCATGCGAGAGGCTATGCAGCGTCTATTGAAGACAGTCGGTTTGCATTCCGAGTCGTTCGCCGCCCCGCAAGATTTCTTGTGTCACAAGCTTCCGGATGGTCCTAGTTGCCTCGTGCTTGATGTGCGACTCCCTGGAATGAGTGGACTGGACGTCCAAAGCAAATTAAATGAAGCGGGAGTTCAGATCCCTATTATTTTCATCACAGGCCATGGAGACATACCCATGACTGTCAAAGCGATGAAGTCTGGTGCAGTGGAGTTTCTGACAAAGCCATTCCGCGATCAGGATCTGATCGATGCGATTCAGCAAGCTCTGAAAAAGAGTGTCGAGATGAGACAGGAGCAGAACGAGACTGCGCAATTACAAGAACGCTACGCAAAGCTGACGGTGCGCGAGCGCGAGGTCATGCGTCTCATGATTTCCGGTATGATCAGTAAGCAGATTGCCTCGACTCTAGGTACGAGCGAAATTACCGTGACCGTCCATCGCGGCCAAGTCATGCGCAAGATGCAGGCTAATTCCCCAGCTGAGCTGGGAAGAATTGCGGAAAAGCTCAAACTTCCGCCTATGACTAGCACAGACCGCTGAGAACGCCTCCCGACGCCGCCCCGCAGTTATTACGAACTCCCTTATACAAATATATAACCCTCCTTATCACTAACAATAATTGCGTTTTTGCCAAGAACGGACCAATCCTGTACCTGTATGGCAACGGAGAAGAAGAAACAAATGGTTGCCGTTGTTGAAGACGACGATTCGTATCGAGTCGCTGTGCAACGTTTGCTGAAATCGGCGGGTTTTTCAGTGCAATCGTTCGCCACGGCCGAGGATTTCTTGAGATCGGGCCGGCAGTACGAAACTGGGTGTCTGATCACCGATATCCGGATGCCGGGGATGTCTGGACTGGAGCTTCAAGCTAAGTTGAATGCCGATCACTGCCTGATTCCGACCATTTTTGTCACGGCACATGGGGACGAAGACATGCGGTTGCAGGCAATGCGAGGCGGTGCGGTGAGATTTATGGTCAAGCCTTTTGATGGTGAAATTCTTCTTGAGTGCGTTCGAGCGGCCTTTGAGGCCGCGGGCTGATTTAAGTCGGTTGCGTGGTTTTTTGGTGGAAGGTAATTTGTGGGCACGTCCGAGAGACTACGATCTGTCGCGCACGACGATAGAGACCGACAATTCAATCACATTGTCGGCAACAGCCTCGCTCTTGAGTCAGTTCTCGCGGAAGTGCAACGCGTAGCGCCAACTGATTCTACTGTGCTGGTTCTGGGAGAAACTGGAACGGGGAAGGAATTGATCGCCCACGCCATTCACAATCTGAGCCCGCGCTGTGGGCACCCCTTTGTGAAACTTAACTGCGCTGCTATCCCGTTCGATCTCTTGAAGAGCGAGTTGTTTGGGTACGAGAAGGGTGCCTTTACTGGGGCAGTGACGCAAAAAGTCGGCCGCTTTGAAATGGCAGATACCGGCACTCTCTTTCTGGACGAAATCGGGGACTTGCCTCTGGCCCTGCAGCCCAAACTTCTGCGCGTTTTGCAAGAGCAAGAGTTCGAGCGGCTGGGCGGCGGCGGCACGCATCACATCAACGTGCGACTGGTCGCCGCCACTCATCGCGATGTGGATGACATGGTCGCACGGAATGAATTCCGCAGTGATCTTTACTATCGGCTGAATGTATTTCCTGTCCTGGTTCCGCCCCTGCGGGAGCGCCGAGAGGACATACGACAACTGGTCTCGCATTTCGTCGAGGTGTTCGCACGTCGCATGGGGAAGCACATTCCAAAGATATCCCAGACAACCATGAATGCATTCATTGCATACGATTGGCCCGGCAATGTGCGGGAACTACAGAATCTCATGGAACGGGCTGTAATCCGATCGGACAACGGCGTGCTTCCGAATCCTCTTCCGGCACCCCAGGGAAATACGAAGCCCTCGGTTGCACCTCCAAGTACACTGCGGGATCACGAAGCGGCTCTGATTTTAGAGACGATACGAGTCGCCGGAGGAATGATAGGAGGGCCTCAAGGAGCAGCTGCCAGGCTAGGTCTTAAGCGTACAACGCTAGTGTCCAAAATGAAGCGTCTCGGGATCTACCGACCACGCTATCAACGACTGATCGGTGAGTCCAACAAAGGATCCGAGGTACCCATTTGAGGCCCTGGCTGGCCAGCCCTTCATCGCATAGTTTTCATCTCGACTCCGCTGGCTGCGTGAGCCGAAGCCGGAGAGTCTCTTAAATTGCAATGTTCATTCTCGTCACAAGCGCGGCCGGTGTTAATGGCAACGGATTTGGCGCACTTCTCGCATTTGAACCAAATGGCTTGCCGCGCGGAATCTTTATTGTTGACGATCGCATTGCCGATCCGCGAGGCCTTGCCGTCGACTCAAAGGAAGACCTGCTGTTTCTAAACAGCGGGGCCGATCGGGTCTTGGCGATCTCCCCGGATGGCCGGGTCGTTCGCGACACCGGCCGGATTGAGGGGCTGAATCCCGGCGGTGGCAATTTCGGCCCGGGCGGGCGGTATTTCGTCGGCCTGCGCAGCACACATACAATCATGGCCTTCTCGACCACCCTTGACGCTGGAGAGCATCTTTTTCCGCCGGGGATCGTACCGTTCCCTCGCGGATTTGCGTTTGGTCACGACGGCCAGCTGTTCCTCGCCTCAGGAATTGGGCCGAACGCCCAAGGCGATAACACCGTAGTCACTTTCAGTCCAGGCAGACCTATGCCGCCGTCTCGGCTGGTGGCAGATGCGGAACTGAGTCCGCTCGATCTCGCGATCGCGCCCAATGGCAATATCGTCGTCTCCAGCGAGCGTCCATTCGGGGCGCTAGACGCCGTCACAACTGTTCGGGAATACGACGCGACCGACGGACACCTCGTCCGTGTTTTCGTTCCAAATGGGAAGGCTGAGTTCCGCAAACCGCGCGGCTTGCGTTTTGCTCCCAATGGAGACCTCTATTGCGTCGCCCGTGATGAGGTCGTTGGCTTCGACTTTACGAGCGGCGAATGCCTGGGGACCGTCGTGCGATTCCCGCGGCTGAATGGACAAGCCTTGGCGTTCTTCCCGTGACCACGACAACCCAGTTTGACGCAATGGCCCCCAAAATCGGACAGCGATTCTAGCCTCCACGCGTTTCGTGTTCGAGCAACTGATTCTGACTCAGAATCTCGCCTTGCAACGGCAATAGAACGTAGGAACTCATGCCTATGGCACTAGGGGAAATTCTGGGTAATTCACCGAAGTCATTTTGGGGTCAATCGAATCAGACCCTTCGTCCTTATGGCCGGTCATCGTAAACGACTGAATGCGTGAACCTAGGGTGACACGGTGCAAGAGCCACTGCCGCGACAAGGCAGAGGTCGCTGCTCGGTCGCATAAACAACTGATATCGCCGTTGCAGCCGAATTTGAGAATTTCGTTC
>PMSQ01000209.1 GCA_003168355.1 Acidobacteriaceae bacterium | reverse complement strand
TCAGCGGATTGTTCAGTTCGTGGGCCACCCCAGCAATCAGTTGTCCTACCGCCGACATTTTTTCGCTCTGCAGCAATTGTTCCTGTGTGCGCCGCAGGTCTTCGTAGGCTTTGCAGGTTTCTTCGTACAGACGAACTTTTTCGATGGTGGTTGCCAACTGGCGGCTGATCGCCACCAGCAGGTTCTCTTCCCCGCTGGAATATTCGTATTCCCCGTGGCTACGCAGCCCCATCATGCCGATTGGACTATCCTTGCCCCAGAAGAGCACCCAGACCCACGACCCGTCGCTGCTGGAACGGATGAACTCGGCCACAGCTCCGCTGAGGTGCGGAAGGTATTCCGCCGTGACCACTTCCGCTCGCGACCGCATGACCAGGTCCCCAAAACCTTCCGCAAAACTTATCTCCGCCGGCCGCGATTTGTCGCGACTGCGTGGTCCCCAAGCGGCCCGACGCCGGAAGGTCGGGGCGTCGGAATCTGAAAGATAAACGGCTCCGCTCTCCGCTCCAAACAGCGAAACCACTTGCCGCAGCGTCAGGTTGAGGATCTCATCGAGATCGAAAGACTGGGTCGCCACCACCGCCATGGCGTTCAACGCGTTCAGTTCACGATTACGGCGACGCATTTCGTCTTCGGCTCGACGCTTTTCGGTTACGTCGAGAACAAATCCCTGATAGCGTTCGACCTTGCCCGCGGCGTCCCGTGTGGCGAAACTGCTTTCCGCGGCCAGCACTAATGTGCCGTTTTTTCGCCGCATCGTCACTTCAAAGTTGCGGACGTAATTCTGCTGCTCGATGTCCTTGTGAAAGGCATCCCGCTGGCCGGCATCCACGCGAATGTCCTGGTCCAGGTTCAGGGAGAGCAACTCTTCCCGCCGCTCGTAGCCCAGCATATGCACGAGGGCATCGTTGCAGTCGAGCAGTCGTCCCGTCGGCGTCGCCACGTACACACCTTCCTGTACCTGCTCGAACAACAAACGATATTTTTCTTCCGCCGATCGCCGCTCCGTGATGTCGCGGACGATGTGGATGGTCCCCTTCTGTTTGCTTCCCTGCTCCGTGTAGGACGAAGTGGAGACCATCGAGAACCCGCCAAAGCAGGGGTCGGCGCCCTCGCTGATTTCAGCGTCGCCGCGGGCACAGTAAGGACATCCGGTCCACTCGCCCAAACCGTGTGGCAATACCGATTCGCAGGTGCTGCCAATCACGTCGGCGGACGATTGTTCCAACTGCTCCAGCAGTATCTGGTTGGCCTTGATAATGCGGAACTCGGCGTCGTGGGCCAGGATGATGTCGTGGACTGAATCGAAGGTGTTTCTCCACTGCCGCTGCGAGCGCAATACCTGCTCCAGCAAACGGAAGTTCTCCACGGCGATCCCCAACTGGCGTCCGCACATTTCCAGGAAATCGAGCTCCTCGGCAGTCAGTTTTCTCTCGCCCGCGCTCCCTAACACGATCAGCCCGATTGGAGCCTTCTTCCCCAGCACGGGTACCATGACAAGATTAAGGATTTTTTCCGACTTAAGTAAACGCTCATCTTCCGGAGTCGGGTCGCCCCTTTGGGCTATCTCAGCTGTGCCTCGCTCCAGCGTCTGCTTCACACTCTCAGTCAACTCCGCGATGCCCATCTCCCGCAGGAATTCCTGAGAAACACCGACGGCGTGGGTGGCTACGAGGTGTCCGCCCTCGATCAAACGGAACCATGCAGCCTTGCTGCCGGTGAGGCGCTGCAATTCCTCGAGCGACTTATCCATCATGCCGCCCTGCTGTTGAGCAAGCACCACACTTTCGGTCAGAACGCGCAGCACGCCTAATCTTTGCGCCCGCGCTCGTGCTTCCTGAAATACGACCAGCAGCATGCTCAGTCCAAGCAAAATGTCTGACGCTGTAAGAACTCCTTCTGGAACTCCCGTGGCGAGAAGCGGCCAATTGAGATGCTGTGACAGCAAAGCGATCGCGAGCACCCAGGGCCAGAATTCCAGGCGGCCCCGGCGAGCGTGCAGCAAGGCACTCGCCGCAGTCAGTAAGATGATTCGGTAGGAAACTTCCAGAGCCACACGCAAGGTCAACGAATCAGGCCACAGCAGCGCCCGGGCCGCGGCAAAGACAGCCACGCTTACGGTAACCGCAGCCAGCGGCGCCAACAAATTCCGTGACCGGGTATATACCAGGACGGCCCCGGCGAACAGGCCAGTAGCCATTACAAACGCCGCTTGCGCAATCGCGGGAAGATAGCGCTCAGGAACATGCATCCCCACGCCGTGCATCCCAGCCAAACGAGAACCCAACAGCAAGGTCCACCCGGCGGTCCAAATCAAGAGATAGCGCTCACGGAAAACGGACAGGACCAGCAACGAAGCTGCCAGGATGATCAGAAGAACCCACTCCCCGAGCTTCAGCCTGGCGACCGCGGGCTGTGCGACGGTGTTCCAAACAAACCAAAGTGAAGCGGTCATCTTGTGTAGATTCGTTAATGAAATCAGATATTGCAAACTTTGGGCATAACACTGCCTCGCTTCTGAATATCACGCCGGGGGCTCATCTGGATGCTCTTTCCGGACCTGAGTGGTTACTTTCGGCACCTAACAGCTAGCGTAAAATCGCCGATAGTGGTAGTGAGAGGCTCATGCCCGACCGCATTCTCGTAGTAGACGATGAAGAGGCAATCCGCGAGATTGTCTGCGCCATTCTCGCCGCCGCCGGTTATGCCTGCAAACAGGCAGCTTCCGGCATGGAGGCTCTCGCTCTGCTAAATTCCGGCGAGGTGTTCGAGTTGATGCTGTCGGACTTGATGATGGCTGATCTGGATGGCATCGGCCTGCTTGAACGCACCAAGGAAAAGTTTCCCGACATGCCGGTCGTGATGGTGACGGCAGTTCATGACATTTCCGTTGCCCTGGCTGCCATTCGAAATGGGGCCTACGACTACCTGCTCAAACCGTTCGAGCGAGAACAGTTACTCAATGCGGTGGGGCGGTCGCTGGAGAACCGGCGACTCAAAGTCGAAAACCGGACTTATCAAACCAATCTGGAGTCGCTGGTCGAAGCCCGCACCGACCAACTGCAGGCTGCCATGGCCGACCTGGAGCGCTCCTACGACACTACGCTGCAGGCTTTGGGGGACGCACTCGACCTTAAGGACCGCGAGACCGAAGGCCACTCCAAGCGCGTGACCGCTTTCACCATGGCGATCGCCCGCGCCATGGGTTTGCCCCGCGAGCACATCGATGTGATTGCCCGCGGCGCTTTTCTTCACGATATTGGCAAAATGGCGATCCCTGATCGCATCCTCCTGAAGCCAGGAAAGCTGGACGAAGAGGAAAAAGTGATCATGCGCGAGCATTGCTATCACGGCTACCAGATGCTCAAGAAGATCCCGTTCCTCGCCGAAGCCTGCGAGATTGTTTACTCTCACCAGGAACACTTCGACGGCTCCGGCTATCCCCGCGGTCTGAAGGGCACGGAAATTCCCCTGGGCGCGCGCATTTTCTCGGTCGCCGATACTCTCGATGCCATCATCTCCGACCGCCCTTATCGTCCGGCCAGATCTCTCGGCGAAGCTCGCAAGGAAATCCAGGACTGGTCAGGCCGCCAGTTTGATCCCGAGGTGGTAGAGGTCTTTCTGAAGATGCCCGATGACATCTTTGAATATGTTCGCCGCGAGATCAACGCCCAGAATTACCCCATCAGCTACTCCACCAATGCCAAGGGTGCTTCCTAGCCGCTTCGTCCTACGTTCCTTATCGCGGCGCTAAAGCCCCGTTTGCTCTGCAATGTATAGCCATACCGGCTTTCTTAGACCAGCAGCCTGTCCTTCGACTTACAATTGGAAAGAACCGGAGCCAGCCGTGGTAGTCATCTGGAGGTAGTTCATGAAATCGGCAGCTTGTTTTGTGGCGCTCTTCATCCTGCTCGTAACCGCCGCATGCCTTGCGCAAGAGCATCCCGCCGTCACCGCGCTTCCTAATTCTGTTTATGCCGGTGCCGATGGAAAGTTCGAGTCGGCTCCCGACACCGCCGTCATTCAGTTCAACATATCCGTGCGGGAGGACAGTGCTCAGGCGGCCTACCAGCACGCCTCCAAAGATGCCGAGCAGGTTCGCCAGGTGCTGCGGGCCAACGGCATCGAGCCCAAAGCCGCCACAATCGGATTCTTCTCGGTTCAGCCTATGTTTGACTTTAAAAATGCAAAGCAAACGGTCATTGGCTACCGCGTCATCACCGATGTGACACTCAGGCTGAAGGATTTTTCGAAGATTGGTCCGATCACCCAGCAACTCGCCGACGCCAACGTGAGCGAACGCCAGACGCTGAACTACACACTGGAGAATATCGACGATGCCAAGAACAAAGCTGTGGAAGATGCGTACCGTCGCGCCCGCAACTCCGCCGAGACCGTCGCCCGTGCGAGCGGGCGTGCTTTAGGAGAGCTTTCCTACGCTTCGGTCGATACCTTCGACAACCAGCGCATGCCGGTCCCGCGCATGGCACGAGCGATGTCCGCCGTGGCCGGCGCAGTGCCCGCCCCCACCGAGGAATTCACGCCTCAAAACGTAACAGTGACGGCGCACGTGAACGCGCTTTTTAATTTGAAGTGAGAAAACATTCCGAGGCTAACCGGAGATCGGAACCGGAACACCTGACTGCGGCGAGCCGGCGCGGCTAAGGCGTCGCCCTCGCGACGGCGATGCGGCGCGCATCCACCGTGATCGGACGCTGAATCTCCATCTCGATCGACGTTCCCACGTCCAGCTTCACATCATTGCCGCGCTTGAGCAGCGCCCACCCGATGCCTGCCACGGCTCCCACGCCCGCTCCCACCCGCGCTCCGTTCAACCCGCCGGTGGCCAACCCCCCGGCCGTCGCGCCACCCATGGTGCCGTATACGCCACCCTTGGCCGCGTCTTCAACTTTTTTTCCGGTATCGCTGTCCTGCTGAATGGTGCCTTCCGAATCCTTCACGGATTTATTATCCGCCCCCGGCGTGTTCTCCACTGACGCCGGCAGCATCACCGTGTATCCGCTGGGATAAATCATGGAAGTGAAGTGCATCAGAATTTCGGCTCGCCCCTTCCCGTGCCCGGCGCGCTCCACATGCGCAATCTTGCCCTGGATATAAGACCCCTCTGGCACAATCACGCGGTTGTCAACGACGAATGGAAATGCCGTCTCGGCATAAACCGCATCACCCTCGCGCGCGTTCTTGGTAGAGATTGCCTGCTTCAGAGACAAAGGGATTTTGGTCCCCGCCGGAATGGTAAATGCATTCGGATCGGAAGCCGCTGCCGGCGCAGGAGTTGCCGCAGGTGCGGCTGGTATGGAAC
Organism: Acidobacteriaceae bacterium; assembly: GCA_003168355.1. Classification (GTDB taxonomy): domain Bacteria; phylum Acidobacteriota; class Terriglobia; order Terriglobales; family Acidobacteriaceae; genus Sulfotelmatobacter. The sequence goes on along the minus strand of PMSQ01000209.1, from coordinate 2,161 downwards.
TGGGAGCCGCATTCTCCGGCTTCGGCGTGTCCGCCGTTTGACCCAACGCCATCCCCGATAACAGCAAGAGAGTCCACGCAACGCGCATCATAGACCTCCATCAGCAATTCAACAGAGAATATCACGCTCAGCCGCTAGGATGCTGCCCCTCTCGCTCGGGTCATCCAAGGGCAATACCTAGCGTAGGGAGTACGGGTGGAAGTAGTCAAGACGATCATTTCGACCAGAACGGGTGGAGCGGGCCATGCCGCAGAATATCGTCCACTTCTTCCACTCCCGCCAGATCGGCATAGTTGGCGCGAGGAGGCAGGGCAAATACGTACTTGCGGTTGCGTCCCAGCTCGTTGGGAGCGATCGGCGCCGCGTTGACTAGATAATTGCCCTGCTGAACTGAATCCCACTGCTCAACGGTGAAGACCATGATAGGAATGTCTTGCCGCGGTTTCTCTTTAGTCCAATCGGGATGTCTGATGTAGATCAACGGCCCGCGCTCCACGTCGCCCTTTCGCGTATCGCTGCCTTCCCACTTCTCCGCGACGATCTTGTAACCTTTCCATCCTGCAGGTAGGGAAAAACTGAAACCGTACTTGGTGTTCTTGTATTCGAGGGCTGCTGTGGAAGGGTCCGTCGGCGGTTTCTCTTCGGCTTGGCGTCCGGGCGGAGTCGGGCTTCCCAGCCAGGCGCTTGCGAGCACTGGGGAGATGGCGGCCCACATCGTCAGCACAGCGAGTATTTTAAGTTTCATTCTTCGATCCGCTCCTCACATATTCCAACGGGAATCACTTATAGATCAAGTATTTCTGCCGCCCCAACTGGAACTTCTCCAGCTCCTCCTGCCAATCCTGCGCAATCCGCCGCGGATCACGGCCCGCCACCAATCCGTCGTAAGCCGCCTGATTCACCAGCAACTCCATCATGCGCTCCGGCTTGAAATCGACAGGATACAGTTTTCGTAAGGCCGCCGCCAATTCGATGCCTAACTCCGGCGCATCCAGCGCGTTTCGCTCGGTCAGAACTACATTCACTCCCTCGCATTTCTGCCCGCTGTAAACACTAGCCGTAGGCGTGAACGTCACCGGTACGAACCGCACTCCGGCAATCCCGCGCCCGTTCAAGTAAGCGGCCAGTTCCCGGCTCTTGATCCACGGCGCGCCTACGAGCTCGAAGGGTGTATCCGTCCCGCGCCCAACGGAAACATTCGTACCCTCAATCAGCGCCACTCCGGGATACAGCGCGGCTTCGGTCAGGCTGCGCAAGTTCGGCGACGGATTCACCCATGCCAGCCCCGTCGAATCAAACCAGTCTCCGCGCTGCCAGCCTTCCATCGGCACAATCGTCAGCTTGGCGTTGATATTCCGCTCCACGTTAAACATCTTCGCCAGTTCGCCCAAAGTCATTCCATGCCGCACCGGGACCGTCCAGTAATTCGTGAAGCTCTCGTGCCCCGCGTCCGCCACCGGACCCTGCACAAACGATCCCGTGATCGGATCAGGCCGGTCGAGCACGATCACCTCAACTCCCGCCGTCGCCGCAGCTTCCAGAAAATATCCCAGGGTGGTTTCATAGGTATAAAATCGGACCCCCGCATCCTGAATATCAATCACCACCGCGTCCAACGACTTCATCACATCCGCCCGAGGACGCCGCGCCGCATCCGTCGCGCCATACACGCTGTACACCGGAATCCCAGTCGCCGCATCCTTAGTGTTCGTAACGTCGGTCGTATCCAGGGTCCCCGTAACTCCGTGCTCCGGACTGAAGATCGCATTGAGCGAAACTCCCGCAGCCTGCGCCAGCACATCAATCGTCCGCCGCCCGTCCGCGTCCACTCCCGTCTGGTTGGTCACCAGCCCGATCCGCTTCTTGCGGCCGGCAAGCTGCAGCACATCGAATCCGTGCCCCTCGATCACATCAATTCCGGACTTCACGCTGCCATTGCGCGTGCTCATGCGCCGCGCCGCGCTCTGCGCTTCGTTGTAACCGGTGATACTTTCCCAGCGCAAAGCCTCTTTCTCGCTGGTAGTCAGCGGCAGCGCCGCCGCCACTGCCGTCGCCACTTTCGAGCGCAAAGCGATCGCATTGGTCTTCCCCCGTGGATGCACCGCATTCGTCAGAAGAATGATGTAACTCTGTGTCGTCGGATCGATCCACATCGATGTTC
>PMSQ01000087.1:3014-10911 GCA_003168355.1 Acidobacteriaceae bacterium | reverse complement strand
ATCCGGGACTTGAAGCGCTTCAAGTCCCGGATGAAGTAATCCTGTTTCAATTGTCGGTACTTGAACTCGTCATCAGTCTCGTCGCTCATTTTCGAGACTTTCTTCTGGATACAGTAGTGATGGCGCTGGTGCTGCTCGTACTGAACACGCACGCGGCTCAGGATGTAGTCGATGTTTGGATCAGTAAAACTGAACCCCAAGAAAAGAAACGTCTTTTCGACGAGATCCCCGCGTAGCGCTGAAACAAATGCGCTCATTTTAAGTGGATAAGCTTCGTAGTCATCCTTGCTGATGATAGCGTCCGCGGGATTATCAATATCGCCGTGCATTTTATAAACGGCAACATCCCGATCCGGTCGTGTCACAGAGAGCTGCTTCAGCGAATACTTGACGTCTGGAACTTTCTTAGCATCTTCCAATGCCTTCTCGATCAATTTGTCGTAGTTTGTAGTCCAATACGTATGGATGGGGAGGCGTGCCAAGATGCGATGATTTTGGGTTGGCGTTTTGGTGGGAGAGAATTGATTAAATATCGCTTGGGTGAGCCTTGTCTTGCTTCCTCCAGCCTGATTGCAGTGATACTGCGCGAGCGTGACAAGGTCGTGTTCCTTGTCCGGGTCCAGACCCAAGTCCTGAATGATCTCTCTCAGCAGAGCTTTCCAGTCAACGTAGCCTGAGGCCATTGACAGGCCGGCACCTGCGAACACTGCGGCATTCTTATTGTGCAGCTCACGGGTGTATTCGCGGATAAAAGTGGTATCAGCAATCGCTTCAGTGCTCATGTGCTTGTTGACGACTCGCCGTAAGGCAGTCGATTCGAAAAATTGTCAAGAAAACAGCCAATCCAAAAACCCCTTCGGCTTCTTGGCCTCAGTTTCAGTTGCAGCTCGTTCAATCCATTCACCAAACTGTGTGCGGTTCCAGGTGTAGATTGGGACTCTTACCTCGCGAAGTATGGCGGGAACCCTCCCCTTTTCAGAGGTTCCCCTCCACTGATCCCTTATATTGTGAATGTGCACTCCAAGCAATCCGTTCCCCCGTTCCAGACTTTGCTCGATCTCATAACGGACATACTTTCGTTTCCACGTATCTCTGCCGATCAGCACGCATGTGACGGACGTCTTCTCTAGCCCCTGCAGGATTGCCCGCTGGATTGCAGTTTTACCACGTCTCTTCACCTCTTCCCATAAAGAAGCGTCCATAAAGCCAGCAGCGGTGCATCCATCGACAATGTGGCTGTTCCGAATCTGATTGACCTTCCAGATATCATCGTAATGAAAAGCGAAATACACTCGTCTTGCCATACTTGTCACCGATTCGTCGCCGATCGTTAATCGCAGCATCCGTCACCAAGAGCGGCCAGCCTTAGCGGCCACTTCTTTCTTCTCTTGGGACTTCTTATACGCCTCTTCGACCCAATCACCGAATTTGTCCTTGTCCCAGTCGTACACGGGAGCGCCGGCGTTGATAAGCGCCTGAGGAGCCGGCCCCCACAAACCTGTCTTTTGATTCTGATCTTTAATGTTATGAATGCGGACACCGAAGAGGCCGTTACCGCGCTCTACGCTCTTTTCGATCTCATACCCAACGTATTCCCGTTGAGATGTCTTTTCGCCGATGAGGGCGCATGTCACTGATGTTCCTACGAGCGCTTGGTCAATCATCTTCTTTATTGCGCCATCACCCCTCTTCTTCGCTTCCTCCCACACGGAAGCATCTTGAAATCCGGCCACAGCAATCCCATCGACTACATGACTGTTGCGAACCACGTTAACCCGCCAAATGTCAGCATAGTGAAAACTAAAAAATACGCATCGCGCCATTGACCTCACCTCATTGTTATTTGGATTGACCTGCTACCTCTCCCGCAATTTCCTGCGAACTTCGTTAAGCGAATCTGCGTCCAGTTCCTTTTTCAACGTTCCCAATTTCGTACTTCCATGGACATTCTCGAATTCCGGATACTCCTCCCGCAGGTTCTTTGCTAGCGAGTCCGCCCGCTCTTTGCGAAAGCGCCCCGATTGCGTCCGCTCGTGCTTCCCGAGTGCCATTTCACTCCCCTCCATCAACCGTCCCCCGCCCTTCTGGCCTTTCATTCAGGTCCCTCGTAGGGTTCTGCCTCTGAAATTGCTTTGACGAAGACGTAGGACGACATTATCCTTCAGTAGGAAGTAGAACAGAGCTTCCACCTTAGTGTCAACGGAAAAAGGATGCATATATCCTATAAAAGGAAGTGTCTTAATGTCTGAGATTTACCGAACCGTAGGGGAAAAGATCCGTGACTTGCGCACCCATCATCGCGGCAAGGGGATCAGCCAAGAGCAACTTGCCCTCGCATTGAAAACACTGGGCGTGAACACAACCGCGAACACAATCTCCAGGTGGGAAACCGCCACGTATAAGCCGTCAGTCGAGGATCTGGAGAAGTTGGCTCGGTTCTTTGGTGTCCCGATATCCGTTTTCTTTCCCCAGATTGAGCCTTCAGAGCAAGTAAGAGCGCTTTTGAGCGCAACTGGTAATCTAGGCAAGGATGACCTTGAAGAATTGACACGATATGCGCTATTTCGCAAGGCACGTGGTGAAATCCGGAAGACGCGACGTAAATAAGCAGAGGAAGCGATGTTCAGGAGTGAATACTACGCAGTGTTGAAAGCCTTGGCAGCCGCGAAGAGGGCGGCTTATCACGCGGTAACTCAAAACATCGGACTGCAATTCGTCCGAGCCATCTACAAGGCTGAAGGCGTCACTATCGATCTGTGGGACCTGCCAGCCCGAATCAGAGGCGCCTACATGTGTGATGATGGTGATCCATCAGTTCTCATCAATCGAAATCTTCCCAAAGAGCCGCGCCTGTTTGCAATGGTGCATGAACTCAAGCATCACTTCTGTGATCGAGGTGCAATCGCAAAAGGGCAGATCAACTGCGGAGACTATAACGCAAACGAGGCAACTGAAATCGGGGCGGAGATTTTCGCCGCCGAGTTTATTTTTCCGGAGGTCGAGTTCTTACAGGCTGTCCAGAATGAGGGCATTGAAGCTGGCAAGTGCACGGCCGAGAAGGTTGTGAGATTAAAGCACTCCTGCGGCGCGCCTGTGAGTTACAAGTTTCTTCAGAAGCGGCTTGAGTGGTTCGAGATCATCGAGCCCAGGGAATTCGCAAAAGTGCAGTTCCAGAAGCTCGAAGAGCAACTATACGGACTGCCGATTTACAAGCAGGATTGGTTCAAGCGTCGGCGAGCCACCAAGCATCCTTAACTTAAGCCTCAAAAAAGAAACAATTCCAGCCACCAACACTCGATACCACAAGAATCATCGAGTCTCCATTCTGAAATCTTGGATGATACTTGCGTAGAGCTTTCCTTTAGCCCGCGATAATTGTAGGGGGCTGCGCATCTTCCTTCCACTTCGCCCTCCTCCGGGCGGACGCCGCTTGGCCGCGGCTCGGGCGGGCGTTTCGGACTGCGCCGATTTCGCGCCAAACTAACCCCAACCCCGTTTGGCACTCACCGCGCTTTCCCTCACGCCCTGCCACCCTCCTTCGGCCTCCGTTCTGTCCCTTTCACCGTTCCGCCTTGTTTCTTCCCGCTGCCGCTCAAGTGAAGAAAGAAACAAGCCGGAAACGGCAGAAAGGGAAAAAACATGAAATTAGAAGAAGTCAACACACGAACCAAAGAGGCCGTGGATTTCCTCGTTGCAGCATTGGAGTCCGGTCACAGTGAAGTCCTCACCGCATACCTCGGAGCAATGGCGAAGTTTCACACCTACAGCTTCGGCAACATCATGCTCATCGCACGTCAGAAGCCCGATGCTACCAACGTTGCCGGACTTCGTACTTGGAACTCGCTTGGCCGCTTCGTTAAACGGGGAGAAAAAGGCATTTTCATTCTCGCCCCGATGGTCGGAAGACGAAGCACGAAGGATGTAGCGACCGACGAGCCGAGTGCAGACGCAACCACGGAGGGTCAGCGGACGCTGTACGGATTCCGAGCCGTCTACGTTTTTGACAGATTATCTCGTGATTTGCGGCCGAGCCTCTGCGCGCCCGATGGAATCCGCGAGTTGATGTACCTCTCGATAGCAGCAAGCACATCATCGCTCAACTCCACTAGCCTGTGCAACGCTCTCTGATGGTGAGGTTCCAGCTATCTGTAGCCCCACCAATCCAGAGTCTGGGTGCGATCGCCTGAACATCCACTCCCCTTCCTGTTTTCGAGTTATCCGTGGTTCGAAGCAACTGTGAGTGGAGCTTGGGAGGTGCAGCGGAAGTTACTTTACGGTGAAGACCTCAAGGCGTTTCGTCGAAAAACCTGGCCAACTCACGAGAACGGCGTTACCTTGCTGACTGTAATCTATGATTGGGCGCGTGCTGATGGTGTGCGAGTTGTCCAGCATCTTATAGTCGGCTTTGAAGACCTGGAGTCCGGGAGATTGCGCCATCACCTTGCCGGTTCGTCGATCCCAGATCGTGAAGCGCGCCCTGTTAATCTGGAGATAACTTCCCATGCCCTCTCGGTACATCCACTCTTTACCGGTGTAGCCGAGAAGTGAGTGCCCATCCGCGGACGCCGCGACGAACGCCCGCGCGCCGTCGGCCGGATCTCCGAAACGTTGCGAAACCGCGCCGCTGCGAACGTCGAACAATTCGATGACTTGGTTCTCCTCGTTCCCTTCGCCACTGGAGGCGACCGCGACCTCATCCTCACCTGCAAAAGTCACGTGCGAACCGTCCAGGCCGGTCAGAATCCTACGGCGCAGAGACCGCGTATTCATATCGAGGATCGCAAGATCAGCGCTGTATTTTGCTGCGTCATCAGGGCGCCTGAGATCCCCTGGCTGGAATCTTGCGACCAGGATTGCCGCGCTTGCTCCTGAGGGCGAGATATCGATGTTCCGCGGATACCCAAATACATCGGTTGCAATCTCCGATACTTGCTGGCCGTTATCCAGATCGAAAACCTTCGTGACGCCCGTTCCGAACGGACCAAACACAAGTTCAACCGCGGCGACCGGCGCATTGGCGGCACAGCTGCAGGCCATAACAACGGGGGGATTATCGTCAGGAAGTGGGTTCTGTGCCGAGCGGTTGATCGTCACCGCCAGCGTGATAGAAGCCTTTTGCGTGTAGGTGCGAGCATCAATGATGGAGAGGCTGTAGCCGCCTTCATAGACGAGAATGATGTTCCCGCCATTGCAGAAATGAACCGCCTGGGATACGAGTTCCGTCTTCGGCCGCGAAGGTGGCGGTGGTGGCACCGTCGGCAGCGGGATCGTCGCAAGTGTCCTGAAAGATGCTACATCGTGAAACTCCAGCCAATGCGTTTCAGACAGGTCCTGCTTCATCTCTCTCCTGTCAATCAGCACTGTGGAGCCGTCTGGCGACAAGGACGCTTTGTCCAGATCGCGCATTCCCGCTTGAATCACCGTCTTATCTAGGTTGTAAGAGAAATTATCTGGATCCTCGTCTGGTGGATCCGGTGGATTTAGAAAGCGGTAGACGGCAATTAAGCCTATACCCAGAAGGAGGGCCAGTGAGAACGCTGCCATCTTCCATTTCGGCAGTTTGTAGGGCGCAGGATTCATTGAACTCCGGCTCGAAGAGGCCCGGTTAAAATCAATCCTACCTTTGTTTCCCGGTCGTCAGCAAACTGCATATCGAGATGGGTAACGACAAATGGTCTTAGCACTCATCGAGCGGGTCGGTGGGCGCGATTGGGGACCTTTGCGTGAGCCATCGCGACGCGTTCGTCAACCGTGTGGACCCTCTGAAGCTCACAGTCGATAGTCATCAGAGAACCCGCTCGATAGCAGCGGCCACGTCGTCGCTCAGTTCCTCCGCTCTCTGCAACGCTCCCTTGATCCTGACAATTTCCATCTCGCGGGCCGCGATCTGGCCGGCAGGTTCGCTGTGACCTCGCGCAGCCACCAGGCTGCGCTCGTGGCTGGCAAGCATGCGCCGAAAGATCGGCACCGCACTTTTCTTTGGCTGCGCATGCGCGCAGCCGAGGCAGATCAATCCCTTCGGACAGTGTTCTCCGGTGGGCAAGGCGCAGAGGTGTGTGCCCATATCGCGCAGGTTGCAGCTCGAAGTGAAGGCCGCCCATTCTTCCGCGGTCGGGTTTTTCAGTCCGTCTTCGCCGTAGTAGGCGTTATAGAGACTGCGCACGGTCTTGCGATACTCCTCGATGAGCTGACTGGGGTAGAGCTTGGCATAGATCATCACGGTGTCCGGAGAGGCGTGACCGAGCAGCGCTTGAATGATGTGCACGGGCGTGTTGTTGTTCAGATGTTCGGATGCAAAGACGCGCCGGCAATCGTGCGGCAGCAGCACGAGGGGAGAACCATCCGAGCGGCGGGCTCCTGCGTTGATCGAGATCTCGCGGATGCGACTGCGAATGGTCTGAATGCCAGCGGTGCTGGGATGGCGAACGCCCTGGATCAGGTACGGCGCTGGAGGGCGAGGCCGCTTCTCCAGTAGGTCCCAATGATCACAAACCGGGACCGACTTGCTGTTGTAAAAGCGTTTTACGTACCGGATGATCTCGGCTAGGACACGACCGAGCCCGTCGCCGACGGGAATGACGCGAGCGCGATCAAACTTCGACGGCTTGATATGCAACAGATAATAGATGCGACCGTCAGGCATCTTCCGCTTGAGAATGTCGAGCGTGGTCAGTTCGCTTGCCTCTTCGATGCGTAACCCGCTCTGTACGAGCAGTTCCAGAAGCGCCCAATCCCAAAACGTATCCACCTCGTCTGACCATGGGTAGCCGCGCGTGGTTGCGGTCTTGGGCGCGGCTACCGCAGCTTTCCACTGCTGAAGGGCAAAGGCGCGAATCTTCGGCATCTCGCGCTCCAGATCGAGCACCGTGGCCGTGATACGGGCTCGGGTGCGTTCCCGTGCTTTTTCAAAGCCGTAGCCCAGGAGCGTGTGTCGCGTCACCGGAATCGTACGCGGAGCGAAGCGTTTGAAGGGAGAGTCGGGCTCGGTTGCCCAGGCGCAGAGGTCGGAGAAGAAGACGCGCAGGTCCACCAGCCAGCTATGTGCGGTTGGGCGCACTTCTTCGCCGGCTCCGGGGCCGCGCTGAACAGCGCGAGCACGTGTGATCGCATGCGGGATATAGTCGCGGACGTGGCGTGGCAGAATCTCGGAGCAGCGCTTAACACTGGGATGCTTATCCCGAATGAACCGCCAAAAGTGTGCGAGGGCAATGACTTTATGTCGCAGCGTCCGATAGACATCGCTGACTCGGGCTTCGTANNTCCTGCCGTGGCGGGCAGAGCCTCGCTTCGGCGTGCGAGAAAACACGCCGACTGAGCAGAGCGCGGCGTCGAGCGCGTCCGTACCTTTCGACCATCGAGCGGACAGCAGCTTCAGGTCGCTATCCTTAATATAGTGGAGGCTGTCGTAACCGCGAGCGAGCAGAATCCGCAGCCCATTGCAAACCGCGAGATGACGATTAAACGATGAAGTCCAGGTAATCGTAGCGGTTGCGCTGAGCAGCGCACGGTGTTGCTGCGCGAGCGGGTGATCTTCTGGCAAGTGCGCGATCCACTGGTTGACACGTACGTTGGCCAGCATGTCCAGACTCGGTACGATAATCCGCGCGGATATTAGGACGCGTGCACCCCAAATCCAATACGTGCCGCCGCGACGGTCGATTCCAGCCTTCCACTTCGGCCAAACCCTCTTCTCGAAATCGTTCCAGCGCTGTTGCAGGGTTGATCCACTGCAGCGATCGAGAGCATCGGCCAAGTGTCGACAGACTGCCCGCATCTTCGATCTCTCAAAGCTGTTCGGCATGCGGAAATACGTTGTGACCTCATGAACCACCGCGAGCAGCGTGTCTCGGTCGTAGCGCTGACCTGCCAGCGCCTCTGCTTTCTGGAATGCCGTCAT
>PMSQ01000087.1:0-2943 GCA_003168355.1 Acidobacteriaceae bacterium | reverse complement strand
ATTACGAGGGAATGAAGTTTTTAAACGCTCGTAAAGGAGAAAAACAATGCAGCGAACCGAAAAGCAAGACGTCTACACCCGGATTACCAACCAGATCGTCAGTCACTTGGAAAAAGGTGTCAGGCCTTGGGTTAGACCGTGGAATGCCGAACATGCAGCAGGACGGATTACGCGTCCACTCCGCCACAACGGAAAGCCTTACAGCGGAATCAACGTTCTCTCCCTGTGGGCAAGCGCTATGGCACAGAACTTCGTGGCTCCCATCTGGATGACCTTCAAACAGGCATCGGAGCTGGACGCCCACATCCGCAAGGGCGAGAAAGGCTCGCTTGTCGTCTACGCGGACAGCATCACGCGAAAAGAAACCGACGAAAAGACGGGCGACGAAATCGACCGGGAAATCCCGTTTCTCAAGGGGTACACCGTTTTCAATGTCGAGCAGATCGAAGGCCTGCCGGAAGTTTATTATGCGAAAGCCGCACCTACACTCGACCCTGTGGCCCGCATCGATCACGCGGAGAAGTTCTTTGCGGTCATGGGAGCCACCATCCGACACGGCGGAAATCGCGCATTTTACAGTATCGCCGCTGATGCGATCCAGATGCCGCCGTTCGAGAGTTTCGAAGACGCGGACAGTTATTACGCGACGCTTGCCCATGAATGCACCCACTGGACAGGCAGCAGGACGCGGCTCGACCGTGACTTCGGCGGGCATCGCTTCGGGAGCGAAGGTTACGCGGTCGAGGAACTGGTTGCCGAACTCGGAGCCGCTTTCCTGTGCGCCGATCTGGAACTTGCTTTGGAACCGCGCGAGGATCACGCATCCTATATCGCAACCTGGCTGAAAGTGTTGGCTGCTGACAGCCGAGCGGTGTTCACCGCCGCGGCCCACGCCCAACGAGCCACCGAATTTATCAACAGCAGAGCCACCGCCGCCGCGCAAGTCAACTCGACTTGCGCGGCGTGATGTAAGTGCAAACACCAGCGCTGACATTAAGAATCTCCACCAGATGGCTTGACATCGGAGGCTTGCGCAATGGTGCGCTCCAGTTCCAAGATCGTTTCATCGTCATAAGCGAAGGCGTACTGTGCAGCTTTAGCTGAGGGCCACGATCGTTGCTTCGTGGCTCGCTCGGTGCTTGACTTCGCCGCCAGCGCATTGGCCATCGCATGCTGATCGACGCGCAAGTACAGATCGGCTGTCGTGCTGAGGTGTGAATGCCCGAGAATCTCCTGCGCGACCTTGATGTTGCCGGTGGTTTCCAGCACGCCCTGCGCGAGCGTGTGACGGAAAAGATGCGGATGAACCGAGATGCCCGCCCTTCGACCGATGTAGCGCAGGGCCGATTCAAAACTGGTATAGCGAAGGGGTTTGCCTTGACCCTTCCTCGAAGCGATCCAAACAGCGTGAACGTCCGGTGCCGCGCGCCGCTCGGTGCGCAAGTACTCTTCGTAAATCGGCCAGAAGTCGTCGGTGACGGGCACGCGGTGCTGATCGCGCGCACCCTTCAGCCGTACGGTGATGAAGCGCCGCTTGCGATCGACGTCCTCTAGTTCCATGCCCAAAATCCCGTGTCGGCCAGCAATCGGACTCCAATCGCCGATGCGCTGACCCGTGCGGCTCAGTAACATCAGAATCGCTCTATCGCGATAGGAACCCGCGCTGTTGATCAGCTTCTGAATCGCTGTGGGCTCCAGGACTTTCGGAAGCGTGCGCGGAATACGTCGACGGAATCCATCACGTTGTCGCTGGCGCGCCGGCAAGTCGCGCCCGATCATCCCGTGACGCGGCTCTTCGGCGAGAGGGTTCCAGCAGGCTGGGTTGATGCGACCTTTCCAAGGACCTCGCCCGTCCTCGGTGTCGCAGCGAATGCAGTACTCAAAATATGACGCGAGCACGCTCAGTCGATGGTTGATCGTGCGTGGCTGGCGCGGCTTTTCGGCTGATCGCGCGCCAACAGCACCCTGCTTTGTACCTCTCGCGAACTCAGTGATGTAGCTGCCAACAATCTGACGCGTGACGTGATCGGGATCTCCTCCCGAGGCGTGCAGCCAACTGAAGAAATGCGCGAGACCCAGCGCGTAAGCGCGCTGTGTGTAGACAGAACAATCGCGCAAGCTCAACTCCGTTAGAAACTGATTGCACGATCCAACGCCGGCATCTTTCGAGTCACAAACACAGAATGAGGTGCCGAGTCGTTCAGCTTTTCTTAGGACCCTGTAAATCGACATAGCAGTGATCTTCGCTTGACTGCCATCGAGAAGTACATCAACTCGCGGATTCCATCGGGCGCGCAGAGGCTCGGCCGCAAATCACGAGATAAGACATCAGTCAGACCGAAGGCAAAGAACTCCCAACACTGACCGAAGTCAATGGCGACGTGAGCGGATACCGCGAACGCCTGTTNNGCTTGTGCATGAGATCGCCCACTTATGTGGCGCAGACATTTATGTGGCGCTCGCTTCAGGATGCGCGTAGAGACACGCCCTCGCGCGCGGGAACGCACCACATAATTCCGGATTCAGAGACTGCGAAGGAACTCCATGACGCGCGGGTTTGTGCGCCACATTTTCTTCTTTAGCCTCTTTCCCCCGGTGTCACAAGCTGCCAGCGCCTTGGCCTTCATTTCAAGATCGACCTCTGCGTAGACGTTGGTCGTGTCCACTGAAACATGGCCCAGCCACGCTCGGATCGTGTTGATGTCCACGCNNCTTTCGACCAGCGTATGGATTCGATTGCGTGATGTCGATGGTTTGAGCATTCGCGAAACAGCGCAGTTGCTCGGGGTGCCCTCCGGAACGGTAAAGGCACGGCTCGCCAGAGCTCGTAGGAGACTCAGGCACGTTATTCAGAGGAGCTTTCGCGAGCCCATCAAACTACAGACTCTGACTGGCACAGACCGCTGAGACGTCTTCCAACCCCACTCGCAGTAATACGAATTC
>PMSQ01000043.1 GCA_003168355.1 Acidobacteriaceae bacterium | reverse complement strand
AACCCCTCCCCAGCTTGGCGGCGTAATCTAAGGAGGATAACAATGCGTCGAACCACTATGCTTGTAGTCTGTACACTGGCCCTGACTCTCTGTGCCGGGTACGCGGCGGCCGCCACCACGTTTCCCGATACTCTGAAGGTCGATTACTTCATTAACGCCAACACTGCTGGCGCTCCGGTTGCGGTAGTACAACTGACGAATACTGATTATGTCGGCGGCAATCTTTGCGCAGACATTTTCGTGTTCGATGCGGAACAGGAAATTTCAGAGTGTGGCGCCTGCCTGCTCACTCCGAATGACCTGCGTACACTTTCCGTGAACGTGGATCTGACCAAGAACCCGCTGACGGGAGTAACCCTGAGCACCGGATCGATCAGGATTGTTTCGAGCGCACCCAAGTCCAACACTTGCCCGCTTCCGACCATTACCGCTGGCATCGTTCCGTCACCCGGAATTCGCGCTTGGGCCACTCACATCCAGACCGGCAACCAAATCACTGAGACTGCTTCGCAGGACGAAACTCTCAGTCTCACCGAACTTGACCTGCTCGAAGAAGACTGCCTCGCCGTTTCGATTGGCGGCAGCGGCGCGGGCATACTCACCTGCGGAACTGGAGACTAGTTCCGTTTTACCTGAGTCTGGGTGGGGGCTCCTACTGGCCCCACCTGGCTTCTAGAATCTGGGCTCGCCAGAAAGCGAGTACATCCGCTTTCCGGCGAGGCCTCTTCTGAATTCAATACGTCGGCAAGTTTTAATCTTAATGAGATGGGGGGTCTCATGTCAGTTTCAGGAAAAGCTTTAAAGTTGGGATTGACCGCTGCGCTTGCATTGCTGAGTGCAGGAAGTATGGTCGCCCAAAATGATGCCAGCGAAATAGTCGCGAACGTAGGTGGGGTCAAGGTTACGATGGGCGAACTCGAACAGGAAGAGTCCGCCAAACTTTTATCGGCGCATTATAAATATTACGAAGCAGAAACCAGGGCACTGAACGAACTCATCGACAAGAAGTTGATGGAGCAGAAGGCGAAGAGCGTGGGCCTGACGGTTGATCAACTGGTTGACCGGGACATCAATTCGCAGGTGAAGGATCCCACGGAAGATCAAATGAAGGTCTACTACGAGGGCTTGGAAGTCGATCAGCCCTATGAAGCGGTCCGCGAAAAAATCCTGGAAAAGATTCGTCAAGTCCGCGCTGCGAAAGCACGTTCCGCTTACGTGAAGGCATTACGCACCCAAAACACTGTATATATCACTCTTGCGCCCCCCCGCGCGAACGTGGATATCCAGAACGCGCAAATGCTCGGCCCGGAGAAGGCGCCGGTGACGTTGGTCGAATTCGCGGACTATGAGTGTCCCTATTGTCAGAAGGTAGCCGCTGATGTGAAGAGGCTGCAGGCTGATTTGGGCGACAAGATGGCTTTTGCCTATAAGGATTTCCCGTTGCCCATGCACGCGCGTGCGGAGAAAGCCGCGGAAGCGACACGTTGCGCGAGCAAACAGGGGAAGTTCTGGGAGTTCCACGACGAGTTGTTCCATAGCAAGGAATTAGACGTAGATCAACTCAAAGCGCAAGCCCGGGCGTTAAGTCTGGATGCGGCCGAGTTTGATAAGTGCCTGGATTCAGGCGAGCAAGCGGCTGCGGTGGAGAAGGATCGCAAGGAAGGCGTGCGTTTGGGTCTCAGCGGTACGCCCGCCTTCTTCATTAACGGTCACTTCCTGAGCGGGGCCTTGGACTATGCCGCACTGCGTCAAATTGTTGAGCAGCAACTGGCGGCTCAAACGCAAAGTGCCGCTGGCGGCAGTAAGTAAGTAAGTTAAGAGTAGGCAATAGGTAGACCGTAAGCAGCCCTCCCCCCGGACCTGAGGCCCAGATCTCGCATCTGGGCCTCTTTCCTTAATAATGCGTAGGGTCGTAGGACCTAGAGAATCTAGGCTTCATTCGGTTGGTTAGTCCGAATGGGTAATTGTCAAACTGGATATGCCAAATTAAGCTTTTCGAGCTTTAGTGCCGCGGAGTACTTCCCCTGCGGCCGTTAAAGCAGACCTCCCCTTAGTTTCTCCCCCGTAGTGACCCGAGTCATTTTTTGCCGGCATGATCGCCCCTTGGTTCCTATCTACCGTTCCGTTCTCTGTACTTCGACCTGTGGAAACAGGACGGAAGCAAAGTGAGTGGTATAGCGGGTTGGCGCGCGCGTGTGCCCATCGGAGAAACGAAGAATTCTGTGCAGGGAGGCTTTATGCTGAAAAGTACGCTTTTGGGAGTTGTTTTTTGCGCGCTATCCGGGACGCTGCTCGCCCAGGCCGGTCAATTCTTCGAGGCGCCTCAATACACGACCGGCGCGAATCCTCAAGCCGTGGCCGTGGGAGACTTCAGCGGTAACGGAAACCTGGACCTTGCGGTAGCGAATTCAACCAGCAACACGGTCAGCGTGCTGTTGGGCAAGGGAGATGGCACGTTCAGCCCCAAGGTGGATTATGTGACCGGCAATGCCCCAGAAGGCGTTGTCGTCGGAGATTTCAACGGAGACGGACATCCAGACATAGCGGTGACGAATTCGGCCAGCAATACGGTGAGCATTTTCCTGGGTAACGGCGATGGCACCTTCCAGCCCAAGGTCGACTATGCCACCGGAAAGCAACCGCGAGGAATAGCGGCTGCCGACTTCAACGCAGACGGCAATCTCGACATTGTTGTAACCAACGCCACGGACGGGACGGTGGGGGTGCTGCTGGGCAACGGCAATGGAACCTTTAATGCAGAGGTGGCATACAACACAGGATTCAATCCGTACTCAGTCGCTGTGGGCGATTTTAACGGCGACGGTATCCCCGACCTGGCGGTGGCCAACAACAACACTAACAGCAGGGTCAGCGTGCTCCTGGGCGTTGGAAACGGCACGTTTCAAACGCAGTTCCAGTATGTGACGGGAAGCACACCGGTCTCAATCGCCCTGGCAGATTTCAACGGGGATGGCAAACTCGATATCGCGGTTGTGGATCAGCGGAACAACGAGGTCAGCATACTGCTGGGTTTGGGGGACGGTTCGTTCGCACCACACGTGGAATACCACACCGCTATGTTCCCCACTGCGGTGGTCGTGGGCGACTTCAACGGCGATGGGAATCTGGATCTAGCTGTATCGGCTGGCAATGGCAACACCGTAAGCGTGCTCTGGGGAGTTGGTGATGGCACGTTCCAAGGGTACGTGAACGTCGGGACGGGGGAGATTCCGTATTCGCTGGCCGCGGGAGATTTCAATAACGACGGTAAAACCGATCTGGTTGTAGCAAATTCGGGTGGGAATACTGTAAGTGTGATTTTGAATAATGGGAATTCTAGCTTCCAATCACGCTCCGACTATCCGGCTGGCCTCACTCCTTCTTCGGTTGCAACGGCCGACTTCAACGGAGACGGTGCTCTAGATTTGGCGGTGACGAGCAGCAATTGCCCAAATTTCCCCACTTGTGGCGCAGGCACGATTTCCATCCTTTTGGGCAATGGCGATGGTACGTTCCAGGGACCGAATCAGTTCTCGACCGGAACCGACACCGACCCCCAGTCCGTGGTGGTGGGCGACTTTAATGGAGACAAAATCCCTGACCTCGCGGTGGCAAATTATGCCACCAACACGGTCAGCATCTTGCTAGGAGTTGGCGACGGCACGTTTGGGTCTGCAGTCGCCTTCGCCGTGGGGAGCCAGCCGATTTTCGTAGCCACTGGAGATTTTAATGGCGATGGCAAGTTGGATCTTGTGGCTGCGAATTTCCAAAGCAACACCGTGAGCGTGCTGTTGGGCAACGGCGATGGCACCTT